>JADKFE010000033.1 GCA_016717595.1 Deltaproteobacteria bacterium | reverse complement strand
CACAGACTCCGCGCTGGCCTCGACGTCCTCCGCCGCAAACGGCACCGGCCGATACTGACCGTTGATGTACTCCGCCCAGAGATCATTGTGGTGGGGTTCTCCTGGGTGCTCGCTGAACCCGCCGGGCAGGGCCATCAGGCCGCGTACACCGGCTGGGTCCATCTCAAACAAGAAGCGGTTGGACGGGGCGTTGTCTACGTCTAAGCTCGCGCTCAGCGCACCATCGCGGGCGAGCACATAGTCGGCGACGTCCACCGTGTACAGACCGCCAGGCTTGGGCAAGCGAGCGCTGGACGCCCGGGCACCAGGGCCTCGGCGGGGTCTACGAGCTGCATCGTGTGCCAAGGCCCCAGCGCCAGGTGTCCAGGTCGTCGGGATCGGCGCCGTGGCTGGCCATGATCGGCGCCAGCTCGTCCAAGGCGCGGCGTAAGCTCTGGAGCAGCAAGCTCGTCCCGGTCTCGACGACGTCGGTGCGGCGGTCGTCAAAGTAGTCGTCGCCGGTCGCGGAGGGGAAGGGCAGCGCCCCTGACTGTATCTGATCAAGATCGGCCTCGGTGACCTCCAAGAAGTGGGTCACCATCTTGAGGGTGACGATCACCAGGCGGGCGTCGAGCTCGGCGAGGAGCAAATCGCCGACGAGGCCGCCGCCCTCATCGCCGAGCATGTCGCGGATGAGCACGGCGAGCCAGGCGTGGAACAGGCTGGCCCGACGGCCTCGACGCTGCAGGCGTAGTCCCAGGCCTCAAGAGCGCCAGGGCCTCGGCCATCTGGGCGTCGACGAGGTCCGGGCGGCGGGTCGGCGGCCTGGGACAAGAAGGGCAACAGCCGCTCGGCGGGGCGGGAGAGGGTGTTGAGCTGCACCATGCCGAGCTCCTCCAGGCTCACGCCGCCGTCGCTGATCAGCGCGCTGAGCTGCCGGGCGGGGGCCTGAACGCGGGTGCCCAGATCAAAGATCGCCGAGAGGTAGGCCGGATCGTTGAAGGGGTCGTTGTCGTCGGTCTGCCCCACGGGATCATTGTTCGCCGAGGCCAGAAAGCCGTCGGGGGCGCTTGTTGTCCAGGGCACCTCGTCCCGGGTGAGGGTCAAGAAGGGGTCGGGGCCGCCCTCGGCGGGCAGCCACTCGTAGCCGCCGTCGCCGGGCAAGAGCGTGATCGGCGGGGCGTCGGGGTCGAGCACCTCCCGCACCGGGATCGACGTGAACGAGGAGTAACCGATGGATCCAGACACATCGGCGTAGAGCCAGTGCATGCCCCCGGTGAAGTAGTGGTCGAGGGCCCCACGAAAGGCGTCAAAGCTCTGGGCCTCCTCCAGCTCATAAAACGCCCGCGCCACAGACCGCGCCTGGAAGCCTGTCCAGCGGATCGAGATGTTCAGGGGCAAGGGCAGACCCAAGGACTCCGCGGGCATGAGCGGGCCGTGGTGCGGCACCTCCTGCACAGTCACCGAACGATCCTCTACAGAGCCATCGGCGAGGCGCACGCGGATCACCTCCTCGCGCTCGATCAGGGGCACGTCCTCGCCCAAGAAGCTGACCGTGTCGCCGTCGAGGATCTCCAGGTACACATCGGCCACGTCGTAGAGGCTGGTGGTGGGGGCCCAGGCCACCTGGCCGTTGTGGCCAAAGAGCACCATCGGCACGCCGGGGAAGGTGGCCCCGAAGGCGTCGATGTCGCCGCCGACGGCCTTTGTGCTGAGGTGAATGTAGTAATACACCGAGGGGTGCCCCACCCCTTGGTGGCTGTCTGACGCCAACAGCGCGCGCCCCTGTCTCGCTGGCCTGGGCCGACACCGCCATGTTGTTGCTGCCGCCCATGGTCATGTTCAGCGAACGGCGGCGCGGGCGGCCCCGAGGCCCCGGCGGGCCAGAAGTCGGGGGCGGTATAGGCCCGATCAAAGGGCGCGAACTGGTAGAGGTCGGTGAACAGATCCTGGCCGAGCAAGGTGCGGGCGAGGCCCAAGATGATGTCTTGGTCGGGGCGCATGGAGAGGCCCGCGGTGAGCAGCTTCTGATGGCGAGGGTGTCCTCGACACGCCAGGGCTCGACGGGGCCGTCAAGGAGCGCAAGCTGCGACGCCTCGGGCTGGGCCCCGGAGGCCACATCGGCGATGAGCTGGTTCACGCCGTCGGCGTAGGCCGAGAGCATCCGGTGAATCGGCGGATCCGCGACGATGGCCTCGGCGGTCAGCTCGCCCCAGCGCCCAAACCCTAAGGCCCGGCTCTGGAGGTCGCTTGAGTAGTACGCCTCGCCGAGCACCTCCGCCCGACGGCCCCAGGCGCGGCGGCGCAGGAGCTCCATCTGCCAGAGGCGGTCCTGGCGGTGATGTAGCCCTGGAGGTAGAAGAGATCCCGCTCGGTGGCGGCCTGGATGTGGCGCAGGCCGCTGGCGTCGGTGACGATTCGGGCGTCGGCCTGAAGCCCAGCGGGCACCTCGCCGCCGCAGGCGAGCAGGCTCAAGAGCAGGATCATCGGTGGGTCTCTCCGCCGGAGGTTGGCGGTGTAGTATACCCCAAAACAAAACGAGCGCCGCCGCCCAGAGCCAGAGCCCCAGACGACGGCGCCATCTCACACAATCTATGGGCGACTCAGTTGACCGTGATCGCCGGGCCGACGGCGTAGACCTCGCTGGGCACGCCGCCGGTGATCTCCAAGAAGGTCGAGGCGCCGCCGTTGACGTAGATCACGGGGTACACCTGGCCCGCGGCCACGCCGCTGAGGTTCACGGTGATCACGCCGCCCGTCACCGGGAAGATGCCCGAGGGGTTGGCCGGGTCGTCTTCGCCGCTGGGGTAGGTCTTGGCGGCGGTGATCGCGGCGCCGTTCACGCTGGCGATGAGCGCCACGGCCTCGGACGCGCCCGCGTCGGCGGCGCCGTTGGCGTCACCGTCGATGAAGGTGCCCGTGCCGTCGCCGCTCGTGGTCAGGTTCGCGGCGATCACGAGGGTGACGCGGTACGCCGTGCCTCGTCCAGGCGCCGATGGAGAGGGTCCAAGCTGCCGCCCGCGGCGAGGGACTGGTCGGCGGCGGGGGTGAAGGTGATGCCCTCCTCAACGGTGCTGTCGTCCGTGGCGGTGCTGTCGTCGGTGGTGCCGGAGTCCGTCGCGGCGTCCTTGTCGCCGCAGCCGGCGGCGAAGGTGAGGGCGAGCAGGGCGGTGAGCGTGTGCTTGAGGTTCATTGGGATGGTCTCCTTTCGGGCGTTCTTGCCCGATGACCCAGAGCCTACACAACCTGATCCGGATCATGACAGATCAATCGGCCTGGGGCGGTCCGCAGCCTCGCCAAGGTGGCGCTCGGCGGCTCGCCGACGGCGGCGCGATAGGCGCGGCTGAAGTGCGCCTGATCCACAAACCCAAGGGTGTACGCCAGCTCCGCGAGGTCTCTCCGGCTGGGATCCACCAGGCCCTCCACCGCCTCGTGCAGCCGGTAGCGCTGGATCACCCACTTCGGCGGCAGGCCGATCTCCCGCTCAAAGAGGCGCTGCAGCCCACGCACCCCGACCCCAGCCACAGCCGCCAAGGCCTCGACGGTGGTGATCGAACGATCGGTGGCGCAGCGCTCGGCGAGATCTCGGGCGAGCTGTGCGTCGGGCACGTCGCGCTGGGGCAGCTCGGTGAGCGTGGCGGCCAGGGCGGCGAGGGCCTCGTCATCGGGCAGCCCGCTGAGCGGCGCCGGGCGCAGGCCCAGAAGCTCGGCGGCGGGCAGAAGGCGCTCCCGGCTGTGTTTGGCGGGGAGCTCCGTGAGCCAGCGCAGCCCGGCGGGGCGAAACTTCACGGCGACCACCCGCCCCGCGCCGGAGAGCGTCCGGGCGAAGGGCCGCTGGCTCACCCCACGAACGACGCTCTCGTCACCCTCCACCGTCCAGTGGGCCACGGGGTGCGGCAGGGTGATCGCCTCAAAGGTCGCCCCGGGCGGGAACTCCCAGCGCACGAGCCAGAGATGCTCGACGATGGGCGCGAGCGCTGGCGGCGGCAGCACCCGCTGGTGGTGGATCGGGCCAGGAGGCTGGCCTCGACCGGGGCCAGCGACGATCCCCCGCGCCGGGCGGAGCTGAGGCTTGAGCGGAGCGGTCATCCGCCGGGCTTAACGCGGCGCCAGCTCAATCATCACCTCAGAGCGGCGCCCCGGCCGCGGACACCATCTCACACAAACGGTCGATCATTCACCCGTGATCGCCGGGCCGATCACGTAGAACTCGGTGGGTACGCCGTCGGTGATCTCCAAGTAGGTCGAGTTACCTCCGTTGACGTGGAAGACGGGGTACACCGTGCCCGCGGAGCCGGCGCTGGTGAGGTTCACGACGATCAAGCCGCCGAAGCGAGGGAAGATGCCGGAGGGGTCGTTCGGGTCCTCCTGCGCCGGGGCTGTGTTGGCGGGGGTGATGGCTTCGAGATTCACTTGGTCGATCACGACCACGTATTCAGAACTTCCGGGGTCGACGACGTCGGAGGTGCCGTCAAACTTGCTGACGAAGGTGCCCGTGCCGTCGCCGTTGGTGGTGACGTTCTCGGCGAGCACGAGGGTCACCCGGTACGCCGTGGCGGGATCCAGACCGTCGATTCCGAGCTCAAGGCTCTCATACTTGGGGATGGACTGGGCGGTGCCAGGGGTGAAGACGATGCCCCCTGGCCCAGCGCTGTCGTCGGCGCGGCTGTCATCCGTGGAGCCGGAGTCTGTCGCGGCGTTCTTGTCGCCGCAGCCCGCGAGGAGGGGAACGGCGAACAGGGCGGTGAGCGTGTGCTTGAGGTTCATGAGGAGCGTCTCCTTGCGGGCGTTCTTACCCGGTGAACCGAAGACTACACCACCTGAGGTGAATCAAAACGATTGAATCCGGCGAACAAACCGCCTGGGACCTGTGGGGCTCGTCCACGCCGGCGAGAGAGGCGCAGCCCTGGTGTGCCTCATCAGAAAAGCAAAGGGTGTACGCCAGCTCCACGGGATCTATTGGGCTGGGAGCCCCCAAGCCCTCGACGGCCTGGTGCAGTCCACATCGCTGAGACACCCAATGGGGCGCGGCTGATCGCACGCTCATCGCGGCGCAGAAGGCTCACCCCACGCACAACGCCCTTGTCCCCCTCGAGGGTCCAGCGGGCGACGGGTCGCGGCCGGGCGATCGCCGGGCTTAACCCGCGGGGCTCAGCTCGATCATCACCTCGGAGCGCCGCAAGAAGAACGGCGTGAACGGCCCGTCCCAATACACGGCGATGGGCGCGCCGATGGCCCGCCACTCGGGGTTCTCGGCGATCCAGCGCTGCAAGGTGACGATGTCTTGGCCCCGCTGACGATCGCCGCCCCGGCCGCGGTGACCGAGGCTCACCACCGTGCGCGGCGGCAGCGCCTTCACCTGCACCCCGTCGGCGGAGGGCGGCGGGCTCGCGAGGCGCGCGGAGGGGGCAAAAAAGCGCATCGCCTCACGCTCGTCGCTCAGGTCCACCTCGACGGGCACGGTCATCGCCAGCTCGTTCGACTGGATGAAGTTGAACAGGGCGCGAAAGCCCTCGTCGTCGCCGTCTGGGGCCTCTAACGCGAGGGCCTGGGGCAGCTCCTTGAGCTGAATCTCGCCAGGCGCCGTAGGGGTGTAGGTCTGCTCATAGGCGCTGGCGGCGCCGCTGGTGAGCGCGAGGGTGAGGCCGAGGGCGGCGAGGACGGGGAGAAGGCGGTTGAGCATGGTTGGGATCACTCCACCCTGGGTAGGCGAGCGCGCCCCAGAACGTGCGGCCTTCACAAGACAAGCCCGGATCCGGTACTCTGCGCCGATGATCCTGCTCACGGACGTTCATTACCCTCCCCTCGGCGGCGCCTGGGCCGCGGGCCTCCTCTGCGAGCGCTGGGACGACCCGAGCCCCACCTCGGAGCAGCTCGTCTTTGTGCCCGAGGTCGCGGCGTACGAGCCCGGCCAGTTCTACCGCCGTGAGCTGCCTTGCCTGCTGGCCCTGCTCCACACATTGCCCGAGGCCCCGGAGGTGATCGTCGTGGACGGTCACGCCTGGCTCAACGGGCGGCCCGGCCTCGGCGCCCGGCTTCACGAGGCCACGGGGCTGCCTGTGGTGGGCGTGGCCAAGCGGCGGTTTTTTGAGGGTGACGCCCTGCCGCACCTCCGCGGGGGCAGCCAGAGCCCGCTCTATGTCTCCGCCGCCGGGATGACCGCCGAGGAGGCCCTGGCGAATGTGAGCTCGATGCACGGGCCGCACCGCCTGCCTACCCTGCTCAAGCGGGTGGATCGTCTGTGTCGGGACGCCGCCGAGGCCCCTCATGCGTGAGCTTCTTGCAGATCACCCCGTCCTCGCGCCGATGAACGACGGCCCCTCGCCCTGGGAGCAGGCGCTCACGGGCACGATCCTGCGCAGATCCGCGAGCCGCGCCTCCCGCGCCTTGGCCCGCTACGCCGAGGCCAAGCTCACATCGGTGTTTGACCCACACCCGCCCCGCCTCGCCCACCGGGCGCTCTCCCCATCGGAGCACTTCGCCCGCCTCACCGCCCTGCGCTGGGCGTTTGTAGAGGATCCAGAGGCGCTCTGGCTCGCCCGGGGCCTCGTCGCCGACCTCGGCCTGCCCCTGCACCAGACCGTGATGGATCGCCCTCGCCTGCGCGCCGTGCTCTCCGGCGCCCACCGCGAGCCCAAAGCCGCCCGGGCCTACGCCATTCACCGCGACACCTGGTACGGCAACCCCGAGGCCCAGGTGAACCTCTGGCTGGCGCTCGGCGACGTGCCGCGTGAGGAGAGCTTCGGATTTTTTCCCGAGGCCTTTCATCAGGCCGTGCCCAACGCTTCAAGCGGGCTTTGATCTGGGGGACTGGGACAAGCTCGGCGGCTGGCAGGCGCCGCACCCGCAGAAGGTCTACCCCTGCGCCACGGCGCCGCCGCCGGGGGAGGCGCTCCGTTTCGCCTGCAAAGACGCCGAGCAGCTCCTGTTCTCGGCGCACCAGCTCCACGGCAGCCTCGGCCACGACTCGGGCCGGGCGCGGTTCTCCTTGGAGCTGCGTCTGGTGTTCTTGCCCGATCTGCCCCGGTTTGAGGGCCGCCGGGCCCTGGACAACCGCTCCAGAGGCTCGACCTTGCCCACCCTGCTCAACGCCGAGCGCCTGGACCCCGAGGGAGATCCAGGCGCCGCGTGATCAATCGTCAATCGACGGTCTGTGTCGAATCAGCTCCCCGAGGCCGGGCCGGTGCCCGAGACGGACGACGACTTCGGGTTCGTCACCGCGTCAATGGAGCCGATCTGGCTAGAGCTCACGTCGAGGGTGCCGTCCACGGTGCCCTTTGAGGTGGTGTCGGCGCCGGTCTTGCTGTAGTTGTCGGCGATGTAGTTGTTGTCCAGGGCGCGGGCGTAGACGACGCCGTAGTACTTGTTCCCGGTGACGTTGTTGTACGACACGTCCAAGGAGTTGGTTCCCGTGGTGGGGCCGTACACGCCATGGATCCGTTGTCGATCACGTCGCAGTAGCTCACGCTGCTGGCGTCGTTGCCGTACAGGATCACGCCGATGTTGTTGTTGTTGGAGAAGGTGCTGCTCACGATCTCCGCGCTCTTGGCGTACATGCCATAGCTGTCCGCCTTGTCTACGATCGTGTCGGTCACGAGGGCGTGGCCACGGACGTCGAGGCCGTAGCTGAGCGCGCTGCGCTGGTCTTGGGTCGAGGAGAGGTCCACGACCTGCAGGCCGTCGATCAGAGCGTCGCCGAGGTAGACATACACGCCGCGCTCGCCGCTGTTGCCCACGGTGGTGTCCGCGAGGTTGAGGTCACCGCCATACACATACAGGCCTTGGCTGTCCACATCGGAGATGATCGACTCGCTGATCGTCAGGTTCCCGTTGTAGACGTACACGCCTTGGCTGCCGATGTCGTCCAGCGTCAGGTCCGAGGCGGTCATGTCGCCGTTGTAGACGTACACACCCTGGCTGGCGATGTCGCTGCCGTCCACCGCCGTGGCGCTGAGGTCGCCGACGTTCACATACAGACCCGTGCCGCCGATGTCGGTGAGCGCGAGGTTCTCCACGGCCGCGACGCCGTTGTAGACGTAGACGCCGTGGCTGCCGGCGCCGGTCACTGAAGCGTCGCTGAGGTCCAGGGCCCCGGCGTTCACGTAGAAGCCTTGGCCCGTGGCCTCGACCACGTTCACGGCGTCGGCCACCATGTCGCCGATGTTGACGTACACGCCCACGCTGCCCGAGTTGGAGACATCCGTGTCGGAGATGATGAGGTCGCCCTGGTAGACATACACGCCCGTAGAGCCCGTGGTGTCCACCGTGGAGTTGGTGACCGTGGCCAGCTCGCCCAGGTTCAGGTACACGCCGACGTTGACCGTGTTGGTCACCGTGCTGTCGCTCATCGTGAGCGTGCCGTCCTGATCAAACACGCCGTAGGTGCCCGCGTCGTTCACGGTGACGCCGCTGACCGTGGTGTCGCCGTAGTAGGTCAACACGCCGCTCTGGCCGACCTTGTCGATCTTGACGCCCGTGGCCGTCAGGTCACCGTAGTAGCTGTACAGCGCGTTGAAGCCGACGTCATAAAGGGTGGTGCCCGTCACGCCAGCGTTCACGATCAGGTTCCCACGGTAGGCGTAGATGCCTTGGCCGTAGATCGTCGTCAAGCTCGCGTCGGTGACCGTCAGATCGCCGTAGTAGCTGTACAGTCCGCCCTCACGGATGTTCTCCAAGATGGCGTTGGTGACGGTGAGGTCACCGTAATAGGCGTACATGCCGTGGGAGCGGGAGTTACGAATATCGACGTTGGTGGCGGTGAGGTCGCCGTCGACGGTGTAGACGCTCACGCCCTCGACGTTGTCTAAGGTGGAGTCATCCAGGACCACGGAGCTGCGGTAACCATAGATGCCGTAGTTCCGGATGTCTTTGATGGTGACCTCAGACGCCACGATGGACGCCGTGCTGGCGTAGATCGCGTAGCCCTCAGTGTCCTCGATGGTGGTGCGCCGCACCTCCACCGCGCCGTGGTCGGCGAACACCGCCGAGCCGTTGTTGCCCGAGATGTTCGAGTCCAGCACGGTGAGGTCACCGTAGTAGGTCTGCACGCCTTGGGCGGTGTTGCCCACCACCTCGGAGGTCTCTACGGTCAAGGTGCCTTGCTGGGCGTAGGCCCCGCTGCCGCCGTTGTTGGACAAGACCACCCCGCTCAGGGCGAGGTCACCATAATACACATAGACGCCGGAGTTGGACGCGCTAGAGACCGTGGTGCTGTCCATGGTGAGATCACCATAGGCGTAGACGCCATACCCCACGGCGCCGACGACGCTGCTGCCCGTGATCGACGAGCCCTTCTTGCCCGCGTACACGCCGCTGCCGCCGCAGCCCTCAGCGACGAGCCCCGTGGCCGTGAGCGAGCCCTCGGCGTACACACAGATGGCGTCGGAGTTCTTGATGACCGCGTTGTCCAGCGCCAAGGTCGAGCGCACGTCGGCGTAGAGGCCATAGCCCGTGGCGTCGGTGACGCTGAGGTTCGTGAAGCTCGACGCCGCGCTGTACAGCATCATCCCGTGGGAGGAGGTGCTGTTGATCGTGAGGTTTGTGCCGGTGACCGTGTGCAGATACTCGCCGATGCTGCCCACAGAGCGCGTGGCGCACCTCGTTGAACGTCGTGTCCGCCACAGAGAGCGCCGACTCGTCCTGCACACCGTCAAACCCGATGCCGACGTAGACCTTGTCAAAGGTGCTGTTCACCACGTCGAGCAGGGGCAGATCACGGGCGACGATGCCGTACTGGTTGTCGCGCTGGTTGTCGGTGAAGGTGCAATAATCAACGGTGAACGGCGCCTCGCGGGTGTAGATCTCCAGGGTGGCGTCGGAGAACGCGCTGTTGGTGATCGCCGTCGCGGCCCCCGCCCTCGAGGCGCAGGTTGATGTGCTCAAACGTCGCGTATTGTAGGGTGGACTTGTCGCCCGTGCCGCCGACGGAGACGCCGTAGTTGCCCGCCGTGGAGCTGTAGTTTGTGGTGAACACCACCGGGGCGCCGTCGCTGCCCTCAAGCTTCAGGGTGCCGTCTACGACGAGCCCCGCGCTGGGCATAAACTTGACCTGGGTGTCGGCGGCGATGGTCAAGGTCGCCGTGGGGCAGACATAATACACCGCGCCGACGATCACCTCACCGGACCAGGTGATGTCTTCACAGATCTCATAGGTGTTGTCGATGTCGTCGTCTACTGCGGTGTCCGCGGTGTCCTCTGGGCCGTCGATGTTAGTGTCTACGGAGTCCAGGGCGTCATCCTTGGACCGGCAGGCCAAGGTCGCTAAGGCGAGCAAGATCGTCATGTTGAAACGAATCGGCAGGGTCATGGAGCCTCTCCATCGTTGGAGCGTGGGGTGTCTGAGCGAAAGAATGGCGCCGCCGCGCCGTGGGGGGGGGTGAGCCCACGACGCGGCGACAGACAGCGGGCTCAGGAGCCGGTGGAGGGGCCCGTGCCGGAGACCTCAGTGGAGGAGGGGCTGGTCACCGAGTCCAGGTAGATGAACTGTGTGCCCTTCGTCGTGAAGCTGGCGTCGATGGTGCCGCCGGAGGCCGTGTCAACGCCGCTGAGGCGGTAGTTGTCGGCCACATAACAGCCGTCCATGAGCTGGGCGTAGTACACGCCGTACTCGTAGTTCCCGGTGATGTTGGACTTGCTGACCTGCAGGCCGTTTGTGCCTTTGGAGACGCCGACCACACCGTAGCTGCCGTTGTCGATGACGTCGCTGTACGTGATGCTAGAGGCGGAGTTCCCGTAGATGGTCACGCCACGATCGACGCCGTTGGAGATCGTGGTGTAGCTCACCTCGGCGGACTCGGCGTAGAGGCCGTACCCCTCGGTCTTGTCGATGAGGGTGTTCGTCACCAAGGCGTGCCCACGGACGTCGATGCCGCCGCCGACGGCGCTGTACTCGTCTTGGGCCGAGGAGAGATCGACGACCTGCAGATCCGAGATGAGCGCGTCCCCGTTGCTGACGTACACCGCGTCTCCGCCGACGTTGCCGATGGTCGCCTCGGAGAGGGTGAGGTCGCCCGTCGAGACCTGCACGCCGGAGCTCCCCGCGCCGCTCACCGTGACGTCGGTGATCTCCCCGTCGCCGCCCGTGATGTAGATTCCTTGGCTGCCCGAGGTGGTCATGGTGACGCCGCTCACCACACCGTCCGCGTCCTTGACGTAGACGCCGTAGGTGTCCGCGTCGGTGATGCTTACATCGGTGACGGTGGCGAGGGCCCCCTCGGAGAGGGCGACGCCGGCGCCGCCGACATCGGAGACGGCACAGTTGGTCACGCTGAGGTCACCTTCCTGGCCGTAGATGCCGTGGCTGCCAGACTCGGTGACCTCGCAGTCGCTCACCGTGAGGTTCCCATAGCTCACGAGCACGCCGGTGTTCCGGGTGTTGGTGATGGTGAAGCCCTCGGCGAGCATGTCCCCGGTGTAGGTGTAGAGGCCGTAGGTCTCGGCGTTGGTGACGGTGACGCCGGTGTCGCCGGGGGGTCACGGTCATGTCGCCGCGGTAAGAATAGATGCCAGTGCCGTAGATGTCGCTGACGTGAACATCGGAGACGGTGACGTCACCGAAGTAGCCATAGACCGCCGTGCCGATCACCTCCGAGATCTGGGCGTTCTTGAGGTTCACGTCGCCGTAATACCCGTAGACCGCCGTGCCGCGGATGTTCGTGATCGTGACGTTCTCGGCGAGGATGCTGCCGTCGGTGGAGTACAGACCGCTGCCGTCTACGTTCTCGATGAGCACACCCACCGTGCCCGGCTCAACGACGAGGTGGGAGCGGTAGGCATAAACGGCCGTGCCGCGGATGTCCCGCACGGTGATGTCGGAGACGGTGATGCTCGCCGTGGAGGCGTAGACGCCGTGGCTGTCCAGGCGCTCCAAGAGCGTGTCCCGCACGATCACGTCGCCATAAGTGGCGTAGATGCCCGTGCCGAGGCTGTCGCTCACCTCGCTGCCGGTGACGGTGAGGTTGCCGCGCACGGCGAAGATCGAGGTGCTCGTGGTGTTGCTCACCTTGGAGTCGGCGATGGTGAGATCGCCCGTGGAGTAGAGCGCGTAGCCCTGCACATTGTCTACGGTCGTGTTGCGTAGCGTCGAGCCCTTCTTGCCGCCGTACACGCCGCTGGCCTCGGAGTTCGTGACGCGTAGGCCGTCGGCCTCGATCGAGCCGATGACGTAGACGCTCACGCCCGTGGTGTTGTTGACGTCAACGCCGTTGAGGCGGACCTTCGAGGCGAGGTCACCGTAGATGGCATAGCCGTTTGTGTCGGTGATCGACACCTCATTGAGCGTCACATCAGCGTTGTAAAACAAGAGCGCGTGGCTGGAGCTGTTGCTGACGCTCACGCCCGTGGCGGTGACGCTGTGTTTGTATTTGCCGACGCTGCCCACATAGAGCGCGTCACGGCTGTCGGTGAAGGTGACGTTGGTGACGTTGAGCGCCGCCTCGTCCTGAACACCGTCAAACAGGATGCCGACGTTGACCTTGTCGAAGCTGGAGTCCGAGACGTTGAGCAGGGGCAGGTCGCGGGCGATGAGCCCGGACTGGTCGTCGCGCTGGTTGTCGGCGAAGGTCACCCGGCTCACGGAGAACTCGGCGTCGCGGGAGTACACGCCCAGGGTGGAGTCGGCGAGGCTGAGGTCGCTCACCCCGGCCGTGGCGCGGCCCTCCAGGCGCAGGTCGATGCTCGTGAACGAGGCGAAGCTCAACGAGGACAGGTCGCTCTCGCCGCCGATGGACACGCCGTAGTTGGAGCCGGAGATGCTGTAGTTGATCTTGAAGGTGATCGGCGCCTCGGCGGTGCCGTCAGCCTTGAGCACGCCATCGACGACGAGGCCGCTGCCCGGCTTAAAGGCGATGGTGGCGCCGGGCTCAATCGTCAGAGTCGCCGTCTTGCAGACGTAATAGACCGCGCCGACGACGACCTCGCCGGACCAGGTGGTGTCTTCGCAGATCTCATAGGTGTTGTCGATGTCCTCATCGACCTCGGTGTCGGCGGTGTCCTCGGGGCCGATGGGCTCGCTGTCCAAGGGCGCGTCATCCTTGGAGCGGCAGGCGAGGGACATCGTACAAAGCAGGAGCAGGGCGCAGTTGCGGGGTGTCATCTTAGACTCGGGGGCTTGGGTGGTTGACGAGATTCTAACGCTGGCCACCCCCGGAACGCAAGCCCGTTTCTTCGCCGGCCTCGAGAACCTGTCCAAGCGTTCAACCCACGCGCCGCTGATCAGGCTGTGCTCGTTTAGATCCTCCTCGGATCAAGCCTTGACCTGTCCAGAGGCTCCAGGCGCGCGCCGCGGCGCTCCGGCCCGGGGGCACGATCGGCGCGCCGCGCCCCCGCTCGTCGCCCCCGCCCCTGGCCGACCCGCCCGCCGCAGGGTAGAGGTGGCCGGTTTTCGTCACCTCCGGAGCGACGCATCCCTCACTCTCCCTACATGCGGCTGGATCGTGACGCCTGGCGGGCGCTGCGCGCCGACGCCCCGATGACGCTGACCGCCGTCGAGCTCGACGCCCTGCGCGGCATCAACGAGGAGATCACCCCGGACGAGGTCGAGGACGTCTACCTGCCGCTCACCCGGCTCTTGAACCTCTACGTCTCCGCCGTACAAGAGCTGCACCGGGTCACGGCGACCTTCTTGGGTGACCCTGAGGCCCCCCGGGCGCCGTTTCTGATCGGCCTCGCCGGGAGCGTGTCCGCGGGCAAGTCCACCACGGCGCGGGTGCTCCAGGCGCTTCTCGCGCGCTGGCCGAACAGCCCCCGGGGGTGGACCTGGTGACCACCGACGGCTTCTTGTACCCCAACGCCGAGCTAGAGCGTCGGGGGCTCATGCGGCGCAAGGGGTTCCCCGAGAGCTACGACCGCGCGGCCCTGCTGCGGTTTACCTCCCAGCTCAAGGCCGGCCTGGACGAGGTCTCCTGCCCGGTCTACAGCCACGCCCGCTACGACATCGTCCCTGACGAGCGCATCGTCCTGCGGCGCCCAGACATCGTGATCATCGAGGGCCTCAACGTGCTCCAGCACGGCGCCGAGCCAGGCCGGGCGTTTGTGGCCGACTTCTTCGACTTCTCGATCTACCTAGACGCTGAAGTCGCCGATCTGCGCCAGTGGTACGTTCACCGCTTTCTGCGCCTGCGGGACACGGCGTTTCAGTCGCCGGGCGCCTACTTTCACCGCTACGCCGCGCTCACCGATGAGGAGGCCGAGCACGAGGCGCGGAAGCTGTGGCGGGAGATCAACGAGGTCAACCTCAAGCGCAACATCTTGCCCACCCGCGAGCGGGCGACCCTCATCCTCAAGAAGGGGGACGACCACCGCATTCAAGAGGTGATGTTGCGGCGGATCTGACCGGCTAGCCGGTGCCACCACAACCGCGGTGCCGTACGCGAGCATCTCCGCCGCCCCGGCCATCACCATCGCCGTGGTGAACTGCACGCTGAGGATGGCGTTCGCCCCCCGGGCCAGGGCCTCGGCGCGCATGCGGTCAAGGGCCTGCTCCCGAGACTCGCCCATGAGCTTCGTGTACTCGGGGATCTCGCCGCCGACGAGGTTTCGTAAGGCGGCGACGATGTCGTTGCCGACGTGGCGGGTGCGGATCGTGTTGCCCCGCACCAGCCCGATGACCCGCACCACCCGATACCCCGGCAGGCTCGGGGTGGTGGCGAGGAGGATCCCGTCGTCAGGGCGGTTCTTGAGGTCGGCTTGGTGGGTGATGGCGCTGGACATGGCTCTCCGGCATCAGCGATTGGGCTTAGAGGTGGACGTCGTCGTAAGGATCGTGGTGGTTGAGGCGCTGGGCGGCGAGGCCCCCATGGTGAGCACGAGGCCGCTGATCAAGGCCCGAGACCGAGGCGCAGGGGGCCACGGCACCTCAGCGTCGAGGGTGGCCTCGACCAGCCCAAAGCCCAGGAGCAGGGCGACGCCGCCGATCAGCAAGGCGAGGCCGACGCGCTGGGCGGTGAGCTGCCAGCTTGAGGCCTGGCGCGCCCGAAGATCGGCCTCTAACCTCGCGCCCCAGCCGCGGGTGACCGCGCGGATGGCCCGCTGGGCGTCGAGCTCGGCGCGCTCTTCGGGGTGAGACACGAGGTACGACATGAGCTCCTCCCGCTCGGCGGGGCTCGCCACCTCGTCCACCACCTTCACCATCAGCTCGGCGAGGCGCTCTTCGCTCAGCGAGGGCGGCCCGGCGGAGGGGGTCTCAGGGCGGGTCATGGGTCGGCTCCAAGGTCTTGGCCACGAAGGGCGGCGGTGAGCGCGCGGCGGGCGCGGAACAGTCGAGACATCACCGTGCCCTCGGGCACACCCAGAGACTCGGCGATCTCGGCGTAGCTCAGGTCTTCGTAATGACGCATGATCAGGATCTCTCGGGCGGGCTCCGGGCAGGGTCAACAAGGCGGCCTTCACCGCCTCTTCAGCCTCACGGGCCGACAGACGCTCCAAGGGGCTTGGGCCGAGGCTCTGCAGGCGCTCACTGTCGAGGCCGGGCGCGGCGCGGTGTCGGCCCCGGGCCAAGGCGTCGCGGCAGGCGTTCTGGGTGATCGTGCGTAACCAGGGGTAAAACGGCTGGCCTTGATCGTAGCGGTCCTGGTTCCGCCAGGCGCGCACGAGGGCCTCCTGGGCGATCTCCGCGGCCTCTTGCTCATCGGGCAGCCAGGCCCGGGCGAGCCGGTGCACCCGGTCGCGGTAGAGCGTGAGCAGCGCGGTCATCTCGGTGGACATACGGCCTTGGTTAGCAGGTCTCAGCCCCCGGTACGGGCACCCAATCCAAAGATTCCCCGCCGATCGCGCTATCCTGAGAGCCCCCCTGCCCAAGAAGGCCCCATGCGCACCCTGCCCACCCTCCTCCTCGCCCTGACCCTGGCCGCCTGCCGCAGCGAAGACAAAGGGGAGGTGGTAGAGAGCGCCGTCCCCGAGGACACCGGCCCCTTCGACATCGACGGCGACGGCTTCGCGGGGGGGGAGGACTGCGACGATGAAGACAGCGCCGTCTCCCCTGGCGCCGCCGAGACCCCCTACAACGGCCTCGACGACGACTGCGACCCCAACACCCCCGACGACGACCTCGACGGCGACGGCCACGTCCAGGCTGAAGACTGCGACGACGCCGACGACGACGTCTCCCCCAGCGCCACAGAGCGCTGCGACGGCGTGGACAACAACTGTGACGGCGCTATCGACGAGGCCGTCGGCGACGTGTGGTACAGCGATCTCGACGGCGACGGCTACGGCGACCCCGCCACGGCCACCCAGCGCTGCGACGGCGAGAGCGGCCTTGTGGCCGACGCGCGGGACTGTGACGACGCCGACGCCACGGTGAGCCCCAGCGCGGACGAGCGCTGCGACGGCTTCGACAACGACTGCGACGGCACGACGGACGAGCCCGAGTCCATCGACGCCAGCACCTTCTACCAAGACGCCGACGCCGACGGCTTCGGGGACATGGACTTCGGCACCCGGGCCTGCGCCGCCCCCGAGGGCTACGTCAGCGGCTCCACAGACTGCGACGACAGCAACCCCCAGGCCAACCCCGAGGCGGACGAGGTCTGCGGCGGCGGGGACGAGGACTGTGACGGATCCGTAGACGAGGACGAGGCCATCGACGCGAGCACCTGGGCCATTGACTACGACGGCGACGGGTTCGGCTCGGGTCGGTTCACCCAAGTCGCCTGCGCCGCGCCCGCGGGGCTCGTCGCCGACACCACAGACTGCGACGACGCCCGGGACGACGTGAACCCCGACGCGGACGAGATCTGCGACAGCCTCGACAACGACTGTGACGGCCTCATCGACACCGAAGACCCGGACGGACCGTCCACGGTCACCTACCACATCGACGCCGACCGTGACGGATACGGCGCCACGAGCGGCGCCACGGTGAGCGACTGCGAGGCGCCCGCCGGCTACACAGAGGACGACTCCGACTGTGATGACAGCGACGCCGACATCAACCCCGCTGAGACCGAGGTGTTCTACGACGGGTAGACGCCGACTGCGCCGGGGACGACGACTTGACGCCGACGGCGACGGCTACACCTCATGGGAGGAGGTCGGCGGCCCCGACTGCCTCGACAGCGACGCCAGCGTGTGGACCAGCGGCTCGACCAAAGCCGCCGCGGGCCTGACCTGCGCGGAGATCCTCAGCGCCAGCCCGTCGAGCGCCGATGGACTGTATTGGGTAGATCCAGACGGCGACGGCGACACCAGCGACGCCTGGCAGGCCTACTGCGACATGACCCGGGACGGCGGCGGCTGGACCAAGGTGGAGAGCGCGCTCTACCCCTACTGGTTCTCGGCCTCGAGCTACACCCAGGTCGGCAGCGCCAGCGACGACAACTACACCCAGCTCACCGACCTGGACGACTTCGCCCGCGCCGGGGTGTGGACCTTCCGGTTTGAGGTGGGCAACCGGCACCTGGACCACGGGCGCCGCGTCACGGGCGCACTACACCGTGTGGAGTCAGCAGCACAACCCCTTCACCGACTCCACCAACGGCTCGGATTACACGCTGATTGACGGCGAAGAGTCCACGACCTGCAACGGCTTTAACGGCCTGCACGACAGCTACTACCTCAAGCACGGGGTCTACGCGATGTCGAGCGACGTAGACGTAGATGAGGGCGCCAACTGTTGGTGGATGCAGGTGGTGCCCCTCGTTCAGTACGGAAGCTCCTCCCAGTACCCCGGCTATCTGGAGGGTTACAGTGGGCCCAACGTGCATGTGTGGCAGTCGCTGTGGGTGTACTGAGGCACGTCACCCCCGCTCGACCAAAATGACTCAGCGGCCGTCCCGGGAGGCTCTGTGAACCAAGAGCAGAAAAGCTGGCCCAGATCATAGCGGGCCTGGCGCCGCTCAGCGCGCTCCCTGGCTCGTCGCCCCCCCTCCTCGGCTCTCGCTCAGCGGCCGCCGGCGCGCGCGCCGGACCGCCACCGCCCTGATCGCGCGCCCACGCGGGCCGGGGGTCACCCCACCCGCGTGAGCTCTTCCGCCGCTCAGGTTAGCTCTTCAGCCAAGCCAGAACGTCGGCGATCTCTTGGTCGGTGAGCACGTCTACGAAGGCCGGCATGGTGTCTTCGCCGCCGAGGATGACCTCCACCCACTCGGCGTTGTCTTCGCCAGCCTCGGCGACGAGGTTGGGCCCAGAGCCGCCGGTCCCGTCTGCCCCGTGGCGAAGCCTGCGCAGTTGGCGCTGAAGACCGCCTCGCCGTTCGTTGAGTCGCCCTCTAACGCCAGGATGTCATCCGCCTGTTGGGTGTCGCCGCACGCCGTCGCCAGCGTCGCTATGACGCCCAGCCATGTCCATCGAGAGCTCATCAGCAGTCCTCCATCGCGCCTGAATGGCGCTACCGATGACTCTACCGCCGACACGACCGGCTCTGCCCAGGCTCACAGCGTGGCCACAAGCTCTTCAGTGCGCTTCCACACCGCCGCGGCCAAGGCGTCGTCTTCGCCGAAGCGGCTGGGCCGGGTGATGTTGTTGTCGGAGAAATACAGACCCCGGGCGCTCGCTGTTTCGTCATGGGTGGCGACGTAGAGCTGGGTGGCCGCGCCTTGGGGGATCGTCTTGAGCACCAAGGCCGGGCCGACGGCGCTCATCAGCGTCGTGGCGAAGTTGGGCATGTGACGCCCCAAGTTCGTGGCGATCACGCCGGGGTGGACCGAGTTCGCCGTCTGTGCGCCTTGTAAAACCACCCGACCCAGATGACGCGCGAACAGCATATTACACAGCTTGGACTGACCATAGGCGCCCCAGGCGGTGTAGCCGCGCTCGGCGGCCCAGTCGTCGAGGCGCACGCCCTCGGGGTAGGTGCCTTTGTGCGCGGCTCTGGACAACATCGTCACCCGCCCGGCGGGGGTGGCCTGGCCCAACAAGCCCGTGACGAGCAAAAAATGCCCGACGTGGTTGGTGAAGAGCTGCTCCTCGACGCCGTGCTTGAGCTGGCGCTTGGGCAAGGCCATGATGCCCGCGTTGGCGATGATGCCGTCCAAGGGGAAGCCGAGGCGCTTGACCTCAGCCACCGCCGCGCGCACAGAGGCGGGCTCGGCCAGCTCACAGGCCACGGGGATGGCCTCGCCGGGGCCTTGGGTGCTGTTGATCGCGGCCTGGGCGCTCGCCAGACTGCGCGCTGAGGCCAGCACCCGCGCCCCCCGAAGGCGCAGCACCCGCAGGGTCTCGGTGCCCAAGCCCGAGCCGCAGCCCGTGACGAGGTAGGTGCGCCCGGCGAGGTTCATCCCGGCGGTGACGTCTTCAGCCGTTGAGTTGTAGCCGAAGCCGCTGGGGCCGACGCCTTGGGTGAGACCGTAGAGGGACACAGGCGCTCCATGAGTGAGGGTGAGCAGGACGACGGCCGAGGCCAACGCCAGGACAAGCGTTAAGCGCCCCGCGACTCAGGGCAAGAGCCGCGCCTCGGGCCAGCCCGCCTGCACGAGCGCCGAGCTGAGCGCCTCGGCATACCGTCGGTTGGCCTCGGCGGTGGGGTGCAGCGCGTCCAAAAACAGCTCATCCGGCGTGAGGCCCGACTCCCGCATCACCTCGCAGGCGTCAACGTAGGGGAGACTGTGTGTGGTGGCGAAGGCCCGCATGGCCTGGGCGTAGCGGTCCCACGGCGCCGGGGTGCCGCGCAGGCGCTGGCGGTGGCAGGGCGTGAGCACGGCGAGGCCGACGTCTCGGGCCCGGGCCTCGGCGGCGAGACGCTCGAGGTTCTCGGCGTAATCTTCAGGGCTCACCCGGGGGTGGCGCTGGGGGGTCGGCTCTCGCACCCAGCCCACGGGCAGGGCCTCGGGCAGCTCGGGCTTGAGCCGACGTCGCACAGATCGATACACCGCGCTCTTGGCGACGAGCCCCTCCAGGCGGCCCCGGGGGCTGGCGAGGTGCGCCAACCACACACGGTCGATGAACTGCTCGGCCTGGGCGTCCGACCACATGCCGCCCAGGATCACGAGGCTCGGCGCCTTGGCCCAGCCCCACTCCTCCATCAGCTTCAGCGTCTGCTCCGTGGAGTAGCCAGGCACCCCTCCGCAGAGCACCTCAGCCTCTACGCCGCGGGTGGAGAGCGACCGGGCGAGCTGCAGGTGTAAGGTGCCCTCGTTGGGCAGGCCGTGGCCGAAGATCGACGAGTCCCCCACGGTGAGCACCCGGCGCAGCGCGGCGGACGGCGGCACCACCCGCATCCCGTCGGCGTCCATCTCCACGGTGACGCCCTCCATGCGGTACTGCCCCGGCGAGAGCCCCCAGATGCGTGTGGGGTGCGGCACCATCATCGGCGTCGGCCCGGCGCGGGGCTCCAGGCGCCGCGCGACGAGCTCCGCGCCGACGATCAGCACGAGCAGGGGGAGCAGGGCGAACAGCAGGCGGCGCAGGCGCATCGAACCTCGGGGGCAGGCCCCAAGGATGCCACGGATCGGCGCCCGCGGGGTGACTCCGGCCCGGCGTGGTGGCACAATGTCGAGGGCGCTCCTCACGGGCGCTCCGCCCACACCCTCCCTCCTTCATCGAGGTCAACGGCATGGCCACCCTCACCTCCGTCAACGACCAGATCACCGACGCGACGCGCTCGCGGACCCACGCGGCGCTCGGTGACGTCTTGGTGAGCCTCACCCAGTCCGCAGGCATCAGCTACCAGAACGCCGTCAACGCCCAGCAGCAGGCGACCCTCAACGCCCAGGCCGCCACCACCCAAGGCGTGGCGACGATCTACGGCATCGACACCGCGCCGACCGGCCTCGCGACGAAGGAGACGCCATGAACAGCGACCCAAACCAACAGCGCCCTGACGACGCCGTGCACAACGACGCCGAGGGCCAAGAGACGCTCCCCCAGAACGACCCGCTCACCGCCTCCAGCGACGGCCTGATAGACCACCACCACGCCGCCGCGGGCGCCATCTGCGCCGGGACCGTCGCCCAGGCCGTCGGCCTCGCCGCGCTGAACGCCGCGGGATTCCTTCACAACGCCGAGACCTTGGCCACCGCCGCCCTCGCCCAAGCCCTGGCCAAAGGGGAGGGCGCGAGCCGCAGCGAGGAGGAGATCTTCGCGGCCTTGGCCCAGGCCACGGCCCACTTTCAGGAGGTGATCACCTTCGCCCTTCACACCGCCGACCGCGTCGCGCGCAGGTCGGAATGACGCCCCATGTTTGACCGTGAGCGCCTGATCTGGATCCTCGACGTGCTGCTCAGCCGTGGGCTCATCCACGAGGGGCAGAAAAAAGACGTGCTGAACCGAGGTGACGACCAGGCGCGTCACATCATGCTCGACAAACGCGCCGAGCTGCGCCGCCTGCTCGGCAAACGCCGGGTGACGTACAAGGTCTCGGAGATCGAGGTGGTCGCCTCGTTCCGTTTCCGCAGCCAGACGACCGACGCTGAAGAGGGCCTCGTCACCGAGCGGGTGATCACCCGCCTCATCGCCATCGAGCTCGGCCTCCGTTTTGTCGAGATCGACCCCTTGCAGCTCGACTTTAAGCTCGTCACCGAGTCCTTCGGTGGCCCCTTCTCCGAGCGCCACCTCGTCATCGCGATTGAGGAGAACGCCGAGCAGCTCACCGTCGCCATGTCGGATCCCTGGAACCGTGAGGTCTTAGAGCAGATCACGCTGTTCAAACAGAAACGTATCCGCCCGGTGATGACGCTCAAGAGCACGCTCATCCAGATCATCGCCGAGTTTCACGGCTTCCGGCGCTCGATGCGTGAGGCCGAGCGTGATTTTGGCTCAAACCTGCCCGATCTCGGCAACCTAGAGCAGCTCACCCAGCTCCGGGGCGTTCACGAGATGGACGGCGCCGAGCAGCCCGTCGTCCAGGCCGTCTGGTACATCCTCAACTACGCCTTCGATCACCGCGCCTCCGACATCCACATCGAGCCCAAACGCGACGAGGCCACCGTTCGCCTGCGCATCGACGGCGTATTGCACACGATCCACCGCCTGCCCAAGCTCGTGTTCCCGGCGATCATCTCCCGCATCAAGACGCTGAGCCGCATGGACATCGCCGAGCGCCGCCGCCCCCAAGACGGCCGCTTTAAGACGTCTTTCCGCGACCAAGAGATCGAGCTGCGCGTCTCGACGGTGCCCACGGCCTTCGGCGAGAAGATGGTCATTCGTGTGTTTGACCCCGGCGTGCTCCTGCAAGACTTAGGCGCCTTGGGCTTCTTCCGCCGCGAGCTGCTCCTCTACGAGCGGTTTATCAACGCCTCGACGGGCCTCATCCTCGTCACCGGCCCCACGGGCTCGGGCAAGACGACGACCCTCTACAGCACGCTCCAGCACATCGCCTCGCCGCGCCTCAACATCTGCACCATCGAGGACCCCATCGAGATGGTGCACGAGGCGTTCAACCAGATGCCCATCCACCGGGCCATCGGCTTTGACTACGCCGCCGCCATTCGCCATGTGCTACGCCAAGACCCCGACGTGATCATGATCGGCGAGGTGCGCGACCCGGAGACGGCCCAGTCCGCCGTGCAGGCCGCCCTCACCGGCCACCTCGTCATCACCACACTGCACACAAACGACGCGCCCTCGGCCGTCACCCGCATGATCGACCTCGGCGTGCAGCCCTACCTGCTCAGCTCCGTGCTGCTTGGCGTCATCGCCCAGCGCCTCGTGCGAAAGATCTGCCCCCATTGCGCCACAGACGACTGGATCAGCGAAGAGCAGGCCCTGGCCTTGGGCATCAACGGCGCCGACGGCAAACGCCTGAAGGTGAAGGTGGGCAAAGGCTGCGTGCGCTGCCGCGGCACGGGCTACAAAGGCCGCACCGGCCTGATGGAGGTGATGCCGATGACGCCGCGCCTGGGCAAGTTGGTGGCCACGGGCGCGCCGAGCCAAGAGGTGAAGCGTGAGGCGCTCAATGATGGGATGTTGACCCTGCGGGATTACGGCATCAAGAAGTTAGGGCGCGGGGAGACGACGGTGGAGGAGATCATGGCGGCGACGGATGACTTTGCGGTGTATTGAGCGGGGCGCGCACAGACGGTCCCCCTAAAACCCCTCCATCCACAACAACCGCCCGAACCCCGCCCCGGCCTCGGTCTCCAGCGTCCACACCACCTCACCCGCCTCGGTCACCTCGATGATGCGGCCAAGGGTGCTGTACGAGGCCAAGGCGCCGCCGGAGGGGGTGGGCTGGGCGTCGCCGAGGACCTGCACCGCGCCGGAGTCGGGGTCCTCATAGGACCAGTCCTCGCTGAGGGTCTGGGCGCCCTCGTCCCAGGAGATCGAGACGACGCGGGACAGGGGCGGGACGTAGTGCAGGCCGTTGTCGAACAAGAGGGCGCGGTCGCTGCGCAGCATGGAGCTGTGCGCGTGGGAGAAGGGCGCCTCGCCGTCTTCTGTCGTGTAGCCCGCGACGACGCTCACGACCTTGGCCTCGCCGCCGGTCACGGGCACGCTCACGATTGTGTCTACGAAGTGGGCGAGCATGATCAGCTCGTCGGTGTCGGGATCGTAGTCGATGCTGTTGATGTGGGACCAGTCGAGCACGAGCTCGCCGTTGTACTCTGTGGGCCGGGCGTGGTGGTCACAGAGGTTCCCCGGCGGGGGCAAGGCGTCGAAGAGCGAGAGCAGGGGCGGCTCGGTGGGCGTGGCCGGGGCGTCTTCGCCCCACTCGCTCAGGCGGAGGTTGTCTCCCATCACGATCGTGGGCTCACCGTCTACGATCAGCTCACGCAGCTCGGGCTGGACCCAGGCGATGCGGCCATCAGGCAGCTCGCGGAAGTCGTGGTGGCCGTCGGGGATCTCCATGGCGCCGACCACCTCGCCGTCCCAGTTGACGCGGACCACCTCCACCACCTTCTTGGGGCCCTGCTGCTCCACCACGAGCACGAGCACACCCTCGCCGTCCCGGGTGGGCTGGGCCGAGGTGGTGATCGATCGCTCTGGGAGGCCATAATACCAGATGGGCTCGCCGTCGGCGTTGAGCAGCACCACCCACGGCTGCTCCATCACGATCGTCGTCAGCAAGGCGCCGCGCTGGGACGGCGCGCCGTCGGCGTACACAAACGCCATCTCCGCCGGGGCCAAGGGCAGGTCGAGGACATGCACCGCGCTCGTCAGGCGGTCGCCGTCGTCGGTCTCTACGACGGCCCGCACAAACACCCGCGCGCCCGCCGCCGGGCCGATGAGGCGCATTGAATGTTCACCCGCCTCGACGCTCTCGGACGGGGTGCGCTCGGTCAGGCGGTCGTCGTAGCCCCACTCCAGGCGCGCCTCGCCGCCTTCAGCGCTGGTCCAGGCCGCGTTGATCACCGTCGAGACGCGCGGGTTGACGGTGAACGAGACGCCGTCAAGGTCGCCGGAGGGCCCGGCGCAGGCGAGGAGCATCGACAGGAGGAGGGACATCATCTGGCCTAAAACTGATCCACCCACAACAATCGACCCAGGCCCGCGCCGGCCTCGGACTCAAGGGTCCACACCACCTCACCGCGCTCGGTGACCTCGATGATGCGGCCTTGGGTGCTGTACGAGGCCAAGGCGCCGCCGGAGGGGGTGGGCTGGGCGTCGCCCAGGACATGAACCACGCCGGCGTTGGGGTCCTCAAAGGACCAGTCCTCCCAGATGGTGTGATCACGCTCGTCCCACGAGACGGAGACGAGGCGGGACAGGGGCGGGTTGTAGTGCAGGCCGTTGTCGAACAGCAGCGCGTGGTCGCTGCGCAGCATGGAGCTGTGCGCGTGGGAGAAGGGCGCCTCGCCGTTCGGTGTGTTGTACCCCGAGAGACGGCCAAACACCTTGGCCTCGCCCCCGGTCACGGGCACGCTCACGATGGCGTCTAAGAAGTGGGTGAGGACGATCAGCTCCTCGGTGTCGGGATCGTAGTCGATGCTGTTGGCGTGGGTCCAGTCGAGCACCAGCTCACCGTCGTGCTCCATGAAGCGGGACTGGTGCTCACAGAGGCCCGTCGGCGCGGGCAAGGCGTCGAAGAGCGAGATCAGCGGCGGCTCGGAGAGCGTGGCGCCCACGTCCTCATCCCACTCGCTGACGCGGACGGCGTCCCCCATCACGAGCCGGAGCTGGCCATCCACCGCCACCTCACGAACCTCGGTGCTGAGCCAGGCGATGCGACCGTCGGGGAGCTCACGAAAGTCATGGTGGCCTGTGGGCAGCTCTAAGGTGCCCTGCAGCTCACCGTCCCAAGAGACACGCATCACCCGGGTGGTTCGGTCGCTGTTTGGGGGCTCCACCAATAGAATGAGCAGGCCCTCGCCGTCCCGCGTCGCCTGCACAGAGGTCGTGGGGGTCAAGGGCGGCAGGGGGTAGTACCAGATGGCCTCGCCGGCGGGGTTGAGCAGCACCACCCACGGGCTCTCCATCATAAAGATCGTCGTCAGCAAGGATCCGTCTTGGGACGGCGCGCCGTCAGCGTACAGTCGCGCCATCAGGGCCGGGGCCAAGGGCAGGTCGATGACGTGAACCTCACTCGTCAGGCGGTCGCCGTCGTCGGTCTCGACGACGCCACGCACATACACCCGCGAGCCCGCCGCGGGGCCGATGAGGCGCAGAGACTGCTCCCCGGCCTCGACGGTGACGGGCGCGGTGCGCTCCGTCAGGCGGTCGTCGTAGCCCCACTCTAGATACGCCTCGCCGCCCTCAGCGCTCGTCCAACCGGCGTTGATCACCGTTGGCACACGCTCGTTGACGGTGAACGTGGCGGCCCCGAAGTCCCCAGAGGGCTGGACGCAGGCGAGGAGGGCGAGCAGCGTGACGATCATCGGTGACTCCTGGGGGGCCCTCGTAGAATCGCTGCGCAGGATCAGGGTCCGCCAAGAATAAATGTCCAAGGTTATTGACATTGCTGCATTGCAGCATGCCCTCGTCGAGCGCGGGTTGACCCCGTGAACGATTGACTTCGGACAAACGCCGCTTTTTTGTGTGGCGCCAAACGCGCCGCCCCTCGCCGGGCCTCACAGCGCGCCGATCACCGCGCTCACCGTGGGGTCGGGGAACAGGGGCGCCTCCGGCGCGCCGCGGGTGGTGTCGAACAAGGACACCATCAGCTCAAAGGGCACGTCGTCGGTGACGGCCAAGGTGACGGCGCGCTCGTCGGGGTGCCGGGCCTTGAGCTCGGTGAGCACCGCCGTGAGGCCGTTGAGGTCGTAGTCGGCGGGGCGCGCGCAGGGGCCAGGGGCGCAGGGCAGGCGCAGGCCGCCGTTGAGCGCGACGTCTTCGCCGCTCACCATCAGCCCTTGGCCGCTCACGGTGAGCACGAGGCCGAGGGTGGGGCCGCCGGGCGTGACGCAGGGCGCGGCGCACAGGCCGGGCACGTCGGAGTCGATGACGGCCAGCTTAGAGAACTGCACGTTCATCAACAGCATCGGGATGAGCAACGAGACGAGGCCAAGAAAGGGGATGAGGCCGACGTTGCTGAGGTTGTTTGGGTGGTTTGAGTCGCGGCGGGCCATCGGGATTCCTGGGGTTGAGGTCTTCACGGCCCGACCACGCCCCCCTTGGCCGGGTTCCGAGCCGCCGCGCGCTCCACACGCTCTTGACAGCGGGCGCCGTCGCCTCATCCAGAAGCGGCGGCCCCGCCGCGCAAGAAAGCGGCGCGTAACAATCCTGATCCAGATCAGCGCTTGGTCCGTGCTATGGTCGCCTCGCACCCGCACTAGGAGTCAGCATGGAAGCGTCCTCCAGCCCCCCCCTTCGTCCCGTCCTTGGCGACTTCGCCAGCATCGTCTGCACCAAAGCCATCGTCGTCGGCGTTGAGCAGGCCCTTGGCGAACGCGCGGCCCACGTCGCGCTCATCTCCGCGGGACGCGCCCGTGGCCGCCAGCTCACCGCTCACCTCGCCGGGCAGAAAGACCTCAAGCTCTCGGACACCGCCGAGATCCTCAACAGCGCGATCGGCGCGTCGGGCACGCGGCTGTGCATCGTCGCCAAGGTCGAAGAAGACGGCACGGCCATCCGCGTCTACTTGTCGGAGACCCTCTGCTCCGCCGGAGAGGTCCAAGGCTCGCCGCGCATCCTCACCTTCACCATGGGGGCGATTCAGGGCGCGTTTGAGCAGCTCACGGGCCGGGCGCTCAAGGGCAGGCAGATCGAGTCTGTGCTGCGCGGCGGCGCATATGACGTCATCGAGCTCAACAACCGCATCTGATTCGCACAGACCAAACAGTCCCAAGAAGCGACAACAATTGAAATGACGGCCAACCCCCAGCGAGCCCAACGGGCGCTCGCTGGGCGGACAGGCCAGGGGGCAAGTCTGGTGTATCGTCCGGCTGTCCCATCACCGGAGCCAGCATGGAATCCACTGCCCCCCTGCGTCCTCACCTCGGCGATTACTCCAGCATCATCTGCACCAAAGCCATCGTGGTCGGTGTAGAGCAAGCCCTCGGCGAGCGCGCGGCCCACGTCGCGCTCATCAACGCCGGTCGCGCCCGCGGCCGCCAGATCGCCGAACAACACGTCGGCAAGACCGCGATGGCCCTCGCGGACACCGCGCCGATCCTCAACGGCGCCATCGGCGCGTCAGGCACGCGGCTCTGTGTCGTCGAGCAGGTCGAGGAGCGCGGCGAGACCATCCGCGTCGTCCTCTCGGAGACCTTGTGCTCCGCCGGTGAGGCCCAGGGCTCTCCCCGGGTGCTCACCTTCACCATGGGCGCCATTCAGGGCGTGTTTGAGGTGCTCACCGGCCGGGCGCTCAAGGCGCGGCAGGTGGAGTCTGTGCTGCGTGGCGGCGCCTTCGACGTCATCGAGCTCAACAACCGCATCTGAGGCGCGCGGGGCGCACGCTCAGGGGTTGAGACGGCGCACGTCGCCCATGCTCGGACCGTCCAAGGCGATCACGAGCAGGGCGTCGGCCTCGACCGTGGGCACCACGCGGGCCTCGGCGCGGATCAGCGCCGCGCCCGCGAGGGGCACCAGGGGCCCACAGACGTCGGCGGCGTCACAGCGGCGGGCGAAGTGCCGGGCGACGGGCTGGGGGAAGCCCCCTCGGGCCGTCGGCTCGTCGTTCGGCGGGATGAGGTTGAGCCACACCGCCCAGTAGCCGCCCTCGGCCGGGGCCGCGAGGTCAGCCCCGGGCGGGACCGCCCGGGCATCGGATCGCTAGGGAAGGGCCGCCTTCCCGCCAGGAAGCCCCAGGACGGAACGACACGCCACACAAAAAACGTCGACTTTGAGTCAGCGCACCCGCCGATACGCCCGCACCCGTCCACCTTGGGGCAGAGGCCACCACGCCACGAGCTGAAGCTGCCCGCGGGCCGCGGACACGGACTCCGCCACCGGGGGCAGCTCGCTGAGCTGGTAGTGCTGCTCCACGAGCGCCGCCTCGATCCGGCCCAGGCCCGGCCAGTCGCCGCCTTCATCGACGCTCACCCACACGAACGCCTCGGCCACGCCCAGCCACTCAAAGGCGCCTTGGGGATCGGTCAGAACCCCCCGCACGGCCTGGCCCGGCAGGCGCTCGCGGAGCTGCAGGTTGAGGTAGATCTCGGCCCAGACGGGATCCTCGGAGAAGGTGATCACCTCGCCGCCGCCGAGGCTCGCCGCGAGGTCATCCAGCGGCAACCGCAGCCCTCGGGGTGGGAGCGCCTGGGGGTGCCGCGGGCTCACCCAGGCCTCAGGCAAGCTCGGGCCGCTCAACGCCGCGGGCAATCCAAGGCCCGGCGCGCCCCACAGCCGCGCCTGCTGCTGGTGCAGGCCGACGATCACCACCGCCGCCCCCAGCCACCGCCGCCACGCCCGGCCCTCGCTCAGCCAGGCCCCGGTGAGCGCCATGAGCGCCCCCAGCGCGGGGATGGTGTAGAACGCCTGCTTCTTGGCGATCAAGGTAAAGACGACAACGCCAGAGAGGATCACCGCCGTCTGCGCCTGCCGCGCCGCGCGCTGGGACGGCGCCTCGGTCCGGGCGAAGAGTGAGGCCCCCAGCGCCACCAGGGCGAGCCCTCCCAAGGCCAGCCCCGCCTGACCATCCAGCAGGCTCAGCGGGTAATAAAGCAGGTTGGAGATGGAGAAGAAGGCCCGGCTCTCGGTCTGCGCCCCGGTGGAGTCGATCTCCCCCGTGGCCGTCTGCGAGAGCAGCTCCTCGCGGTGAAGCTGCACAAACTGCCACAGCCAAGGCCCACACAGCGCCAACGACGCCACCAAGGCCAAGCCGACGCCCCGCAGGCGGCGCGTCCTGTCTCCGGGCTGGCCTGACGTGGTGACGATCACCCACAGCGCCGCCGGGGCCAAGAAGATGCCCATCGACAGGCGATCCATGAGCATCCCGACGCCGCAGGCGAGGCCGAAGTAGACGCTCTCCCGACCTCGGCCCAAGGCCTCGGAGCGCCCCAGCCACAAGGCGGCGACGCTCACCCAAGCCGCCACGGCGAGGTTCGGCTCAAACCGCACGAGGTTGCCATACACCGACGGCGTGAGGCTCAGAAGCGCCATCGTCCACAAGGCCGCGCCGCGCCCGCCCAGGGCCTCGGCCCCGCGCCCCGCCGCCCACAACAGCACCGCGAGGTGACCGATGTTGGCGAGCACCATCGCCCGATGCCCCGCGCCGAGCGCCATCATCCACGGCCAGGGCCAAAGATAGAAGCCCGGGGGCCAGTAGTTGGTGCTGAGGTAGTAGCGCAGGTGCCAGGCGTCGCGGTCCACCCAGGCGCCCCAGAGGTCCAGCGCGTTGCCGACGTGTAAGAACTCGTTCTGGTGGCCATCGGGCAGGCCGTTTTGTGCGGTCCACAGGTCCACCTGAGCCCAGGCGAGGCCCAGCGCCACGGCCAAGGCGAGCCAGAAGGTCCAGGGGCTCAGGGCGCGGCGGAACATGCCCGGCGAGGATACACCGTTGTGAAGGGCTCGGCGCGGGGGCCTGGGCAGGATCCGCTGCGTGAGATCGCACAGGCGCTTGGAATGTGGGCTAAAATGCACAGCAGAGGTGCCCCCCCATGAGCGCAAGACGCGTCGACGGACTTCGAGTCGCCCTGGTCTACCCGCCCTACGGCCCGGTGAAGAACGAGCCGGGCATCAAGACGGTGAAGGAGAACTACGGCATCTTCCCAAGCCTCTCTCTGCTCTATGTCGCGGGCATCTTAGAGAGCGCGGGCGCTGAAGTGCTGTTCATCGACGCCCACGCCGAGGGCCTCACCCTAGACGAGACCGTCGCCCGGCTAGAGGCCTTCGGGCCCTCGTACATCGGCTACACGATCACGACCTACCTCTTCTTCCAGACCCTCGACTGGATCAAGGCGATCAAGGCCCGCACCGGCACCCCCACCATCGTCGGCGGCGTTCACCTGAGCATCTACCCCCGGGAGACGCTCACCCATGAGGCCATCGACTACGCCGTGACCGGCGAGGCCGAGCTGAGCCTGCCGAACCTCCTGCACGCCTTGGAGAACCGCCGCGACCTTCGCGACGTAAAAGGCGTGGCGTTCCGCGTCGGCGGCTCTACCCAAGAAGGCGGCGAGGTGGTCGTCACGCCCACTGAAAAGACCATCGACGTAGACGAGGTCCCCTTCCCCGCCCGGCGTCTCATCGACAACAGCCTGTACTACAGCTTCATCAGCAAATACAAAAACTTCACCTGCTTCATCACCAGCCGCGGCTGCCCCTACAAGTGCATCTTCTGTGAGCAGGGATCCAAAGCCTTCCGGGCGCGCTCGCCCAAGAACGTCGTGGACGAGCTAGAGCTCTGCGTGAACGAGTTCGGCATTCGTGAGCTCGACTTCTTCGACTCCTCGTTCACCATCCGCAAAGACCGGGTGATCGAGATCTGTGAGGAGATCAACCGCCGCAAGCTCGACATCGTCTGGGCCGCCCGCACCCGGGTTGACTGTATCACAAAGGACGTGCTCTCCGCCATGCGCCGGGCGGGCTGCGCGCGCATCTACTACGGTGTCGAGAGCGGCAACCGCGAGATCCTCAAGGTCTTGAAGAAGTCCACGTCTCTTGAGCTCGTCAAGCGGGTCGTGCGCGAGACGCGGGAGGAGGGCATCGACACCTTCGGCTACTTCATGCTCGGCAACCCCTACGAGACGCCCGCCACCATCCGGCAGACGATCCGCCTCGCCATCGACATGGACCTGGACTACGCGCAGTTCTCCAAGGTGACGCCGATGCCCGCCACGGAGATGTACACGATGATGCTGGAGGAGACGGGCCGGGATTATTGGCGCGAGTTTGTGCTGAATCCTCACGATGAGCTCGTCCCCCGCCCACGCTGCACCATGACCGACGCCGAGATCCAGCGCTGGACCCGCATCGCGTATCTGCGCTTCTATTACCGCCCGGAGATGATCAAGCGCCAGCTCAGCCGGGTAAAGAGCGTAGACGAGCTGCGCCGCTCCGCAGAGACGGCCTGGCAGATGATCAAGAACGTCGAGCTGGGTGAGGACTCGGCGGGCATGGAGGTCGTGGGTTAAGGGCCCCGCATGGGCTCCTCCACCGGCCTCCTCTTCCGCGTCACCACCTTCGGCGAGTCTCACGGCGGGGCCATCGGCGCCGTCGTCGAGGGCTGCCCGCCGCGCCTCGCCCTGGACCTCGACGCCGTTCAGCGTGAGCTAGACCGGCGTAAGCCCGGCCAGTCGTCGATCACCACCCAGCGCAAAGAGTCCGACCGGGTGCAGGTGCTCTCGGGCCTCGCCGACGGCCTCACCTTGGGCACGCCCATCGCGCTGCTCATCCCCAACGAGGACGCCGACTCTCGCGCCTATGAGCCCTTCCGCGACAAGTACCGGCCCTCTCACGCCGACTTCACCTACGACACGAAGTACGGCGTTCGGGCCTGGGCGGGCGGCGGGCGAGCCTCGGCCCGGGAGACGGCGGCGCGGGTGGCCGCGGGTGCGGTCGCCAAGCAGGCCCTCGCGGCCTTGTGTGGGGTGGAGATCCTCGCCTGGGTGGAGCAGGTCGGCAGCCTACGCGCCGAGGTAGACCCCGACACCGTGACCCTGGCGGCGATCGAGGCCAACATCGTGCGTTGCCCCGACGCCGAGGCCGCCGCGCGTATGGAGGCGCTCATCCGGGAGGTGCGCGCGGACGGCGACACCATCGGCGGCGTGATCCGCTGCGTGGCGCGCAACGTGCCCGCGGGCCTGGGCGACCCGGTGTTCGACAAGCTCGAGGCCGAGCTCGCCCGGGCGATGCTCTCTCTGCCCGCCTGCAAAGGCTTTGAGAGCGGCAGCGGCTTCGCCGGGGTCAGCCAGCGCGGCAGCGCCCACAACGACCCCTTCATCTCCATCGACGGCCAAGTGCGCACCCGCACCAACCGCTCCGGCGGCATCCAGGGCGGCATCTCCAACGGCATGCCCATCCTCTTCGGCGCGGCGTTTAAGCCCGTGGCGACGATCTTTAAGCCCCAAGACACCGTGAACGACGCGGGCGAGGCCGTCACGCTGATGCCCCGCGGTCGCCACGATCCATGTGTGCTGCCCCGAGCCGTGCCGATGGTCGAGGCCGGCGCGGCGATGGTGCTCCTCGACCACCTCCTGCGCCAGCGTGGGCAGGTCGGCGCCTTGGGACCGGCGGCGCGATGAGCGGCCTCGGCGGGGCTCTCTTGGGGTGTCGGCGTCATCGGGCTTGATCCGCGCGCGGATCCGGGCGACCATATCCCCGTGCGCCGACGGCGCGTTATCCAATGGGCGCGCGCTGGCTGTGGCCAACACGACGACCCGGTTGGACGACGCCCAACCCTCCAGGAAGAGCAGGCAAGAGGATCGCGTGAGCACCTACTACACCCGTGAGCCCGGCGAAGAAGGCAACATCCTCACAGAAGAGGGCGAGGCTCCTGGCGTTGACCTCGCCGCGCTCCTGGCTCGGGAGCGCCCCCCGCTCCGCGTCGCCATCGAGATCGGCTCGGCCATCGCCGACATCCTCACCATCGCTGAAGAAGATCGTGCGCTGCACGGCGACATCAAGCCGGGCCTGATCAAGATCACCGCCGATGGCGCCGTCGCCGTCGAGGGCTTCAACGCCAACCGCCGCTCCACACGCGCGCCTGAAGGCAAACCCGTCGGCCACCAGACCGACGTGTTCGGCCTCGGCGTGATCCTCCACAGCCTGCTCTCCGCCGAGCCGCTGGGGGCCTTGCCCAAAGACGCCGACGCCCATGACGACGCGGTGATCACCCGGGTCATGGCCATGGACTTCGCGTCCATCGAGGGCAAACGTTGGCTTGAGGACGTGCGTAAGTTCTTGGCCGGGATCCTCGCCTATCACCCCGATGAGCGCCCCCTGCCCCTGGACGCCGCCAACGTGCTCGCCCAGGTGGCCAGCCAGTGCCCCGGCCAGAGCTTGCGCCAGTGGGCGGCCCAGGTGGTGCCCGCCTCAGGCGGCGTCTCCGGCGGCCGACGCCCCGCGGCGCCGGTTCAAGAGGATCTCGGCGGCCCCAAGAACCTCTCCGGCCCCCTGCCCAAAGGCGCCACCGGCGCGTTCAAGAAGGACAACCGCCAGGCCCCGTCCGCGAAGGGCGAGAGCACGGCGATGTGGTCCAAAGAGAAGATCGCCGCGTTGATGCAGGCTGAAGACGACGAGAGCGAGGAGCAGGCGCCCCCGGCCAAGCCCACGCGCGGCGGTCGCGGCGGCGGCTACGCCCAAGACGAAGACCTCGGCGGCCCGGCGCCTGTGGCCAACAAGCCCAAGGCCCCCACCGGCGGCTTTAACTCCGCCGACGACGACTTCTTCAACGACGAGCCCGCCAAGCCCGCCCGCTCCCCGTTCAACCAAGGCCCCGTCGCCCAGGGCCCCGGCCCCATCGCCCAAGGCCCCATCGCGCGAGGCCCGGTCATCACCGGCCCGACGCCCAACAGCGGCGGGGACGGCGGCGACGACGAGGACGAGGCGCCAGCCTCGGGCAGCAAGCTCAAGTGGGTGGTCATCGGCGCCATCGGCCTGTTTGTGGCCTGTCTCGGCGTGCTCGGCGTCGGCGGCGGGGCGTACTACGCCTACACCAACGGCATGATCGGCGGCGCCACGGAGGCCCCAGAGGAGGTCGACATCCCCACGGAGGTCGTGGACGAGCCCACCGAGGTCGAGGAGCCCAAGCCCAAGACCGACAAGAAGGGCGACACCGCCGCCCCCGCGCCGGAGGAGGCGAAGCCCGTCGAGGCCCCGCCGCCCCCGCCGCCGCCCAAGGTCGAGCCCGCCAAGGTTGAGCCCGCCAAGGTTGAGCCCGCGAAGGCCCCGCCCAAGACCACGACCACCACGAGCAGCGGCTCCACCGGCTCCACCGGCTCCAAGGCCTCCACAGGCACGAGCGGCCGCCGCGACACGACGACCACGACCACCACCCCGCCCAAGACCACCACCACGACGTCATCCGCCAGCTCCGGCGGCGACGGCGGCAAGGTCGAGATCAAGCTCGCGGTGATGGGCTCGACGGCGCGGGCCTCGGTGAGCTGCGGCGACGGCCAGAGCCAGAAGTTCTCCGGCACCACGCGTATGGTCTTCGACGGCGCCCAGAGCTGCCGCATCGAGGTCGATGGCAAACGGGGCGCGTTCACGGCGAGCAAGTCAGGCTCGGTGACCTGCACCGTGAGCGGCGACGTGCTCAACTGCTCGTAGCGAGACGACATGCGCGCGGTGGTGCAGCGGGTCAGCGAGGCCCGGGTGACGGTGGACGGTGAGGAGGTCGGGCGCTGCGGGCGCGGCCTGCTCATCTTGCTCGGTGTGGGCCCCCAAGACGCCGAGGCCCAGGCCGAGTGGCTCGCCAAACGGGTCGCCGGGCTGCGCATCTTCCCCGATGCAGAGGGCAAGATGAACCTCGGCCTCACCGAGCTTCCCGAGCCTTCAGCCTTGGTGATCTCCCAGTTCACGCTCTATGGCGACTGCCGCAAAGGCCGCCGCCCGAGCTTCATCGGCGCCGCCCCGCCGCAGCTCGCCGAGCCCCTCTATGTGCGTTTCTGTGAGCTGCTCGCCGCCGAGGGCCTCACCGTCGGCCGCGGCGTGTTCGGCGCCGACATGAAGGTGAGCCTGGTGAACGACGGCCCGGTGACCTTGCTCCTCGACACCCCATGACCCGAGCTGAGATGACCGAGGCCCAGCTTGACGTGGCCCAGGCCGCCGCCCGCGCCGCCGCCTTGGCCGCCGGGGCGCTGCAGCGCCAGCACCTCGGCGCCCCGGCCACCCACAAGGGCGAGGTGGACCTCGTCACCGCCATCGACCTCGAGAGCGAGCGCATCATCCGCGCGGCGCTCACCGCGGCCACGCCCGAGGTGCCGATCCTCGCAGAAGAGGGCGGCGGCGCCTGGTCGAGCCCCACCCGCTGGATCGTCGATCCCCTCGACGGCACCACCAACTTTGTCCACGGCCTGCCGCACTTCGCCGTGTCCATCGCCCTGCAGCTCGAGGGTGAGCTGGCCCTGGGCCTCGTCTACGATCCTTGTCGTGACGAGCTCTTTGAGGCCCGACGCGGCGCCGGGCTCACCCTGAACGGCCGCCCCGTCGGCGTCTCTTCCCGGGACTCGCTGAACGACTGCCTCATCGCCAGCGGCTTCCCCTACGACCGCCGCCAGCGCGCCGCGTTTTACCTCGGCCTCGTCCGGGTGATCCTGGAGCACACCCAAGGCTTTCGCCGCGCCGGGGCCGCCGCCTTGGACCTCGCCTGGGTCGCCTGCGGGCGCCTCGACGCCTACTTTGAGATCGGCCTCTCGCCCTGGGACGTCGCCGCCGGGGCGCTGCTCGTGACCGAGGGCGGCGGGCGCGTGAGCGAGACCGAGCTTGGCCCGTTGCGCCTAGACAAACCTCGGATCTTGGCCAGCAATGGGCGGGTTCACGAGGCCCTCGCCGCGCTCTTGGCCCCACACTTGGACGATCCCCGTTAGACTTGGTCTGCTGCTAGGCCTGCTGCCAACCCAAGCCAAGAGGCGCTGATGAGCACGGCGATCGGGATCGACCTCGGGACCTCCAACTCCTGCGTGGCCTGGGTCGGCCCCAACGGTCCAGTCGTCTTCGCCGATGAGGAGGGCCAGCGCACCCAGCCCTCCGTCGTGGCGTATGGGCACAGCGGCGCCGTCGTCGTCGGCCACCGCGCCCGGCGAAACCTCGTCTACGCCCCTGAGTCTACGGTGGCCTCGGCCAAACGCCTCATCGGCCGCCGCTTCACCTCGGACACGGTCAAACGTATCATCAGCTCGACGGCGTACAAGATCGTCGAGGGCCCCAACGCCGACGCCCGGGTTGAGGTCAACGGCAAGATGTTGTCCGTGCCCGAGATCAGCGCCCAGGTCTTGCGCCACATGAAGAAGATCGCCGAGCAGGGCCTCGGCCACGAGGTGCGCCAGGCGGTCATCACCGTGCCGGCCTACTTCAACGACCACCAGCGCCAGGCCACCCGCGACGCCGCCACCATCGCCGGGCTCGACTGCCTGCGAATCCTCAACGAGCCCACCGCCGCCGCCCTGGCGTATGGCTTCAACAAGGGCAAACGCCAGCACATCGCGGTGTATGACCTCGGCGGCGGCACCTTCGACGTGTCGATCCTGCGCCTGGACGACGACCTGTTTGAGGTGGTGGCCACCAGCGGCGACACGTTTCTGGGCGGAGACGACTTCGACGCCGCCATCGGCGATCACCTCCTGGAGCTGTTCAAGCGCGCCCACAACGTCGATCTCACGGCCAACCGCACCGCGCGCCTCAAGCTGCGCGCCGCCGGTGAGCGGGCGAAGATCGCGCTCACTGAAGCCGAGCACGTTGAGCTCGACGTGCCCAACCTGGCCCGTGGCCCCAAAGGGGAGGAGCTCGGCCTCACGATCAAGCTCAGCCGCGACGAGCTCGCGCGCATCGTGCGCCCCCTCATCCAGCGCACCTTCTTGACCTGCGACGACGCGCTCTCCCAGGCCCGGCTCACCCGGGGCCAGATCGACCATGTGTTGATGGTCGGGGGCATGACCCGCCCGCCGTTCATCCGCGACGCCGTCGGCGACTACTTCGGCAAGGCGCCCTACACCCGCATCAACCCCGATGAGGTCGTGGCCATCGGCGCCGCGATCCAGGCGCACACGCTGACCTCCGACAACCCCCAGGCCAGCGCGCTCTTGCTGGACGTGACGCCGCAGTCCTTGGGCATCCGCACCGTCGGCGGGTTCTGTGAGGTGCTCATCCCGCGCAACACGACCATCCCCACTGAGGCCACGAAGGTCTTCTCCACCGCGCACGACAACCAAGGTGAGGTGCGGGTAGAGGTTTACCAAGGCGAGAGCCGCATGGCGTCCGACAACGAGCTCCTCGGGCAGTTTGTCTTGGACCACCTGCGCCAAGCACCCCGGGGTCAGGTGAAGGTGCGCATCGGCTTTGAGATCGACAGCGACGGCATCGTTCACGTCGTGGCTGAGGACCTCGACCGCGGCGCCCACCGGGACATGCGCATCGAGGCCTCCAGCGGGCTCACCCAAGATGAGGTGCAGTCCAAACGATTTGACGAGCTCGATTTCTGAGGCTGAGATTCAGCGCATCGCAGTTATAATAAACCAACCCGCGCAGGAGCCCCCATGGACGTTCGGATGCGTCAAGCTTACGAGGCCGAGGCCCTCGCCGAGATCCTCGGCGAGGTCGATTATTACCGCCTGCTCCAGCTCCCCCGCACCTGCGCCCAAGCCGACATCGAGCCCGCGTTCCGCGAAGAGTCCCGCCGCCTGCACCCCGACCGCTTCGCCCGGGTGGGTGACGCCGAGCTGCGCAACAAGGTCAACCGCATCTACCGCGCCTTGAACGAGGCCTACCGCACCCTGCGCGACCCCGACGCCCGCAGCGCGTACGACAACGAGCTCGGCGCGGGCTCCCAGCGCCTCTCCGATGAGGGCCGCAAAGAGGCCCGGGCCGGCGCCGCCGCCAGCGCCGATCCCGAGCAGGCCGCCCGCACCGAGAAGGGCGGCAAATACTGGCGTATGGCGCTGCAGTGCTGGAAAGACGGCGACTACAGCGGCTGCGTCATGCAGACCCAGTTCGCCCTCACGTTTGAGCCCGACAACGAGGTGATGAAGGAGCAGCTCACCAAAGCCAAGGAGCGCGTCGCCAACACCGCCAAAAAAGCGTCGGACAACCCCTACAAGATCCGAATCGGCTGAGATGGGCGGCCTCTTCGGGAGCCTCGTGGCCATCTCGGCCCTCGCGACGGTCGCGGCGCTCTTGCTGTCGCGGCTCATCGACACCCGGGCTGAGGTCCGCCGCTTACAGGCCGAGCTCGCCCGCCTGCAAGAGCTGCCCGCGGTCACCGAGCAGTCCCAGCGCGCCTTGGCCGAGCTTCACCACAACATCCAGACCTTGACCCTGCTCACCGCCGGTCCTGGGATGAGCCTGCCGTCGGACGCCCGGGCCTGCCTGGGGCACCTGCAGTCGCACCTGCAGAAGACCTTTGTTGAGCTTGGCCGCCGGGAGGTCGTCGAGCACCAGCTCCGCGAAGATCTGCGCGTGGCCCGGCAGTCGCTGCAAGAGCTCTCCCGGCGCATCGCCCGGCGCGGAAAAGAGCCCGCCGCCCCGGCCGGGGTGGTGCGCGCGCTCATCGACGAGCCCGGTGAGGAGGCTCTGGAGGAGCTCGCCCAGCAGACCGCCGCCAAGCTCCAGCTCAAGGCCGCCCGCGCCGAGCTTGAGGAGCTGCGCACCCGCTTCGGCCTCGCCCAGCGCACGATCACCGCCTTGGAGCGGCAGCTCATCGACGCCCACACCGACGAGCTCCCGGTGCTCCCGGCGCTCGTGCCCGATGAGCGCGGCGACGAGCCGCTGCCCGCGACTACAGCGGTGCTCGTCCAGAAGCTAAGCGGTGCCCCACCGCTGAGGCTCGACCCGGCGTCGTCCAGCAAGCGAGATGGCTCAATCTGGACGAGTACCGCTGTAAAGCCCCAAGGCCCGCATCAGCTCGCCGAGGATCTTCGCCTCGGCGTTGTGAACGCGGTCGTCTTGGCCGACCATCCAGCTCGCCAACATGAAGGTGTCTTGGCGGTCGACCTCGTCAGGCAAGGCCGCCGCGAGGGCCTTGAGGTCCATGGGCCGCGCCGCGTCTTCAGCGATCTGGAGCAGGAGCTCGTCGCGGCTCACGCCGGGGGAGACGGCCTGGAACAAGGCCAGCTCGGCGTCGCCCACGCGCCCATCGGCGAAGGCGACGTGAACCCACAGCGAGCGCAGCGCGGCGTCGGCGGGGTGTTTGCCTTGCAGCGGCTTGTTCTTGGGGTCGCGCAAGGCGCTCATAAACTCGGTCGGTCGGCCCATCGTCTGCTCCATAGCCGTGCGCTCGTCACGAGCGCGCTCGCTTCTCGCGGGGGAGCTTACCACCAGCCTTGGGAGGCGATCCAGAGCTGGTACAGCCGCGCACGATCTTCACCCTCGGCGCCGAGCTGATCGAGCACCGTGAGCACCTCTGAAGAGGACTCCGTGGAGCCCAAGCCCAGGCGCGCGGTGAGCAGGCCACGCTCCCGGTCAAACACCCGCCAGGTGCACATCGTGAGCACGTCGTCGAGGCGCGCGATCACCAGACGAGCGACGGTGGCGGCGGCGATGGCGCGGAGGCCCTCGGCGTAATCGGCGGCGAAGGCGTCTGTGCCCCAGCGGGGGTCGTCGGCGTGCTGGGACTCGACCTGATCCACCACGGTGTCCTTAAACAAGGACCGCCCCAGCTCACGCCACTCGACGACCTGCCACGGCAGCACCTCATAGGCCACGCGGTAACGGCCGGCCTGGAGCAGCTCACGCAGAGGCTCCGTCCACTCCGCGGCGAACCCGCCGGACTCCACCCGCAGAAGCGGGAGGCCCATTCGTTCGACGGCGTCGGCGCAGACCGTGTAGTCCGCCCCCCAGACATACACCGCCGCGCTCTCGGCGCGGGCACCGGCCAGGATCGTGCTGAGTCTGCTCATCATGGCTTCACCCTCTGACCCTATGCTCTCACAGGATCACCGTGAAAAGCAAGGATCAAAGGGTGAGCGCCCCAAGTCGCGGCGCCTCAGTTGATCTGGGTCATGCTCGCGGTGAGCACCATGCTGTTGCCGCCCTTCGCGGTGAGCGCCGAGCCGGCCTTGAGGTCCATGTTGGCCCCAGCCTCGATGCTCACGCTGTTGTCGGCCTTGAGCACGAAGTCTTTGCACTTCATGGAGATCGTCTCTTTGGCCTCGACGATGATGTCTTTGCCGCAGTACACCGAGAGCACCTTCTCTTTGGCGTCCCAGATGATGCGGATCTCCTCGTTGAAGACGATGAGCTCGATGCGCTCCTCACCTTTGGTGTCGTCGAAGGTGACGCGGTGGCCGGAGCGGGACTGGAAGACGCGGAGGTTGTCCTCTTTGTCTTCGTTGGCGTAGGGCGGGGTGTCGACGCCGTTGAAGAGTGAGCCGATGACGATGGCGTTGTTGAAGTCGCCGTGCACAAACGCCACGAGCACCTCATCGCCGATCTCGGGGATCGTCACCCAGCCGCGCTCTTTGCCAGCCATCGGCATCACGAGGCGGGCCCAGTACGAGAGGATCTCGTCGCCGCCGCTCGGGGGGCCAGGCAAGGAGGGGAACTTCACGCGCACCCGGGCCAGCTCGGCGGGGTCGACGTTGTCGGTGACGATGGCCTCAACGAGCCCCGGCATCTGCCCTGAAGAGGGGCGGCCGAAGCGGTCGGTGATCTTGGGCATTGGAGCCTCCCAGAGCGCGGCGCCGGGGCGTCGCGAAGGTGTTCTCAGGGTCTAGGACGAATCGGAGGTGGGCCCGCCGCGTTTGAGGGGTCGGTCGGGCTCCCCAACATTCTGCCTCAAGCCTCGCCCAGACACAAGCGCTGGTTACGCCACGCCGTCATTCGGCGGACTTTCGCAGGGCGATGAGCATCACGCTGTGCTCGTGGATGGTGCGTGGGCCCGCGCGCAGCCGCCAGATCACCGGATCTTCCAGAGCCTCGACGGTGTACCCAAGGGTGAGCCCCAGCGCCCGGCGGTCACCCGCCAAGGCCCGGTGGAGCTGGTCGGGGGTGATCCGCGCGTTGAGCGGGGTGACCTCGTCGTGCCAGGCCCAGGCGCAGGAGATCAACATGCCGCCGCCCGGGCGCAGCAGCGCGTCGGCCTGGGCCAGCAGCACCCGAGGATCTCGGCAGGAGTCGAGCACGTTGAGCAGGAGCACGTTGTCAAGACGCCCGGCCTCAAAGGGCGGGTCCAGCGCGTCGCCGACGAGGCCGCGGCCAGGGTAGGCCCGGGCCATGGAGAAGCTCAGGTCGAGGCCGATGCGGCGATCTTGAGCGACGTCTCCGCCGACGCCGAGGCCGCAGCCCAGCTCCAGAAACAGGCCGGGCTGGGCGGAGATCCAGGCGGCGACCCGCTCATGCAGGGGGCTCGGCGGCGCGTCACGGTACGCCCGCACAAGCTGGGCCTCTCGGGGCAAAGATCCACCGGCGCCGCGCATCAGCCGGGCGGCGGTGGCCTCGGGGAGATCCCGCCGGGCGAACACCACGGCGGCCTCGGTGGCCAACCAGGCGTCGAGGTTTCGCATCACCAAGGGCACGCCGTCCACGACGGGGTGCTCAGCGCCGCAGTTCGGGCAGCAGAGCCCAGCGGGGTGGGGCTCCAGGAGCTCGTAACGGATCTGGCCGTCCACGACCTGACGGCAGGCCGGACAGACGAGCGGGGGTGAGCCCGGGAGGAGGAGCGCGGGCAGCGGCGTTATCCGCCGACGATGACGTTGGCGCTGCCGACGATGAGGCTGCCCGAGCCGCCGCAGTGGGTGGTGCTGTCGCCCAGGCGCGCGGCGGGGATGTTGTTGAAGGTCACCGAGCCCGAGCCCGCGGCGACCACCCAAGAGTTCGGCCCGCAGCAGGCGGCGTGCTGGCCGGGATCACCGATTCGAAGCGCCTGCATCCCGTTGACGATCACGTCAGGGCTGCCCGCTTGGCCGGGCCCGGTGACGGGGTGCGGGCAGGCCGGGCACCCGTGGGCGTCGGCGGGGTTGAAGGCGTTGTCACCAACACGGGATTGCGGAGGCATGGCGCACCTGAATGGTTTTGCACAGCATAGCACAGGCTGGCGTTATTCTAAGCAGATGCAGACGCGCCTCGCCGACCGGATCGCGAACATGCTGTTCTTGCCGGTTCGGCTCGTGGGCAAGGCGATCCCCAAGCCGGTGCGGGATCACCTCGAAGATCGCCTGTTCTACGCGATCTTTCAGGTCACGCGGGTCACCAACGACGCCTACCCCCGCCGCGAGGCCGAGGCCGCGCAGGCCGACACGCCCGCGCCGGTCAGCCCTCCCAGCTCAGGTTCAGCACGAGCTGCTGAGCGTCCGCGTTCGTCGCCTCGCCGTTGAAGCTGACGAACGCCCCGCTGCCGCTCTCGGAGTCGCCGAGGCCGGAGTCGCCGCTGCTGGCCTCGGAGATCACGACGTTTCCGGTGAAGAAGTCGGACTCGGCCCAGGTGACGTCCCCCCAGAGCACGGAGACGTCAACGTCGGGGTCAGGGAGGCCCCAGGCGCCGAGCGCCGCGCTCTGCACGGTGACTATCCCCGACTCGTCGCCTTGCACCAGCCCGAGCCGCGCGCCGTAACCGCCGGCGAACACACACAAGATCGCCGGGGTGGGAGAGATGCGCCGCCCGTTCACCACAAAGTCGAGGACCGTCACCGAGCTCGTCGGGCGGGACAAGGAGTCGGGGGGGCACTCGCCGCCGGTGCTCGCGGTGTCGTCTACGGCGCTGTCCTTGACGCGCTCCGGCAGCTCAAAGCAGCCCCCCAAGAGCACCATCATCATCACGGGGGAGGCGATCGTCGCGCGCATGGGGGATCCTCTCTGGGGGTGTTCGCTCGTGTTCAAGCTACGCAAAAGAACGCCCCTGCACAAGCGCAGAGCACGATTCTCTGAAAACATGCGCTTTGGCTGTCCACTTTGACACACAAGTGAAATATCTTGACGGTTCCCCGACGAGACCATCCTGGGGATGAAGAAAAAGGAGCAACAACCATGATCACTTTCGCCGCGCGGTCCGCCGCGCTTGTTCTGCTCGGGGCGTTCACGGCCTGTAGCTCAGGCAGCTTCGAGGGAAAACTCGTAGATGGCCTCACCGGCCAGCCCGCCGCCGACGTCACCCTGCTCGCCCGTGCCGACGGCGGTGACCTCACCTGCCAGGTGCGCGAGGGCAAGACGGACGCGAACGGCGTCTTCAAGCTGGAGAACACCTGCTCTGGCGCGAAGTACACGCTCACGCCCTCCGACAAGAACCTCCTGCTCGTCGGCGCCCCGGCCATCGAGGGCGGCACCGCCGCGGCCGGTCAGGTCGAGATGAAGATCTGGCGCGCGAACGAGGGGGACGGCGTCTACATCCTCCAAGGCACGAGCCTCAAGCCCGTGAGCACCTACGCCGACATCAAGAAGGCCACCTTGCTCGGCAGCCAACAAGAGGTCCGCTACCCCTCGACGAAGCCCTCCAAAGAAGAGACCTGGAACCTCATCGGCCCCGGTGAGCACCTCGTGCTCGTCGGCAAACGCGCCAGCAGCGAGCTGCAGCTCGTCCCCGCCATCGAGAACCCCGAGATCAAGTTCAACCCTGAGGTCGAGGGCGACAAGTTCTTCACCTTAGGCGCCAACTGGGTCTACTTCGGCGTCGAGGCCAAGTCCGAGACCGACTACAAGGTCGTCGAGACCACCATCGACGCGGCGAAGGTCGTGGCTGTGGCCGAGGGTGAGCGCGCGGTGAAGTACATCGCCGCCGACGCCGTGCCCAAGGGCAAGTACTTCTTGGCCGGTCCAGGCGACCGCCGGGCCTACGTCGTGCGTTTTGGTGACGCCGCGCCGGCCGCCCCGGCTGAAGGCGCCGCGCCCGCTGAAGGCGCCGCGCCCGCTGAAGGCGCCGCGAAGTAACACCCGCCTCTGTTGAGGCCGCCTTCGGGGGGCCTCAACGAGACCTTGAGCGCTCAGCGCGCCCGGCGACGCAGGAGCGCCAAGGCGCCCAAGACGAGGCCCCACCACGCGGAGGGGGCCTCCGCGCTGGAGCAAGCGCAGCCCGGGCGAAGCACGACCTGATCCGGCCGCACGAGGCCGCCGCTGTCGTCGCCCGTGGTGCCCGTGTCGTCGCCGGTGGTGCCCGTGTCGTCGGTCGGGGTGCCGGTGTCGTCGGTGGTGCCCGTGTCATCGGGGGTGCCGGTGTCTACGGGCTCGTCGCAGGCGTCGCCGATGCCGTCCTTGTCTTTGTCGGCCTGGTCGGCGTTCTTCACCGTCTCGCAGTTGTCGGCGTCATCGGCGACGCCGTCATCGTCGTCGTCGCTGAGGCTCGCGGTGATCGCCGTGGCCCCGGCGAGGGTGCCGTCTCCGCCGCCGCCGCCTGTACCGCCAGTGTCGTAGGAGTAGAAGCCGACCAGACCCGCGGGCAGAGGGTTGGGGTCGGTGGCCTTGGCCACCTCTTTGCCGTCCACCGAGGCGATGACCACGCCGTCGTTCACCTCAAGGGTGAGGCTGAACTCGCCGTTGCCGTTGATGCGGGCCGGGGTGTTGATCAGCTCCGCGCCGCCGTCCTCGTCCACCTTGATCACGATGAGGGAGCTGCTCCCGGCCGTGTCCGCGGGGGGCGGCGCGCTGTTGCGGGTGATGACGGCGATGTAGAACCGATCGGCGGCGCTGAAGTGAGAGACGACGCCCATGGCGTCATCGTCGTCGTTGAAGAGCTTGGCCTCGACCTTGCCCTGGGCGTAGGCCTCGCCGCGCACCACCCAGTTGTCGGCGGCGGTGTTGCCGCCGTAGACCTCAAAGTCGGAGCCCTGGACGTTGTCGTCGGTCAGGGTGTAGACGATGTTGTCCCCGACATACCACTGGTCGCGGCTGTAGCCGCCTTTCCAGCCGTCTTTGTTGCCGACGAGGTAGCCATCGTCGCCGAAGTCGTCCATCGACCAGAGCTCGATGCTGCCCGCCTGGGCGGAGGAGAAGGAGAACAGCGACAGCAGCGCGAGCGAAGACAGCATGGGGGAGCTCCTGGGTGCGAAGGCGCGGAGACGACGAGGCGCGGATCGTCGAGCAGTATGCCTCAAACCAGCCAGGGTTCGCAGGCGCGCTCAGCGCTTCTCCGCGTACTCCGACTCAAGGGCGTTCACCATCTCCGTGACCTGGGCCCAGCAGGCCTTGGCGTACTCCTCACCGTTTGGGTAGAGCGCGGGGTCTAAGGGCGGACGAAACCGCGCGTGGACCGTCTCGCCCAGGTGTACACCCCGGAATGGGACGCCCACCACACGCTCCGTCCCCCACAGCGCCGCGGGGACCAGCGGTATGCGATGTTCCCAACAGACCTCGAGCATGGCGAGATGGATCTTTTCACGGAGTTTGCCATCTCGGGTGCGGGTGCCCTCGGGGTAGATGTGCAAGGGCACGCCCTGCTTGAGCAGGTACAGGCACTCCTCTTTGGCGCGTCGGCGTCCTTCTGCGTGGTCGCGGTTGAAGAACACCGCGCCGCCGAGGTAGCCCAACACGCCCATGACCGGCGTGAAGAACACCTCACGTTTGGAGAGGCCCTCGGCGCGGGCCGCCCAGATGAGCGTGATGACGTCTACCCACGAGCGGTGGTTGGCCACGACCATGTACGGCTGGCCGAAGGGGATGTGTTCTCGGCCCACCACGTCGAGCTCGGCCCGCAAGGCGTAGCGGAGGATGCCGTAGGAGGCGCCGGTGTTGGTCCACCAGATGTAGCGCTCACGGCGCCCGCGGGGCACGACGACGAAGGGCAGCGCGGGGATCAAGAACGCGGTGGCGATCGCGCCAGCGATGACCGCGCCGACCAAGGCGTTGAGGTAGGGGACGAGTCGCATCGAGGGCTCTGTTTAGCACATCTGGCGCGGCTGAGGCAGGGGAGAGGGGTTAAGAGACCGGACTGGAGGTCCGCCGCCATGATGGAGCCCGCAGCCGTTCAGGCCTTGATCCAGGCCAAGATCCCTGACTCTTTGGCCATCGTCGCCGATGAGGCCGGAGACAAGGAGCACTTCTCCGCCGACGTCATCAGCCCCAGCTTTGAGGGCCTCAGCCGCATCCAGCAGCACCAGCTCGTGTACAAGGCCCTGGATGGTCTCGTTGGTGGCGCGATCCACGCCCTCGCCCTGCGCACCTGGACCCCTTCCCGCTGGGCGTCTCGCGCCTAACTTCCCCGCTCTTCCCCGCCTCACCCCACCTCGCCGGAGTCCTTATGAGCAACAACCCCGTGCACGACTACATCCGCGAGCTGGTCACCAAGGACCGCGTCGTCCTGTTTATGAAGGGCACGAAGTTTTTCCCGCAGTGCGGCTTCTCGGCCCGGGCCATCGAGATCCTCAAGCGCTCCGGCGCCCAGTTCTCCACCTTCGACGTGCTCTCGGATCCCGCCGTGCGCGACGGCGTGAAGACCTTCTCGTCCTGGCCGACCATCCCCCAGCTCTACATCGACGGCCAGTTCGTCGGCGGCTCGGACATCATGATGGAGATGTACGAGAGCGGCGAGCTGCAGGAGCTGATCAACAAGGCCCCCGCCGCGCCGCAGAGCTGAGCGCTTGGCGGCGCTCCCGTTGGTCCCGGCGCTCGTCGTCTCGGGCTTTCTCGGCGCGGGCAAGACCACCCTCGTGCGGGCGCTCCTAGAGCGCGCCCAGCGCGACGGTGTGCGTGTGGCCGTCATCTCCAACGAGCTCGGTGAGCTGGGCATCGACGAGGCCCTGCTCAGCGGCGGCGGCGCCTCGGAGTCGTTCATCGAGCTCGCCGGGGGCTGCGTCTGCTGCCGCCTCTCCGACACCCTGATCGAGACGCTTCAGCTCCTCTACGAGCGGGTAAAGCCCGACCGGGTGATCATCGAGACCTCCGGCGTGGCCCTGCCCTTTGAGACCCAGCTCAACCTCTGGCGGGAGCCGGTAAACGCCTGGATCGGCGACGACGCCGCCGTGGTCGTGTGCTCGGCGGCGCAGCTCGCTGAAGGCCGTGATCTCGACGGCACCTTTGAGGAGCAGGTCTCCTCCGCGGATCTGGTCGTGCTCTCAAAGCTTGACCTGCTCTCTCCAGCGGATCAGGCCCTCGCCCGCGCCGCCTTGGCCGAGCGTGTGAGCGGTGTGCCCATCGTGGAGGCCGTCGCCGGAGACCTCAACCCCGACCTGCTCTTCCCGCCCGACCCCGACGCCCTGCGCGCCAGGCGGAGGCACCAGGGTCACAGCCCGCGCCCGCACAGCCATGAGCGCTTCGTCACCGAGCTGCTTGAGATCCCGTCTGGGGCCGATCCCGAGGCCCTTCGCGAGCGGCTCGTCGGCCTCGGCGCCTTACGCGTCAAGGGCTTCGTTCAAGGGGCCGAGGGGACGCTGCTCGTGCAAGGCGTCGGCAACCGGGTCGAGATCGGGCCCCTGGGCGCGGGCCGCGACGCGCGGGCCTTGGGCACCTTGGTGGTGATCCGCCGCGCGGCGGGCCACGACGAGCACCACGATCACGAGCACGACCACGGCTGAGCCTGAGGCCCGGCTCAGGGGGCGGCGCTGCGGTCCAAGGCGAACTGGGTCATCTCCTCCCAGCAGCGGCGGGCCGCCGGGCGCCAGACCAAGGCGTGAAAGGCGTGGATCTCGCCGGGATAGACCCGCAGGATCGACTCGCCGCCCAGGCGCGTGACGGCGGCGGCCATGCGCCGGGTGTCGTCGAGGAGGGGGTCTTTGGTGCCGCAGGGCAAAAAGTGCGGCGGCAGAGGGCGATCGGCGCGGGCGGCGCGCTCCATCACCAGGAGCGGGTCGGCCAGCTCAACCTCGCCGCTCAGGCTGCGCTTGAGGTAGGCGGCCTCGGGGTCACGCAGGGCGTCCCGGGAGATCAGCGGCAGCGGCTTGGCCCGGGTGAAACGTTCGGTGTCGCTCACCTGGAGGATGCCGCAGGCGGGCAAGGACGCCCGGGGCACCACGCCGAGCTTGTAGACGTCCCGGGCCCAGGGCTCGGGGCGCTCAAAGCAGCAGGCGATGGTGGCCACGGCGGTGAGGTTGGCCCCGGCGCTCTCCCCGGCGATGAGCAGGCGCGACGGGTCACCGCCGTAGCGACCGGCGAGGTCTACGGCGAGGCGGATCGCGGCGCAGGCGTCTTGGGCGGCGGCGGGGAAGGGGCTCTCCGGCGCGAGGCGATAATCGACGTTCACCACGACGAAGCCCGCCCGGGCGAAGCGCAGGGCCATCAGCCAGTGGGTGTCTTTGGACATCGCCCGAAAGCCGCCGCCGTGGAAGTACACCATCACCGGCGCCGGGCCGCTGGACTCGACGGGGCGGTAGATGTCCACCGTCTGCCGGGGGTGTGGGCCGTAGGGCAGATCTCGACCGGCGAGCTCGGCGCCGTAGCGCTCCGGCCGGGCCAGGGGCGTGGCGCCGCCCACCCGGGAGAGCACCTCAAAGCCACCGGCGACCACCCGGGCGACGGCGACGGCGCGGGCGCGGCGCAGGGTGCCGACCAGCGGGCTCACCCCTTCGCTCATGGGCGGCTCCAGACCCGCGTGGTGCCATCGGCGCTGCCGCTCACGATCACCCGGCCATCGTCGGAGAACGCCACCGCCGTCACCCGCTCGGCGTGGCCCGGCAAAGAGACGAGGAGCGCGCCGGTCTTGGGGTCGAGCACGCTCACCGCGCCGCCCCCCGTCCCCGCGGCGAGGAGCTGGCCGTCGGGGCTCAAGGCCAGAGACGTGTAGCGCCCGGCGGCGGCGTAGACCTCCAAGCCGGTGCTGATCTCGACCTTCACGAGCTGCTCCTTGGCGCAGATCAGGTGTTTGCCGTCGCGGCTCACCACGGCGGGCACCCCGGCGCAGCCGAGCTTGAGCGCGGCCTGGGGGCTCGGGGCCCCGGCGCTGGTGAACAGGAGCGGGGTGGCGGGGCCCGGCGTGGCGGCGGGGGTGGGCGGCGGCGTGGCGGGGGCGGCGCTCGGCGGCGGCGTGGCCCCGAAGGCGACGATGAGGCCGTCGCGGGTGAGGCCCAGAGACCGCACGCCTTGGGGCTGGGCGGGCAGCTCCGCGACGCGCTGTCGGCTGGGCACGTCCCAGCCGCCGACGGTGCCGTCTGAAGAGGCCGAGAGCACCCGGCGGCCGTCGTTGGTGTACAGCACGTCGGTGACGGGGCCGGTGTGGCCAAACATCGTCGTGGTGGGGCCGCCGGCGAAGGGCTCCCACACCCGCACATGAAAGTCGGGCCCGGCGATGGCGACGGTGCGGCCGTCCGGGGAGAGGTCGGCGGCGCGGGCGGGGCCTTTGGGCAAGACCAGCTCGGCGCGCAGGGCGGCGCCCTCAGCGTCGTAGACCTGCACCCGGCCATCGGTGGTGGTCACCACGACGTTTGTGGCCTTGGGGCCCACGTCTACGTCGGTGACCTCGGCGAGGCCGGTGTCTCTCGTGGAGAGCAGCGCGCCCGTGGCCAGCTCCCACACCCGGAGCTGGTTTGTCCACGACTCGGCGAGCAGGGCGCCGTCGGGGGAGATCGCCGCGGGGACGCCGAGATAGCGGCCTTCGCTGGCCTCGGGGACCTCCTCCTCGATGGGCAGGCCGAGCCAGCGCGGCGGCGCGGAGAGGGGCGCGATCGTCGTGTCTTTGCGGGCGCTCCACACCTCCACGCGGTTTTGGCCCGCGGGGCTCAACAGCGTGCGGTGATCGGGGGCGAAGATCAGGCCGCCCATCGGCTCCGGGGCGCGGTTGACCTGGGTGAGCTTGCCCTCCACCGTCCACACGAGCGCCTGGCCTTGGCCGTCCTCCACCGCGAGGCGCTGGCCGTCGCCGGACCACACGAGCCGGGTGGCCTCTCCGGGCGCGGCGCTGAGCGTCTTGAGCAGGGCGCCGGTGCGCAGATCGAGCACCCGCACCAGGCCGTCGCGGCCGATCAGGGCCACACGGTTGGCCTCAAAGCTAAAACGCGCCTCACCGAACCACTCGCCGGGGCCGTTGAGATCGTCCAAGGGCCTGCCCGTGGCGGCCTCGACCACCCGCGCCGGGCCATAAAGCGCGGCGTACGCCAGCTTCGTGCCGTCGGGTGACCAGCCGAGGCCGATGCAGGGCCGACCGGTGCCTTTGACCCGGGTGATCACCTTGCCCGTGGCGGCGTCGTGCTGGGTGATGTTGCCCTGCATGTCGCCGACGGCCACGCGCTGCCCATCTGGAGAGACGACGACCTGGCGCACCCGGGCCCCGTCGTGGCCCCACGAGGCGCGGAGCGTGAGGCTGCGGGCGTCAAACACCCGCAGGGCGTCGTCGGTGCCCGCGGCGTAGAGCGTCTGCCCGTCTGGGGAGAAGGCGAGCCCGGCGGCGGACGGCAGGCCCAGCACCGACTGCAGGGTGTAGCCCCGGGCCAAGGCGCGGAGGTCCACGGGCGGCCCGGCGCGGCTAGAGTCCGCCAGGGCGCCTAGGGTGAGGATCAGCAGCAGGGGGGTGACGCGGCGCATCGGGGCCACTCTACCAGATGCGTGACGTCCGCAGCGCGACGAGATCCAGAGGCCCGGCTCACTCGTAGGTGGGCAGCGCCTCGCCGTGGGCCACGGCCTTGAGGCTCTCGAAGAGGTCGGTGACATACTCCTCGGCGGGCTCGATCTCGCCCGTGGCCGACTCAAGCTGGTAGACGAGCTGCACCTCAGTGACCCCGTCAGCGACCTCGATGAGCAAGACCGAGCACTCCATGAGCGAGATGAACACCGTGCCGTCCACCTTCTCCATCCGCGCGGCGACCTGCGTCGGCGCCGCGGCGCTGCCCTCGATGACCGCCTGATCCCACTGGAGGTCAAACTCGACGGTGACCACGTCAAAGACGACGTAGTGCAACAAGAAGCCCACGTCGTAGCGCGGAGGGTCGTCCTGCTGCACCGTCCACTCCCCCACCACCCGGCGATCGACGACGACCTCAGGCGTCGAGAGCGCCGCCCACACCGCCGAGACGGGCTGCTGGATGTAGCCCCGGGCGTGAACCCACATCGGCTCGGCCTCGCCGTCGCTCACCAAGGAGAGCTGCTCGGGCCAAGGCTCGGCCTCGGTGCTCGCTGGCGCGGGCGCGGTGTTCTCGGCCAAGGGCGCGAGGCCCTCGGGGTAGATCGAGCTGGTGTCGTCGGCGACGACGTCGTCTTTGGTGCAGGCGCTGAGCGAGATCAGGATCGGCAAGAGCGCGATCGGGGACAGGGTTTGGATCACATTGCGCATAGAAGATCCTCTGAAGATCACCTCTACAATACCGCCGCTGAGGCGCGCACGCAGGGGAGGTCAAGAAACTCTTCACATGAAGTCGAGCTTGTGGTGTTGACAGGTCAAACCGAAACTGGTGACATGGAGTCCTCACCCCCCTCTTTCAATCAGGGCAGGGACATGACCCGACTGATGAGCCGTGCGCTCGTGACCGCCTGGGTGGTCATCCTCGGCGCCGCGACCTTCAACCTCCTGAACACGCCCGCCCAGGCCGACCTGGAGGGCTCGCCGACGAAGCCTCGCCCGGCGAGCTGGACCCCGCCGAGCTGGCACCCCAACCCCGGGCCCCTCGCCGTGCTCCCCGAGCTCGATCGCCGCGCCGCGCCTACGACCGGCGCGCCGAAGCTCTACAGCCGCGCCGTGTTCGCCTTCGACGTCGACTCCGGCGAGGTGCTCTACGAGCGCGCCGCCGACGATCGCCGCCCCGTGGCCTCGCTCACGAAGCTCGTGTCGTCTCTGGCGATGGCCTCGGAGTCCCCGGATCTGGATCGCGACTTCTGCATCGACGTGCGTTTTCGGCCCACCCGGAACGGCGCGTTCTCCAAGCTCTCCACGGGCGAGTGTTACCGCGCCTGGGATCTCCTCGGCTCGGCCCTCGTGTCTTCAGACAACCGCGGCGCCTACGGCATGCAGGTGGCCTCGGGCCTCCCCTACGACGACTTCATCCACCGCATGGACGAGGTCTCCGCAGACCTCCACATGGCCATGTCCACCTGGGCCGACCCTTCAGGCTTAGAGGACGAGAACCTCTCCACCGCCCGCGACATGGCCCGGGCGGCCTTGGCCGTCGCCGCGCACCCCGTCCTGTCGATCCCCGCGACCGCCGAGCACTGGGACATCGAGCGCACCGACGTCGAGCGTGACCGTCGTCTGTACTCCACCAACCGCCTCGCCGGTCGTAAAGACCTGGAGATCCTCGCCGCGAAGACCGGCTACACCGACACCGCGGGCTACTGTTTCGCCGGGGTGTTTGTGACGCCCTCGGGCAGGCAGATCGCCTTCAGCGTGCTCGGCGCAGGCAAGAACGAGTGGCGCTGGCGCGACGTCGAGGCGCTGTTGCGCTGGGCGGATGAGGGGTGAGAGGGCGCGGTTGGGACGGCCGCGCGCAGCCTTACGCTCCATGTCCTGATAGAGTTTGAAGCAACAGCACCCACGCCTCTCAACGATGCGCACCAGGGAGACTTCTGGACTCCCGTAGGCTGTCTACGGGGTTTCTCCTGCGGGCTCTTGACCTTAGGGGACTTCTTCCCATGGACAAGCCTCGACCTCAACCGATCCACCACAACCTCAGAGCAGCTCCCGATCCTCAGGGCGCGGGCCTGGAGATTGACGATGAAGCCGCCGCCCTTCGTGTTCTGGCGCACCACAACTACTATCGTCTCTCCGTGTATCGCCTGCCGTTTACGCTGCCTGGGGCGCCCGACCAGTTTTGTACCTGGGACAACATTTGGGCAGATCTGGGGGGCTGTACCAGTTTCGACCAGATCTTCCGCCCTTGGTCTGGTCGGCTTGCGAGCGCCTGGAGCTCTCGTTGCGCGCTCGCTGGGCCTACGTCCTCGCGCACTCCCTAAATGATCCTCTCGCATACCAGAATCAAGCTCACTTTAATGGCCCAGGCTTCACGGAGACCAAAAGACGCATCGAAGAGGACATCAAGCAGAGCCACGAGCCCTTCATCGAACACCACCGACAGAAGGGGGCAACTTGGCCCCCATCTGGGTAGTCGCCGGAGGGTCATCACGTTCGGCACCGCTGACACTGCTCAACCGTTACCACAAGAACAACGATTCGCCAACGGATCGCGACGACCTATCACCTTGATGAGCGATGGTTGGGCTCCATCATGCATCACCTCAGCGCTCATGCGAAACTAGGTCGCGCATCACTCGCGCTTGTGGACAACCCCCGGAACTTCGTCAATCTCCCAAAGATTGCCTCGAACTCCACGCGCGCTCTCCTTGAGCACCGCGCCGGAGTCCCCGCGCAAGGTCTACAACACCCTCGTCCTCCTCGCCCACCTCATCCAGTGTGTTCAGCCAGGCGACCCCTGGCCCCGCGCCGTGCGGGATCACCTCCACACCCTCGATCCGGCGCTGCTCCCGAGGCTCGGCGCCCCGGGAGACTGGTCGACGCGGCCGATCTGGGCCGCGCTCTAACGTCGCGGCCTCAGCGCACCCAGAGCGCCACAGAGTACAGTCGGGCCTCGTCGCCGTAGGTGTCACACATCAACGACGTGAGGTGGAACGACTCAAGCTCCGCGCCGAGGTCGTATTGGGTGACGGACTCCCAGTCCAGGTTCCCGGTGGCCGTCGTCGCGCAGGTATACCCGGGGATGTAGGCCTGCTCCGCGGTGGTGTAGGCCCCGGCGTAGGCGCCGGTGAAGCAGTTGTTGGACGCTGACTTGTCGGGCATCGCGCACTGGAGATCCGTCGGGTTGCCGCCGGCCGTCGCCCAGAACCACACCCCGGACTGCTCCATGCTGCTGCCGTAGAAGTCCAAGTCAAACAGCGCCTCGCCGCCGTTGGGCACCGAGACGGCGTACTGATAGTCGATCACGTCGCCTTTGGCGTTGCCGTCCGCCCACTCCAGATAGGTTGAGCTCGTCGTCCAAGACGTCATGTTGTTGAAGTTCTCGGTGAACAGGCTCTCGAAGTCGGTGAGGCTGTCGCCGTCGTTGCGGCGATCCCAGTCAAACACGAGGGTGAAGCCGCCGCCGTCTGTGGTCATGTCACAGGTGTACAGCGCCGCGCCCGACCCGTCGGGGTCGAGGGCGTAGTCACCATCCCCAACAGACGAGCCGTCGTTGAGGATCTCCAGACACGACTCCCCGGGGCAGGCGAGGCCGCTGCCGAGCACGCCGTTGTTCAACACGCCGTCGCAGTCGTTGTCTTCGCTGTCACAGAGCTCGGCGGCGCCGGGGTAGCTCGCGCCGTCGGCGTCGTCGCAGTCGCTGTCGTCCTCGCTGGCCCCCGCGGGCAGCGCACAGGAGAGCACCGGCACGCCGGGGTCACCAAAGCTGTCTCCGTCGTCGTCGGCATAAAAGACGGCGCCGGTTGAGGGGTCTACGTCGGGGTCGGCGTCGTCGATGAGCGTGTCACAGTCGTTGTCTTGAAGGTCACAGACCTCCGACGCGCTGGGGGAGATCGCCGCGTCAGCGTCGTCACAGTCCAGATCATCCGCGGCGTAGCCCTCGGGCAGGGCGCAGGCGAAGGTGGGGGCCTCGGGATCTCCGTAGCCGTCGGTGTCGGCGTCGGCGTAGAACACCGTGCCGGTGCTGAGGTTCACGTCGTCATCGGCGTCGTCGATGAGGGCGTCGCAGTCGTTGTCTTGAAGGTCACAGACCTCGGCGGCGTCGGGGTGGATCGTGCCGTCGCCGTCATCACAGTCTTCAGCGCTCGCGGCGTAGCCCACCGGGGCCTCACAGGCGACGACGGGGAAGTCCAGGTCTCCGAAGCCGTCGCCGTCTGTGTCTTGATAAAACGTCGAGGTCACGCCCTCATCGGCCTCACCGTCGCAGTCGTCGTCTTCGCCGTCGCAGGTCTCAAGCGCCTCGGGGTGGGTGTCGGCGTCAGCGTCGTCGCAGTCGGTGTTGTCGGCGACCTGGTCGCCGCCGGGCTCACAGCCTTGGCTCGCCGTGCTGGGGTCGCCGAAGCCGTCGCCGTCGCCATCCGTGTACCAGACGTCGCCCACCGCCTCGTCGATCTCGCCGTCACAGTCGTCATCGACGCCGTCGCAGCGCTCGTTGGCGTCGGGGTTGAGCTCGGCGTTGGTGTCGTCGCAGTCATCAGCGTTGAGGAAGCCGTCGCCGTCGAGGTCATCATCGGCGGTGCTGGGGTCGCAGTCGTCGTCGAGGCCGTTGTAGGGGGACTCCTCGGCCTCGGGGCTCACCGCGGGGTCTTCGTCGTCGCAGTCCTCCTCCTCGGGCACGCCGTCGCCGTCGTTGTCTGTGGGGCCGACGGGCGCGGCGGTCTCTTCAACGGGCGTGGTCTTGTCGTCTCCGCCACAGGCGACGGTGAACGAGACGAGGGCGAGCAGCGAGAGGGTGCGCATGGGGGCTCCTGAAAAACGAGTGGATCAACGCACCCAGACCGAGCGGGCTCCGGTGGTCGAGCGCTCGTAGGGGCCGTACTCATGCTCGCTGGCGCTCCAGTTGCCGAGCCATGAGCCCGGCGCGGAGCCGCTGCCGTTGCAGTACGACGACGGCGCGCTCACGAGCCAGATGTAGCTGCTGGACTCGGAGTAGCTGCCGTGACCGGAGGCGTAAAAGAAGCCCTGGGCGAGGTACACCGTGGCGCCATCCGCGTCCGTGGGCCCGGCGAGCACATCCGCGCTGCCTGTGGCGAAGGGTGTGCAGGTGGTGAGCGTGTCGCCCGCGCTCAGGGTGAAGCCCGCGAGGCTCAGGTAATCGTAGGAGACGGCGTAGTCGTAGTCGCCGAGCAGATCATAGCTCGCCATCGCGGCGAGGCTGTGGCCGACGCCGATCGACGTCGAGACCTGGATAAGCGCCTCCAGCACGCTCTCACTGGCCGCTGAGCCACGTTGGCAGTCCAAGGTGCTGCACACCGCGAGTCCGGGGTAGGGTGTGCCGAGCGGCGTCTTTGTGCTGTCGCCTGTCCAGCTCACGAGCGTCCAGCCGCCGCCGTCGCTCGTGAGGTCGCAGTAGGCCTCCACGGCGTTGGAGGTGTCGCCGTCGTCGTCGGGATCGAGGGTGTAGATGCCGCTCGCCGTCTCGCCGCTGGCCAACACGTCGAGGCAAGAGAGCGCCGCGCAGGCCGAGCCCAAGCCGCTGGCGCCATCATCGACGCTGCCGTCGCAGTCGTTGTCTTGGCCGTCGCAGAGCTCGTCCGCGTCGGGGTTGATCTCATCGTCGCCGTCGTCACAGTCGTCGTCATCGGCGACGGTGCCCGTGGGGGCGTCGCAGGCGCGCTGGATCGACGTGGCGTCGCCGAAGCCGTCCTTGTCGGCGTCGGTGTACCAGATCTCGGTGTCTGTGGCGTCCGCGCCGTCGGTAGATCCGTCACAGTTGTTGTCGAGTCCGTCGCAGAGCTCGGCGGCGTCGGGGTTGACGTCATCGTCACCGTCGTCGCAGTCCGTGTTGTCGGCGACCGCGCCTTTGGGGGCGTCGCAGGCGCGCTGGATCGACGCGGGGTCACCAAAACCGTCTGTGTCGGCGTCAGTGTACCAGATCTTGATGTCCGAGGCGTCCGCACCGTCGGTGGATCCATCACAGTTGTTGTCGAGGCCATCACAGACCTCTTCAGCGTCGGGGTTCACGCCGAAGTCACGGTCGTCGCAGTCCGTGGCGTCGGAGACCGCGCCGCTGGGCTGGGCGCAGGCGAGGGTGGTCACCGCCGCGTCGCCGAAGCCGTCGAGGTCGGCGTCGCCGTACCAAACCGTCGCGTCAGGGGCGTCGTCCTCGTTGACCTGCCCGTCGCAGTCGTCGTCCTCGGCGGTAGCGCAGCGCTCCGTGGCGCCGGGGTTCACGTCGTCGTCGTCATCGTCGCAGTCCGTGGCGTCGGCGATCGTGCCCTCCGGGGCCTCGCAGGCGCGCTGGGCCGTGGCCAGGTCGCCGTAGCCGTCGCCGTCGTCGTCGTTGTGCCAGGTGGCGGCGTCGGCGGCGTCTTCACCATCCGCGAGGCCGTCGCAGTTGTTGTCCAAGCCGTCACAGACCTCGGCGGCGGCGGGGTTCACCGTGGTCGTGGCGTCGTCACAGTCGCTGTTGTCGGCGATGAGCCCGGCGGGGGCCTCGCAGGCCACAACCGCGGAGTTTGGGTCGCCGTAGCCGTCGCCATCGGCGTCGGCGTGCCAAGCGGGCGCGTCGCTGGGCTCGTCGTCTACGCTGCCGTCGCAGTCGTTGTCGAGGCCGTCACACAGCTCTGGCGCGCCGGGGAAGACCTCGGCGTTCAGGTCGTCGCAGTCCTCCTCAAACTCGACGCCGTCGCCGTCCTCGTCCTGGTTCACCTCGACGGGCTGGGTGTCGATGGAGTCGTTGAGCTTGTCGTCAGGGTCGGGATTACAGGCGATGAGCAGGGAGCAGCAGAGGAGGATCGAGCGGCGCATTGGGGCGGTTCCGTCTTGGAGGCCACGCGAGTATAGACCACCCACGGGACATCCGCGCGACAAGGACGCCTAGAGTCTCCCTCCGCCTCCAAATCCGGCGCCTCTCGCGCCGCCGTCGAGCCAATACCACATCAAGGTGTAGATCGTCAGCTCCTTGATCCGCTCGATGGGGCCGACGTGGCCAAGCTCGGCGGGATCGACCCGGGCGACGCGGCCGTCGCGGAGGTCCGCGGCGAACATCTGATCAAAGTCCGCGCGGAGCTGGGCGTCTCGCACGGCGACGACCGACTCGGAGTTGTGCTCGCTCGACTGGGCGTCGAGGTTCGCCGAGCCGACGATCACCGGCCCGCAGCTCCCGAACGCGGCCTGCTTGGAGTGATAGGTGAACCAGCCCTGCTCCGGCTGGGGCAGCCACTCATACAGGCCCAGATCGGGGTTGATTCGGCTCAGTCGCCGGAACTCGTGGCGGCTCGCCGAGGTGACGAACCACATATCGACGCTCTCTGTCGAGTTTGTGATGACGGTGAGGGCGCCGCCGTCACGCGCCGCGCGGTAGAGGGGCCGGGTGATGCGGCGACCGGGGGCGAAGTACGCCGTGCCGATCTTGATCGGCGCGCCGTCCGGGGTGGCGTCGATGAGCTCGTTGTACAGACGCTCAATGCGTCGTTTGTTGCCCAAGATGGGGTGATTCCACACAAACCGCGCCTTGGCGTCCCCCTTCACGCCTTGGGTGGGGTTGAGCCGACCCCGCTCACCCGGCGCGAGCCGCTCGCTCGTGTGAATCTCGATCAGGTCGAGGTAACGGGACACCACGTCGTTTGTGACGGGGCCACGAAGCTCGATGTCGGTGTCGCGCCAGCCGCGGCGCCCGGTCCCGGCGTCTCTCTGGGGGGTGCCGCCATAGGCGTACTCGCTGGCGATGTTCAGCCCGCCGAGGATCACCCGCAGCTCACGATCCCCGTCGGGCAGGGGGTTCAGGGTGATCCAGTACTTCTCGTGGTCAAAACGGGGGAGGATACGCACCTTGGGGTCGCCGCCCCGGGCCTCGCTCCAGGAGTCTACAAACTCACCCCACCTCGCGATGCCTTTGGCGCGGCGCACGGGGTTCGACGCGATGATGTGGACCCCCGCCTTACGCATCTTTCGCACCAGCGGCAGCTCGCCGAGGAGCCGCTCGTCATCGGCCAAGGTGAGCATGTTCTGCACGTCTTCAGGCCCGCGGATGCTGCCTTTTTGATCGTATTGAAACCAGACCTCGGCCCCGGCCTGGGCCCGCTCCGAGAGCAGCTTGGCGATGGCGTGCCCGGCCTCATCCTCGTAGAAGATAAAGGTCTTCACCAAGATGAGCTCAGCGTCGGCGCTGTTCTCATAACGGCGCGGGAAGGCGCTCACCCCGTCGATGAGCAGCTCCGCCCGGTTGCCCTCTCGCTCCACAGAGGAGGTGAGCAGGTCAAGCCGCCGGGTGAGCCGCGGGTTGTCCCACAACGCGCAGTCCTCGATGACCGGAGGCGCGGCCTCTGTGATGGAGCTGGGCGCCCTCGGCGCGCAGGCGCTGAGGTTGGTGAGGAGCGGCAGGAGCAGGAGCAGCGCGCGGAGGGAGTGCATAGGTCGGGAGCTTATCCCTTGCGGCGGCGGCCAGGAGCCGGGTAGGCGCCTAGTTTTTGCCTTTGCCCCGGGCGCCGAGCGCCGCCTCGATGGCGGCGATCATCTCTTTGCGCTGCTCGGGGCTCACCCGCTTGAGCAGGTCACCGAGGATCTGCGCCGGGTCCTCGTCATCGCGGACGAGCTCGACCGGGCGCACGTTCAGGGCCTCGGCGAGCACGGCGACGGTCTCGATGGTCGGCTCGCCCACCCCGGCCTCTAAGCGGGCGAGGTCGTCGGGGTCTAGGCCCGCCTTGGCGGCGAGGGCGGCCTGGCTGAGACCGGCGGCGTGACGTAGGCCGATCAGGCGGATCCCGAAGAGCCGGTGGATGGCGGGCACACCTTCAAAAGCCGTCATGTTGGGGGCTCCTCAGAACTTCCAGACCAGCTCCGTCGTCACCTGGGGGGTGAGCACGGGCACGTCGGTGAGGGTGTCGATGTAGAACGGCACAAAGAACCAGGCGCGGGCCGAGGCCCGCAGGCCGATCTGGTCTTTGTAGAGGAGCTGGCCCTCTAAGGCGCCCATCAGCGCGGCGTCGAGCTCCAGGTGGCCCTCTAAGCTCACGTGATCGGGGGAGAGGTCCGCCGCCCACACGACGCCGGGGCCTACCCGGGCGGTGACATCCCAGGTGGCGTTCGCGGGCTGGCGGTGGGGCAGACGGAGGCCCGGGGCGACATACGCGCCGTGGCGCAGGCGAAAGTGGCTCGCCGGGTCGCCGCCGTCGATGAACAGGTCGGGGTTGGCGTTGAAGGTGTAGAACCCGCCGATATCGACGTTGACGTAGCGGGTCATCCGGGACTCCACCCCGGCGCTCACGCCGAGGTTGCCCGGGCCCTTCACCCCCGAGATCCCGCCGTGGGCCTGGATCTGTGGGGAGAGCGGCGGGCGACCGGCGTTCGCGTCGGCGCAAAGTGACCAGAGGACGATGACCATCAGGGCTCGAGACAAGCTGCCCTCCTTCGGATTCAAGGTGTGCTCCCTGGGTTAGGCGTCCGCGAAGAGGCTGTCAGCCACGACGCGGAGCGCGCCCAGGTCGTAGACCTGTTGCTCCAGCCAGGGTAACTCGACAAAGAAGGCCCCCGCCGGGTTGATCTTGTGAAGCGCTTGAATCAGGACACGCTCGGAGTGCGCGAGCTGCCGCAGACGCCCATGCGCCGCGCCCAAACGGGCGACGAGGCTCGCCGCGGTGCGCTCGTGAAGATCGGCCCCTGTCGTGCGCGCGGCCTGGCCGAGCAGGATCTCGGGCTCCAGCGGCTCTTCAGCGCAGAGGTGGACCTGGTTCACGATCATCCCCGCCCGGGGGTAACCCCGCCTGCGCAGCTCTTCAGCGAAGAACCCGGCGACCTCCATCGAGGGCTCCGTGGGCGCGGCGATGGTGACGAAGGAGGTGTCCGGGGAGCGGAAGATGCGCAGCACCTCCTCGTGGCGCTCCCGGAAGCCGTCGTACATGTCCTTAAACAGCACCAAAAACTCGGAGATGTCGCCCAAGAACTCTTTGCCGAAGATGAAGCTCAACAGCTTAAACACCACGGCGCTGGTGCCCGCGGCCAGGGGGTTGAAGCTGCGCTTCTCTTCATACGGCTGGAGGAACCACTTGATCACGCGGCGATCGAAGAAGCGCGAGAGGCGGCCGGGGGCCTCAAAGAAGTCGAGCGCGTTCTTGACCGGCGGCGTGTCGAGCACGACGAGGTCGTAGCGCCCCGACGTCATCACGTCGTAGAGCTTCTCCGCGGCCATGTACTCCTGGCTGCCGGCGAAGGTGTCGGACATGGTGCGGTAGATGCGGTTGGTGAGGATGCGGTCGGCCGTGCGTTTGTCCGGCGCCATGCGCTGGATGAGCTCGTCGAACGTCGTCTGGGTGTCGAGCATCATCGCCCAGAGCTGGCCACCTTGGGGGAGATCGGGCACGACGATCTGCGTCTCGGTGTTGCCGAACTCTTTGAGGCCCAGAGAGTTGGCCAGGCGCCGGGCGGGGTCAATCGTCATCACCAGCACTTTTCGGCCTTGGCGCGCGGCCCACAGGCCCATCGTCGCCGCCGTCGTCGTCTTGCCGACGCCGCCCGAGCCCACACACACCACAAGCTTACGCCGGGTGAGCACCTCACGGGGCTGAATCACCGGCCACCTCCGGGGTGCAAGGCCCGGGACGAGGACCGGGCCAAGGCCGCGGCGAGGTTTCGCACGAGGCGCTCGGGGCCGCCGTCGGGGGCCAATCGGGGCACGTCGATGAGCGGGAGCAGGGGCGCCTCTTGGCCGAGACGCTCAAGCGCGCTCGCCGTGCCGGCCTCCAGCGTGGCCTCCCAGCGCCCGGCGAGGAGCAGCTCCCCTTCAGCGCCGCTGGGGTACGCCGCGCTCAGGCGCTCCAACAGCGCGCGCTCGTCATCCGAGAGGCTCGGCCGCGCCGCCCGGTTCAGCACGAGCAGGCTGATCTTGAGCTTGGGGACTTCAGCCCGGACCTTGTTGTAGGTCTCGAGCGTCTCGTTGACGACCATCTCTTCAGGCAGCGCCACGAGCACAAGATGGGTGGTCGGCGACTCCAGGAGCGCCTGGGCCTCTAAGCCGCGCTGGTGCAGGGGCCCGGCGGTGAACAGGTTCATCACCTCTTGCGGGGTGCGCAGCATCGCCGTGGCGTGGCCCGAGGCGGGCAGGTCCACGACGACGAGGTCAAACTCGCCGGAGAGCCACACCAGCTTCGAGAGCGTGACCACCTCCCGGTTGCCCGGGGTGGCGTCCAGAAAGAGCTGGACGATGTGGTTCTCTAAGATGCGCTCGACGATCCGTTTGGCGGGGATCACCCGCTCCACCCACTCTTTGAGGGCGTTGAGCCAGTCGAGGTTGGCGATGAACAGGTTGGGCTGGACCTCGACGGGCTCGTACCGCGCCTTCGCCGCGAACACGGCGTTGAGCGAGGGGTTCTGGGCGTCGAGCTCAAGCACCAAGGTCTTCCGGCCCTGGGCCGCGGCCAGCCGACCCAAGGACGCGGCGACGGACGTCTTCCCGACGCCACCTTTGCCGGTGACGAGGATGACCTTGCCCCAGATCAGCTCCGCGATGTCCGCCTGCGCTCGCGCCGCGCCGCTCATGGCATGGCCTCCGGGTCCGTCGTATGGACCTTAGATGTCGAGGTTGCGCACCTGCAGCGCGTGCTTTTGAATGAACTCGCGGCGAGGGTCTACCTGGTCACCCATGAGGATGGTGAACATGGTGTCGGCCTCGATGGCGTCCTTGATCTGCACCTGCAGGAGGGTGCGCACCTGGGGGTCCATCGTGGTCTCCCAGAGCTGCTCGGGGTTCATCTCGCCGAGGCCCTTGTAGCGCTGGACGTCCCAGCCCTTCTTGGAGTCGAGCATCACCTGGTTGATCAGGGCCGGCCACGAGCGCAGCTCGGTGTCGCCCAAGGTGGCGGGGAGCGGCAAGGCGGCGCGGAGCTCGGCGGCGAGCTGGCGTAGGCTCTCGTGCTCGGGCTCACAGTTGATCTCGGCGCCGAGGAGCGTCTCCCGGGGCTGGCCGTCGCGGAAGGAGTGGACCAGCACGCCGTAGCCGCCCCAGGTGTCGTCGTACACGACCTGGGTGGTGCGCACGGCGACCTCGGGCGAAGACAGGCTCACCCGCTCGTGGAACGCGGGCAGCCGAGCCTCCAAGGCCTCGCGGTCGGCGCCGGCGGAGGGGCCGTCTACAGCCAGCCAAGCGTCGAGAAGGGAGGGATCGAAGCGGCGGGCGAGGCCCTCGAGGCGGTTGGAGTACCGCGCCACGCTGTCGAGGCGCTCCAAGAGCGGCTCGCCGGTGAGCGGCGCCTCGATGCCGGGGAGGTGCAACGAGAAGCCCGCGCCGCCCTCACGCAGCAAGAAGTCGCGCAAGGCCACGTCATCCTTGAGGTAACGCTCCTTTTTGCCGCGCTTGACCTTGTACAGAGGCGGCTGGGCGATGAAGAGGTGGCCCCGCTCGACGAGCTGCGGCATCTGCCGGTAGAAGAAGGTGAGCAAGAGCGTGCGGATGTGGGAGCCGTCGACGTCGGCGTCGGTCATGATGATGATGCGCCCGTACCGCAGGCGCTCCATCGTGTAGTCCTGGCCGATGGAGGTGCCCAAGGCCGAGATCATCGACTTGATCTCGTTGGAGGACAACATCTTGTCGAAGCGCGCCTTCTCGACGTTGAGGATCTTGCCGCGCAGGGGCAGGATCGCCTGGTACTTGCGGTCGCGGCCCTGCTTGGCCGAGCCACCGGCGGAGTCTCCCTCGACGAGGTAGAGCTCACACTTGGCGGCGTCGCGCTCTTGGCAGTCGGCGAGCTTGCCCGGCAGATCGCCGCCGTCGAGCACGCTCTTGCGCCGGGAGAGCTCACGCGCCTTACGCGCGGCCTCGCGGGCGCGAGCGGCGTCGAGGGACTTGGCGATGATCGACCGCGCCACCTGGGGGTTCTGCTGGAGGTACGCCATGAGCTTGTCGTTCACGACGCTCTCGACGAGGCCCTTCACCTCGGAGTTGCCGAGCTTGCCCTTCGTCTGGCCCTCAAACTGGGGCTCGGGCACCTTCACCGAGAGCACGCAGGAGAGGCCCTCACGCACGTCCTCGCCGGAGAGGCTCTCGCCCTTGTTCGCCTTGAGGAAGCCCTCGTCGGTGGCGTAGGCGTTCAGCGTGCGGGTGAGCGCGGCGCGGTAACCGGTGACGTGGGTGCCGCCATCTACGGTGTTGATGTTGTTCACGAACGAGAACAGCGTCTCTTGGTAGGAGCTGTTCCACTGGAACGCCAGCTCAACATCCACACCCTCACGCTCGGCGTGCATGTAGATCGGGGGGTCGTGCAGGGCCTGCTTGTTCTTGTTGATGTGCTCGACGAAGGAGCGGATGCCGCCCTCATACTTGAAGGTGTGCTCGCGGCCGTCGCGGCGGTCCTCGATGCGAATCTCGACGCCGGGGTTCAAGAAGGCCAGCTCACGCAGGCGCCGGGCGAGGTAGTCAAACGAGAAGGTGTTGATCTCGGAGAAGATCGTCGGGTCGGGCAGAAACTGCACCCGGGTGCCGCGCTTCTCCGTGGGGCCGTCCTTCTCAAGCGTTGTTTGGGGCACGCCGATGGCGTAACGCTGCTTGTAGTGGGCGCCGCCGCGCCAGATGTCCAGGCGTAACCACGACGAGAGCGCGTTCACACAGGACACGCCGACGCCGTGCAGGCCGCCGGAGACCTTGTACGAGCCCTTGTTGAACTTTCCGCCGGCGTGAAGCACGGTGAGCACGACCTCCGCCGCGGGGCGGCCCTCGGTGGCGTGCATGTCCACGGGGATGCCGCGGCCGTTGTCTTCGACGGAGCAGGAGCCGTCCTCGTGGAGCACGATGAGCACCCGATCACACCAGCCCGCGAGGGCCTCGTCGATGGAGTTGTCAACGACCTCGTAGACGAGATGGTGAAGGCCTTGTTCGCCTGTGCTGCCGATGTACATGGCCGGGCGCATACGCACCGCGGCCAAGCCCTCAAGCACGGTGATCTTGCTGGCGTCGTACTCGGAGCCATCGGAGAGCCCGGGGCGAAGATGCTCCGGCGCTTGAATCTCAGCCATGAACGAGAGACTCCCGGCCCGCTCGTGATCCCCTGACAGCGAGGGGACGAGGAGGGCGTTCACGTGAACGTAACCCGCGGGGGCGTGTGGGGCATGGCCGGGGCTGGCCGAGGGCTCATTTGACGAAGGAATCAGAGCAGGCGCGGCACGCCGGCCTCGACGGCGTAACGAAGCTGCTCGGGCTGGTCGCCGAGCACGTTGGGATCCGTGGAGGTGACGAGCACCTGGAGGTCCAAGCTCGCGAGGAGGTCGACCAAACGCCCCGTGCGCAGGCGGTCGAGCTCAGAGGAGAGGTCGTCGAGCAGAAACAGGGGCCGGGCCCCGCGCCGTCTGGCCGCGCTGAGCTCGGCGAGCTTGAGCGCCAAGGCCAAAGACCGCACCTGGCCTTGGCTGCCCCAGGTCCGGGCGCTGCGGCCGTCGAGCGTCAGCTCCAGCTCATCGCGCTGGGGGCCGTCGAGGGGTGCTCTGCGCTCCAGCTCCGCGTTGAGGTTCTCGCCGAGCAGGCTCCGAAAACGTTCAGCCCGGGCGGCCTCGTCGCCGTCGCCGAGGCGGCTCACATACCGCAGGCCGACCTTGCCCCGGCCGGAGATCGCCCCGTGCATCTGGAGAAACGGCTCGTGAAGCTCGGCGACGAGGCGGTCCCGCCGGGCGGAGAGCCGGGCCCCGGCGATGGCCAGGCGCTCGTTGAACACCTCCAGGCTCAGGCGATCCGGGCGCTCTTGGCGCAAGAGCGCCGATTTCTGCTCCATCGCGCCGCGGAAGGCCTGGGCGATCTCCAGAAAACCCGCCCGGGCGGTGAACGCGGCGCGGTCCAAGAAGCGGCGGCGAAGCTCAGGGCCCTCGCGCACGATGGCGACGTCTTCAGGGGTGAACACCACGGCGCGTAGGCTCGCGAAGTACTCCTCAAGCTGGGCCGGAGACTTGCCGTCTACCCGGCCTTTGCGCCCGGTGGGGCTGAGCTCGACGCTGAGCTGGCGGCGGCTCTCGCCGTCAAAGACCAGCCCGCTCACCTTCGCCGCGTCTTGGCCATGGCGCAGAAGCTCGCGGTTGCGCCGCGCCCGAAAACCCTTGAGCGCGGCGAGGGTGTGAACGGCCTCCAGGAGGTTCGTCTTGCCCTGGGCGTTCTCCCCGGTGAACATCACGAAGCGGGCGTCGGTGGAGACCTCCACCCGCTCTAAGTTGCGAAAGTCCTGGGCACAAAGCGTCAGGAGTCGCAAGCGTCAGTCGAGGCGCATCGGCATGACGATCATCAGGCAGTCGTCGCTCTCGGGCTCACGCAAGACCGCCGGGGAGAGGGCGTCACCGAGCTCGATGATCGCGCGCTCGGCGACCATCGCGCTGAGCACCTCTTGGAAGTACTTGATGTTAAAGCCGATCTCGACGGGGCTGCCCTTGAGCTCGATGGCGAGCTGCTCACGGGCCTCGCCGTGGTCGGCGTTGAGCGCCAGCACGGTGAGCTGACCGGCCTCAAACTTGAACCGCACGGGGCGAGAGCGATCTTGGGCGAGCACGGCCACACGCTTGAGCGCGGAGACGAGCACCTCGCGGTCGGCGGTGACCCGGCGCTGGAAGTTCGTGGGGATCACCCGGCGGTAGTCGGGGAACTCGCCGTCGATGAGCCGGAAGTGGAACCGCGCTGAAGGCACGGAGAGCAGGGCGGAGCTCTCACCGAAGGACAGCTCGACGTCGCCCTCGATGCGCTCGCAGAGCTTCTTCATCTCGGCGATGGCCTTGCGGGGCAGGAGCATCCGCTGGCCCATGTGGAAGTCGCCCTCAAAGGGCGCCTGGGCGTAGGAGAGCCGGTGGCCGTCGGTGGCGACCATCCGCAAGAGGCGCTGACCGTCGTGGCCGTCGTGGACCTCCAGGTGCGCGCCGTTGATGCCATAGCGGTTGTCATCAGGGCAGACGACGAAGCCCGTGCGGTCGATGAGCCAGGCGAGCTGCGGCGCCTTGAGGCGCATCACCCCGTTGCCGTCGAAGTGCTGGGGGAAGGGGTAGTCGTCCGTGGGCAGGCCGTTGACCTTGTACCAGGCCGAGCCGGAGCTGACCTCGAGGCGGTTCTGCGGGCCGAGCTTGAGGTGCGCTGTGGAGTCGGGGAGCACCCGGGCGATCTGGAACAGGGACTGGGCGTCTACGGAGATCTGCCCCGGCGTCTCGACCGTCGCCGGGAAGTCGCCGATGTAGGACATCTCGGTGTCCGTCGCCGTCAGCCGCAGCCGACCCTCCGCCGCCTCTAGCACCACGTTGGACAGGATGGGGTTGGGCGTGTTGCGGCGCTCGACGATCCCCTGGACCCGGGTGAGGCCCGTGAGGAAAGCGTCACGATCGATGTACAGCTCCATGAGGGCTCCGCTGGATGACAGGCTGTGCTTCCGCGCTGCTGCTGGCTGTCGAGGTGATGTGGATGAGAGAGATCGATCTTGATCAGATCGATCCTTCATCCATCAGATCCGTGCCTATGCACGCTGGGGACTAGTCCGTAAGTGCGTATCCTGACTGAGTTAGCCCTATGGATCACCTGGGGAAGATCCAGGGGGCGGATCATGGAGCGACTCGGGAGCTGCCCACAGGGGTGTTCGGGCAGGGGAGCAGTCCATCGATCATCAACAGGGGCACCACAGCATACTCCGCAGCCTGTTAACAGGATTATCCATAGCCGCCACCGCCCGTTTTGAGGCCGCTGGGGCTCTTGCTCCGTCAAGAGCGCGGAGGACCGCGGAGGATCGGGGAGAACGACGGCGACGAGGGCCCTCTCCGGCGCGCTATGCTTCGCGGCGAGATCGTGAAGGAGCCGCCCTTGCCCCGTCCGCCGAACGTCACGAGAGAGGTCGCCGAGATGCCCGGCGCCATCTTCTCCAAGCTCCAGGCGCGCATCCGCCAGCACCCCGGGCCGCTGTTCCCCCTGCACGTCGGCGACACCTGGCTCGACCCGGTGGAGGGCGCGCGGATGGAGGACCTCACCCTGGCGACCCAGGCCCGCCTGCATCACTACGTCGCGCCCCAAGGGGAGCCCGCGCTCGTGCAGGCCTTGGTGGAGAAGCTCCGGGCGAAGAACGGCCTCTCGGTGGAGCCCGGCGCCGTGCTCGTCACCGCCGGGGCCACGGGGGCCTTGTCCTCGGCCTTGGGCGCGCTGCTCTCCCCGGGGGAGGAGGTGGTCGTCCTCGCGCCGTTCTGGCCGCTCATCCGGGGGATCGTGCAGGCCTTCCGCGGGCGCCCGGTGGAGCTGCCGTTCTACGATCGGGTGGGCTCGGCGGCGGAGGCCATCGCCGCGCTGCGGGGGGTGATCGGCCCCAACACCGTGGCGATCTACGTCTCCTCCCCGTCGAACCCCACGGGCCGGGTGCTGCCCCCGGACTGGCTGGAGGCCATCGCCGCCTTGGCCCGGTCCCTGGACCTCTGGCTCATCTCCGATGAGACCTATGAGGACTACGTCTTCCGAGGGGAGCACGTCTCCGTGGCGCGTTTTGCCCCCGAACGGACGCTCACGGCGTTCTCGTTCTCCAAGGCCTATGGCATGGCGGGAAACCGCGTCGGCTACCTCGTGGGGCCTCCGGCGATCGTCGCCCAGGCCCAGAAGGTGAGCACACACACCTTCTACGCCGCGCCTACCTCTGGCCAACGCGCCGCGCTCGTCGCGCTCACCCGCGGGGCCGAGTGGATCTCGCGCGCCCGCGCCTTGTACCAGACCGCCGGAGACGCGGCGGCGGCGGCGCTCCGGTTGCCGCCGCCCGAGGGCTCGACGTTCTTGTTCTTGGACCTGCGCGCCATCGTCGATGATCGTGGCGTGGCGGGGTTTTTAGAGGACGCCCTAGAGGACGGTGTGCTCCTCGCGCCCGGAGAGAGCTGCGGCAAGGCCTACGCCGGGTGGGCCCGGCTGTGTTTTACGAGCGCGCCCCCGACTCAGGTTGAGCTGGCGATCGCTCGCCTCTCTCGCCGATTGGGATACACTTGATGGTCCTGACTGGCGCAAGAGGCGCCGGGGTGAATCTCGCAGCGAAGAGGTGCGCGGATGCGGTCGAACAGCGGACAGATTGTCGGGTTAGGGATCACGCTCCTGGCGTGTTCATCGGGGGTGGCGCTCGCTCAGGATGTTCCGCCGGTTGGCCCGTCGACCATGAACGCCGACCCAGTCCGGCCCTCCATCGACGCCACCCGCACGCTCTTCACCGATGACTCCACGGCGCCCGAGTCCAAGGCCGTCTACGTTCGCGCCGCGACCTGGTGGGTGCACAACCCCTACCTCTGGCAGTGGGAAGACACCGGCGAGGAGGTCTCGGTCCTTCAGGACGCCGTCGCGTTGGGCCTCTCCGCGGGCTACGGCCTCGGCCCGGTGCGCCTCGGCGTCAACGTGCCGTTCTACGCTTGGTCCGCGGGCACGCTCCAGCCCAACGGCGGCCCCACCATGGGCGACCCGAGCCTCGATTTGAAGTGGACGCTCCTCAACCGTGAGGAGGGCAAGCCCGGCGTGGCCTTCGTCGGGCGCGGCGCCTTGCCCATCGGCGATCCCGAGAGCCTGTTGAGCTGGGGCGCGACGACCTGGGAGGTCGGCCTCGTCGCGGACTACATGGTCGGCGACGCCTTGCTCATCGCGAACGTCGGCACCCGCGGCCTGCCCGAGGTGACGCTCAATGAGCTGGAGATGAACGACCAGCTCTGGTACCGCCTCGCCGCGGCCTACGCCGTGAACGAGACCTCCGGCGTGTCGTTGGAGGTCCTCGGCGGCGCCAACTACAAGACCATGAGCGTGTCGAGCGTCGGCAACCCGTCCGAGGCCCTGCTCGGCTTCTGGACCCAGGTGAACGACAACGTGCGCCTCAACGGCGCCATGGGCGCGGGGCTCACTGAGGCCATCGGCTCCCCGGCTTGGCGCCTCACCGCGGGCTTGGCCTATGTGAGCAGCGGCCGCGGCGATCGTGACCTCGACGGCATCGTCGATCGCCTCGACGCCTGCCCGACCGTGGCCGAGGACCTCGACAAGTTCGAAGACGCTGATGGCTGCCCTGAGCTCGACAACGACAAGGACGGCCTCGCCGACACCATCGACTCCTGCCCCATCGACCCTGAAGACAAAGACAGCTTCAAGGACGAGGACGGCTGCCCCGAGGCCAACGCCCGCGTCGCCGTGGAGGTCATCTCCAGCGACGGTCGGCCCCTGCGGCTGCTCAAGGTCGCCATCGTCCCGGCCTCGGGCCCGACGACAGAGCAGTCCATCAGCCCGTTCAACGTCGATCTGGAGCCCGGAAGTTACCTGCTCCAGGCGAGCGCTGAAGGCATGCGCTCGGCCTCCCGCACCATCGAGGTCCCCGCCGAGGGGCTGCTCCAGGTGCGTGAGATCCTCGAGCCCGAGGTCAAGCTCGGCACCCTCGTGCTGCGGGTGCAGGATCCCTCCGGGGCGCCGATCACCGCGACCTGGACGGTGGGCAACCAAGGCTACGAGTACGGCGCCAGCGGCGGCTTCGCCAAGCGGGATCTCCCCGAGGGTGACCACACGATCGTCGTGCGCGCCGAGGGCTTCCAGCCCGGCGAGACGATCGTCACCGTCACCGCCGGCCAGCAGGTCGACGCCATCGTGATCCTCACCCCGTCCCGGGTGGTGCTCACCGCCGAGCGCATCGACATCCGCGAGCAGGTCTTCTTCGAGTACGACAAGGCGGTCATCAAGCCCGAGAGCTACGGCCTGCTCAACGAGGTCGCCTCGATCATCATCTCCCACCCCGAGATCCTGCGTATCCGGATCGAGGGCCACACCGATGACAAGGGCTCGGACTCCTACAACCTGAAGCTCAGCCAGGCCCGCGCGGACTCCGTGCGTGACTACCTGATCCGCCAGGGTGTGCCCGCGGTGCGGCTGTACTCCATCGGCTACGGCGAGACCCGCCCCATCGCCGACAACAAGACCCCCTCCGGTCAGGCGCTCAACCGCCGCGTCGTGTTCTACATCGAGGAGCGGGCCGACTAAAGCCCGGTCCTCGGCGCACAGGAGCCGCAAGAAGCGTGCTGGCCCTCTGGATCATCGCCGTCGCCGCCGCGCAGAGCGAGGCGGCGATCCCACGGCCTGCTGTAGAGAGCGCGCGGCTCTTGACCGTTGAGGACGCCCGCGCCCACACCGGCTGGGGGCTCTCCGCCCGGGCCTATGGCCTTGGGGATCCCCTCACCCCGGCGCTCACCGGGGCCCATGTAAGCCTCGCGGGGGGCTTTGGGCCCGCGCGTCTTGGCGTCGACACACCGCTCGGCGCCGCGGGCCTCGGCGCGCCGCGGCTCTCGGGGCGGCTGATCGCGCCGTGGGGGGTCGCCGAGCGCCCGGGGCTCGGCCTGTGGGGCGCGGTGATCCTCCACGACGATCCCCAGGGCGAGCTGGGTCTGCTCGCCGACGCCCAGCTCGGGATCGTGACCGGCGCGCTCACCTTGGGCGCCCGTGGCGGGGGCGGCCCAACCGCCGGGTTCGCCCGCGCCGGGGCCTCGGTGGCGGTGTTTGACGCCTTGGACGTGAGCGCCGAGGTCCACCTCGACGCGCCGGGGCTCAACACCCTGTCCTGGAGCGCCGTCGGCGCCGCCCGCGCCCAGCTCGGACCCTGGGCGAGCCTCGGCGTGGGGGTGGGCTGGCGGCCTGAGGACGACACGCTCTCGGCGATGTTGGGCCTCACGCTCAGCGCGCAGAGCGCCGCCGATGGGGACCGAGACGGCGTAAAAGACGAGCGCGACGCCTGCGCGCGCCGGGCAGAGGACGAGGACGGCTTCGAAGACGACGACGGCTGCCCCGATCCCGACAACGACCAAGACGGCCTCCTCGACGATCAAGACGCCTGCCCCGAGAGCCCCGCCCCGGATCGGCCCGACGGCTGCCCCGTGGGCCTCGGCCTGGTGCGGGTGCGCCTCGTGTGGGCGGGCGCCGCGCCCGAGGCCTTGGCGGAGCTGCGCCTCACCTCGGCGAACCCCGAGGCCCCGAGCCAGCTCATCCGCGGCCTCGGCGCCGATGTTGAGCTGAGCGCCGGCGCCTGGACCCTCGACGTCACCGCCCCCGGCATGTTGCCCGCCCAGCGCGCGCTCTCCGTGCCCGGCGGCGGCACCCTCGACGTCGAGCTGACGCTGAGCCCCGACCCGACCTGGTCCACCCAGCGCCTCCAGGTCGTGAACAGCCAAGGTCAGCCCGTCGAGGCCCTCATCCGTGTGGATGGCGCCCGGCGCCCGGCCCCCGGCGGCGTCTTGGACCTCCGCCTGCCCCCGGGCCCGGCCACGGTGTCCGTCGAGGCCATCGGCTACCGCGGCGAGGTGCTGCGCCTGAGCCCCGCCCCCGGCGTTGATCGTGTGCAGCAGGTCATCCTCACCCCCTTGTCCCGGGCATATCTGACCGACGGTCAGTTAATCCTGCGAGAGCCCCTACGCTTCACCCAAGGCACGGCGACCTTGACCCCGACGAGCCAGGCCGTGCTGGACGAGGTGGGCTCGATCCTGCGCGCCCAGCCCGAGCTCGGCCCGGTGCGTGTCGAGGGCTACTGCGAGCTCTACGGCGAGGAGGATCGGGACGTCGCGCTCTCCCAAGCCCAAGCCGACGCCGTCGTCGCCGCGCTCATCGCCCGCGGCCTGAGCCCCGACCGCCTGCTCGCCATCGGCTTTGGCCCCCCCGAGACGCCGCAGGAGGGCATCCGCCAGAGCGCCCGCTTCTTCATCGAGAGCCCCGAGGACGAGCCCGCGGAGGCCCCTCCCGCCCCCTGAACCCCGGGCCAAGGTGGACCGGGCGCGGTGAGTGGGTGCCGATCCGGCGCTTGTTCGGTTAAGCGTGGGCACCCGCATTCTCCTCTGGAGCCTCCGATGCCCGAGCTCGTCCCTGATGTCCCTGAGCAGGCCCTCGACCGCGTGCGCCCGCCTTTGGCCCTGGAGGATGTGCCCAACCCCGATGAGCTGCGCCTCGCGTATGAGACGGCCACGCGCTCCCGCACCGTCGAGGAGCACATCGTGCGCCTGGCGAGCCGCGGCGACGTGAAGTTCGCGATCTGGGGGCCCGGCGAGGAGGTCCACGGCGTCGCCACGGCCTTGGCGCTCTCGAAGGTCGTCGGCCCCGAGCGTTTCGGCATCGTGCCGCACTACCGCTCCGGCGCGCTGATCTCGATGTGGTGCGCGCTTCACGGCGAGGGCGACTTCGCCCGCACCATGCTCCGCCAGCAGTTCTCCAAGGACTCGGACACCATGTCCCGAGGCCGCCAGATGGTCTACCACCTCGACATGCGCTCGATGGGTGTGCTCCCGGTGCAGTCGCCGGTGGGCATGCAGCTCAGCAAAGCCGCGGGCTGGGCCATGGGCTTCAAGGCCAAAGGTGTCAAGGGTGGCCTGGCCATGGGCATCGTCGGCGACGGCACCACGGCTGAAGGCGACATGCACGACGCGATGAACGCCGCGAGCGTGTGGAGCCTGCCGGTGATCATCATGGTCACCGACAACGGCGTCGCCATCTCCACCCGCCCCGACGACGGCCGCGGCATCAAAGACTTCGGCGCCTACGCCAAGAGCTTCGGCGTGCGCTTCTTCTCTTGTGACGGGCGCAGCTTCGACGACACCTACGCCACCACCTTGGCCGCCGCCCGGGTCGCCGCCCATGAGGAGCGCCCGGTGTTCCTCTACGTTCACAGCCTGCCGCGGTTCAACGGCCACTCCTCCGCCGCCGACATGACCTTTGACCTCGGCCAAGACGACCCGATCATCCGCTTTGGTGAGCAGCTCGTCGAGCGTGGGGTGATCGAGGCCGCCGACGCCCTGCGCCGGGTGCCGGGCACGGGCCGCGACTTCTTCGCGCACCACGAGCTCGGCCGCATCATGGGCCGCCAAGACGAAGAGATCCGCGCGCTCATCGAGGAGGTGCGCGGCGAGGCCGACCCTCCGCCCGAGTCGGTCACCCAGAACATCTACCCGCCGTTCCCCCGGGTCTCCGAGCCCGAGCCCGGCGCGGGCACCACCAACATCACCTACGGCGCGGCGATCCGCTCGGCGCTCGACTTCATCATCCGCGAGCGCGGCGGGCTGGTCACCGGCCAAGACGTCGGGCGCCTCGGCGGCGTGATGCAGGCCACGGCGGGCCTCAAGGCGCGTCACCCGGACAAGGTCATCGACGCCCCGCTCAACGAGCCGCTGATCGTGGGCACGGCCATGGGCTTTGGCCTGCACGACGGCGTTCACGCCCTGCCCGAGATCCAGTTCGGCGACTACTCGCTCAACGCCTTCCACTGGCTCGTTCACCTGGGCAACCTCTACTGGTGCACGAACGGCAACTCCGCGAGCGCGCTCATCCTGCGGATGCCCGTGGACCCCTTCGGCGGCGGCGCGGTGTACCACTCCATGTCGCTGGACGGCTACTTCACGCCCATCCCCGGCCTGGTGATCGTGATGCCCAGCACGTCCTGGGACGTCTACGGCCTGCTGATGACCGCGGGCGACTACCGCGGCCCCGTCGTGTTCTTGGAGCCCAAGTGGATGTACCGGCAGACCTTGGGCCCGGCCTTCCCCGGCGAGCCCACCGACGCCGCGGGCATCTCGGCGCTCAAGAAGGGCATCATGCGCGGCGACGTGCCTGAGCTCCCCGAAGATGTGCGGGTGCCGTTCGGCAAGGGGGTGATTCGCCGCCCGGGCCGCGACGTCACGATCATCTCTTGGGGCCGCGCGGTGTGGACGTCGATGAAGGCCGCCGAGACCTTGGCTGAAGAGGGCGTGTCCGCCGAGGTGATCGACCTGCGCACCTTGGTGCCGCCGGATCTGGAGCTCATCTACGAGAGCGCCGCCCGCACGGGCCGGGTGATCGTCTGCGCTGAAGACCGCTCCTTCGCCGGGTTCGTGCGCACCATCCAGGGCCACGTCGTCGAGCGGTTCCCGGGGATGCCCACCCGGGCCATCGGCCAGAAGAACGTCCCCGGCATCGCCCAGTCGCTCATCTTGGAGCACGCCACGGTGCTCACTGAAGACGACATCACCCGCACCGCGCGTGAGCTTCTGGCCACGGAGGTGCGCGGCTCGTCCAAGGGTGAGGGCTGGGCCTGGGTGCCGCCGCGCTTCTTCGTGAGCTGAGCGGCGGCGGCGGCTTAGACGGCCTGGCTGAACCTCGGCGCGCGCTGGGGGGCGGCGAGGCCGGGGTCGAAGGCGGCGGCGACGTTTCGTACGACGAGGCGCCCGGCCTCAGTGACCTTTAGGCCCCAAGGCGTGAGGGTCACCAGGCCAAGGGCCTCCAAGGGCGCGAGGCTCGCCAGCTCCGGGGCGAGGTCAATGGGCGGATCGAGGTCAAAACGCGCGGCCAGCTCCTCAAAGTCCAGGGCCAAGTTGCACATGATCTGGTTGATGATGTGTTTTCGAAGTTGATCCTCTGGCGTCAACAGCGCGCCTCGCTCCAAGGTGGGCAGCCCGGCCTCGGCCTGACGCCACCAGGTCGAGAGCTTGGAGGTCTGCTGAAACCAGGCGTCGTGGTGCTCGCTGATGGCGCTCACGCCTAGGCCGAGCTGCTCCAGGTCGGGCCGGGTGGTGTAGCCCATGAAGTTTCGGTGCAGGCGGCGCTCCCGGGCGGCCTCGGCCAAGGCGTCGTCGGGCCGGGCGAAGTGGTCAAAGCCGATGGGCTCGTAGCCCGCGGCGCGTAAGGTCTCGTGGGCCAACAAGAAGAGCTGCAGGCGCTCCTCTCCCTCAGGCCGGGGGTAGGCGTCGAGGCGGCGCTGGTGGGGCTTGAGCCAAGGAACGTGGGCGTAGCCGAACACGGCGATGCGGTCGGGGTTGAGGCGGATCGTCTCGGCGAGGTCTTGGGCGAACACGGCGAGGCCTTGCCGGGGCAGGCCGTACATGAGGTCGATGTTGAGGCCCCTCATGCCCAAGGCCCGGGCCTCGCTGAGCACGGCGGCGACCCGCTCGGCGCGCTGGGGGCGGCCCACGGCCTCCAAGACCCCGGCGTCGAAGCTCTGCACACCCATGGACACCCGGGTGGTGCCGAGCTGGGCGAGCACCTGGAGCTGCTCGGAGCTGGTGATCTCGGGGTCAAGCTCAACGTCAAGCTCGGCGCCGTCGATGGGCACAAACCGCCGGGTGAGCAGGCCGTGGAGCTGGCTCAGCTCTTCGGGGCTCAGCCAGGTCGGGGTGCCGCCGCCCCAGGCCATCCGCGCGATGGGGTGGGTCTCCCCGGGCAGCGGCAGGCGGCGTATCTGGGCGTCGAGGGCGTTTAGGTAGCGGGTGGCGGCGTCGCGGCGCCCGGCGACGACCTGGTTGCAGGCGCAGAAGCTGCACTGCTCCACACAGAACGGGATGTGGACGTAGACGCTCGCGGGCTGGGGCAGCCGGGCCTGGCGCGCGGCCTCGTCTTCAGGCCGAAGATCGGCGCGCCAAGACGGGGCGGTGGGGTAGCTCGTGTACCGCGGGATCCGCTCGGAGAGGCGCAAGAGCGTGTCGTAGCTGAGGGTCATTCCGGCTCCAGAGCTGCCCGGAACAGCAAAGAGCGTGCCAGCCTTGGCAGGCCCTTCGGGGGTGGTCCCTGGGCCAAGGCGCACAGGGGGCCTGGGCGAGCCGCCCCACCGCGCGAGGTTGGCGATTCGGCCGCCGCTAGGGCATGATGGGGTGTCCCCAGAGATGAGCGAGGAGGAGAGACGATGTCCCTCAAGCGTGGTGTTCGTGGTGTGATCAGCGCCCTGGGCCTCGTGGCCCTGGTCGCGTGCGGCGACAAAGACACGGCGACGGACGACTCCGGCGACGGCCCGGCGGTCAACCCCGACGCCCCGACGATCAGCTCCTTCACCGTGATCTGCCAGGAGTACAGCAGCGGCGACACCTACTTCTTGTGGGAGATCGCCGGTCAGGCGAACGATCCCCAAGGCGCCGAGAACCTCGAGCTCTACGCCGATCTGGAGGCCTACCGCGGCGGCGGCCTCATCGAGACCTTTGAGGGCCTCGTCGTCATCAGCCGCGACGGCCAGATCGTCGGCTCGATCCGGGAGGACACCTCGGGCTTGTCCTGCTCCGACCCCTCCGAGTTCTTGTTCAAGCTCTACGTCTCCGACGTCGAGGGCAACGTCACCGTCGGTGAGGTCCAGGGCGCCTGAGGCTTACTCCCGGGGCGTGTTCACCTTGAGGCCACGCTCGCCCTGCTCCAGATACCGCCCGAGCACCTCGCGGCGGCGGGCGCGGCTGAGGTCCTCTAGGTGCAGGATGCAGCGTAGGGTGAGGTCGTGGTAGGCCTGACGCTCTTTGGCTGAGGCGAGCATGACGCCGCCGCGGCTCGAGAGCGCAGGGGACTCGTAGTGAGGGCGCCGCCGAGACGGCCCCTCGAGGCCCTCTCCACGCTCAAAGGCGCGGCGGTCGGGGTGACCGGGGATGAGCTGGGGCCAAGGCGCGCTGTGCTCCCAGCCCGGCTGGGCCATGAGCGAGTCCAGGTAACGGGCGTAGATGGCGCGGGTGTCGTCCAGCGCCGGGGGCGGCGCGAGGTTCATCAGGGCCTCGACGAAGGGGATCCAGGCGTCGACGACCTGCTGCACCCGGCTGAACTCGGCGAAGTCGTCGTCGTCCTCACGGGCGGTGATCGAGCGGTCGACGACGAGGTTCACCACGGCGGCGTGCCACTGCTCATCGGGGATCTCAAGATCCTCCTTCAAGCAGCGCATCCGCTCGATGAGGTCTTGGTCGGCCATCCGCTGCAAGGGGTTGATGCGGTTTTGTTCGCTCATGGCGTCGCGCATCCCGAACATCCACTCGCAGAGGTCCTGGAGGTCCTCGCGCCACACGCCGGGGGCCATGCGCCGGGTGGTGAACCGTGAGACGAAGTACACCCGCAGCAAGAGCCGGGCGACGCGGCGCAGGCCGATGGGCGCGCGGCCGTAGATGTCGCGCAGGCCATGAACGAGGCCGGGGCCGGTGACGAACCAGAAGCGGCGGGCGGCGTCGTCGGGGCCGTCGCCCTCCAACATCAGGGTGCGCCACTCCAAGAGGTCGGCGGCGACCTCAGTGAGCACGTCGGCCACGGCGCGGCAGAAGGGCGAGCCCTCATCGGCGGCGAACTCGTCCCACAAGGAGTCGCTCACGGCGTTGAGCAGGCGGGCGATGCTCCCTTTGAGCAGGTTTCGCGGCTGTTTGGCGGCGTCACACAGCGAGTGCCCCGCCCGGAACAGGTCGGGGCGGCTGTTGACGACGGTGTGGGAGAACGAGGCGTGGGCGATCTCGTGGCCGAACACCCAATGAATCGGGTGGTGAACGGCCATGGCCGAGACCCGCACCGTGGCCGTGCCGCCAGACTCCGCGGTGCAGGTCGGGCGCCCGGCGGCGCTGTCGAGGATGATCACCCGGCCCAGAGTGTCGGCGGCGCGGCCCGGCTGGAAGGCCTGGGCGAGGGCCTTGACGTAGGTCGAGAAGGCGTCGCGGCTCACGCGGTACCCGGCGTGGCCCTCAAAGGCCAAGGTGCCCGTGGGCGCGCGCATGGGGTGGTCCCGGCGGCCGCGGAAGGTGGCGAGCTGCTCCAGAGTCTCGTGAAACCGGGCGATGGTCGAGGCCGAGCGGAGCTGCGGCGGCAAGGGTTGATCGCGGAGGTGCTGCCAGATCTCCCGAGACCAGGCGGAGAGCTCGCGGTCGTCCAGCTCACGGTCGGGCCAGCGGTCTACCCCGGCCTGGCGGCGGTAGGCGTCCGCCCAGTCGATGAGGTGCTGGAGCGGCGGCAAGAGGTCCAAGAAGCTCTCTAAGTCGTCATCCAGGTAGTCCAAGACCGAGCAGACGAGGTTCAACACGCCGTTGGTGAGCGGGTACGGCAGGCCCGCGACCTTCGCGCCTTGAAGCCAGGTGCCCAGCCAAGGCCCGGGGAAGTCGCCGGGTTTACGCCGCAGGTGGAACTCACGCACGGCGCCGAGGCGGCCCTTAAACCGCTCGGCGAGGTCGTTCGACGGCATGTGGTGCCGCAGGCTGCCCATGTTGTGCACGACCAGCGCCACTTCAGTGACCGAGCTGATGCCCGTAGGCGCCGTGGGGTTGTTCGCCCCGGTGAGCCCCGACATGAAGCCGAGGATCTCGTCTACGGTGTAGCGGCCCACGGGGCGGAGCTGCCCGGGCTCTTGTAGGATGCGCGGGTTGTACGCCAAGGCGTCGCGCTGGCCGAAGAGCTGGAGCAAGGCGTCGCCGGTCTTGCCCTCCTCTTGGGCCTCTAAGCCGGTCTCTTCGCCGAGGCTGCGTAAGGTGCCCGGCTGAAAGCGGTACCGCACCAAGAGCGCCATCTCGTCGGCGGCGCTGCGGAGGTCGCCTCGGGGGCTCTCCCAGGTCCAGTACGGGCCGGGCTCTTCAGGGGCGTAGCGCCCGACGAGGTGATGACGCGGCGCGCCCTCGTCCCGGCGGCGCATCGGCACGCCCAAGGTGGTCGAGGTGTTGGCGAACAGCGGGCTGTGGTCCCAAGCGCTCGTGTCGTTGACCCCGGCGATGCGCCGGGCGTGGCCGCGCAGGCCGTCCATGCTCGCCTGGGGCCAGAGATCGCCCAAGGTCGAGCGCCGCAGGGCCCAGGCCACAGCGCCGATGAGCTCCAGGCGCGGCGCGCGCACAAGAATCACCATGTCGACGCTGTCCAAGCCGCCGAGGACGCAGAGCCGCGCGGCGACGAGGTCCGCGGGCAAGGTGCGGTCACCGAGGGCGCCGGTGAGGTAGACCAGGGGATCTTCACGCCAGCAGCGCTGGGCGGGGTTCAAGAAGTGGCGCAAGAGCGCCGTCGCCAGGAGGTCGCCGCCGGGCTCCCCCAAGGCCGGCACGCAGAGCTTGGCCAGGGCCGAGGCCTTGGCGTAGATGATGCCCAAGAACGGCCGCTCGGGGTCTTCAGCGAGCACGTCCTGCACACAGGCGAGCTCCAAGATCGACGAGGCGAGCTGGGGCTGGCCCCGGGGGGCGCAGCGCAGGACCTCATCGTCGGGCTGGGGGCAGAACACGCCGATGGCCCGGCGGAAGGCGTGGGCGGCGCTGCCCCCGACTTCAGCCATGGGGAAGAAGCTGTCGAAGAGCAGGATCTCGACAAGATCCGTGGGCCCCAGCGTGCCCGCCAAGGCGCGCTCGGGCTCCAGGAGGCCGGTGAGCCGCTCTTGGCGCCGCGCCAGATCGTCCAAGACCCGGCGATAGCCCGCGATGACGGCGCCAAACTCAGTGATGGAGGCGAAGAGCATGGAGGCTTTGGCCGGTGCGCTTCAGGCGAGCGGGACGGGGGCGCAGGACGCGCTCAAGGTGAAGCACTATACGCGGAGGAGGGGGCGGTCTTGCACCTCCGATGCGCAGATCCTCGGATGTCTGCGCCCTCGCATGGCAATGACACGCACGAAGACCAGCGCCCACGGCGTCGGGGCGCGGCGCAATCGCCGAGATGAAGGCGCAGGCCTTAGCCCTCCTCGACGCCCAAGAGCGCGCGGACAGCGTCAGGATCGCGGGTGCCGAGCTTCTGGAGCACGGCGGCCATGTCAAAACGCACGTCGAGGCCCACGTCGGCCTCCGCGGTGTGGCAGCGGTAGCCGAGCTCGATGAGCGCGTCGGAGAGCGGCGGCAGGTGGTCGTCCTCCCACAGGGGATCTTTGCCCTTGTGGTTGCTGACGATGACCTCGCTCTGCCCCGCGCTGCTCACCCGGCGCCCGGCGCGCATGGCGGGCAAAGATCGCACCTGGTGGTAGAGCTCCATCGGCCCGCCGACGCGGCGGATCGTGGGGCCGAGCTGGCCGACGAGGAGGTTCACGTCGGCGATCACCTCGGGCTCGTACCGGCGGGGCAAGGCCGCCACGGCGCGGGAGAGCAGGAGCGCGTACTCGTCGGGGTCGCGTGAACGAACGGAGTCTTGCTCGGCGGCGACGGCGTTGAGGAACGCCAGCTCATCGAGCTCAAGGGCCTGGGCGATCTTTTGGTAGCGCGGGTCGAGCTCGACGGGTTTACGCCCGTCGCGGGCCTTTGGCGGAGGGTGACCGCTGAGCAGGCGGCTCAAGAAGGACCGATCGACGTCGGCCTCTTTCGCGGCGCGGCTGATGGTCCACTCTTTGTCGGCGATGGCGCGGCGGAGCAGGTCGGCGATCACAGGCGTGTCATCCTCAGCGGCAGCGGCGACACGACGAGCGGGCGCCTCCTCAGTCCAGGAGTCTAACCGCTGTGCACCCTGATTGAACAGGGGGCCCTCCAGAAGAAGTCGCCCGAGCTGGGTCTCTGTCGCAGCACCTTCGGGAGCTGAATCGCCTGTCCTGCCTCGCGCGACCACCATAGGACCTCCGCTCAGAGCCGCTGCTGTGACCTCTCGGGGGAGCTAACCCGCGAGGCACACCCGGTTGTGCAATTCAATTAGCACAAGTTCCGCACACGAGGTCAAATTTTTTCGATCTGTCCGGCGGGTGGGGCCCTGGGGCGGTCAGGCGCCGATCGGGGGCTGGGCGGGTTATCGGAGCGGCGATCGTCCTGGGTGAGCCCGCCGACGACGAGGAGACCAAAATGACCGACGCGCTGATCTTTGACGCTGTCCGCACGCCCATCGGCGCCTTCGGGGGCGCCCTCTCGGACGTTCGCCCCGATGATCTCGCCGCTCACACGATCCGCGCCCTGCTCGATCGCGCCGGGGTCGATGGTGGGGAGGTCGAGGAGGTCTTCTTGGGCAACGCGAACCAGGCCGGGGAAGACAACCGCAACGTCGCCCGCATGGCCGCGCTCCTCGCCGGGCTGCCGCAGTCCGTGCCCGGCGTCACCGTGAACCGGCTGTGCGCCTCGGGCTTGGAGGCGCTCTCCCAGGCCAGCCGGGCGATCGCCGTCGGCGATCTTGGCCTCGCCGTCGCGGGTGGCGTCGAGAGCATGTCCCGGGCGCCGTACGTGATCCCCCGGGGCAACACCGCGCCCAAGTTCGGGAACCTCACGGCCTTCGACACCTCCTTGGGCTGGCGTTTCCCAAACCCCAAGATGGAGCAGCTCTTTCCGCTGGAGCCCATGGGCGCCACGGCGGAGAACCTCGCCGAGCAGCACCAGATCTCCCGGGCGGATCAAGACGCCTTCGCCTTCGCCTCCCACCAGAAGGCCCTGCGCGCCCAGGACGAGGGCTGGTTTCAGGGGGAGCTGGTCGCGGTGCCGATCCCCCAGCGCAAGGGCCCGCCGGTGATGGTGACCACGGATGAGGGCCCGCGCCGGGACACCAGCCTCGATCGTCTGGCCAAGCTCGGCGCGGCGTTTCGGGCCGGGGGCACGGTGACGGCGGGCAACTCCTCGACGCTGAACGACGGCGCCGCGGCGATCCTCGTCGGCAGCGCCGCCGCCGGGGCGCGACTCGGGCTCACGCCACGTTTTCGGGTGGTCGCCCGGGCCAGCGCCGGGGTCGACCCGCGGATCATGGGCATCGGCCCGGTGCCCGCGGTGACCCGCGCCTTGGAGCGCGCGGGCTGGACGGTGGCCGATCTCGACGCCGTGGAGCTCAACGAGGCCTTCGCCGCCCAGTCCCTCGCGGTGATCCGGGCGCTGGGCCTCGACGAGTCCCGGGTGAACCAGCACGGCGGCGCCATCGCCTTGGGGCACCCCTTGGGCTGCTCCGGGGCGCGCATCATCGCCACCTTGATGGGTGTGCTCGACCGCACCGGGGGCCGCCGCGGCCTCGCCACCCTCTGCGTCGGCGTCGGCCAGGGCCTCGCCGTGCTCATCGAGCGCGTCGGCTGATCCCCGCGTACCCTCCCCCTTCGATCCCGATCAGGAGCCAACAACATGGACATCCACAACGTCGCCGTCATCGGCGCGGGCACCATGGGCCACGGCATCGCCCAGGTCAGCGCCTTGGCCGGCAGCGCGGTCAAGCTCTTCGACGCCAGCCCCGAGGCCGTGGCGCGTGGGCAACAGAAGATCCGCGACAGCCTGCAGAAAGGTGTTGAGAAGGGCAAGACCCGGGCTGAAGGACGCCGAGGCGGCCTTGGGGCGCATCACCGGCGTGAGCCGCCTGGAGGAGGCCGCCGACGGCGCGGATCTGCTGGTCGAGGCGATCCCCGAGCGGATCGAGCTCAAGCAGCAGCTCTTCCTGAGCCTGCAGAGCCTCGCCCCGGCGCACACGATCTTCGCCTCGAACACCTCGTCGTTGTCCATCGGCGGCATCGCCGCGCCCTTGGCCGACCCTGGGCGGGTGATCGGCATGCACTTCTTCAACCCCGTGCCGATCATGGCGCTCCTGGAGCTGGTGGTCTCGGACGTGACCCGGCCCGAGGTGCTCGACGCCGCCCGGGCCTTCGGCCTGCGCATCGGCAAGGAGACCATCACCGTGCGGGACATGCCGGGCTTCGCCACCTCTCGCCTGGGCGTGTGCCTGGGCATGGAGGCGATCCGGATGGTGGAGCAGGGCGTGGCCTCGGCGGAGGACATCGACAAGGCCATGGTGCTCGGCTACCGCCACCCCGTCGGGCCCCTGCGGCTCACGGACATGGTGGGCCTCGACGTGCGGGTGAACATCGGCGAGCACCTCGCCCGGGCCCTGAACAACCCCGCCTTTGAGCCCCCGGCGCTGATGCGCCAGATGGTCGCCGAGGGCAAGCTGGGGCAGAAGTCGGGCCAAGGGTTTTACCGCTGGGGCTGAGCGGGCGCGGCCCCGGGCTCAGGAGCCGGAGAGGGGCGGCAGAGGCCACGGCAGAGACTCGGCGTCTCGGGCGATGGCCTGGGCCTCCTCGCCGATGAGCTCCGCGAGGGTGCGCAGCCGGGCGGACTCACGCACCAGGGCCCGGAGGTCGTCGATCTTGCCTTCGCCGGCGGCCCAGCGCTCACGAAGCTGCTCTAAGGTGGTGTTCACCATCGCCGAGCTCTCGTCGAGGCGGTTGACCAGCCCGCCGATCGTCAAGACGTGGCGGGTGGTGTCGGTGAGGCGGCAAGAGATCTCCTGAGGATCGAGGTCTCGAAGGTCGAACGGGGCTGACATGAGCGCTCCATTATGCGAGTTAGCATAGTAACTCACGATAGTTGTGGCGTTTTTCGGGAGGGAGGTCTGGTTTGGCGCGTCCTCGGATAGCGTGGCGAGGAGTCCCTCGCGCTGATCCAATGTCCAACCTTCGGGGAAGAAGTTCAATCGGTGAGGCGCAGAGTTGACAATGTTTATGGAGCAAACAATTTCATGCGCGCTGCCAAGCTCCAGGTGGACTCCGACCTCCACCTGCACGACCTCTCCCCCGACGTCGAGACCACCCTCACCGTCATCGTCGGCGAGCGGGTGCGGCAGTACCGCCTCGCCGCCGGGCTCAGCCAAGAGGCCCTCTGCGTCTCGTTGGGCCTGTCTCGGCCTAGCCTCGCGAACGCCGAGCGTGGCCGCCATGTGCTCTCATTGGCGCATCTCCTCCGCGCGTCGTTCGCCCTCACCATCGAGCTGCACGACCTCCTGCCCGACCGCGCCGCCTTGGGCCTGCCGCCGCTGGTGAGCCTCGATGAGCTGGGGCCCCGAGATCTCGCCGTGGCGCGTGAGCTGCTCGGAGGGCGCCGCGGATGTTGATCATCGACCCCGAGCGTGAAGCCAAACGGATCCTCGACCGCTTTGAGGTGATTCACCCCCCGGTGAACGTCGAGTCCATCGCCCGCGGCCTGGGCCTGTGGGTGGTCTACAAAGAGATGGAGCTGCGCACCTCGGGCATGTTGGTGCGGCGCGGGCGCCAGGCCACCATCGGCGTGAACCAGGCCCACCACATCCACCGCCAGCGGTTCACCATCGCGCATGAGCTCGGCCATCACCTGATGCACCACTCCCTCGTGGAGCTGCACGTCGATCGGGCCTTGGTGGCTTTTCGTGACGACGCCTCCACGCTGGGCGATGACCCCGTCGAGGTCGAGGCCAACGCCTTCGCCGCGGCGCTGTTGATGCCCGCGCACTTCCTCTCCCGCGACCTGCGCGCGCCGCTCGACGCCCACGACGATCACGCCGTGCGGCAGCTCGCCCGGCGTTACCAGGTGAGCCCGGCCTCGTTGACCTTCCGGCTCATCAACCTGGGCAAGGTCCGCGGGGGCTAAACGCCGGCTCAGAAGCCCGGGTCGGTGTCGGGGGGCGGCGGCAGGAGGCCTTGGGGGCGCAGGTTGTCCCAGGCGTCACCGGCGCCGGGGAGCTGGTGGTCCTCCGCGCCGAAGAGGTCGTAGCCGTCGTTGCCCTCAAACTGCACCCGGGCGAAGCGCTGCTGGGCGGCGGGCTTGTCGACTCGGGCGACGATGACGGTGACGTTGTCGTCGGAGCCCGAGGCGAGGCTGCGCTCCATGAGGCTCGTGGCGGCGGACTGGGGCTCGGGCGTCTCGCGCACCACTTCAGCGATGCGGTGGTCCTCGACGGGGCCCGAGAGGCCATCGGAGCACAGGATGATGCGGTCCCGGGCCTTGAGCTCAAAGGAGCCGGTGTCGGTGCCCGCGTCGATGCGGATGTTCTGGTCGTCGCCGAAGCCCCGGGAGCCGTAGACGAAGTTCTGGGTGAGGTACCCGGCGTTCTCGGGGTCGATGCTGCGCCCGTCGCGGTGGGCGAACTCGGCGCGGGTGTGGTCCCGGGTGATCCGTTTGATCTGGCCGTCGCGCCAGAGGTAGAGGCGGCTGTCGCCGACGTGGCACCAGTACGCCCGGCCCCCGACGACCCAGCAGCAGGTGAGCGTGGTGCCCATCTTCACCGGGCCGAGCTCGGCCACCTTACGGTAGAGGCGCTTGTGGGCGTCGAGCATGAAGCGGTGGAGCTCTAGCTCGGGGTCGCGCGGCGCGCCTTTGCGGAACAGGCGGGAGAGCGCGCGCACGGCGGCGGTCGAGGCCAGGTCGCCGTCTTCGTGGCCGCCCATGCCGTCGGCGACGGCGAGGAGCACGCCGTAGGTGGGGGTGTACTCAACGACCTCGTTCTCGCCGCTGCGGTAGCGGAGCTCGTTCCCGCGACAAACCAGGTAGTTGTCTTCGTTGTTCACACGCCCGCCGCGCTCGGGGCCAACACCCCGAGTGCAGACGAGGCCAATGGTGACACGATCCAGCTCCATACTCGAAGCTCACCTTGTACCGAGAGTGAGGAGCTCGGACAGCTCCAGACCTAAACCATCGTAAACCACGGCGCGACGAATGTGGGCGCCGGGCTGAATCACCGCGCCATCCCACACCACGACGCCCTCTAAGCGGGCTCCAGCGCCGACTCGTGCGCCAGCGCCAAGGATCGTCCCGGGGCCGACGTGCGCGTCGCCCTCAAAGACCACCCCTTGGCCGATGAAGAAGGGGCCTTCAGCGTGCACACGGTCTCCGCCTTGGACCGCCTCGGGGCCGCCGACGCGGCGCGGGCCGACCTGGGCCCAGGCGGCGTCGGGCAGAGGGTCCAAGGGCAGGCGCAGGGCCCCCGAGAGCACTTGTTGGTTGGTCAACCAATAAAGCTCGGGATCCCCGACGTCGAGCCAGAGGCCGCTGTGTAGGCGACCGACGACACGCCGCTCGTGGAGCACCTTCGCGTAGCCTTGGCGCACCACGCAGGACGCGCCGGTGGACGGCAGCACGTCGAGGAGCCCGCGGCGCAAGGCGTGAACGCCGGTGAAGTGGGTGCCGGGCCGCTCGGCGCCGACGGGGGGGATCTGCCGGTGCTCGGCGAGGGTTGAGATGACGCCCTCAGCGTCTACCCGCACCTCACCGTAGGTCTCCCCCGGGGCCAAGGGGCGCAGGGCCAAGGCGGCGTCGGCGTCGTCCAAGGCGGTGATGAGCGCGGTGAGGTCGACGTCGCACAGGGTGTCGGCGTTGAGCGCGACAAAACGTTCGGCGAGCAGGCTCTGGGCCTTCCGCATCCCGCCGCCGGTGCCGAGCACGTCCGGCGCCTCGACGCTCACCACCACGTCTCCACCCTGCCGCGCGGCCCAGGCGACGACCTGATCCGCCAAATAGAAGGCGTTTACGACGACGGGGCCCAGGCCGTGCGCCCGAGCGTGGGCCAAGGCGTAGTCGAGCATCGGCCGGCCACAGACCGGGACGAGGGGCTTCGGGCGCCGCGCGGTGAGGGGCCGCAGGCGGGTCCCCAACCCCGCAGCGAGCAGAAAGACGCGGGCTTCCATACCGCGAAGTTACCGCGTCTGGCGGAGCCTCACCAGGGGCCGCTCCGCGACAACGCGAGTTTTTTAAGTTTGACGCCTCACATGAGGTCGCGGGGGTCGATGTCGAGGTGCACCCGCACCCCCTGCGGCGCGCTCAGCGTGTGGCGGGAGAGCCAACGGCCAAGCGCCCCGGCGTCCTTCGCTCGGAGGATGATCTGGTTGCGCCAGCGGCCGACGAGCCGGGCCATCGCCGACTGCGCCGGGCCGATGACGTCCACTCCGGCCTCCTTCGCGTCGCCTCGGAGCTGCCGGGCCAAGGCCCAGGCGGCCTGGGCGGACCGGTCGCGGTCGGCGCCCTCGACCCGCACCAAGGCGAGGCGGTAAAACGGCGGGTAACGCATCATGCGGCGGCTGCGCTCCTCTTCAGCGAAGAAGGCCGCCGGGTCGCCCATGGTGCGGAAGACGTGGTGCTCGGGGTGGTGGGTCTGCACGAGCACCCGCCCGGCGACGGCGCCACGACCGGCGCGGCCGGCGAGCTGGGTGAGCAGGGCCCAGGCGCGCTCGGAGGCGCGAAAGTCGGGCATCATCAGCACATGGTCGGCGCCGAGCACGACGGCGAGCTGCACCCCGGGGAAGTCGTGGCCTTTGGCGACGATCTGGGTGCCGACGAGCAGGCGTGTGCGGCCCTCGCCGAACTCGGCGAGGATGCGGTGGTGGGCGCCGCGGACGGCGGTGGTGTCGGCGTCCATTCGCCCGATGGGCACCGAGGGGAAGAGGGTCTGCAGGGCCTCCTCCACCCGCTCTGTGCCCGTGCCCAGCACGTCCAAGGCCCCGCCGCAGGCCGGGCAACCTTCAGGCATCGACCGGTGAAAGCCGCAGTAGTGGCAGGTCAAGGTGCGCTGGCGCTGGTGCAGGACGAGGCTCACCCCGCAGCTTGGGCAGGCGAACTCACCGCCGCAGTCGCCGCACTGCACGCAGGTGGCGTAGCCCCGGCGGTTGAACAGGGCGATGGCCTGGCCGCCGCCGTCAAAACACGCCTGGAGCGCCTTCACCACCTCCGGCGCGATCAGGGGCCGGTGCCCATCGACCTTCTCGACCTGGCGCAGATCCACGAGCTCGACGACCGGCACGGGCCGGGGCGTGGCGCGCTCGCGAAGCTCAAGGAGGCCGTAGCGGCCCTCGACGGCGTTCTGCCAGGTCTCAAACGACGGCGTCGCCGTGCCCAAGACGACGGGGCAGCCCGCCCGCGCCGCCCGCACCACGGCCATGTCGCGGCCGGAGTACGTCACGCCGTCGTTCTGTTTGTAGGAGTCGTCGTGCTCCTCGTCCACGAGCACGAGGCCGAGGCGCTGAAACGGCGCGAACAAGGCCGAGCGCGCGCCGACGGCGACCTGGGCCTCTCCGGCGCGGATCCGCCGCCACTCCCGCAGGCGCTGGCCCCCGCTGAGCCCGCTGTGTAGAACCGCCACGGAGTCGCCGAAGCGGGCGCGAAACCGCCCGGTGAGCAAGGGCGTGAGCCCGATCTCCGGCACCAACACGAGCACCTGCTGCCCACGCGCCAGCACCTCGGCGGCGGCGTGCAGGTACACCTCGGTCTTGCCCGAGCCGGTGACCCCACGCAAAAGCCAGGCCCGAGGAGGGCCGAGGATCTTGGCGACGGCCTCGACCTGGGCGGGGTTTAAGGTGGGCGGGGTGCGCTCGGCGGGCAGCTCTCCTTCGACGACGGCGTCTCGGGCCTCCCGAAGCTCCTCCTCAGCGATGCCCCGGTCGATGAGGCGCCGGGCGACGATTCGGGCGTAGGGCCCGAGCTCTGTCGCCAGCTCGGCGAGGTCTACGCCTTCAGGGTGGGCCGCGAGGTGGGACAAGACGGCGCCCTGGCGCACGCCCGGCGTGCCCTTGCCGAGGGCGGCCCGCTGCGCCTCCCCGTGAAGGCGCAGGCGGATGAACGGCTTGATGTGCCCGAGGCCACCCACCGACTCTTGTTCACGAACGACCAGCTCACGGCTCAGCAGGCGGTCGAGGGCGCGCTCGGCGTCCTCGGCGGCGACAAGATCGGTGACCGAGCGGATCACCCCCCGGCGGCTGAGCCCGGGGCGGCGCACGACCTCCCGCAGCACCTCGACCTCGTCCCCGGAGATGGCGTTGGCGGCCAGGGCCTCGACGCCGTCCTCAGAGGCCCGGTGGGTGGTGCGGGTGCCGCCCTTGATCTCTTTGGGCAGGGCCCCGGCGATCACCTCGCCCAAGGGCGCGTGGTAGTAGCTCGACATCCAACGAAACAGGGCGAGCTGGGCCTCGTCGAACACCGGGATGGGGTCGATGAGGCGCTCGATGGGCCGCAGCTTCTCGTGGGGTACGCCCGGGTCCAGCTCATCGAGGTCGTGAAAACCGACGACGTACGCCGTTAATGAGCGCCCGCCGAAGGGCGCCGAGACCGCGTGCCCAAGGCTCAGCACCCCCTGGAGGGCCGGGGGCACGAGGTAGGAGTAGGTCTGCCGCAGCGGCGCGTCGACGGCGAGGCGGGCGAGCGCCTGCCCGGAGTGTGTGGTCACCGACCCTCAAACTCCTGAATCAACGCCCGGACACCGTCCGCGAGATCGGGGCGCTTCAGCGCATAGTGAAGGTTCGCCCGTAACAAGCCGAGCACGTTGCCCGTGTCGAAGCGCTCGCCCTCAAACTCCAGGCCCCAGGCCTGGCCTTCAGCGGCGAGCACGGCCAAGGCGTCGGTGAGCTGGATCTCGCCGCCGCGACCGGGCTTGGTCTGGGCGAGGATGCCCATGATGCGCCCGGGCAGCACGTAGCGCCCGACGATGGAGAGGTTGGACGGGGCCTCGGCGGGGGGCGGCTTCTCGACCATCACCGAGATGTGGGTGAGGCGCTCGCTCACACGCTCGCCGCCGATGACGCCGTAGCGGTTGGTCTGGTCGGGGGGCACGGGCATGAGCGCCACGACGCAGCCGCCGCGCTCGGCGTGAACGTCGAGGAGCTGGCCGATGGCGGGCTGTTTGGCGTCGATCACGTCGTCGCCCAGGAGCACGGCGAAGTCCTCGTCACCCACGGCGGCGGCGGCGGTGCGCACGGCGTGGCCGAGGCCCAGGGCCTCCTCTTGGCGCATGGTCATCACCGTGGCCAGCTCACCCACCCGGCGCACCTCCCGGGCGAGATCCAGCTTGCCCGTGGCCTCCAGATGCGCCTCTAAGGCCGGGGAGCGGTGGAAGTAGTCGACGATGGCCTCTTTGCCCCGGGCGACGACGAGGATCAGCTCGGTGAGCCCGGCCTCGACGGCTTCAGCGACGATGAGCTCGATGCCCGGCCGATCGCAGATGGGCAGCATCTCTTTGGGGACGGCCTTGGTGACCGGCAAAAACCGGGTGCCGAGACCCGCCACGGGGAGCACCGCCTTACGCACTCGGGACGCCATCATGAAGCCTCCGGGCCCCTTCTTGTTCGGGACACGATAGAAGGGTCAGTCCGCGCAGAGTCTACGCCGTCGCAGGCTCCTCTGGCCGCGGAGAATATCCCTGGGCCTCCCCCTGGGGCAAGCGGAGGTTCCTCTTGGGACGGCGGCTCGGACAGCTTCTGGCCTTCTTTTGCGCGCTGAGCGGATCCGCCTGGGCGGCTGAGGCCGACACCACGGCGCTGCGTGGTCTGGCTGGAGCGGGCATGGCCGACGGCTTAGAGCTGGGGTCGGTGCGCCGGGCCCCGGCGGCGATGCTCCTCGACGTCGACTATGCGGCCCAGGTGGAGCTGGGCTTCGGCGACGGCCTGCGCCCGATGGGCGTGATGAAAGACACCCGCACCTCCAACTTCGGCGCGGGGGTGCTCTACACGAGCGAGTGGGCGGATCGGGCCGCGGACGTGGACGATCTCCCCGGCTGGCTGCCCGCCGACGAAGACCTGCCCACCGACGACTCTTGGTCCCAGACCACCCGGGTCTCCATGGGCTACGGCGCCGGTCAGCTCGTCATCCCCGACGGATCCTCGATGCGAGAGGTGCGCCGCTTCGCCGTGGGCGTCAGCGCCGTCTACGAGCGCGTAGACTCCTCGTTGAGCGGGCTCACCCAGAGCGTTGAGCTGGATGTGGGCCTCGCCGGGCGCCCCACGGGGCTGCTCACCGTCGCCGCCACGGCCCACGATCTTTTGCCGACGGGGGAGCGCCTGCCTTCAGCGGAGCTCGGCCTGTGTTGGCTCGCCCGGCCGACGCTCAAGGTGGTCGCCGATGGCGCCTGGGATCGGGGCTACACCGGCCAGCCCTGGGGCGGCCGCGCCGGGCTGGAGCTGACCGTGGCCCAGGCGGTGCCCCTGCGGGTGGGCTACGCCGTCGAGGGCGACGCCCAGCGCCTCGGCCTGGGCTTGGGCATCGAGGATCAAAAAGCGCGGCTGGACTACGCCATCAACGTGATCACCGTGGGCCCCAAGGCCACCCGAGACGACCCGGCGTTCATCACCCACAGCGTCGCGCTGCGGGTTCAGCTTTAGGGGGTTGCGCCTCTACTTTCCGACGCAGAACCGCTGAAAGAGCCGGTCCAAGGCGTCTTCGCGGGTGTCGCGGCCCGTGAGCTGGTCTAGGCTTGAGAGCCCCTCGTAGAGCTCCTCGGCGGCCACGGCGGGGCCTAAGCCCATCGCCAAGGCGTCCCGGGCGGCGGCGGCCGAGCTTGAGACGGCGTAGAGCAGGTCTCGCTGGCGGGCCGAGGCGATCATCACGCGCGCCCCGGCGGGCAGCTCTCCCCGCAGGGCCCGCGGGATCGCGGCCTTCAGCGCGTCGAGGCCCTCGCCGGTGCGGGCGTTGGTCATCAACAGCGCCTCGCCGTCGAGCTGGGTGACGGCGCCTGGGCGGTCGGCGTGGTTGCCGATGAGCAGGCGGGGTCGGCCCTTTGAGCGCGCGAGGGCCTCGGCGGCGAGGGCGGGGGTGTGCGCGGGGATCACGACGAGGAGCAGATCCGCGTCTCCGGCGAGGGCCTGCCCCAACGCCAAACCTTCAGCCTCAATCGGCCCCGGATCGTCCCGAAGCCCGGCGGTGTCGAGCAGGCGGATCATCACGCCCTCAAGGCTCACCCGGCGCTCGACCACGTCCCGGGTGGTGCCGGGCTCTGGAGAGACCAGCGCGCGGACCGAGCCGCCCAAGGCGTTGAACAAGGAGGACTTCCCGGCGTTCACCGGCCCGATGAGCGCGACGTCGGCGCCCTCCACCGCGGCGCGCCCGGCCTTGAAGCCCTCGGCCGCCTGCCGAGCCTCCTCGGCCAGGGCACCCAGGCGGGTGATGACCGCCGCGTCTTCAGTGAAGCCCAGGCCCTCGCCGGGGTAGTCAAGCCGCGCCTCAAGCTCGGCGCAGACGTCGATGAGCCCGGCGCGGAGGCCTTCAGCGAGGGCCGCCACGGCGCCCGAGAGCCCGGCTTGGGCGATCGCCAGCCCCTCGGGGGTGCTCGCCTCGATGGCCTGGAGCACGGCCTCCGCCCGGGTGAGGTCGAGTCTGCCAGAGGCCACGGCCCGTCGGGTGAACTCCCCGGGCTCGGCGAGCCTCGCCCCGGCGGCCTGGGCGGCGCGCAGGAGGCGCTCGACGATGAGCGGGTTGCCGTGGCAGCCCAGCTCCGCGACGTCTTCGCCGGTGTAGGAGTGAGGGCCGGGGAAGAAGGTCAACAGGCCCTCGTCGATGAGCCCGTCCTCATCAAAGAAGGCCGTCAGCCGCGCCCGCCGAGGGGGGGGAAACCCACCCTTGGGACGACAAAACTGAAGCAGCAGCGGCCGCAGTGAAGCCCCAGAGAGCCTCACCACGGCCACCGCGCCGCGCCCCCACGGCGTCGCGTTGGCGACGATGGGGGCGTCTGGGCCGCGCGCCAAGGATCAGCCCTGGTCTTCGCCGCCGCCGCTGGCGCCGTTGGTGGCGTAGATCTCGATCTGCTTGGCGTTGCCCTCGCCGATGGAGCGGGTGCCGACGCCCGGGATCTCCGAGACGGCGAGGTGCACGGCGCGGCGGTCGAAGCTGTTGAGCTCCTTCCGGATCAGCTCAGGGGTGCCCGAGGAGGCCACACGCTCGGCGATCTTCATCGCGAGCTTCTTGAGCGCCTCGGTGTCGGCGTCCCGACCCCCGCCGCCCTCACGACCACGGCGATCGCCGCCGCGGTCGCCGCCACGATCGCCGCCGCGGCCACCGCGGTCACCGCCACGATCGCCGCCGCCGCGCGGGCCACGGTCACCGCCACGATCTCCGCCACGGTCGCCGCCGCCGCGCGGGCCGCCGCGATCTCCACCGCGGTCATCCCGGCCACGACGATCATCCCGGCCGCCGCGGTCGTCCCGGCGATCGCCGCCGCGGTCGTCCCGGCGGTCATCCCGGGGGCGCTCGTCGCCACCGCCGCGGCCATCGGCCACGTCGATCACGAAGTCACGATCGGGGTAGTCCGCGCCGACACACTGCAGCATCAGGTGGCGGATCGCCTTCAAGGTGCTGCCCTGCTTGCCGATGAACCGGCCCGGGGCGTCTACGTCCACCATCAGGCGAACGGTCTTGTTCTGGCCCGGCGTGGCCTGAACGTCACCCTTGAGCCCCATGAGCTCGATGACGGTCATGATCCACTTGCGACCATCGCTCAAGGCCTCGACCTCTTCAGGGTCGCGGGACCAGGCGATGACACGCACGCTGTCGCGCGAGATGGTCACGCCCAGCTCATTGCGGAACCAGCTCTTGTCGAGGGTCCACTGGACGGCGTGGGGCTCTACGCCGAGCCGGATGGCGGCGTCGCGCACGGCGGCGGCGATGTGTGGGCCTTCGCCCGTTGCGGTGATTGCGCCCTCAGGAGGGTTCTTGGTCATACGCTGCGACTCCGCGTAGGTCGGGGGTCAGGGTGTGGCTTTGATGCTGGCATCGACGGCGGGCATCACGGCCGGGATGGAGCGGTTGATGAGCCACATCTGGAGGATAGACAGGACGGTGTTGACGAACGAGTATAGCGCCAGGCCCGAAGGAAAGGCGTACATGATGCCGACGAAGATGAGCGGCATGAGCCGAATGATGCGCTGCTGGAGCGGGTCCATGCCCGGGCTCATCGGGGTCATGCGCTGCTGGAGCATCATGAGCACGCCGATGATCGTCGGCAGGACGCCGTAGGGATCCGCCGAGGCGAGATCCTTGAGGTAGAAGAACTCGGCGTGGTAGAGCTCTGAAGAGTAGAGCAAGGCCGAGTAGAGCGCGATCCAGACCGGCGTCTGCACGAGCACCGGCAAGCAGCCCGAGAGCGGGTTGACGCCCTCTTTGGCGAACAGCTCCATCTGGGCGGCGCCGGCCTTCTGCGGGTCGTCTTTGTGAAGCTGGCGCAGCTCCTCGATCTTGGGAGAGAGCGCGGCCATCTTGCGGCTGGAGACGAACGAGGCCCGGGTGAGCGGCCAGAACAAGAGCTTCACGCCGACGGTGAGCAGGATGATCGCCATCCCCCAGCTCCCGACGAGGCCATGAATGAGCCCGAGCACCCACAGGAGCACCCGGCCAAAGAGCCCGAAGAAGCCCAGGTCTACGGCGTCGTCGAGGTCGTGGCCCACGGCGGAGAGCTTGCTCAAGCTCTTGCCGCCGACGTAGACCTCAAGGCCAAGCTCGGTGTGTTCGCCGGGCTTGAGCAGCACGTCGCGGGTGAGCACGGCGCCTTGGCGCTCGGCGTCTACCTTCACGAAGCTGAGCTTGCCCCACGCGGGGTCATCGGGGATCGCCGCGCCCAAGAAGTAGCGGTCGCCCACGCCGAACCAGCTCACCGGGCCCTCGACCGCCCAGACCTCATCATCGACGTCGGTGACGTCCACGAGGGTCTCTAAGTCGCCGTCCACAACGGCCACGGGCCGGGTGACGGAGGAGTAGCTGTCGACCTGCTCGGCGAACTTGTCCCAGCTCCCCAGCCACACCGGGCCGGTGTAGTTGGCCGTGGTGGCATTCTCAAACCGCACGACCACACGCAGGCGGTTGGGGTCGGCCGTCGTCGACCACACCTTCGTGACGCTGAGGCCCTCAGCGGTGGTGGCCGTGGCCGTCCAGGGGCCCGTGCCGTCGAGGGTGTAGCCCGGCGCGACGAGGGAGGCGCCCGAGCCCGCGACCACGAGCGCGCCGACGTCGCTCAGCAGGCGCTCAGGCCCCGGCGCGTCGCCATACGGCGACCACTCGGGCTTCGCGCTGCGCGTGACCTTGCCGATGACATGCCGCCAGATCGGCGTCACGTCGTAGTTGGCCTCTTGGTTGGGCAGCACGACGGCGGTGAGCGCGCCGCCTTTGGAGCTGAGCTGGGCGGTGATCTCGGCGCTGGAGACCGCCACGAGGCGATCGGGCACCGCGGCCGGGGCGAGCTGCGGCGCGGCGGGATCGGCGCCGACGACAGGGGGGGCTCCTCCGGGCGTGGGGCCCGTCTCTCCGGCGACGGGCGGCGCGCCTTCAGGGGCGGCCACCGGCGGCGTCTGGGGGTTCATCGCCCCCCACACCCACAGGACCGCGAGGGACAGGAGCACCGCGACGATCGCGCGCTGGTCGAGCTCGTTCTTCTCAGGCTTCATCAGCAGCAGCGCTCCGCGGAGACAGGCGGCACCGGGTCAAGCCCCCCGGGATGAAAAGGATGGCAACGACCGATCCGCCGGGTCGCCATCCATCCACCTCGCCAAGGGCCGTGCACCTGAACCGCCTCGAGCGCATAGGCTGAGCACGACGGCCAGAAGCGGCAAGCGGGCGGCAGCAGGGGGGAGAGCACACGGCGATAAAGGCGGATGAGGAGGATCATTCCTTCCGCGATCCACCGGCTCGGGGCAGACGACGAAAGGCGTCGAGGAGATCCGCCTCCAGGAGCCGTAAGCTCGCCGTCGCCGCCTGGGGCAGCGCGACGATCGCAACATCCCACAGGTCGGTGAGCGTCCTGTGGTGGTGTCGGATCACCTCGCGAAGCCATCGTTTCACCCGGTTACGGGCAACGGCGTTGCCAACCTTTCGGCTGACCACGAGCCCAAACCGTGAGCTCGACGCCGTACCCGGGGAGAAGAGAACAAGGAGGTGGCGACCCCGCACGCGGCGGCCGCGCCGCTGCACCCGCTGAAAGTCAGCCGAGCGTCGCAGCCGGATCGAACGAAGGAATCGCCGATCCTCAGGCGCACGCTCGGGCGCATCAGCGTCGTGGTGAGCCAGCCTCAGCTCCGCTTGGTGGCGATGGTCGGGACGAGGTTCTTGCGGCCCTTGAGGCGGCGGCGCTGAATCACCTTCTTGCCGCCGGGGGTGGCCATGCGGGCGCGGAACCCGTGGGTGCGCTTACGACGAATGTTGGACGGCTGGTAGGTACGCTTGCTCATGAGAGGCTCCGAGGCCGTGACCCGACGTCGGCGGTGGTCGCCGAGAGGGGGCAGCGAGGGTTCGTGGGGATCATCGTCGCGCGCCGCGCAGACGCTGAATCTACAGCCTCGACCGCTATCCGATCCCTCCCCTCAGCGCAAGCGAGGCCCGCGAGGGGGGGAGGATCGCCGATCCCCTCGATCCTTGTACCTCTCCACAGGATCGGATATCGTCGAGGGGTTCGCCGCCGACCAGCGCGCTCTGGTCTTGTCAGCCCGCGAGGTGGTCTTTGCCCCCTTCGCGATCGGGGTCGTGTCTCTGATGAGCGAGATCTGGGAGAGAGCCCGCAAACGGATTGAGCAGCGCGTCGGCGCGCAGAACTACGAGATCTGGATCCGCCCGATCCGCTGGGTGAGCCAGGTCGGCGCCGTGGTCGAGCTGGAGGTGCCGAACCGGTACTACCTCGACTGGGTGCAAGACAACTACGAGGGCGCGCTCACCGACGCGCTCACCGAGGTGATCGGCATGCACGTCCGCCTGCGGTTCTCCGTAGAGCAGGCGGTGGAGCCCGAGGAGCCTCCCCTCGACGATCACGGCGCGCACAGCAACAACGGCGGCGGCGACGACCTCGGCGGCCTGGGTGAAGAAGATCTCTCCCGGCGCTTCAACCTGCCCGCCGACAAGACCTTCGAGACCTACATCGTCGGCTCGTGTAACCAGTTCGCCCACGCCGCCGCCTTGGCTGTGGCCGACTTCCCCGGCCAGAACTACAACCCGCTGTTCATCTTTGGCTCCACGGGGCTCGGCAAGACGCATCTGGTGCAGGGCATCGGCAACCGCATCCTCCAGCAGAACGCGGCCTCACGCATCGTCTACACCACCGCTGAAGACTTCGTGAACGAGATGATCCGCGCCCTGCGCTTCAAGCGGATGGAGGAGTTCCGCGCCCGCTACCGCCAGCAGGCCCACTGCCTGATCATCGACGACATCCAGTTCCTCTCCGGCAAAGACCGCAGCCAAGCCGAGTTTTTCCACACCTTCGAGTCTCTGAAGAACTCCGGCCGCCAGATCATCCTCACCGCCGACGTGCTGCCCCGGGAGATCGACAAGCTCGAGCCCCGCCTGCGCACACGTTTTGAGGGCGGGCTCTTGGCCGACATCCAGGCCCCCGACGTGGAGACGATGACGGCGATCCTCCACAAGAAGGCCGATGCCTTGAACATGGAGGTGCCGCCGGAGCTCGCGGCCTGGATCTCCTCGCGCCTGCGGGGCAACATCCGTGAGCTCGAGGGCGCGCTCAACCGCCTCGCCGCCCTGCACCGCTTCTACAACGAGCGCCTCACGATTGAGTTCGCCCGGCGCCACCTCGGCGGCATGTTGGCTGAAGAGGCCCAGGCGATCACCCCGGAGAAGATCCTCCGTGAGGTCGCCCGCTACTACAACGTGAAGGTCAACGATCTCGTCGGCGATCGTAAGCTCAAGGGCATCGTCGTGCCGCGGCAGGTCGCGATGTACCTGGCCCGCAAACACACGAACCTCTCGTTCCCCGATCTGGGCCGGGCCTTCGGCGGGCGTGATCACTCCACGATCCAGCACGCCTGCAAAAAGATCAAAGAGATGGAGCCCACCGACGCCGATCTCCGCTCCCACCTGGGTGCTCTGGAGTCGAGCCTCGGCGTGTGAGCAGGGCCGCCCGCGACGGCGGGTTTTGGGTTAGGGTCCGACGACGTCTCGGAGCCTCCGCACATGCAGTATCGTTACGACCCCGCCCAGATCGAGCCCAAGTGGCAGACCGCCTGGGAAGATCAGCAGGTCTTTCGCGCCGTAGAAGACCCCACGAAGCCCAAGTTTTATGGCCTCGTGATGTTCCCGTACCCCTCTGGCGCGGGCCTGCACGTCGGGCACCCGGAGAGCTACACGGCGGTGGACATCGTCTGCCGCCAGCGCCGCATGAAGGGCTACGCGGTGCTCAACCCCATCGGCTTTGACGCCTTCGGCTTGCCCGCCGAGCGCGCGGCGATGCGGGAGAACCGCCACCCCGCCGAGATCACCCGGCTGTGGATTCAGAACTTCCGCCACCAGCTCAAGCGCCTGGGCTTCTCCTTCGACTGGAGCCGGGAGATCAGCACCTGCGAGCCCGACTATTACCGCTGGACGCAGTGGATCTTCCTAAAGCTCCACGAGCAGGGCCTCGCGTACCTCGCTGAAGTGCCGGTGAACTGGTGCCCCGCCCAAGGCACGGTCTTGGCCAACGAGGAGGTCGTCGACGGCAAATACGTCGAGACCGGCGACCCGGTGGAGCGCCGGGTGATGAAGCAGTGGATGCTGCGCATCACGAAGTACGCCGAGCGCCTCTTGAACGACCTCGACGGCCTGGACTGGCCCGAGGGTGTGCTGGAGATGCAGCGGCAGTGGATCGGCCGCTCTGAAGGCGCTGAGGTGCGTTTTGGGGTCGAGGGCTCGGACGAGGGCTTCACGATCTACACCACACGCCCCGACACGCTCTTCGGCGTGACCTACTGCGTCTTGGCGCCGGAGCACCCCTTGGTGGCCCAGCTCACCACGGCGGATCGCCGGGAGGCCGTCGAGGCGTACGTCACCGCCGCCCGCAACCGCTCGGACATGGACCGCCAGCTCTCCGCCGAGCGCGAGAAGACCGGCGTGTTCACCGGCTCCTACGCCGTGAACCCCGTGAGCGGCGAGCGCGCGCCGATCTGGGTCGCCGACTATGTGCTGATGACCTACGGCACCGGCGCGATCATGGCCGTGCCCGCCCATGACGAGCGTGACCACGCCTTCGCCCGCAAGATGGGCCTGCCGATCATCCCGGTGATCACCCCGCCCGAGGGCCACGACATCCACGCTGCGGCCTGGACCGGCGACGGCCTGGCCCTGAACTCCGGCGCGTATGACGGCCTCGCCGCCGCCGAGTTTAAGGCGAAGATCCTCAACGACCTGGAGGCTTCGGGCGCCGGCAAACGAAAGGTCAACTACAAGCTGCGGGATTGGCTGTTCTCTCGCCAGCGGTACTGGGGTGAGCCCTTCCCCATGGCGCACCTCGACGACGGTGAGGTCGTGCCGGTGCCCCTGGACGTGCTGCCGGTCACCTTGCCCCATGTCGATGAGTACAAGCCCACCGACGACGGCCAGCCGCCCCTGGCCCGGGCTGAAGAGGCGTGGCTTCGCACGACGGTGAACGGCCGCCCGGCGACGCGGGAGACGAACACGATGCCCCAGTGGGCGGGATCGTGCTGGTACTACCTGCGCTACATGGACGCCTTCAACCAGGACATGCCCTTCTCCCCCGAGAAGGAGCGGTTCTGGGGCCCCGTGGACCTCTACATCGGCGGCGTGGAGCACGCGGTGCTGCACCTGCTCTACGCGCGGTTCTGGCACAAGGTGCTCTTTGACTGCGGCCTCGTGCACACCAAAGAGCCGTTCACCCGCCTGTTTAACCAGGGGATGATCCTCGCCTACGCCTACCGTGAGCCCAGCGGCAAGTACCACCGCCCCGAGACGGTGGAGCGCCGCGTGGGCAAAGGCGTGAAGATCATCTCGGCCTGGACAAAAGACGAGGTCGAGACCGAGTGGTTCGTCACGGACACCGAGATCGCCGTCGAGCAGCGCATCGGCAAGATGGGCAAGTCGCTCAACAACTCCGTCGATCCCCTGGACATCGTGGCGATGTACGGCGCGGACACCCTGCGCATCTACGAGATGTTCATGGGCCCCTTGGAGCAGGTCAAACCCTGGCAGACCCAAGGCTGCGAGGGCGTTCACCGCTTCTTGAGCCGGGTGTGGCGCCTGTTCGTGAACGAAGAGACCGGCGAGACGCGGCCCTTTGGGGAGACCTCCCCTGAGGTGCGCCGGGCGCTGCACCTCGCGATCAAGGAGGCCAGCGACGGCATCGAGGCCCTGCGGTTCAACACCCCGATCTCCAAGATGATGGAGGTGGTGAACGCCGCGAAGGGTGAGGTGCCCGCCCGTGAGGACGCTGAGGCCTTCGTGAAGATCCTCTCGGCCTGGGCGCCGCACCTGGGCGAGGAGCTCTGGGCGCGGTTTGGCAACGCCGAGCTCATCACCTTCGCGCCTTGGCCCGCCTGGGATCCGGGCGGCGCTGATCGCCGACACCGCCAACGTCGCTGTTCAGGTGCAAGGCAAGCTCCGGGGCCAGCTTGAGGTGCCCAAAGACACCGACGGCCCGGCGCTCCTCGCCTTGGCGCGGGCCTTGCCCAACGTGCAGAAGCATCTGGAGGGCATGGAGGTCGTCAAGGAGGTCGTCGTGCCTGGCCGCCTCGTGAACTTCGTCGTCCGCCCCGCCAAGGGCTGATCTCGCCCGCCCGCCCGCCGCCCGATCGGAGAGCTTGTATGGATCCCGCCGTCGACCCGTTCAGCCCGCTCATCAAGCTCCTCGATCGGTACAAACGTGACGTGCACCAGCTTCAGCCCGGCGCGTCTGAAGAGGCGATCCGGGCCGCCGAGCGCCACCTCGGCCACCGCCTGCCGTTCTCTCTGGCGTCGTTTCTGCGGCGCTGGAACGGCGGCAGCCTGTTTCGGGGCGCGTTGATCCTCCGCAGCAGCAGCGCCTTGGCCAACCCCAACGAGCGCCTGGCCTCGCTGGTGGCCTTCGCCGATCTCCCCGGCGGCCGCCAGTGGGCCTACGCCCCCGATGGCCAAGGGGACTGGATCTTCGGCGAGGTGAAGGACGGGCAGCTCATCCCCCTGCACGACCGCTTCGACCGCTGGCTCACGGGCACGATCCGCCGCTTTGACGAGGACATCCGCGACCCAGAGGTTGAGCTGGTCGCCCGCCGTGAGGTGGATCCCGACGGCGGCTGGCTGTTGTTGCACGAGGGCGAGGCCCTCTTGGCGAAGGGTGACCCGGTGGAGGCTGGCAAACGGTACAGCGCCGCCACGGCCGCCGACCCGAGCATCATCTTGGCCTGGCAGCGCGGCGGTGAGCTGGCTTTGGCTGAAGGCGATCGTGAGCGCGCCCGGTTCAACCTGCTTCGTGCGCTGCGCGCCTCGCGCCTGCCCCTGCCGTGGCCGGGGGCCCGGGTGATCGATCCCGGCGCGTTGCGCACCTTGGGCGGCCTCTTGCCCCCGGGCGATCCCGCCTGGGAGCGTGAGCTGGCGAGCTTCTTGGACGAGCGCGTGAGCGACGTGCGCACAGCCGACGGTCTGCGGCTCTACGTCGCTGTGGTTCGGGAGCGCGCCCGGGCGAAGGTGGAGCGCGGAGAGCGCCGCGCCGCGAGGGATCTCTGGGCCGGGGCCCTCGATCGCGCCCGCTCCTTCGCCCGTCGAGAGGTGCTGGCCGACGCCGTGCTCGCCCTGGTTCATCTGGAGATCGAGCTCGGTGAGCACGACGAGGCCGAGCGCCGCCTGCGCCCGCTCTTGCTCGCTGAAGACGCCGAGACCCGCGCCCGGGGCCACCTCGCCATCGGGCGCATCGCCGTCACCCGGCAAGAGCCCTGGGCTGAAGAGATCTTGGAGGAGGCCAACCAAGGGCTCACCGACCCCGCCGATCTCGCGCTGCGGGCGCTCTTGTGTGGTGAGCGCCACCTGCTCAACCAGCGCCACCCCCAGGCGCGGCAGATGTTTATGGAGGCCGACCAGCACGCGATCCGCGCCGGAGACCCAACTCTGCAGGCCTGGGTGTGTGTGGGCCTCGGCGACTGCGCCCGGGGCGAGGGCCAGCTCCCCCAAGCGGCGCAGACGTACAAGGCCGCCGAGTCCCGGGCCCACGAGGCGCGGGATCCTGAGCTGATCTCCCGGGTGAAGCTGCGGGAGGGCGACATGCTCGCCGCCCGGGGCCGCGCTGAAGACGCCTTGGCCTGCTACTCCGAGGCCGCCGCGTCGTACAAGGCCTTGGAGCTTCGTGCCCGGGAGGGCTGGGCGCGGCTGCGCATCGCCCGCCTGCTCGGCCCCGAGTCCCCCGATGGCCTTCTCGCCGCGCGCCAGGCCCGGGAGCTCTTCGCCCAGCCGCCGCTGTCCTTGGCCGCGGGGATCGGCGCCGCCGACGCCTTCTTGGGCGATCCCGCGCGCTCCTTGCCCTGGCACCTCAACCTCGCCGCCATCCACGCGAAGGATCGTCTGGAGGCCCAGCGCGCCCGCCCGCCGATGACCCGCGCCGACGCCGACCGCCCCGAGCGCCGCTTGGGCGCGCACCGCGTGGCGATCTCGGCGATGGGCCTGCCCGTGGTCAAGGCCCTCGACGCCGAGCTCTCCCGCCTGAGCCGGGATCTCATGGCGGCCAACGCCCGCCCCGGCGACCCCAAGGTGACGGCGTATGTGGCGGCGGCGGACCTGCTCGCCTCCCACCGCAGCTACGAGGCGTCCCAGGCGCTCCTGCACCAGCTCTTTGAGCGGCCTCTGCCCGACGCCGCGGCGCGGGCGCTGAAGGGCGCGATCACCCGCTCGGCGAACGGGGCCTTGGTCGACGGCCTGCTCTCGGCGGTGGAGAAGCCCGGCGAGCCCCGGGGCGTGGCGGCGGCGGCGGAGGTGCTCGGCTGGCGTCGTGAGGTGAGCGCGGCCCCGGCCCTGCGGCGCTTGCTCGGCCCCAAGTCGAGCCGGGCCGTGCGCCGCGCGGCGGTGGTGGCCTTGGGCCGCATCGGCGACCGCGAGGCCACTGACGATCTCCTCGACGTGCTGGAGCAGCCCGACCTCGCTGAAGACGTCGCCATCGCGCTCTTGCTGCTGGGCGATCGCCGCGGTGTGGACTTCCACGGCCAGGCCTTGACCTCCGGCCGCGAGCTGGCGAACCCGCCCGGCGAGATCGTCGGGCGTTACGGCGGCCCGTCCTACCTGCTCCTGCTCTTGGGCTCTATCGAGGACGCCCCCACCGAGCGCGCGGCCTCCGCGGTGCAGGGCCTCGGCTACCTGGGCGACCCCCGCGCCGTGTCCCGGCTCATCCACGCCTTGACCATCCGCGACCGCACCTTGGTCGCCGTGGCCTGCGGCGCCTTAGAGCTCATCCTCGGCCACCGCGAGGATCCCGAGGAGCCCGGCGTTCACTCCCGCTGGGAGCGTGTGTGGGAGGACCGCCGCCACCAGTTCCGCGACGGCGTGCGGTACCGCGACGGCCAGCCGATGAGCCCCGCCGTCTTGGTGAAGAAGCTCGGCGACGACGACCCCTTCGTGCGCCGCGGCGCCTATGACGAGCTCGTGATCACCACCGGCCACACCCTGCCCTTCGACAGCGAGGGCCCCTGGCGTGTGCAGGTGGCGCACCAGCGGGCGTGGCAGCGGTGGTGCCATGCCCACGCGGCGGAGCTGCCGCTGGGGCGGTGGACGTTTCATGGGGGGTGATCCTCGGCGCGAGTCTCGGGCGCTCGCCCTCAGGCGTCAGCGTGAGGAGCTCGACCTCGTGGCGCCCCTCTCCCTCAGGAGCACTGCGGGCGCTCGGCCTCTCGGCGTAGTGGGCGAAGCGCGCGCCGTTCGCGTCCCCCCGCCCCCCCCCGGCCCCCCCCGCCCCCCGCCGCCCCCCCCCCCCCCCCCCCCCCCCCCCCCCCCCCCCCCCCCCCCCCCCGCGGCCCCCCCCCGCGCCCGCCCCGCCCCCCCCCCCCCCGCGCCCGGGCCCCCGGGGGGCCCCCCCCCCGGGGCCCGGGGGCGGGGGCCCGGCGCCGCCCCCGGGGCCCCGGCCCCCCCCGGGGGGGCCCGGCCCCCCCCGCGCCCGGGGCGCCGGGGCCCCCCCCCCCCCCCCCCCCGCACCCGGCGGGGGCCCCCCCCCCGGGGCCCCCCCCCCCCCCGGCCCCCGGGCCCTCGCGTGCGGCGTCCGCGCCGCTCGCAGGAGGTCTGAGCGGTGGGTCGCAGGTCGGCCGGTCTTTCCCGGCACCGGATAGAACGAGTTGACCAGCCCCGTCGTCCGCTGAAGGTTCTTCTCAAATCGGGCGAAGATCTGTTGAACGGGGTCGGTCGCCATAGGCTCCTTCAGTAACCGGCGCATCCCCTATGCGCCCCCGCGCACCCAAATTTGACTCCCTCGATTTTTTTCCGATCCGCTCTTGACCACAATCCGTCCGCGCATGCTATGCTCGCTTCATCAACTGGAGCCCCGTTGTCCCAGCCTCTCCTCATCGGCGTCCTCGCAGAGACCCCCTGGTTGGGGTTGTCTCCTGGTGTGCTGGTGTTGGCGTTCAGCTTGGCGACGCAGGGGTATCGGGTGCTCCTCGTCGATGGAGACCCGGGCGCTGGTGAGCTCACCGACTGGGCGCGAGCGCGCACCGAGCCTGGGGCCAGCGGCGCCTCGGTTCGTGCGCTCTTACGCGACGCGCGCGGCATCCCCCAGGTGCTTGATGTCGGCGTCGCCATCTCTCGTGAGCTGCGCGACGGCGTAGCCCCCGGCGCCATCGGCCTCATCCCGGCCTATGAGACCTCCGAGCGCCAGCGCCCCGCCACCCCAGGCGGTCGCGCCGTCTTGGCGCTGCGCGAGAGCCTGCTCGGCGTCACCCTCCGCGGCGAGCCCTTCGATCTGATCCTCACGCTCCTCCCGCCGGCGACGACGAGCCTCGGCGTGGCCCTGGCGGCGAACCTCCCCGACGCCTTGGTGCTCATCACGGCACCCCAGGCGGGCCCCCTGCGCCGCAGCGCCCACGCGCTCAAAGAGCTGGCGGCCCTGCGCGGCGGCGATCTGCGCGTGCATTACGCCGAGCTTGATCCGGCTGAAGACTGGAGCCCCACGACCAGCCAAGCCGCGTGGTTACACCACCTCCAGGCCGTCCCCGAGCTGCGCCTGCGCCCCTCGGGCCAGAACGGCTTCATGTCGATGGACACCGATCGGGCCCTGCTCGACGACTACAACGACCTCGCCCTGCACCTCCGTGAGCAGCTCGGCCTGCGCCACCCCGACCCCACCGAGCGTGTCTACGAAGGCGACGCCTTAGAGCGCCCCGATCTGGTGCGCGACGGCTTCGCCCAGATGCTGCGTGAGGACCGCGAGGGCGCCTTCAAGTTCTTCACCCAGTCCCTCGCCGGCCGCGCGGCCACCCGCATGAGCACCATGCAGGCCGCCTTGGCCGTCGCCGCCTCCCCCGAGACCAAGACCGAGGAGCTGCTCTACGTCGCCTGGTACGCCGGTCAGAAGTTCCGCCTCGCCGAGCCCGATCCCCTCGCTGACGACATGCACACCCTCGGCGAGCGAGTCTTGGCCGAGGCCCGCGCCGGTCGCGCCGGCGTGTGGACCGTGCGCGCCTTCATCGTGGCCGCGGACGCCAAGATCCAGCTCGCCGCCCTGCGCAAACACCAAAGCCAGCGGGTGGGTGAGCTCGATCGGGACGCCCTCAAGCTCCTGCTGGAGACGGCCCAGACGCCGCTGGACTCGCACACGCGGTTGAGGTTGGCGAAGACGTTCGCGTACCACGCCCGTGTCGCTGGGGACGCTCGGAATC
>JADKFE010000032.1 GCA_016717595.1 Deltaproteobacteria bacterium | reverse complement strand
CCCCACCCTCACTCCAACACCTCCGGCCTCGGCAACCCCGACGCGGCGCCATCCCCCGGCCTCCGCTCCCCCGGATCCACCCCGAGGTCAAACGCCCAGTCCCGCCCATCGGCGTGGACCACCCGCTTCTGCGCCCCGTCGGTCACCGCAGACCGCGCCGCCAGCACGTCGCTCCAGTCGTGCCAAGGCCGCCGCGTGCGCCAGCCCGAGGTGGTGTAGATCGGGCTGGGGTGCTCGGCGTACACCAGCCGCCCGCCAAGGTCTAGCTCCCCACGAATCGCCGGGCCCAGATCCAGGCCGAACACCCCCTCAAACGTAGGCAAACCCAAGAGCGCCAGCGCCGTCGGCGCCACGTCGGCGATGGAGACCGGCGCGGCGAGGCGACGACCCACGGGCAGGCCCGGCCCCGCCATCACCCAGGCGATGTTCACGATCGGCTCGTACAGCCCGGTGTTGTGGCCGTAGAAGCCCTGCTCACCCATCATGTCGCCGTGATCCGAGAGCGCGATGATCACCGTGTTCTCGGGCAGGCGGCGCATCACCTCGCCGAGCAGGTGGTCGGCGGCCAAGGTGCAGCCATCCAGCAGGGCGTCGTTCACCGGGACGTGCGGGTCGGGCACTCCCACGCCGAAGATCTGGGCCATGTGACCGGCCTCTCCGGCGGCCTCCAGGGCGCGGAGCGGGGCGTCGATGAACGCCGCGCGCTGGGCCAGGGGCACCTCTTGGTAGGGGCCGTGGGCCTCCATCAGGTTCACGAACAGGAAGAAGCTGCGCGCCGGGTCACGGGCGGTGAGCCAGTCGTCCAAGGCGGACACGATGGCGGCGCCGCCTTTGTCGCGGTCGCGGCCGGTGAGGCCGTTGAGCACCCGGGCGGCGAAGAGCGTCTCCCCGGCGGTGAAGTCGCGCCAGAACGGCTCAAAGTGGGTGAAGCCTTGGGCGAGGCCCGAGCCCATGCCCGCGAAGGGGTTCGCCGAGAGGCCCGCCGTCTCGTAGCCCGCGAGGCGCAGGCGCTCGGCCAGGAGCGTGTCGGCGGGCAGGGTGTAGCCCTCGCGCTGGTTGGTGCCGTGATCGTGGGGCAGGCGGGCGGAGAACAGCGAGGCGTGGGCGGGCAGAGACCAGTTCGCCGTGCTCCAGGCGCGCTCCATCAGCACACCCCGCCGGGCCAAGGCGTCGAGGTTCGGGCTCGTGGGCTTGTCGTAGCCATAGGTGGCGCAGCGGTCGCGCACCAAGGTGTCGAGCACGATCACCGCCAGGTTCGGGCCCTGCGCCGCCGGGGTCAACATCGGCGGACGCGGCGGCTCGGCCTGGGGGCGCGCCGGCCACCACGCCAAACCCCAGAGGATCCCCGCCAGGGGCCAGGCGCGGCTCTGCGCCAGGAGCGAGAACAGGCCCGCCGCCAACATCACCAGGCTCAGCGAGAACAGGGGTTGATTGGACATCCAACCAAAGGCCGCCACGGTGAGCAGGCACAGGCCGAGGCGCTCAACGGGGTTGAGCCCGCGGCGGGCGGCGAGGGTGTCCAAGGTGCCCAAGATCAGGGCGTAGACGCAGGCGGCGAGGGCGACGTGGCCCAGCACACCCCCGGCCTTGAAGCCGCGCAGGAGGTTGCGGAAGACGAGGCCGGTCTCGGCGACGCTCAGGCCGAGCGCCAAGGAGAGCCCGACCTTGGGCCAGGGAGCAGGGGGGGACGAAGCGGTCATGGGGGCGCCTCAGCTCAGGCGCGAAGCATACACCGGGACGAAGGGTTCGGGCGGCGCGCCGGTGGGCCTCCCGCGGTCGGCCTCGCGCGGTGGCGTGTGTGCTCGGCGGGTTACACTGGCGCAACTTCTCCCCTGCCCTCAACGATCTCTCTCGACCTGCATGGTCTTCGCCATGCTCATCCCCCGCCTCGGAGCCGTGATGTCCATCGATTTCAGCCTCAGCGAAGAGCAGGAGTCCCTGCGTGATCTCGCCGCCCAGTTCGCGCGCGACGTCATCCGCCCGGCCGCCCCCCACCACGACGAGACCGGGGAGTACCCCCACGCCGTGCTCCAGGAGGCCCACAAGCTCGGCCTGATGAACACCCACATCCCCGGCGAGTACGGCGGCCTCGGCCTCGGCGCCATGGACGGCATCCTCATCGCTGAAGAGCTCGCCTGGGGCTGCACCGGCATCGGCACGGCGATGGAGGCCAACGGCCTCGCCCAGCAGCCGGTGATCTTGGGCGCGTCCGACTTCTTGAAGAAGAAGTACCTGGCCCCCATGGTCGATCAGTACAGCCTCTGCGCCTACTGTGTCACCGAGCCCGGCGCGGGCAGCGACGTGCAGGGCCTCAAGACCACCGCGGTCAAGAAGGGCGACAAGTACGTCATCAACGGCAGCAAGATGTGGATCACCAACGGCGGCGTGGCCGACTGGTACTTCGTCGTCGCGCTCACCGACCCCGAGAAGAAGGCCCGCGGCGGCATGACGGCGTTCATCGTCGAGCGCAACAGCCCCGGCGTGAGCGTCGGCAAAAAAGAGCCCAACATGGGCCAGCGCGCCTCGGACACCCGGGCCATCACCTTTGAGGACGTCGAGGTGCCCGCGGAGAACCTCGTGGGCCGCGAAGGCGACGGCTGGGCCTTGGCCATGGCGGCGTTTGACTACACCCGCCCGTCGGTGGCTTCAGCGTCTGTGGGCCTCTCCCGCGCGGCGATGGAGTACGCCGTGCAGTACGCCACCGAGCGCAAGACCTTCGGCGTGCCCATCGCCTCCCACCAGTCCATCGCGTTCATGATCGCCGACATGGCCATGAACATCGAGGCCGGGCGCCTTCTGTGCTACAAGGCCGCCTCGTTGAAGGACGCCGGCAAACGCAACACCCGCGAGGCCGCCTACGCCAAGGCGTTCTGCGCCGACATGGCGATGAAGGTGGCCACCGACGCCGTGCAGGTGTTCGGCGGCTACGGCTACAGCCGCGAGTACCCCGTCGAGAAGCTCATGCGCGACGCGAAGATCTTCCAGATCTACGAGGGCACCTCCCAGATTCAGCGCTTGATCATCTCCAAGGAGATCTTCCTGCGCAACAAGTGAGCCCCACGGCGCAGCGCCACGCAGAAGGAGCAGCAGGCCATGAAGGTCGTCGTCACCGGCGGGACCGGGTTCATCGGCGCGAACGTCGTGCGGCTGCTCCTCAAACGTGGGGACGAGGTGACCTGCCTCGTGCGGTCGAGCTCTCCGGGCCTGTGCCTGGAGGGCCTGCCGGTGACGCTGAACAACACCAAGCTCACCGACGCCGAGGGCCTGCGCCGCGTGCTTCATGGCGCGGACGAGGTCTACCACCTCGCCGGGGTGTTTGACCCCTCGCCCCAAGGCGCCGACCTGATGGCTGAAGTCCACGTCAAGGCCACGGCGGCCTTGGGGGAGGCGGCCTTGGCGGCGGGGGTGCCGCGGCTTGTGGTCTGCTCCTCGTCGATCACCGTCGGCTTTGGGGATCGTGAGAACCCCGGCGACGAAGACACGCCGATTCACGAGCTCGACGCGGTGTACGGCAAGACCGGCCCCCTTCGCGCCTACCACGACACCAAAGCCGAGGCCGAGGCCCTGGCCGTCCACCTCGCCGGACGTGGTTTAGGCGCGGTCATCGTGAACCCCGACTACATCATCGGGCCCTGGGACATCAAGCCCACCTCCGGCGCCTTGATCGTGACCATGGCCAAGGGCTGGCTGCCGGTGTACCCCCGGGGCGGCAAATGTTTTCAGAGCGCTGAAGACTGCGCGTTGGGCCACCTGCTCGCCGCCAAACATGGCAAGGCCGGTCGGCGGTATCTGCTCGGCGCGCACAACCTCAGCTATCGTGAGTTTATGGGCGTGGTCGCCGAGGTCTTGGGCGTGCGACCGCCGATTCTGCCGATGCCGCGGCGCGCAGGAGAGCTTCTGGGCCTCGTCGGCGCCGTGGGCAGCCGCTACGACGCCCACCGCTTCGCCGGGCTTGACCGCTACGTCCTTCGGGCGATGGCCCAGCCGCGGTATCGCAGCGGGCGCCGGGCTGAAGAGGAGCTCGGCGTGCCCGTCTCGCCGATTCGGGACGCCGTGGAGGCCGCCGTGGGCTGGTTCCGGGGACAAGGCATGATCCCGTGAGGTCGTCGCCCGAGCCCGAGGCCTTGGCCCCGGGGCGCCGCTGGGAGGCGCAGATCCCCGCCGATCGCCGCAAACGCCTCGGCCAGTGGTTGACGCCGTGGTGGGCGGTGGAGGCCGTCACCGCCGAGGCCCTGCGGGGCCTGGGCCCAAACCCGGTGATCTTGGATCCCGCCTGCGGCGACGGGCGCTGGCTTCTGGCCGCGGGCAGGCTTCGCCCCGATGCCACCCTGCTCGGCTGGGACATCGACGCCGACGCGCTCACCGCCGCCGCCGAGGTCGCCCAGCTCGCCGGGCTCACGTTTCAGCTCAGCCAGCGCGACGCGCTGGTGGGGGACGAGCAGGGCGTCGCCGACGTGATCCTCGGCAACCCGCCCTATGTGCGGCCCCAGAACCTCCCCGCCGCCGACCGGGCGCGCATCTGGGCGCGGTACAAGTCCGCCACGGACAAGGCCGATCTCTACGCCCCGTTCATGGAGCGTATGATTCAGCTCAGCCGAGGGCGGGTGGCCTTGGTCGTCGCCGACACCTGGCTGAGCATGGTGAGCTTCGCGGCGCTTCGGGACATCGTCTTCGCCGAGCCCGTGGACCTGCTCGCGCGCCTGCCCGCGGGGAGCTTCGGCGCCCGGGTGGGCACCGTCGCCTTGGTGATTCACCCCGACAGCCAGGCGCGGCGCGGGGAGCTTGGCCCCGAGGGCCTCGTGGTCCACGGCCCGCTCACCCGCTCCGGCGGCGTGGTGACCTTAGGCGCGGCCCCGGCGATTGACCTCCCTGGCGACGGGGTGCTGGGCGACCGCTGGCGCCTTCGGATGGGCGTTGTCTGCGGCGATTATGCCCACTGGGTTCACCCCGGGCCGCCTGAGCCCGGCGACCAGCCGACCTGCCGCGGCAAAGACGTCGCCCGCTTCGTGATTCACGACCAAGGAGAGCGCATCCGCTACGACGCGGCGGCGATCCTCAAGCGCACCCCCTACGCCGCGCCCAAACACGCCGGGCTGTTTGATGTGCCCGAGAAGGTGGTGCTCTCTGGGGCCTCGGGCGCCCTCTTACGCGCCGCCGTAGACACCGCCCGGCGCTTCCCGCTGGACTCCTGCTACGTCTCTGAAGGCGCGGGAGATCCTTGGGCGCTCTGTGGGCTGTTGAACTCGGCGCCGGTGAACCTCTGGTACGGCGCGCGGTTCACCGGGGCGCGGGTGAAGGCCGTGGAGCTGCACGGACTGCCCTGGCCCGCCGGGGAGCTCTCGAAGCTCGCCGAGGCCGCCCGCGCCGGGGATCAAGCCGGGGTAGACGCCGAGGCCGCCCGGGCCTATGGTCTCTGACCATGCGCCTCTCTCCGCCCTCTCTCCTCCTGCCCCTCCTGCTCCTCGGCTGCCCCGCCGAGCAGCTCGGCGTTCACATCCCCGAGGGGGGCCCCGACGCCATGAGCCACGAGGACCTCACCCGGGACGTTCACGCCTTGGTGAAGCTCGGCGACCGGCGCCCCGGCGCCCCAGGCGCTCGCGCTGGCCTTGAGATCATCCAGCGCCGCCTGGGCGAGATGAAGACCTTGCCCGCCTTTGGCAGCGGCTACGTTCAGCAGCAGGCGACGGGCTGGGCGGTGTGCGGCCAGAAGGACGGGCGCAGCGATCGCGCCGTGCTCATCGTCGCCCAAGACGCCGGAGACGGCGCCGGAGACAGCGCCGCGCCCACCGCCGCCCTGATCAGCCTCGCGAAGTCCTACGACCTCAACCAGCCCCCGCCCGAGACCTTGATCTTCTGCGCCGTGAGCGCCCAGGGCGGCTGGGAGACGCTGTGGGCCACGCCGCCCGTCCCGCAGAGCACGGTGAAGACCCTCGTGGTGCTCGGGCCCTTGGGTGAGAAGGAGGGCTTCACCTTGACCGAGACCACCCTTGAGGCCCCCGGCGGCGCGCTCAAAGGTGTGCTGGCCAGCACGGGCAAACAGGCGCTCCACGACGGCCCTGAAGACCGCATGGAGCGCCTGGACTATGTGGGCCTCGTGACGGACCTGCTCGCCGTCCGGGCCCACGTCGAGGCCCAGGTCAGCGCCCGGGCCCAATGAGCCGCGCCGGGGCTAGTTCGGGGCGCCCTCGTTGATCCAGGTCTCGATGATGGCGAGGTCGGCCTTCGTCATCGTGCCGCTCTTGGGCATCGTGGCGCCAGAGCCGCCCACGCTGGCGTGGGTGCCTTGGAGCTTGTGCCAGAGGTAGCTCTTCGCCGTGTCACCGGGCTCGATGAGGTCGTAGCCGGTGACTGAAGACGCGACGTTCACGGTGGCCGAGTAGCCGCTGTCGAGCTTGAGCTTGCCGCTGGAGCCGCCGCCGGTGTGGCAGCCCTTGCAGCTCACGTTCCAGATCGGCTGGATGTCGACGTCGTGGGTGTAGGTGTAGCTCACCTCGTCGATGTCGCCGTCGCAGTCGTTGTCGACGCGGTCCTCGACCTCGGTGGCCGCAGGGTTGACCGTCGAGTCGGCGTCGTTGCAGTCGTCCGAGGTGGTGGAGTAGCCCTTGGGCTGGTCACAGGCCTTGGTGGTGCTGCTGGAGGACGACGAGCCGTAGCCGTCGAGATCCTTGTCGACGTAAAACGTGCTGGTGCCGGTGACGCTGGAGTCGTCGTCGTCCACGAGGCCGTCGCAGTCCTCGTCGGTGTCTTTGGTGTCGCAGACTTCAGTGGCCTTGGGGTTCACCGCGCGGTTGCCGTCATCGCAGTCCGTGGCGTCGGAGACGTAGCCCTTGGGCGCCGAGCAGGACTCGGTGGAGGTCTTCCGGTCGCCGTAGCCGTCGCTGTCGCCGTCGGCGTAGAAGGTGGAGGTGACCCCCTCATCCACGTCGCCGTCGCAGTTGTTGTCGAGGCTGTCGCAGGTCTCTTTCGCGCCCGGGTTCACGGACTTGTTGGTGTCGTCGCACTCCTCACAGGCCGCGAAGCCGTCGCCGTCGGCGTCGGCGAAGCCCGTGGAGCCGTCGCAGTTGTAGTCCGTGGGGTCGGTGCAGTCGTCCTCGGCGGCGAGGGGGTTGAAGCTGGCGTCGCCATCATCGCAGTCCCCGGCCAGCTCGACGTAGCCCTCGGGGGCGGCGCAGGACTCCACCGTCATGGCGTCATCGCCGTAGCCGTCGCCGTCGGTGTCCAGGTAAAACGTGGCGCCGCCGCCGCTGCCGTCGGGGTCCACCAGGCCGTCGCAGTCGTTGTCCGCGCCGTCACAGACCTCGGCGGCGCCGGGGTTCACCGTGTCGTCGCCGTCGTTGCAGTCCGCGCCCTTGACGTAGCCGTCGCCGTCGAGGTCGTCGTCGGGGCTGGTGGCGTCGCAGTCGTCATCGACGCCGTTGTAGGGCGTCTCCGAGACGCCGGGGTTCACCGCGGCGTTGTTGTCGTCGCAGTCGCCGTCCTCAGCGGTGAAGCCGTCAGCGTCTACGTCGCTCGTGGGCTCGTTGGTGTCGTCGGTGGTGGTGGAGTCGTCCGTGGCGACGGAGTCGTCTCCAGTGGGCTCTTTGTCACCGCAGCCCAGCGGCGTGAGCACGACAAAGGCCAGGGCGAGGACTGAACGAAGGGTCAGGCGGGTCATCGGGAAGCTCCAGAGAGTACGGTTGAGGGGCGGCGGGGGCGACGAGCGCCCCATCTCACGCCCTCATCAGGGGTTGGCGCCCTCGGTGATCCAGGTCTCGATGGTGGTGAGGTCCGCCGCCGAGATCGAGCCGCCCTTGGGCATCTGAACGCCAGAGCCGCCCGCGGCGGTGTGGGTGCCCTTGAGCTTGAGCCAGAGGTAGCTGTTGGCCGTGTCGCCGGGCTCGATGAGGTCCATCTTGCTGAGCTGGGACGAGGCCTTGTTCACGATCTCCGAGTAGCCGCCGTCGAGCTTGAGCGTGCCGCTGGCGCCGCCGCCGGTGTGGCAGCCCTTGCAGCTGTTGTTGAAGATCGGCTGGATGTCCGTGGCGTGGGACTTCTCGGGGTCGGCGTCGGAGTCGGAGTCCGTGTCCGAGTCGGCGTCGCTGTCGGAGTCGGAGTCGCTGTCCGCGTCGGAGTCGTCGGAGTCCGCGTCGCTGTCCGCGTCCGAGTCCGCGTCGGTGTCGGAGTCGGCGTCCGAGTCCGCGTCGGCGTCCCCTTCGGTCTCGGAGTCATCGGTGGCCGAGTCGTCCGCCGTGGAGTCGTCCGTGGTGCCGGAGTCGGTCTCCTCTTTGTCGCCGCAGCCGAGGCTCAGGGTGAAAGACAGCGTGGTGAGCAGGAAGAGGCGCAGGGTCGTGGTCATCGGGTCTCCTCAGGGGTAGGCCGCCCCACCTTAGTCCCAGCGGGTCGGGGGTCGCAACCGCTCCGTCAAACTGAAGTCAAGGACGGGTCGGCTCGGCGGCGCCATCCTGCCGCCGAAGGGGCGCTCTCACCGCCTCCAGGGCCGATCGGGCGCGGGCGGTCTCGGCCTCGGCGGCGGCGGTGAGGCGCTCAAGCTCGGCCAACGCCTCGGCTTCATTGAGCTCTCCGGCGCGCAGCCGCGCGGCGACGCCCTCGGCGTCGGCGGCGTGTCGAGCGGCGGCCTCGCTCCTGTCAATCAGCTCGGGCAGCGCCTCGACGGCCTGGGCGGCGGGGCTGCCGGGGCTCGGCGGCTCGTTGACACCCACGGCGCAGCCCCCCAACCCGAAGAGGAGGAGCCACAGGAGGCCCACCGCGCTCAAGCGGCGCGAGGTAAACTGCGAGAGTCCTGAGGAGGAGAGTGCCATGCCCCTCGTAGAGTACTCCTGCGCGCGCTGCGGCGAGGTGATCGAGGTGATTCAGCGCAGCGGGCAGGCCGACGTGGCGCGCTGCGGCGAAGACTGCGCCTTGGGCTACGACGGCGACGGCGCGCTCACCCGGCGCGTCTCCACCTTCAGCGGGCTGATCAACGGCCCCCGGGCGCGGGCCGAGGCCGCTCAAGACCAGCCTCCAGCCTGCGGCACCTGCGGCGAGGCGCCGGGCTCATGCCAAAGCTGAGCGCCTTGGCCCTCGGGCTCCTCACCCTCTTGGGCGCCTGCGCCGAGCCCAGCGAGGCCGAGCGGCTCACCCAAGCCCTCGACCCGACGACGCCGATCCACCAGGGCCTCGCCTTGTGCCGCACGCTCTCCGACCCCACCCAGCTCGGCCAGTGTGGGGTGCAGGTGCTCGACCGCAAGGAGGATCTCGGCGAGGGCGACTGCGTGGCCTTGGGCCAAGGAGTGTGGCTCGACGAGTGCCGGTTTAACGTCGCCGAGCGCCTCGCCGCCCATGGGGAGGTCGCCGCCGCCACGGAGATCTGCGATCGCATCCGCTTCTCGAGGCCCTGCAACTTTCACCTCGTCCGTGAGCAGGCCCGGCTCTCGGTGGATGAGGCGCCGGCGATCGCCGAGGCGCGCGTCGCCCTGTTCTCTGCGGCGAGCATCGCGCCCGACGCCGCGCGGCTGTTCTGGGGAGAGCGCTACCGCGCGACGCAGCTCTTGGGGCGCCCCGCCGACGTGGCGGTCTGCGCGGCCCTCACCAACCCTGCGCCCTGCCGCGAGGCCTTCTCCTCGATGTGGGACCGCGCCGTGCAGGCCGTGAGCCAAGATCAAGCCTGCGCCCGGCTGAGCGCGGGTCGCCCCCTGCTGACGATGGGCAACGGCGAGCCCAGCTTCGTGCCCGCGCCGGAGACCCTCGCGGCCTTGCTCAAGGCCTGCCCGGCCCCAAGCTCGCCCTGAGCGCGCGACGGCTGGCGAGGGGGAGGCGGCCCCGATAGGGAGGCGCCTTGACCCACGCCGAGAGTCGCCATGTCGCCGCAGAACGCGCCTTCGCTGATCACCGCCCTCGTCCGCGAGGCCGCCCTCGCCGCGGGCTTCACCGCAGACGAGCTTGAGCCCGCCGCCCCCACCCGGGACGCCGCCCACGGCGACTACCAGTCCAACAGCGCCTTCCGCATCGCCAAAGCCAACAAGCAGAACCCCCGCGCCGTGGCCCAGGCCATCGTCGAGCGCCTGCCCGCCCACGCCGCCGTGCGCGCCGTGTCCATCGCCGGGCCGGGCTTCATCAACTTCACCTTGAACGACGCCTGGTTAGGCGCCCAGCTCGTCGCCCAGTGTGAAGACGCCCAGCTCGGCCTCGCCCAGCGCCAGGGCCGGGTCGTCATCGACTACTCCAGCCCCAACGTCGCCAAACGGATGCACGTCGGGCACCTGCGCTCCACGGTGATCGGCGCGGCGCTGCACAACATGACCCGCTTCGCCGGGTACGAGGTCATCGCCGACAACCACATCGGCGACTGGGGCACGCAGTTCGGCAAGCTCATCGTCGCCTGGCGCGGCTGGCTCGACGCCGAGGCGTACGAGGCCGACCCCATCGGCGAGCTGCAGCGCATCTACGCGGACTTTGAGGTGCGGGCCGAGGCCGATCCAACCCTCGCCGACCAAGCGCGCCACGAGACGGCCAAGCTCCAGGCCGGGGATCCCGACAATCGTGCCCTGTGGCGCCAGTTCATCGAGGTCTCCCTTCAAGAGTTCAACACGCTCTACGCCCGGCTGGGCATCCAGTTTGATGAGGTGCTCGGGGAGAGCGCCTACAACGACATGCTCCAGCCCCTCGTGGAGTCGCTTCTGGCCTCGGGCGTGGCCCAGGTGAGCGACGGCGCCGTGGTGATCCCCTTTGAGGACGCCGACGGCCCCGGCCTCGCCAAGGCGCCGATGCTCATCCGCAAGCGCGACGGCGCGGCGCTCTACGGCACCACCGACCTGGCCACGGCGCGGTATCGCCTCGACCGCTGGTCCCCCACCCGCATCGTCTACGTCACCGACACCCGCCAGCAGTTTCATTTCCAGCAGCTCTTCGCGGCCTGCAAGAAGCTGGGCTGGACCCAGGCCGAGCTGGTTCACTGCTGGTTCGGCCTGTTGAGCATGCCTGAGGGCACGATGTCGTCCCGCAAAGGCAACGTCGTCAACCTCAAGGATCTGCTCGATGAGGCCGCGCGCCACGCCCGGGCCCTGGTGGATCAGAAGTCGCCGAACCTCAGCGATGACGAGCGCGCAAAGATCGCCGAGGCCGTCGGCGTGGCCGCGGTGCGGTACGCCGATCTCTCCCAGAACCCCCAGTCCGACGTCACGTTTCGCTGGGAGAAGATGCTCACGCTGGACGGCAACACCGCGCCGTTTCTGATGTACAGCTACGCGCGCTGCCGGAGCCTGCAGGCCAAAGGCGGCATCACGGCCTGGACGCTCGCGCCGTTCACCCCCGTGGAGCCCGTCGAGCGTGAGCTGACGATCGCCCTGACCCGGCTCAACGAGGTCGTGGTGAGCGCCATCGACGGCAGCCGCCCAAACACCTTGTGCGACTACCTCTTTAACCTCGCCGGGCTCATCAACCGCTACTACCACGACCTGCCCGTGCTCACCGCCGCGCCCGAGGATCGTGACCGCCGCCTGCAGGTGATCGAGGCCAGCGCCCGGGTGCTCGGCCAAGGTCTCAAGCTCTTGGGCATTCAGCCCCTGGATCGCATGTGAGGGCGGGGAGAAGGTTGACTCTCCGGCTGGGTTGTGAGAGAGTTTACGGATACGCCCTTCGCGTCCGCGTCTCCTGCTGGTCGCCCGCTGAACGTTCTTGAGGATGGAGATGAGCGCGCCCAACACAACGCCCAGCACCCAAGCCCCCGGCGCCCAATCCCCTGGCGGTGAGTCCATCGTCACGGATCGGCTGGGGCGCTACCGCCTGATCCGCTGCGTCTCGACGGGCGGCATGGCGCGGGTGTACGAGGCCCGGCGCGAGAGCCTCGCGGGCGTCGCCCCCAAGGTGGCGATCAAGGTCATCCTCCCCGAGCACGCCAACGACGCCAAGTTCCAGCAGCTCTTCTTGAACGAGGCGCGCATCGGGTCGATGCTCCAGCACCAGAACGTGGTGCAGATTCAGGACTTCGACCGCGAAGGGGACGTCTTCTACATCGTGATGGACTTCGTCGAGGGCCTCACCTTCCGTCGCGCCATCTCCCACTGCAAACGAAACGGCCTGCAGATCCCCCTGGCCGTCATCGCCGAGCTTGGCCGCCAGATCTGCGAGGGCCTGCACTACGCCCACACGATCCGGGACGAGCGCGGCACGGCCCTGCACCTCGTTCACCGCGACGTGAAGCCCTCGAACCTCATCCTCAACCCGCAGGGTGTGGTGAAGGTGCTCGACTTCGGCATCTCCAAGGCGCTCAACGCCGACGAGACCCGCGGCGCGGTGAAGGGCACCTGGGGCTACATGTCCCCAGAGCAAGCCAGCGGCGCTGAGGTGAGCGCCCGGGCGGATCAATACGGCGTCGCCGCGGTGCTCTATGAGCTGGCGATGCTGCAGCCGCTCTTCCCCGAGAAAGAGCCCCGGGTGCTGCGGGCGCTCATGGAGCAAGACGAGGGCGCCCGCCGCGCCTCACGCCTCATGGGGGTGCATGGCCCCTTGGGTCCGGCGCTGATGCGCGCGCTCCAGCGCGATCCCTACGCCCGGCACGAGACCTCGATGACCTTGGCCCAGGATCTCGCGCGCCTCGTGCCCGATCCTGTGCTCGCCCGGGATCAGGTGCTCCAGTTCCAGTCCTCGCTGTTGGCCCTCGACCGCCTGCGCAAAGAGCGCCCCGGCCGAGACGTCGCCGCCGTGGTGATCGGCATCGGCCCCGCCCAGCCCCGCGGCGCGCCGCCGCCCCAGGCCGTGAGCATGTCCGCCGATCAAGGCCTGGACGTCTCCGAGGTCTCCGGCGTGTCCGAGCCCAGCGGCTTCGGCGGGCAGTACCACTCCAACGTGAGCAACGTCAGCCAGTCCCAGCCCACGTTCAACCCCGCCGTCGTCGCCCCGCCCCTGCGCGGCATGATGAACTCACCCCTGGCCTCCCAGGTGGTGATCGACCCCCGCGGCGGCCTGCCCGTGGCCGTGGGCGGCCAGTACGCGCCTTACCCCCACGACTACGCCCCGCACCAGGCGCTGCCTCCCCAAGAGGAGGGCATCTCCACGGGCATGTTGGCGATGATCGGCCTCGCCGTGCTCGTGTTGACCTTCGTGTTCGCGAAGCTGGCGATGCGGCATTTAGAGATCAACGGCCCGGTCACTGAGGAGGCCCTCGTGGATCCCCTCGTGCCCCCCGATGGTGGCACCACCACGCCGCCGGTGCCGGTGGACGGCGGCGGCACCACCACGCCGCCCGTGCCGGTGGACGGCGCCGGGACGACCACGCCGCCAAACCCGACAGACGGCGGCGCCACGGTGAAGACCGGCCCCGACGAGGGCAGCGGCGGGCGAGACCAAGGCGGCTCCTCTCGCGACCGTGACCGCGACCGCGACCGCGACCGCGATCCAGACGAAGGCGGCGAGCTCATGCCCGGCGAGCGCATCCCGGATCCGCCGGTGGAGGCCTCGGGCACGGGAGAGATCAAGATCATCACCGTAAGCTCCGGCGCGGCGACGCCCGACGTTTACATCGGCGGGATCAAGAGCACGGCCCGGATCAACACGGTCAAGGTGGGCACCCACCAGGTCAAGGTCGTCTGCCCCGCTGACTCGAAGAACCCCGGCTGGGCTCCCGTGAAGAGCCTCTTCGTCGAGGCCAACAGCGCGGCGGGGCTCAAAGTAGACTGCGACATGGCGACGGTAGAGGCGCTCTAGACTCTCTCCTAGCGCCCACTTTGGTCCTTTTACGCTGAGGAAGCCCCATGACCCCAAACGTCGAGCGCCTCGGCCTGCTCGCCGCGGGCGCCCTCGCCGGCGCGCTGAGCACCTTCATCGTCATGCGCCTGGTGTTCACCCCCGCGCCGCTGCCGCCGCCGCCGCCGCCCACGGTGCAGGTCGTTGAGGCCGTCGAGCCCGCGCCCGTGGTTGAGCCCGTCGTCGAGCCCGCGCCCGTGGCCACCCAAACACCCGCCGAGACGCCGCCCCGCCCTCGCGCGCCGACGCCGCCTCCCGCGGTGGAGCCGCCCGCCCCCACGGGCACCCTCTCCGTGATCACCACCAGCTCTGGCGCGACCCAACCGCCGATCTTCGTGGACCGCGTCGAGAAGCGCGCGGGCCGCACCCGCGAGGAGCTGCCCGCCGGGACCTACCAGGTGAAGGTCGTCTGCCCCGCCGACTCCGCGAACCCCGGCTGGGCGCCGGTGAAGAGCGTCTCTGTGGAGGTCGGAGAGGACGTCGGGCTGCGTGTGGACTGCGACAACAAGTCCGTCGAGATCTTCTAGGCCCCAGCGCCGAGGCCCATCATGCTCCACGAGCCCATCATCGTCACGGCGCGCCGTGTTCGCGCGGCGCGCGCGCTCGTCTGGGAGCATCACACCGACCCGACCAAGCTCGCGCGGTGGTGGGGTCCAGAGGGCTTCACCAACGAGGTGGAGCGCTTTGAGCTTCGCCCGGGCGGCGCTTGGCATCACGTCATGCGCGGCCCCGACGGCGCGGTCTACCGCATGGAGAAACGTCTCCTGGAGGTGCTCCCGCCGGAGCGCCTGGTCCACGAGCACCTCGACCCCGTGCACAGCTTCCGAATGACGATCACCCTCGCTGAAGAGGCTGGAGAGACCCTGCTCACCTGGGTGATGCGCTTCGACTCCCCGGAAGAGCACGCCCGCGTCAAAGAGTTTATCGCTCAGGCCAACGAGCAGAACTTAGACCGCCTGGAGGCCGCCCTCGCGGCCTGTTGACCGCTCTCCTCACCTCTGCGGCGGGAGCTGGTCCACGAAGCCCTCCACACAGCGGCGGATCAGCTCGCGGCTGGTGCGGAACGGGCGCTTCCAGAAGCCGATGGGGTCGGGGATCTCCAGGGTGCGGCCAAAGGTGCCCAACATCATGATCTTGTCTTCGCTGCCCGGGTGGCGGTCGCGCAGGGCGCTGGCGTGGCCGATCTCCATGACGAGGATGTAGTCGGCCCAGGCCACGAGCTCATCGGTGACGGGCTGGGCGCGGTGGGTGGAGAGGTCGAGGTCGACCTCCTTCATCACGGCGACGGTGTTGCGGTGGGCGGGGTTGCCGTTGAGGCCCATGACCGAGGCCGAGCGCACCTCCAGCGGGATGCTTCGGCGCGCGGCGTAGTCTCGGGCGAGGGCCTCGGCCATGGGGCTGCGGCAGAGGTTGCCCGTGCAGACCATGAGCGCGTGGGGGGTTGATGACGGCATCCGAGCTCCAGGCGAGGCAGCATAGAGCTTAGCAGGATAGAGGCATCGGCCAACTCGGAGGTACCCCCATGTCGTTCTTTTCTCGCAACGCCCCTGACTCTCCCGCCCCCAGCGTCGAGGAGATGATCCCCGGCACCGGCAAACTTCACGCGAAGATCCGCACCTCGATGGGCGACATGGTCGCCGAGCTCTACGAGGAGAAGACCCCCCGCACCGTCGCCAACTTCGTCGCGCTCTCCACCGGCGCCGTCGAGTGGACGACCCCCCAGGGCATCAAGACGAAGGAGCCGCTGTACAAGGGCATCATCTTCCACCGCGTCATCAAAGACTTCATGGCCCAGGGCGGCGACCCCACGGGCACCGGCCGCGGCGGCCCCGGCTGGAAGTTTAAGGACGAGTTCGACCCCAGCCTGCGCCACACCGGCAAGGGTGTGCTGTCCATGGCCAACGCGGGCCCGAACACGAACGGCTCGCAGTTCTTCTTGTGCCAGGTGGCCACCCCCTGGCTCGACGGCAAACACACCGTCTTCGGCAAGGTCATCCAGGGCCTCGACGTCGTGGACACCATCTGCAACAGCCCCGTCGGCCCCGGCGACAAGCCCAAGACCGACATCGTGCTCCTCGGCGTAGACGTCTACCGCGCCTGAGCCCCCTCAGGCCCTTCGCCACACCGGGCGGAGGGCCTCGGCCTCCCCAGCGTACGCCGCGACCACCCCCGGGCACCGCGGCCTGAGCGCGCAGCCGTCACAGACCGACGGGTGCTCCCGACGCTGGGTCATGAAGTACAGCCGCGCCAGAAGCGAGGCCTGCGCCTCCTCCGCCAGCTCCTCCGCCCACGCCGGGCTCAGGCAGCGCGGCGCCACCAAAGGCAGCGGCGCATAGTGCCCGACGCGGCCTAACGCCTCACGCACGGCGTCGAGCCGCGGCGCGCGTTTGGCCCAGTCAAACACCGGCTTCTCCCGCAACAGCCCCACGGCGAGCCGCGCGCCCCAGCGGTCATGGCAGAGCTGGGCGAGGGTGTCCAGGCCGTCCAGCGTCTCGGGCAAGGCCACGGTGTGGGGGCTCACCTGGATCCCGGCGGCGTCGGCGGCGTCGAGGCCCGCGACCACGCGGTCAAAACACCGCACGCCGCACACCGCGTCATGCACCGCGCGGTCCGCCGAATACAGCGGCACGACCACTTCAGCGAGGCCCAAGAGCCGCCAGGCGCTCGCCCCGGCGGCCAAGGTGGTGCCGCTGGTCATCAGCTCCACCCGGGTGTAGCCCAGCCTCCGCGCGGCGCGCAGCGCGCCCTCAAAGTCGGGGTGCAGCGTGGGCTCGTTGCCGCCGATGAGCAGGCGGCGCACGTCGGCCGGGCGCTGGCGTAAGTGCCGCACGATGTGCGCGGCGGGGGTGACGTCCTCGGGGCGCACGGTGATGGTGCCCGGCCCGGCGCAGAAGAAGCAGCGGTTGGCGCAGGCGTTCGTGAGCGGGAGGAGCGTGACCGCCGGGAGGCCCCGGGCGCGCAGCCACGCGGCCTGCTCGGCCGGGGCGGCGGCGAGCAGGGTGTGGAGCGCGGCGTCTTCGTGCTCGGGGCGCAGAGGGCGGGGCCGGGGTGGGCGGGGAGGGGGGAGCATACCTCGAAGAAGGCGGCGCCTGGGGAGACCGGCGGCGGCCTCACCTTGTTTGGGGGGCGAGTCGTGGCGCCAGGGCTCCTCTATCCGACCCTGGGGAGACGCCTCGCCCTCATCCCCGCTCAAGGCTCGGGCACCCGCGTCCAGCGCCAAACGCCCGATCGTTCAACCTCGCCAAATTGGCTGCGCTGGGACCGCGTCGACTCCACAAAAAGCGGCATCCCGTCCACCAAGGAGTGAACCGCGACTATCTTGAGGACGAACTCGACTCCCGCGTAGTCCGTCATCATCTCCTCAACGCTGCTCTTGGAGTCCTCAGGGAGGGTCGAGACATAATGCTCGATTGGCGCATTCATGGCGCGACAAGGTGGACTCAATCTCCTCCGGGGACGTCCATAACGACACGAACTCCAACAGCAAGATGCCGAGCTCGTTCATCACCTCGGGATAATTCTCGATAGAGACAAGCCCCATGTCGTGCACAACAAGCTTAAAGGCCACCGGATCAGGGCTGGTGATCAAACGGCTCGCCTGCTCGAGGTCTCTCGGCGCGCCGATGAGCTCCGCCGGGCCAATGTCGAAGATGAATCGATCGTTCGCGGAGAGGCTCAACTCCACGGGGGCGACCGTGGTAATCCCATACCGGGTCATCCCCATCCAGTCCTCGTACCTCCGCTCGTAGGTGTAGCGGTAAGTCGCGCCGATCGGCCAGGCACAGGGCTGCGTGACGACCTCTCCAGTCAGCGCCTCGTTCACCCACATCCCCGGGGCCTCAACCGGCGCCCGGCCCGCGCAGGCGGCGGCGAACAACAAAACGAAGGTCAGACAGCGCATCGTCGGCTCCAAGTCCTGGGGTGAGCGTGGCTTAACGGACCCAGCGGCGATCGGCACCTGAGCGCGCCGAGGCTCCTCGGCCCCACCGTGGCGGAGACGACTGTGCGCGCCGAGCGCTGCCGCGGAGGGCCGGGACGGGATCCGCGCCATCGCCTCGGCCACCCCCAGCCGCTCGCCGCGACTCGTCTGTGGCGCGCAAAGACGCCGCCCTCTCGCCCTGGCCGCTCCCGTGGGGGCGTCGAGCACACCCCAGACCTCTTGGCGGCTTGGCGTCTTGGCGCGAGGTCTACCGCGGCGCCGCGCGGGCCACGAAGGGCTCGTCGAGAGGGGTGGTGGTGTGGGCGGTGTCGTTTGTCTCGCGCCAAGACGCCAAGCCGCCAAGAGGTCCCCGGCGCCAACGCCACCGACCCCCCCAGACGGTCGGACCCGGCTTCGGGCCCCCCCCCAGATCAGCGCCCCCGCATCCCCACACCCCAACTTTTTTCGCCTCCCCCTCTTGCATCCTCTCGCCGCATAAGCCATGCTCCAGATGTGCGGCTCCCCGCACCCGGCGGCCCTCAAGCCCCGGTCTCTCTCAACGCCCAAAAACACGAGAGCCCCCCGGTGTACCACCACCGAGGGGCTCGACAGGATCCATGATGCGCGAACATCGCCACCCAACGCCCGGATTATGTGCCGGGCCCCCTCCTCATAACCGCCCCGCGCCCCTCGCCGAGCCCCCGCCCTGGCCCCCACGCTCCGGACCAGCCGCGTAACCCGCTCGTCACGGCCACTTAGCCCGCTCCGCGTCGTCTCCAAACGCCGCTGAGCCCAGCCGCGCCCACGATCCTCCCCCCACGCTCCGGCCCCGGCCCGGCGTTGGGCCGATCCATGGCCTCCGGCCTCCGCACCGCGCCCAAGGTCGCCGCCGACCCATGGCGCAGCTCTGCCCGACTCACACAACCATTCACCTCCCTGGCGGGAGAACGGACCTCCTATGTCTTCAGCACACGACCTCCCCATGACCCTCTTCACCCTGCACGGCTTGGCGGTGTCCCTACGCGACCGCGCCGACACCGTGACCGAGCGCGCCGAGGCCCTGCTCCTCGGCGTCGAGCGCGCCTATGGCCAGCAGATGATGGGCGAACCCGTTGACTTCGGTGAGCTGCTCGCGCTCGCTGAAGCCGCCGCCGCCGAGTCCGACACCAGCCGCCGCTTGGCCGAGAAGGTCCTGCGGGGCGCCCGGGCCCTGGTCAGGGTGCGGGCCTGCTCCTGCACGCTGCCCAAGCTCGTCGCCTCCGACCGTGTGCTCAAGGCCCTGCCGACGCTCTCCGACGCGGCGGCGACCCTACGCCGGGCGATCCCCAGAGCGCGACTCATCACCGTCGCCCGAGATCTCACCGAGGCGCTCGGCGCCTTGGCCCTCGCCGCGACCCAGCGCCCGCTGAACGAGGACGACCTCTTGCCCCTGCGGTCGGTGTTCGCGCGGCTGGATGGCTTGCCCCAGGCGCTCAGCGGCGCGCGGGAGCGGCTGGGGGTGGCGCTGGCGGAGATTGACGGGCGCTAGGGGAAGGGCTGCGCCGGGGCTCTTCGGGGCTCCGGCGCTGTATCCAAGCGGTGCGCGGCCTCACGATGGGCGCCCGAGCGCGACCGTTCGCAGGAGCGGCCTCACGATGGACGCCCGAGCTCGACGAGCGCTCACCGAGGCGCGCGCCGGGCCTCGTTGGGGCGCCGGCGTTGGGGGCGCCGGGCGCGAGGTGGCGCTGGGTGCCCGCGCCGGGCGGCTGCCACGCAAACCCCACTTCAGGCGGCGCGGCGGCCTCCGCCAACCTCCGCCGAGCCTGCCGACCCGGGGCGGCGCCCTCCGCCAAGCTCCGCCGACCCTGCCGACCCGGGGCGGCGCCCTCCGCCAAGCTCCGCCGACCTTGCCGACCCGGGGCGGCGCCCTCCGCCAAGCTCCGCCGACCTTGCCGACCCGGGGCGGCGCCCTCCGCCAAGCTCCGCCGACCCTGCCGACCCGGGGCGGCGGCCTCCGCCGACGCTGCCGGCGACCGCCACCTGGGCGGCGGCCTCCCCCGCCGAGCTTGCCGACCCGGGCGGTGCCTCCGCCAAGCTCCGCCGACCTTGCCGACCCGGGGCGGTGACCTCGGCCAAGCTCCGCCGACCCTGCCGACCCGGGGCGGCGGCCTCGGCCAAGCTCCGCCGACCCTGCCGACCCGGGGCGGCGGCCTCCGCCAAGCTCCGCCGACCCTGCCGACCCAGCGCGCCTACCTCGACCAAGCTCAGCCGAGCCTGCCAACCCAGCGCGGCGACCTCGACCAAGCTCCGCCGATCCCACCGACACCGGTGATCCTTGTCGGCCAAACGTTGTCCGCCCCCCCTCACTCGCCTCTTGCCAAGTCACCAAGCCGATGACAACTTGTGTGCGTCTTGGCGGGGGGAATCCCGCGAGGCACGCCACCCTGGACCTACGGAGAGACACAAACATGCTCGTCACCACCCTGTACCCCCGCGAGCGCACCCAGACCCACCTCGCCGCCACCAACGTGCTCGCGCTGCTCGTGGCGGCCACGACCGACCCCAAGGTCCACGCGCTCCTGGTGCTCTGGGCCCAGGCCGTCGCCCAGGCCGTCGTGGACGCCCGCGCCACCCACCGCGCCAAGCAGGGCCTCTGGCGCGCGCGCTACGATGAGCTCGGGCCCCTGGACAAGGCCGCCGACGGCGCGCTGCGCTTCGCTGAGGCCGCCATCGAGAAGAAGCTCGGCGCCGAGGGTGTGGCGCTGTTCCACCGCCTGCTCAACGTCGCCCGCCTCTCCGACGTGACCGGCGGGCCCCTCGCCAAACAATACAGTCTCGTGGAGGACCTGCGCGCCCGGGTGGAGGCCGAGCCCGACGCCCACGGCCTGCCCCTGGAGCGGCTGGAGGAGGTGTTCGCCACAAACGCCGCCTTGGGCGCGGGCATCGCCGCCGAACAAGAGGCCAAACGCGCCTGGAAGGCCTCCGCCGCCGCCCTGGCCGAGGCCGAGGACAACTTCCGCGACGGCTACCGCGTGCTCGTGCGCTCCGTCGTGCAGCTCTTGGGAGAGGCCGGCGCGGCGGCGATCCTGCCGAGCTTCACCCGCAGCCGGGGCGGCGGCGCCCAAGACGCGGCGGCGCCCGAGGACACGACACAGACGGCGGACGTGGACGACGCCGACGGTGACGACGAGGGCTGACCCGGAGCGTGGGCAGGCGGGCCGCGCGGGGGGCCTCCCCCCGCCGGCCCCCCCGCCCCCCCCCCCCCCCTCCTCCCCAGCCCGCCCCCCCCACAAGCAGCGCCGGGGTCGGCCCGCGTGGGGGGGTGCGCTGGCGGCGCCGGGGGTGCCTGGCGGCCCGTGACGGGCGGGGGGAGCACGGATGCAGGCGAGCCAAAATCCTGAAGGATTTTGGGTGAGCGGTCCCGGGGCTGAGGGCGACCCTGAGCGGCGGGCGCCCCAACGCCCGCGACCCACCGAGAGCAGCGGGCCCCGGCAGTGAGGGTCGGCGAAGTCGCAGACCACGCGCGATCAGGGGCCGACCCCGGCGCGTCCGTGTCTCCACAACGCTCACCGCCTCGCGATCCCACCGAGAGCCCCGAAGCGCCACCACCCCGACGATCCCGGGCGAGCGGTCGTGGAGGGCGACCCCGAGCACCGCGCGATCAGGGGCCGACCTCGGCGCGTCCGTGTCGCCACAACGCTCACCGCCTCGCGACCCCACCGAGAGCCCCGAAGCGCCACCACCCCGACGATCCCGGGCGAGCGGTCCCGGCGATGCCGTCGCAGACCACGAACGATGAGGGGCCGGCTCCCACGCGTCGAGATCGCCACGACGCCCAACCCCGCTCACCACCAAGCACCACGCTCACCCCGGCGCCACCAACACCGCCGCAAAAAACCCGTCCGTCCCATGCCGATGGGGCGTGAGCACCAAGCTCTCCCCATCCCCCAGCGCCGCCGCCCGGGCCTCGCCCCAAAGCTCACGCAGCGGCAGCAGCCGCCACCCGGGATGCCCCACCAAGAACGCCTCCACGACGCCCTGGTTCTCTGCGCGAAGCAGCGAGCAGGTGGCGTACACCACCCGGGCCCCAGGCGCCGCCAGAGTCGCGGCGCGGGTCAAGATGCCGAGCTGCTCCTCCCGCCGGGCGGCCCGGTCCTCGCCTCTGAGGAGCTGCCGCAGGCTGGGGTGCCGCCGCAGCGTGCCCGTCCCCGAGCACGGCGCGTCCACGAGCACACGCACGGCGCTGCCCGGGGCCACGGGCAAGGGGCCGTCGGCGGGGATGACGTCAAACCGCACAAACTTCGTCCCGGCGCGGGCGGCGCGCTGGCGGGCGCGTTTGATGGCGTCGGCGCGCACGTCGAAGGCCCACAGACGTTGGCGGTCACGAAGTTTGGGGGCGATGGCCAAGGACTTTCCGCCGGCCCCGGCGCAGAAGTCTACGATGAGGCCCTTGGGCGGCGGCTCCACCATGGCGGCGATGAGCTGGCTGCCCTCGTCTTGAATCTCGACCAGGCCCTCGCGGAAGGCGCGGCCCCCGGCCACGTTCGCCGACTCCCGCACCAAGAGCGCGTCAGGGGCCAAGGCGCCGGGCTCGGCGGGGATGCCCTCAGCGGCCAAGGCGGCGCGGGCGCGGTCGCGGTCGGTCTTCAGGCGGTTGGCGCGCAGGCCGATGGGCGCGCGCTCGGCCAAGGCGGAGACGAGGCGGGCGGCCTCGGCGGGGCCCAGCTCGTCGAGCCAGGCCGCGGCGAGCCAGCGGGGCAAGGAGCCCATGAGGCCCAAAAGCGCCACGTCGTCCGGGTTTGTGGACTCGGCCCAGGCGCGCAGGCTGGCGCGGTCGTCGCGCAGGGGCTCAAAGATGGGGGCGCCGAAGGTCTCGGCGGCGATCTCCGGCGGCAGGCCGCCCTCACGCACGAGCTGGGCCAGCCAGAGGGCCAAGGGCGCGCGGTCGCCGTCCCAGCCGCCGAGGCGCAGCAAGAGCGCCGCGCTCTCGTGGCGGCGTAAGGTGGCGTACAGGCCGTCCTTGAGGATCGCCCGGTCCTTGCTGCCCAGGCGATGATCCTCACGAAAACGACGGCGGAGGAGGGTCTCGGCGTGAGCGCCCTCCTCAAAACACCGCTCCAGAAGCTCCGTCGCGACGCTCAGCAACAGCCCAGGCCGCCCGGCGCGCACCAACAGGGGCGGCGCCTCAGCGGGCGGACGGGGGAGCGCGTCAAGCAGCGACGAGAGCATCGGAGGAGGCCCAGGACTACTGGAACGCGGCCTTGACCTGGCCGAAGGTGGCCAAGGAGAGGTCGGTCACGGCGGCGAGGCGCTCGGGGGTGGCGTTGATCGCCTTGATGTTGCTGTTGATCTGCTTGGTGACCTTGGGGATGTCCCCGGCGGCCACGCCGTTGCGCTTGAAGATGTCGGGGTTGATCATCCCGGGGAAGGCCGCGACCTCGGCGACGAGGCCCTTGACCTCGGGGACGAGCTTCTCGACGTCTTGCAGCGTCTTGTCGAGGTCGGTGAGCGAGGTGTTCAGGGTGTCGATGGCCGTCTGAACCTCGGGGACGACGGCGTCCTGGGCGCTGACCTTAGGAACGCGGCCGCCCTCGATCGCCACGGTGAGCTTCTTGCCGGCCTTGTTCTTGAGCTCGGTGAGCGCGGTCTCCAGAGACGTCGTCTGGTCGAGCTTGAGGGCCGCGGCGAGGGAGGTGTTCACCTTCGTGAGGTTGTTCTCCGTGGCCTGAAGCGTGTCGTGGATCGTCTTCGCCTTGGTGAAGGCGGGGTTGAAGTCTTCAACCGCCGTGGTCTTGATCTCGGGGTACTTGCTCTCGGCGGCCTCGCCGGACTTGTCCTTGTCTTTGCCCGCGAAGGCGTCCACGGCGGGCAGAGCGACGGCGGTGAGGGCGGCGAGCAGCATCAGGGGGCGGAAGTTCATAGGGGCTCCAGTCGGTTCGTTTTTTTGGGGTCGGATGAATCGCGGCGGCCTATAACCTGGCGGTGACGCGGGTGTTCCTTTGTCACGCCTGTCGTTGTGAGCGGCTCCAATCGCCGCCTGGGTTAGAGTGGCGGGCGATGGAGCAAAACCCGACCCCACGCCCCTCCGCGCCGCGCGCCCGTCGCCACGATGAGCTGGGCGGGCTGCGCGGCGCGTTGTGGTCCATCGCCGCGGCCTGCCCCCTCGCGCTGTTCTTGGACCCTTCCCTACCCTGACCGACCGCACCGCGGTCACCGTGGGGGCCTGGGCCTGGGCGGCGCTGCTCGTGCTCTTGGGGGCCCTGCGCCTCGGGCGCTCCCCCCGACAAGGCCGCAACTTCGCCGGGCTGGGCGTGGTGCTCGTCGCCGGGGTGACCACGTCGGGGCTGTTGATGGAGCCCGGGGCGGCGTTCGTGACGCTCCTCGCCGCCGGGGCCGCGCTCACCCGCATCTACCCCCGCGCGCCGCAGACCGTCTGGGCCGACGCCCCCCGAGACGAGGCCCGGGGCGCGGCCTTCGCCGCCTTGGCCTGCGTGATCTTGGGCCTCGGCGTGCAGCGCAGCCTGGGCTCGGCGGCGGTGGCCCTGCTCGCGCCGTCTCTCGCCGTGGGCCTGGCCCTGCGGTACAGCTTCTCCGACCGAAACCCCGACCTCACCCGCCGCGCCCCCGCCGTGCTCGGGGCCCTGAGCATCCTCATCGCCGCCGCGCTGGCCGGTCGTAGCCCCGCTGGCGCCGTCGCCGTGAGCACCCTGGCGCCTCTGGCGCGCTCTTTGGCCACGCGCGGCGCTGAGGGCGCCGTCCCGGTCCTGCCCGGCGTCTGGGAGGTGATCCTGGGCGGACCCCGCCCGGGTGCTCGTCGCCACCTTCGCGGCGATCTGCCTCGCCGGGGGCGTGCTGTTGAGCTCAGGCCCGGCGGCCTCGGGCGACCCGGTGCCGTTTCTGGACGCGCTGTTTATGGCGGTAAGCGCCACCTGCGTCACGGGCCTGGGCGTGATCGACATCACCACGGCGTTCTCGGGGCTGGGCCGGGTGATCCTGCTGTTGCTCATCCAGGTCGGCGGCCTGGGGATCGTGACCTTCTCGGCGGCGGCGCTCACGCTCTGGGCCATCGCCCGAGCGTGCGGCACGAGCGCACGATGACCGGGCTTCTGGGCGCTGAGGGCCCGGGGCACCTCCAGGCCGAGCTCAAGCGGGTGTTGGGCCTCACCTTCGTGGTCGAGGGCCTCGGCGCCGCCGCGCTCACGAGCCTGTTCATCCAGGCGGGGGACGCCCCCGGCGACGCCTTGTGGCGGGGCGTGTTCACGTCGATCTCCGCGTTCTGCAACGCCGGGTTCGCGCTCCAGAGCGACAGCCTCGTGGGCTACCAAACCAACCCCGGCGTGCTGCACGTCGTCAGCGGCCTGATCATCTTCGGCGGCCTGGGCCCGGCGGTGCTGCTCGCGGCGCCGAGGCTCGTGCGCGGCGGGTACATGAGCCTGCACGCCCGGCTGTCGTGGGTGACGGCGGCGGTGCTGCTCGTGCTGCCCGCGCTGTTCATCGCCGGGGCCGAGTGGGGCAACGCCTGGCCGGGCTCTCCACGGCGGATCGCGTTCACAACGCCTGGTTTCAGTCGGTGACCCTGCGCACGGCGGGGTTCAACTCCATCGACCTCACCGCGCTCAACCCGGCGACGGTGCTGATGATGATCCTGATGATGTTCATCGGCGGCGGGCCGGGCTCCACGGCGGGCGGCATCAAGACCACGACGGCGGCGATCCTCTTCTTGGCCGTGATCGCGGCGGTGCGTGGCCAAGAGCACGCCGAGGCCTTCGGGCGGCGCATCCCCACGGGCACGGTCTACCGGGCCATCGCGATCACCACCGTCGGCGGGCTGGTGGCCTTCGTCGCCGCCGTGGGCGTGCTGCTCACCCAGGCCATGCCGCCCTTGGTGGCCTTGTTTGAGGTGGTCTCGGCCTTGGGCACCGTCGGGCTCACCACCGGGGGCACCTCGCTTCTGGATGAGGTGGGCAAGGTGCTCATCATCATCTGTATGTTTATGGGCCGGGTGGGCCCCCTCACCCTCTTCTTGCTGCTCAACGAGGCCCGCGCGTCGGCGGGGCCGGGGCTGCCTGAAGAGAACGTCCCCGTCGGGTAACTCTGGTTCAAGAGGAGGGCGCAGATGGCCCAAAAACAAGCCCTGGTGATCGGTCTTGGGCAGTTTGGCAGCGCGCTGGCGCGGTCTTTGGTGGCCCAGCACGTCGAGGTCGTCGGCATCGACACCCGCATGGAGCGGGTGCAGGCCGCCGCGCCCTACCTCACCGACGTGGTGTGCCTCAACGCCACGGACGAGGCCGCCTTGGCGGGGCTCGCCCCCTCTCGGCGTGACCTCTGCGCGGTGTCCTTGGGCGAGAACGCCCGGGAGGGCTCGATCCTCGTCACGGCTCTGCTGCGGCAGATGGGCGCGCCGAAGATCATCTCCCGGGCCACGGATGATCTGCACGAGCGGGTGCTGCGCTGGTCGGCGCCCACGAGGTCGTGAACCCCGAGCGGGCCTACGGCGAGCGCCTCGCCACCCGCCTCGCCCACCAAGGCGTCGCCGACATCATCCCCTTGGGCGACGGCCTCAGCCTGACCGAGCTCATCGTGCCCGCGAGCTTCGTCGGCCGCAGCCTCATCGAGCTGACCTTGCCCAAACGCCACGGCGTCACCGTCGTCGCGATCCGCATGAAAGACCGCGAAGGCGCCACGCACCTGCTCTTGCCCGACCCCCGCCGCCCCTTGCGTGAGGACGACGTGCTGCTGCTCGTCTCCCCAGACCGGCGCGGCGCTCTCCCTCGCCGACCGGAGCTGACCGATGCGTCTACGCACCGAGCTTCGCCTGGGGATTGGCGCGCTCTTGGCCGTTCAGGCGCTCACCACCTTGGCGGCCGTGAGCCTCCTGGGGCGTATGGGCCCGGCGGTAGACGTCGTGATGCAAGAGAACGTCGTCTCGATCGAGGCGGCTGAAGACATGCTCGCCGCCGTCGCCGACCCCAGCCCCGAGAGCACACAACACTTCATCGACGGCCTGGCCCGGGCGCGCGCCAACGTCACTGAAGACGCCGAGCCCGCGCTCTTGGACGTGCTAGAGGCGCGTGGCCCCGCGGCCCTGAACGGCGACGCCGAGGCCCGACACGACACGGTGAAGGCCGCCCGCGCCTTGGCTGAGGTGAACCGCGACGGCATGGCCAAAGCGAGCGTCGCCGCCCGATGGCGGGCCTTCGCCGGGGCCTGGAGCGCGGTGCTCTTGGGCCTGCTGAGCTTCGCCTTGAGCCTCGTGCTCACCCGCCGCCTGCGCGCCCGCATCGACGACCCGCTCCAAGAGCTCGCCGCGGCCTTGGAGGGCGGTTCAAGAGGGCTGCGCCGTGCGCCGGGTCGAGGTGTTTGAGGCCCCGAAGAGGTGCGCCGGGCGAGCGAACTTCGTGAACCGCCTGCTCGATGACCCCGCCGCAGGCCCCCTGGATGCGCGCGCCCTGGCCCAGGTTCACGACCCCGAGGCCCGCGCCGCCTTACGCCTCGTGCTCGATGAGCTGCCCGGCGCCGTGGTGGTGTTCTCGGCGGACGGGCGGCCCCAGGTGGCGAACCTCGCGGCCTTGGCCTTAGAGGCCGCGGACCTCGACGTCGCCCGGGCGGGCGCGCCGCCGTGGAAGGTGACGCCCATCGGCGAGACCGGGGCGCGCCTGGTGCGGCGGCCTACTCCGGCGGCCCAAACCGAGGATCCGTGAGCAGGCCCTCGTCCGTGAGGCTCTCCAAGAAGGCGAGGAGCTGACGTCGCTCGTCGTCGCCCAGCTCAAAGCCCTTCACGAAGAGGCTCTGATACGGCCCGCCCTCGCCGCCTTTGGCGTAGTGGCTCAGCACGTCGTCTAAGGTCGCCAAGCTGCCGTCGTGCATGTACGGCCCGGTGACGGCGATGTTCCGTAAGCTCGGCGCCCGAAAGCGCCCCATGTCGGCGGCGCTGCCGGTCTGCTCGATGAGGCCCTGGTCGGTCTCGGGGTAAGCCCCGTAGCCGTCGAGGTTGTACAGGCCGTTGTTGTGGAAGGTCAGCTCATCAAAGACGGTGGTGGCGCTCCGCGCGGCGTCGCTCATCAAGTAGCCGCCGTGGCAGTGGAAACACTCCATCTGCTCCGAGAAGAACAACGACATGCCCGCGCGGGCGTCGGCGGAGAGCGCCGTGAGGTCGGTCTTGTTGACAAAGCGGTCATAGGGGCTGTCCGCGGCGATGATCGAGCGCTGGAACGCCGCGAGGGCGCGGGTGACGCCTGCCCAGGGTCACCCTTCGCCGGGGAAGGCTTCAAACATCGCCGCGCGCTCGGCGTCGTCGGCTTGGCGGCGGATCAGCTCGTCCTCTTGGCCAGAGAAGCCGAGCTCGACCGGATCTTCGCCGAAGATCGGCACCAGGGCTTGATCCTCCAACAGCCGCATCGTCGTCGAGGCCCAGGTGAGCCCCGCCGCGTAGGCCACGTTCACCAAAGACATCGACGCCCGGCGGTGGACCTCCCCCGTGGAGCCGATGGCCGTGGCCCGACCGTCGGTGAACGCGAGGTGCTGGAGGTGACAGTCGCCGCAGGACTGGGTCTGGTTCAACGAGAGCTGGCGGTCGTAGAACAGCGCCCGACCCAAGGCCACCTTCTCGGCGGTCATCGGGTTGTCCTCGGGCGCCCACGGCTCGGGGAACCCGGCGGGCAGGCTCCACTGCCAGCCAGGCGCCGCCGTGTCGTCCAGCGCGTCGTCTTTGCAGCCCAGGCCAAGACACGCGGCGAGGGCCAGACCCCCAGACCACAGCGTCCTTCGAGTCACCGCCACGCTCACCTCACGGAGAACACGGTCTGGGCGGCGGGATCGCCTTGTTTGTCTCCCCAGGGCAGACCCAAGGCGCCGAACCACGGCGTGCAGTCGCCCATCCCCGGCCCCGACATGCAGGTGGCGTCTGGGCTGTCGAGGTCCACCCCGGCGGTGAGCGCGCCGAGGTCGATGCGCACGACGTTCTCCGCCGGGTCGAAGCCGTCGAGGGTGATCGTGAGGCGGTTGGGCGGGAGCAGCTCGTCACCGCGCCGTCGGTGTCCGTCTCGCAGCCCGTCGAGCCGAGGTGGAAGAAGAAGCCCTCGGGCGCCGCCGTGGTGCGCCCGTCAAAGCGCCAGAACTTGTAGCCCGACTCCCAGGTCCAGAAGAACGCGGAGAGGTTCAGGGGGCTCGGCGCCGTCGCGGGGTCTTGGTGGTTCAGCTCAAAGGGCAGGCCCAAGGTGAAGCGCACGGCGACGGTGTCATGGGCGGCCACGGTGCCGATCAGGACGCCGTTCATCTCGGCGGTGCCGTTGGCGCAGGCCCCGGACTTGTCCTCAAAGTCGAGGAGCGCGACGTTTTGCACCTGCCACATCCCGTCGTCCGTGAGCGTGACGGGGTGCTCGCCGCCGTCGGCGTCGAGCAGGGTGAGCTCGTGAACGTAGAGGCGGTTGTCGAAGGCCTCTAAGGTGGCGCCCGTCGCGCCGACGCCGGTGTGCTGGGTGCTGCACGAGAACGCCTCTTCGCCCACCGTCGCCTCAAACCGCACGGTGACCGCCTCCGTCTCGGTCTCGTCGCTGTGCTCGTGGCCGGAGTCGTCGTGCTCTTGGTCTTTGTCTCCGCAGGCGAGCAGCAGAGACGCGGCGAGGGGGGCGATACGGGAGAGACTCAGCATAGATCCTCGTGGGTGTGGGTCGAGCGTTGATGAGATCAGCGGCTCCAGCGCCGCGTGAGAGAGACACCCCCCGCCGTCGTGAGCGGGACGTTGTGCCCTAAGCCTTGAAGCGGGACGCTGGCGCTCAGGCCGAGGTCCAGGCGGGTGAGCGGGGTGATCGACCAGCCGAGGCCCACCGCCGCGCTCCAGTCCGCGCGCCCAGCGCCCACCACGAGGCCGTCTACGGCGCCGGCCGCGCGGTGAACCAGCCCAGCGACGCCGTGGTGACGAGGGTGGGCCCGAGCCGGGCGACGCCGCCCAAGCTCATCTCGGCGCCGAGGCCCGGGGTGTTCTGGGCGTCGGTGGCGTAAGGCATGAGCCCCGTCGCCGCGGCGCGTAGGCCAAACCTCTCCCCGGCGTAGCCCAGGCTCAGCCCGACACGCGCCAGGCCGTAGCCGAGCCCCGTCGCCGCGCCGCTCGCGGCGGCGCTCAACGGCGCGTCGATGCCCAGGCGCAGGGCCGGGGCGAGGCGCTCATCTGGACTCCAGGGCTCTACGATCGCCCAGGCGCGGGCGTCGCCGGGGCCCACCTCCGCGGGCTCGTCCGAGAGCCGCAGCACGCCGGGCAGCTCCGCCCCAAGCTGCACAAACTCCCCCCCCCGCCGCGCGCCGCGCACGCCGAGGCGCAGATCCAGGCCCTCAGCGCCTGTCGATCCGCACGTCCCCGGCCAGAGACCGCGCCCCATAAAACTGCGCCCCGCTGAGCCCGACCCCTACGGCGGCGAGCTCCTCGCCGAGCAGCCACAGCGGGTCGCCGTTGGCCCCGGCCACACAGCAGGAGCCCGCCCAGGCCGCGCCGCCGAGCACGAGCGCCGCGAAGATCACCAGGCCTCCACGGCGAGCAAGAACGGGTCCGCTGGCTCACCCAAGATCACGCCGTCGAGGATCCACAGCCCCGTCATGTCAAGGTCGGTGGTGAGTAGGTAGACCCCGCCGCCCTCCTCGGCGATCTCGACGAGCCCCTCTCCGTGGCCCATGTCGGGCATCGTCGCCTCGATCGTGAGGCTGAGGCCCCGGCCCTCCCCACCTCATCGTGTACGGTCAGGCTCAAGGTGTCTCGCCCCAAGCTCACCGTGTCCGCGTCGAGGCTCAACAAGGCCGCGCCAGACTCGCTCCAGGCCGAGACGATCGTCGCCGGGGCCTCGGGGGCAACAGGCGCGAGCGGCGAGAGCGGGAAGAGCAGGAGCAGGCGCGACGTCACGGCGGAGGCCCTTGAAGGAGGCGTTCGCCCACAGACCTAACCGCGACCGCCCGAGGCGCGACGCGGCGCGATGTCGCGCCAGCCGTGGCTTGAGCCCCTCAGGCCCGCTGCTTCGCCGCCGCCTCAAACTTGAGCATGTTCTTGGGCAACGACCGCTGAGAGACCTGAGACGCGACGCCGTCGGAGATGTTGCCGCCCGGGTGCGAGAAGATCCGGGAGATGAGCACGGAGTCCTCCGCCGTCTTGCCCGGCTGAATCCTCCCACGAGCCGCCGTTCAGCGTCACCTGCACGGCGTCCGGGAAGCGGCTCACCACGGCGCCGTGGGCCTCGGAGTATTTTGTGGTGTCCAGCGGGTTCCAGGCGCGTTTGTGGTGCCCCACGCGCCGCCGATGTCGCGGCGAATCGACGACTGCAGAAAACCAGTACCGATCGGAGATCGGCACCCACGCCGGAGACCGCATCACCCGGTAATAATGCAAGGCGTCTCGAAGATTCTTGTGCAGCACGACGCTCTCGGCCAACACCCCGCCGGAGATCGCCTTTGTGGGCGGGCACGTCGCAGATCGTGTCGAACAGGGCCTGGGGCCCCACGGCGACGGGGCGCACCCCTTTGTAGGCGAGCACGCCGTGGCCCGTCACAGACTTTGGTAGAGCGCGACGCCGTCCGCGTCGGCGTCGAGGAGCGTCCAGCCCCGTCGGCGTCGAGCAGGGCTTGGATGGCGCTCGGGCTCAGCGTCGTGGCCCCCGCGTCGCCGGGCACGGCGCTGGCGACGGCTGGCGGCGGCGCCGCAGAAGAAGGCGCGGCGGCTCAGACGAGGCGACGAGGCCATGCTCAGCCCCCCATCTTGGCGCGGGTCACCCGCTCAAAGTTGAGGATGTTGTCGGGCAAGGTCTGCCCGGTGACCGTCTCGGCGAGGCTGTCGGAGAGGCTGCCGCCGGGGTGGCTCACGATGCGGTAGATGACGCGCACCTTGCCCGCCCCCAACGGCAGCACCTCCCAAGAGCCATAGTTCAGCGGGGTGATCACCGCGTCGCTGTACCGCCGCTGCACCGAGGCGTAGGCCTCGGGGTAGAGGTTCGGGTCGAGCATGTCCCAGGTCTGCCGGTGGTGCCCATCGACGCCGTTGACGTCCCAGGTGTTCTGGGCCTTGAGGAACCAGTACCGATCCGACACGAACGGCACCGGCGAGGCCAAGACCTGATAAAAATGCACCCGCCCCGTCGTGTCCGACCACAACACCTTGGCCTCGGCGAGCAGGTCGGTGAGCCCGGCCTGGTTGCCGATGTCGGCGATGAGGCCAAACAGAGTGTCGGCGTCGAGCGTGCAGTCCTTCGAGCCCCTTAAACGCCGGGACCGGCAGCCCGGGGACGTCTTTGCGGGTGACCGTCACGCCGTCTTTGCTGGCGTGGCTCGCCCAGCCGGAGTCGCTGTTCAGCGCCGTCTGAATCGCCTTGGGCGTGAGCGTGGTGAGCGCGGCGGTGGGCTCCGCCGCCAACGTGACGGGGGCGGCGACGCTGACGCAGAGCGCGGCGAATGTGACGAGCAGGGGCTGGGCGCATGAGGGCCTGGAGGCGAAGGCTCAGGATACACCCAGCTCTGCGGATCGGCGACAGGGCGAGAGAAACTCCGCGCCCTGATGGCCGCCTCAGCTCACTCGGCGCCGGTGTCCGAGGGGCTCGGCGGCGCGTTGAGCGACAAGGAGATGCCGCTCGCCCCGCTGCCGCCCGTCGGCAGGCGCCCGCTGGACTCGCCGCCGCCCGCGGCCACGGGCTCGCCGGGCTCGTTGAGCACGCCGTCGCCGTCGGTGTCGGCGAAGGACCACAGGTACACGATGGTCTCCGCGGGCACGTTCAGGGCGCCGCCGTCGGTGTCCGGGGCGGAGATGTAGCCGCCCCAGCGGTCGGTGGCGTCGATGATGTTGTTGCCGTTGGTGTCCCAGGCGCCGCGCAGCTTCACCTCGCCGAGCCCCGCGCAGGCCGTGTTGCTGAACTCGCCCGAGGCGCCGCCGCCGTCCGCGCTCACTGTGGTCCACGAGGCGTAATACGGGCCCTCGCCGTCGGTGGTCTGGAAGAAGGTGGCCACGTCGCCGCCCGCGTACGAGACGGTGATGATGACGTCGCCGGTGACGTTCACCGTGTCACAAGAGCCGCCGCCAGAGTAGGGGATCGGCGCGAGGATGGTGATGTCTACGGAGGTGATCTCCGCGCCTTCAGTGATGGCCACGACGTCACCGTAGTGCTCTTGGGGCTCCCACGAGCCCAAGATGCGGTCCTGATACCAGTCGACGTGGGCGTAGACCAGCACGTCGCCGGGGCCGTCCTTCTTGCGCACGTCGATGCTGTAGTCGTCGCCGCCGATGCTCGGCGCGTCGATGGTGGCGTCGCCGTGGAACTGCTTCACCCCGGCCGCGTCGGTGTTGTACGCCGCCACGAAGACCTTGCCGAAGGGGAAGACGCTGAGGTCATAGTCGGTCAGGGCGTCGGCGTCGGCGTAAGAGATGTACTCCCGCTCTCCGTCGGCGCCCTCGGTGTACAGCACCACCTCGACCCGCCCGGAGATCGTGCCCTCGACGGGCTCGGGCTCTGAAGAGTCATCCCCACCACCCGAGCTGTCGTCGCCGCTCTCGCCGCCGCTCTCGCCGGTCTCTTCGCTGCCCTCGGAGTCGACCTTGTCGTCCTCTTCTTCAAAACACGCCGGGACCACAACGAGCAGGGACAGGAGCGTGAGGGGGAACATCTTGTGGACGGCCATCATGGCGACACCTCATTCATTGGGGGAGTCAGTATCTTATCGTAAGTACAAGGTAAGTTTACAACTTTGGCGCGCGGGCCTTTTCGACGAGGCGGATCCACCCCCCACGGGATAGTCGCCGCTCGGGAGCGATCTCACCCGTGGCCAGAGACGTCGTCATCATCGGTATGCTGGGCAGCAACCTCGACCGGATGCCCCGCAACGAGCGCTGGGAGCGCTGGAGGCCCACGATCTCGCTGTTTCAGCGGGAGGACCTCCTCATTCGCCGAATGCACCTGCTCCACGCGCCGGAGCACAGTCGCCTCTGCGCCGAGGTGGTCGCCGACATTCAGCTCGTCTCGCCGGAGACGACGGTGATCCCGCGGGAGATCCTCATCCAAGACCCTTGGGATTTTGAGGAGGTGTACGGCGCGCTGCACGACATGGCGCGATCAACGCCGTTCAACCCCGAGACTGAAGACATCCTCGTTCACATCACGACGGGCACCCACGTCGTTCAGATCTGCTTGTTTTTGTTGGTGGAGTCCCGGCACATCCCCGGGCGTCTCGTGCAGACCTCCCCTCCGCGCAGCAAAGACAGCCCCGGCGGTCTGAGCGTCATCGACCTCGACCTCGGCCGCTACGACCGCCTCGCCGCCCGATTCGCCACGGAGCGCGCTGAAGGCGCGGCCCTGCTCAAGTCGGGCATCCCCACCCAGAACGCCCAGTTCAACGCGCTGATGGACGAGATCGGCCTGGTGGCGGTGTCGTCTGATGCGCCGATCCTGCTGCTTGGCCCCACGGGCTCGGGCAAGAGCCAGCTCGCCGCCCAGATCGTCGCCCTCAAGCGCGCCCGGCGCCGCATCGAGGGCCAATTTGTGGAGGTGAACTGCGCCACCTTACGCGGCGACGCGGCGATGTCGGCCCTGTTCGGCCACGTCAAGGGCGCCTACACCGGGGCCGTCACCGCCCGGGAGGGCCTCTTGCGCGCGGCGAACGGCGGCGTGCTCTTTCTGGACGAGGTCGGTGAGCTGGGCTTGGACGAACAAGCCACGCTCCTGCGGGCCATCGAGCAAGGCCGCTTCGCCCCGGTCGGCGCCGATCAAGAGGTTCAGAGCCGCTTCCAGCTCATCACCGGGACCAACCGCGATCTGTACGTCGAGGCCCAGGCCGGCCGGTTCCGCGCCGATCTCCTCGCGCGTATGGACCTCTGGAGCTTCACCTTGCCCGCCCTGCGCGAGCGCCCTGAAGACATCGAGCCCAACCTCGACTACGAGCTTGAGCTCGTCCGCCGCCGCTCCGGGGTCTCCGTCACCTTCTCCGCCGAGGCCCGGGCGCGGTTCTTGGCCTTCGCCACGGGCCCTGAAGGGCTCTGGCCGGGGAACTTCCGCGATCTGGGCGCCGCGATCACCCGCCTGGCCACCTTGGCGCCGGGCGGGCGGGTGCGTGTGGAGGACGTCGAGCGTGAGCTGACCCGCCTGCGCCGGGCCTGGTCCCCCGCCGCCAACCCCAGCGACGCCGGAGATCGCCTGGGACGGGAGCTCCTCGGAGACGCCGCCTGGGACGAGCTCGACCGCTTCGACCAGGTGCAGCTCGCCGAGGTGCTGCGTGTGGTGCAGGCCTCCCCGAGCCTCGCCGCCGCCGGTCGGGTCTTGTTCGCCCAGAGCCGCGCCCGGCGGGGCAGCCCCAACGACAGCGACCGCCTGCGCAAGTACCTCGCCGGGTTTGGCCTCACCGGCGCCGAGCTGCTCCGCCGCTGAGCCTGCCGCCGCGTCCTGTCCTCTGCGATCTTTGTGTCACTCAGGACACCACGATCTCACGGCGTGACACTCCTCCGCAGAGGACAACCGCCTCCACACCTATGCCAGGGCCGATCCAATGTTGCGCGTGTCCTGGCACAGCCCTTGCACTTGGTCTTCTCGACAAGACCGACGGCGGCGCGGGACTACGCAGGGGTGCACCGGGGGACGCCGCCGTTGAGTCTTGGACCTGAGAAGGTCCCAATTTGGATGCACGGGGGTGCTCCTGAGAACGAGGGGCCCCTCATGTGAACGGATCAGCCAAAACTGATCTCTTCACATGAGGGGCCTCTCCGCTTTCCTTGGGCTCCTCGGCCTAGTGGGGGATCATCCAGATGCCCTCATGCGCCGCGCTGTGCCGCTCCAGCTCGGCCCGGGTGAGCCGGAGCTGCGCCCCGGTGTCGGGGTCGTTCACCAAGAAGTGGGTGGGGTTCTTGGGGTCACCCTCAAAGCCGACGACGGTGACCCAGTGCCCCGAGGCGCCAAACTGCTTGAAGTGGCGGTCGCCCTTGTCAAGCTTCCCGTAGCGCGCCGAGGCCTTCGGGTTGTCCACGACCTCGCCGCCCATGCTCACCACACCCACGGGCACCGGCTTCCCGGCGACGAGGCTCGACATGATCGTGCTGATCGAGCCCCCCGTGGTGAACGAGGCGTTCTTCATGCCGAACTCGCGCATCCGCGCCGCCATCTGCACGCCGCTGGAGCCCGCCCCCGGGGTGTAGATGCCCTCGGAGAAGCGCTCAAGCTGGGCGCGGTTGTTGATGTCGATGCCGTGGTCTTTGCCCATGCCCTCAATGGTGATGAGCAGGGTGGCGATGCCGCAGAACGCGCCTTTGTACTCGTGGTTCATGCGGTGCTGGTCGATGATCGGGGCCTTGCTCTCTTGTTTGGGGCTGCGCAGAGCGGCGAGGGTCTGGGGGCCGACCGTGCCGTTGACCTGGATGCGGTTCGCGGCCTGGAACTCCTTCACCGCCTCTTCAGTGGTTCCGCCGAACTCGCCGGTCTGACCGCCGGCGCCGAGGCCCAGGAGCTTCTGAAGCTCGGTGACGGCGGGGCCCTTGTCGCCGCGCTTGAAGATCTTGCCCGCGGCGACGGCCTGATCGAGGGTCTGCTTCGACGCCTCGGGTCGTCGGCGTCGGCGTCGGCGTCGGCGTCGGCGTCGGCGTCGGCGTCGGCGTCGGCGTCGGCGTCGGCGTCGCCGCGAGGTCCGAGAGCGTGTCTCCGGCGCGCACGGCGTGGCTCACCGAGGCCGCGCCGCCGCTGGGGAGCTTGAGCACCATGCCCACGTCGAGCTGGTCGGGGCTCTTGAGCTGGTCGCGGTTGAGGTCATAGACCTCACGCCAGCGGGACTCGTCCCCCAGGGCCCGCCCCGCGATGGCGGAGAGGGTGTCTCCGGCGCGCACCGTCACCGTCTTGGCCGCCGGGGCCTGCGGCGTCGGGGCCTGCGGCGTCGGGGCCTGGGGCGCTGGGGCCTGGGGCGGGGCCGGGGCCTGAGTCGTCGGCGTCGCCGCGGGAGGGCTCCAGGTCCCGGCCTTCTCCAAGAGCACCTTGAGCGTCGTCGGCCCCACCATGCCCGTCGCCTGGACCTTGTGGGCGAGCTGGAAGGCGATGATGTTCTTCTCCGTCGTCTCTCCGAGCTCTCCCGAGAGCCCGCCGCCGGACATGCCCAAGAGCTTCTGCACCTCCAGCACGTCTTGGCCCTTGTCGCCGCGCTGCAGCACCCGAGTGAGCGTGAGGCTCGGGCGGCTGGGCTGGTTGACCACGGGCGCGCCAGGGCCGGTGAACACCGGGGCCCAGAGGTTTCCGAGGCCCTTCTTGTAGTCCTCCGCGATGTCGGCGATGTGGCGGCCGTTCTTCGCCGTGTCCCCGTTCACCGTGCGCCGGGCGTTCACGAAGTCGGTCTGCTGGTTGTTGACGTAGTCACCGAGCTTCCGGCCGGTGTAGCTGCCCTGCATCACCCCGGAGATCATCAGACGGCTGGCGAGCTCGACGTTCTTGTTGACGTGCTCATAGTTCTTCACGAGGTCGATGGGCGGGTTGCCCTTGCCGCCGTAGGTGACGCCGTCCTGGGTGTACGAGAAGCCCTCCTTCTGGAGCTGGGCCCCCATCTTCTGGTAGTTGGAGCGCCCGGTGATCTGCACGAGACCGCGGCCGCGGAAGTCGCGGGCGTCGCGGGTGCCTTCAGCGTTGCCCAACATGCCGCCGTAGGCGTTGTCCCAGTAGCGTGTCTCCAGGGCGTCTTGGCTCGACGCGCTGACGTTCTGGCCCGTGACGTGGTTGCGGGCGGACCAGGCGCCGTTCTCGCTCTGGGAGAAGGGGTTTCGGTCCTCGACGAAGGACTGGCTGCGGCTGTAGCGGCGTAGGCCGAAGCTCGACTCGTGCTCCGCCGTGGCGAGCAGGTACGCCACCTGGTTCACGTTGCGGATGTTGGACGTCGCCGCCTGCCGCAAGATCACCGGGATGACGCCGCGGGCGCCCTCCCGCATCTCGCTGGGGGCCTTGGCGACGGCCGCGTCGCTCGCGGTCTTGAGGGCCTGATCGTTCAGCCCGCTGCCGGCGCTCGCCGCGAGGGTCTCGCGGGCGGCGGCGTTGCTGCCGAGGTCCAGCGGCGCGACGCCGAGGTCGGGCGAGGCGCCTTGGGCCGGGGCGTGGGAGTCGAGGGAGGGAGCGTTGCGACGCTGCAGCATGAGGGCGCTCAGACGACGCGCGCACCCTCGGCCAGAGCGCCGAGGAGCACACGACGAGGTTTGGAGGGGGTGCTTCTGCGCCCTGGCCTCATCGAAGCGCGAGGGCGCCCCAAGTGTAGCGTGAGCCTTGAAGATCGATCACGAAAATAAGGCTCTAAGCGCCGATCCTCCGACTCTCCCCTCCCTGACGGCATCCTGCTCCTCAGCGCCTCCGCTCACCCCCGCTTCGCCTCGACCACCACCCGCGCGCCCTCGGGCTCGTCCACAAAACGGATCGACGCCCCGAGCAGCCGCGTGAGCACCTCGGCGTTGGTGCGGGTGTGGGACGACACCGCCGCCACCCGGATCTCCCCGCCCCCGGCCATCACCAGGGGCAACAAGAGCTGATCGGCGAGGTGCTCCCCCACCGGCGCGTCCAGGCTCAAGAACACCCGCGCCTGACCCACGAGGCGGTGGATGAGCTGCTCCACGCGCACACCCTTCTCGCCGAAGACCGTGAACACCTCCACGCCAGACTCGCTCGTGAGCCGCAGCATGAGCGCGAGGCCTGGACCGGGGCTCGTCGGGCAGGGGATGAGGAGGCGGTCTTCAGCGGGGATGTCCAGCAGGCGACCGGCGCACTCCAAGGCCCGCTCGCCGACCTCCGGGGGCACCTTGGCGCTGAGCACGATGGCCTCTGTGCGCAGAAGCGCCCCGCGCTTAAGCCAGCGCGTCGGGTGAAGGTCCGACGGCGTGATCTTCGCCGTGAAGCGCCCGCCGCCCGCCGGGAAGAAGCCGTGGCGGGTGAGGCCCAGCGTCACCTGGGCGCCGAGGCGGGCCAAGGCCGGGACAAACACGTCGTTGAGCGCGTCAAACGGCGGCGCGGAGGGGTTGTGGGTGCCGCCCTCCAAGGTCAAGACCGAGGCCTCGGGCGCCTTGAGCAAGGCCGGGAGCACGGTCTGGAGCACGAGCCCGGCGCTGCCCGCGGTGCCCACGGCGAAGCGGCGCTCACCGCCCCGGATCGTCCGGGGGGTGAAACGAAGCTCGGTGGAGCCCAGGTGTGCGCCCTCGACCTGCGCCTCCCCCACCTCAGCCGCGGCGAGCGTCGCGGTGAGGTGCTGGCGGAGGAGGCCCGGCTTTGCCCGGCCAGCGCGGATCCGTCGAATGTGCAGGGGCTCCCCGGTGAGCAGGGAGCAGGCCAAGGCGGTGCGGAGGATCTGGCCTCCACCTTCGCCTTCGCCGCCGTCGAGGGTGAACATCGGTCTCTCCAGGGCCCCTTGCGGGGCGGCATCTCAGCCCTTCACACACACGACCTGGCGGAGCGTCGCGACGATCTCCACGAGATCCGACTGGGCGGCCATCACGTCGTCAATGGGCTTGTAGGCCATCGGGATCTCGTCGATCACGTCCGCGTCTTTGCGGCACTCCACGCCCTCAGTGGCGCGGATCTGGTCGGCGATGGTGAACATCTTCTTGGCTTTGGTGCGGGACATCGAGCGGCCCGCGCCGTGGCTGCACGAGCAGAAGCTCTCCGGGTTGCCTTTGCCACGAACGATGAAGCTCTTGGCGCCCATGCTGCCCGGGATGATGCCCAGCTCACCCAAACCGGCGCGCACGGCGCCTTTTCGGGTCACCCAGACCTCCTGACCGAAGTGAGACTCTCGGGCGATGTAGTTGTGGTGGCAGTTCACCGCCACGTCCGTGAGCTCAAAGGGCGGCAGGGTGGTGCGGGCCGCGTCCACGACGGCCTCCATCATGATCGCCCGGTTCATCGCCGCGTAGGACTGGGCCCAAGACACGGCCTCGACGTAGTCATCGAAGGACTCCGTGCCCTCGCGCAGATAGCCGAGGTCGCGGTCGGGCAGGTGGATGTCGAGCTTCAACATCTCCTCCCGGGCCTTCTCGATGAAGTAGGTGCCGATCTTGTTGCCGACGCCCCGGGAGCCCGAGTGCAGCATGAGCCACACCACCCCTTCGGTGTCGAGGCAGACCTCGATGAAGTGGTTGCCGGTGCCTAAGGTGCCGAGCTGGTTGGCGTTGTTGGACTGGCCCACCTTGGGGTGCTTCTCGACGATACGTTTGAAGCCCGGGGCGAGCTGGCCCCACGCGGCGCGGATACGCTCCCGCGGGTCGTTCCAGGCGCCGCGGTCGTTCTTGCCGCCGTTGTCGGAGCGGCCATGGGGCACGGCGCGCTCGATCTTGAGGCGAAGCGGGCGGAGGTCGTCGGGCAGGTGCTCGGCGCGCAGCGTGGTGCGCTGGGCGATCATGCCGCAGCCGAGGTCCACACCAACGGCGGCGGGGATGATGGCCTCGGTGGTGGGGATGACGCTGCCCACCGTGGCGCCTTTGCCCAGGTGAACGTCGGGCATGACGGCGACGTGTTTGTAGATGAACGGCAGCGAGGCGATGTTCTCAAGCTGCCGCTGGGCCTCAGGCTCGACGGCCACGCCGCGAACCCAAGCTTTGATCGGGTGACCCTGGCTCGGCAGGGTCTGGTACTGCGGGGTCTCGTTGGACATCGTTCGCTCCGTTCGTGAGTGTCGTCGCCCCTTTAGCAAGGAGCGTGCCGAGCGCGGCGAGGGCCGGGAGCGGGGTTGAGGCGCCGCGGCCCGCGCGAGATGGATAGATCGCTATCTGATTGGATAGATCTACCGAGCGGTGGGCAGCGGCGCGAGGGTGTAGGCCGTGCTGCGGCCCCCGGCGGCGCTCTTGATCAGGAGCCCGAGCTTCACCAGCGCGTCGAGGTCACGCCCGGCGGTGTCTTGGGAGCAGCCGGTGATCTTGGCCCACTTCGAGGACGTGAGATTGCCGATGAAGGAGCCGTCGAGCAGGTCGTTGAGCATCATCCGCTGGCGGTGGTTCAGGGGCTTGTCGTGGTGCTCGGCCCAGAACCGCGCCTTGTGCAGCACGTCGGCGAGCAGGCCCTCGGCGCTGTGGAACGCGCGGTCTAAGCAGCCCATGAACCACAAGAGCCAAGGAGTGATGTTGAGCCCGCCGCGCTGGGCGGACTCCAGGGCCTTGTAGTAGTCGCGGCGCTCGGCCCGAATCTGCGTCGAGAGGCTGTAGCAGCGCCAGGGCCGCTCCTCGGACCGGGCCAAGGACAGCTCGGTGATCGCCCGGGCGAGGCGGCCGTTGCCGTCGTCGAAGGGGTGAATCGTGATGAACCAGAGGTGCGCGACGGCGGCGCGCACGATGCCATCGAGGGCGTCTTTGGCGTTGAACCAGCGCAGGAACCGCGCGCCCTCCTCGTCTAGCCGTTGGGCCTCCGGGGCCACAAAGTGCACCTTGGGGCGGTCCAAGTGCCCAGAGATCACCTGCATCGGCCCGGTGCGCCAAGCGCCGACGGTCAAGGTGCCGAGGTCATCGAGGTCGGTGGGGAACAGCAGGTGGTGCCAAGAGAACAGGCGCTCGGCGCTGAGCGGCAGATCGTAGTGTTGAGTGGCGTCGAAGATCACGTCCACGAGGCCCTCGATGTGGCGATCTGCCGGGGTCAACGCGCCGATGTCTAGGCCCAGGCGCCGCGCGAAGGACGAGCGCACCTGGTCAAAGTCGAGGAGCTCACCCTCGATCTCGCTCGTCATCAGGGCCTCAGCCGTGAGCGAGCGCAGGTTGGCCTCGCCCTGAAGGCTGCGCCCAAACGCCTCCATACGCCCCAAGAGCCGGGCTTGGTGGCTACGAAGCGGCCCCAGCGCCTCGGCGACGACGGGCTCGTCCCAGGTGAGCTGGGGCCAGCCTTTGAGCTCGTGGATGAACTGGCTCATTCTCCGCACCTCATGCGGAGATTATCGCTGGAGAGGGGGCGAAGGGCAAGGCTAATCTCCGCAGATTATGCGGAGATTAGCGCGGGCTCTTGGTGAGTTGGGGCGCAGGTCGCCAGCGACGCGTCAGCGAATCTTTATGGAGATACGCCGCTTACTCACGCATCACCCCTCACAGGGTCAGGCGGCGCGGCTCGCCTGGATGCGGAGATTAGGAGCGCCCTCCCCGCTCAGGGGTTGACCACCAGCTCCAGGTCGCCGTTGGGGCGGAGCTTGAAGTTGAAGTCCTTCACATACTCCTTCTCTTCGCCGCCCACCCAGACGTAGCGGTTCACGGCGAGGCTCACGCCGTCGGCGGCGAGCTGGCCGGAGAAGCCGTGGTCGAAGTCGCCGATGTCGCCGCCGACGATGTGGCCGCCGAGGATCTCCCCCTTGGGGCTCAGCGTGACGAGGCCCACCGGGGAGTCGACCTCACCGACGAGGAGCACCACCACCGCCACAGCGCTCGCCGAGACGGGCACCTGGCCGATGGCGAAGGCCTCTTGGCGCTCCTCCTCCAGCTTGCAGGTGAAGAACTTTGAGCCGCAGACAAACCGGGCGGCGTGCGCGGCGCTCACCTTCCGTTTCATCACCTCGGCCCGGGCGGCCTTGTTGGGCGGGAACTCAGCGGGCAGAACCAAGGGCGGAACACCCTTCAAGAAGGCGGCCAGCTCAGGATCAGCGGGGGTGAACGCGCCGGGCATGGTGGGCTCCGAGGGCTTGGGGGCCGTGGCGTCGGGGGGGGTGGGGGCGGTGGGCGCTTCGACGGCGGGGCTCGACGGCGCGCCGCCCGCGCACCCCAGCGCGGCGAGCGCCAGGGCGATGGAGAGTGGCCTGGTGACGGACATGGTCGGGTGCTCCGGGGGTGACGCGGCACCTTATCCGTTCTGGCGGACCTGGCTCATGCGGTAGGTCTTGGTGCCGCTGTACGAGTCGCCGCTGAGGCCGTTCTGCTCGGCGTTCAAGGTCATCAGGTTGTCGGTGGAGTAGCCCTTTGAGCCCCAGCGGGTGCCGGGGTCGAAGTAGCGGTAGGAGATGGTGGTCCCCTCTACGGCTTTGCCGACGATGACGATGAAGTGCTCCGTGGTGTTGTCGGCGTTGTAGGACTCTACGCGGCCGTCATCGACGCCGATCATCACGGGCTTCCCGGCGATGAGCTGCTGGTCGATGTACTTCACGCCCAGCTCCGCCTGACCGCCGAGCGCGCGGGTCTCGGCGCTGCCTTGCTGGAAGAGCGTCGGCAGGCGGCTAGAGACCTCGTGTTTGAGGGAGCCGCCCTTCTGGAGCACCATCGCCTGCGCCGCGTCCCAGCAGCAGACGTTGTTGTCTTTGCCCGCGTAGGCCTTCTCCGACTCTTTGAGGCCGCGCCCGGCGCCGTTCTTGTCGGCGTCGGAGGCGAACTGGCTGATCCACTCGCTGTTGGAGAGCACCGGGGCGATGGCCTCGGCCTTGATCTCGTGGTCGGCGACGTCCTGCACCATCTGCAGGCGGGCGACGAGCTGGGTCCAGGTGTTGCCGCCGACGTCGATGCGCCCATCGGCCTTCTTGCCCAGGCCGAACTCTTGGTATCGGCGGATCGCCGTGGTCGTGGCGGTGAGGTTCTGGATCACGGCCTCGTCCGGCGCGGCCTTCGCGTCGGTCACCTCAGCGCCCTCGTCGAGCCAGCCCAGGTCAATGAGCGCCTGCTGCACGATGCGCACGTCTTTGGCCTGGTTCGCGCCGCCGGTGCCCACGCTGCCGCCGATGCTCGCGGGCACGATGTTGCGGGCGGCCTCGGTCGTGGTCGTGGTCTCGGGGGTGGCGGTCGTGGTCTCGGGGGTCGTCTCCGGCGCCGTCACCGCCGGGGGCGTGAGGCCCGCGTCGGTGGGGGCCGTCTCCGCCGCCGGGGCCGTCACCGCGGGCGCGGCGTTGGCGGCGCCAGGGATGGTGATCGTCGCGCCCGCCTCAAAGCCCTCGACGCTCCCCCAGCGCTTGAGCTTGCTGGCGTTGGCGGCCTTGAGGGCGTCGACGGTGACCCCAAAACGCTGGGCGAGCACGGTGAGGCTCTCGCCACGAGCGACGACGTGGGTGCCGCCTGTCGCCGGGGTGGTCGGAGGGGTCGCGGCGCCGCCCGCGGTGGTCGTCGGCGTGGTGGCCGTGGCGCTGGTGCCGTCGCCGTTGTCGATCTGCACGTCTTTGCCCCCCTCCAGGGCGGCGATGACGTGGTTGAGGTAGGCGAGGCGCAGGCCGTTGCGCCGGAAGTGGCCGCTGTAGTCCACCGTCGAGTCGCCGAAGCTCACCGTAGAGCCTCTCCCGGCGCGGCCCTCGCCGATCTGGGAGGCGTAGCGGTCCATGGTCGAGTCGTTGCCCTCGGCGTCCTGCTGGAACAGCTCCCGCACGGCCTTAAACTGGGCGAGGTGGTCGCCGTCGTTGGCCTTGAGGCGGGTGTTGATCTGCTTCACCCGGTCCCAGCCGTAATAGCCGCCCTGGTAGATGAGGTCGGTGAGGAACTCCACCATCGCCGGGTGCAGGTTGGTCCACTGGATGTCGCTCATCACGACGGTGCCCGCCTCAAGGCCACCCGCGGCCTCACGCCCGGCGGCGTTGCGGTTGCTGGCGTCGGGGGTGGTGCTCGTCGCCGTGGTGCGGGCGCGCTCGGTGTAGGCCGTGAGCATCGTGCCCAACAGCGAGATCTGCACGCTCTTGGCGATCTCGCCGATGGCGTCGCGGTTGTTGGTGACGAAGGCCCCGGCGGCGTCGCCCTTGAGCCCAGCGCCCGCGGAGATCGCCGTGGCTTGGGTCTCGGACATCCCGGCGGCGACGAGGTCGGCGACCACCTGGGCGGCGCTGCGGCTGCCGATGTCGTAGCCCTTGCCCAAGGTGACGCCAGAGGCCGCGGTGTGGGGCCAGTGGATGAACTTGGTCTGGGCGTCGCTGCCTTCGCCCGCGGCGGTGAGCGCGCCGCGCTGGATGCTCACCACCTCGGCGGCGGGGGCGGTCTCCGTGGCCGGGGCGCTGGCCTCGACGGTGGGGGTGGCCGGGGTCACCTCTTGGCCAACGGTCGTGGGGGTCTCCGTCGTAGGCGTCGCCGTGGCCGGGGTCGCCGTCGTGGCGGCGTCGCCGCCCCAGGTGGCGTTCATGGACGCCTCGATGTCGGCGATGGACGACGTCGGCGCCGCCTCCACCGGGGCCGCCGCCCGCCAAGCCTCAGGCACGGCGAGCACGGTGCCCACCCGCACCCGGTCGGGGTTTGAGAGCTGGGGGTTCGCCGCGAACAGCGCGCGCCAGGCCGAGGCCGAGCCGGTGAGCTGCGCGGCGATGGTGCTCAAGGTGTCGCCGCTGCGCACGGTGTAGGTGGCGGGCACCGCGACGGCGGCGGTCGGGCCGGCGGCGTCCGCGGCGGGGGCGGCGGGCTGGGAGACAGGACGGCGGCTTTGAGAGGCCAAGGTCACCTCATAGGACAGGCGGAGGGTGGGCCACCAGTATGCCGCGAACCGCACGATCCAAAGCGCACAAACAGGGCCTCAGCGACAAGATCCGGAGCAGACTCACCGAGAACGGAGCTTCTACCGTGTGACGCTCGGCGGAGACACACAGCGGCGGTACACCGGCAGGCCGTCCCGGCGACACACCCGCTCTCGGCGGCTGAGCGCGCCCGCGGCGGGCGGCTCCTCGGCCTCGGTCCAGCCCTGAAGCAAGGCGCCGACGTGCTCGTGCAGGCCCTCGACGTCGGTGACCACGACGAGGCGGCCCTCAGGCGCCAAGGCCCGGCCCACGGCGTCTACGAAGCCCGGCGTCCACAACAGATGCCGCGGGTTCTCCGTGGGCGTGGGGAAGTAGACCTCCACCAAGCTCACCCGACCCGGCGGCAGCAGCGCGGCGAAGACCGCCCGGGCGTCGGCTCGCCACAGCAGGCAATTCTCGGGGGCGTGGGGCGCGGCGGCGTCTACCCGGGCCCGGCGGATCTCGACGCCGAGCCAGCGCCAGTCGGGCTGGCGGCGGGCGCGCTCCAAGATGCGCATCCCGTGGTCAAAGCCGACCTCAACCCCCAGAGGCTCGGGCCCGGCGATGAAGGCCTCCAGCCGGGCGCGCTCGGCGGCCAGGGCGGGCTGGTCGTAGAGCAGGCTGCCCCCCAAGACGCCGCGCACCCGCTCTGGCGAAGACGGCGGCAGGGGCGGCGGCGGTCGCCAGTCGGTGCTCATTCGTTTAGCGCAGCGGCGCTTTGCCCTGGCTGGCGAGGGTCCAGGCGCAGAGCTTGTACAGCGCGCGGGCGCCCACGTTGGCGTCCCACTCGTCGCGGCCATCGGCGGCTGGGGAGACCTCGTTGAGATCAAAGCCGAGGATCTTCCTGCCCGATCGTACGACCTCCCCCAACAAGAAGTTCGCCTCGGCCAGCTCTAAGCCGCCCGGGACGGGGGTGCCGGTGTTGGGGCAGAGCTTGGGGTCGAGGCCGTCGATGTCAAAGGTCACCCAGACCTGCTCGGGCAAGGCGTCTACGATGAGCCGGGCGACCCGCACCCAGGGCTCACCGACAAAACGGCGCCGGGACAGCTCACGGTCAAAGAAGACGCGCACCCGCTCGCCTTGGCTGCCCGCGAAGCGCACCTCGTCCTCGCCGACGTCCCTCATGCCGACCTGCACCAGCCGGGTGATCGCCGGGACCTCGTTGAGCCCGTTGCGCAGGATCGAGGCGTGGGAGTACTGGAAGCCCTCGTACGCGTCGCGCAGATCGAGGTGGGCGTCGATGTGCAGCACACCGAACGACGGCACCCGCCGCGCCAAGGCTCGCCACGCGCCGAGCGGCACGGAGTGGTCACCGCCGAGCACCGCGGGGATCTTGCCCGCGGCGAGCACGCTCGACACCTCGTCGTCCACACGCTGGTTCACCACCTCGGAGAGCTGGTTCACCTCGGCCAAGGCCGCGTGCAGCTCGGGATCGTCGCCGATGGCGCCGCCGACGGCGATCACCCGCTGGGCCAGGGCCTTCGCCCGGTCGTTCAGGGCGAGGAGGTCTTCAGGGATCGGCCGCATGAACAGGCCGGGCTCATAGGGGCGCAGCACGTCGAGGTCGAAGAGGTCCACCTGACGGCTCGCGGCGAGGATCGCCGCCGGGCCCTGGGCCGCGCCGCCGCCGTAAGAGGTCGTCGCCTCCCACGGCACGGGCACGATCACCAAGGCGCTCTCCTCTTCACCATACGGCAGGCCGAACACGCCGGAGGTCTCACCGGCGGCGGCGTTGGGATCGAAGGTGGCCATCAGCGAGCGCTCCACGACGAGAAGACGCGAGGTTTATCTCGCCGGGCAGCGCGCGGCCCACACCGGCGCCATCGCCCGCAGCATCGGCAAGGCCTCGGCCAGCCGGGCGCCGTGCCACGAGCACAGCTCACCGTCGACGAAGAAGATCCGCTCTGGCGCGACGCCCAAGGCGCAAAGCTCGTCGCGGTGGCGCTCTTTGAACGGGAAGGGCTCGGAGCTCAACAGCACCACGCCGCCCTCCACCAGGGCCTCGGGCGACACCGTCGGGTAACGAGGGCTCACCCCGGCCAAGGCGTTCACCCCGCCGGCCTCAGCGAGCAAGGCGGAGATGAAGGTGTCGTCGTTGACGCCCATCCAGGGCTCGCGCCAGATGAGGTAGGTGTATTGAAAGCCGGGGCTCACGGCGGCCTCGGCGCGCAGGGCGGCGCGCTCGGCGTGAATCGTCTGGAGGAGTGCCTCGGCCTCGGCCTCTCGGCCCATGACGACGCCCAGGCGGTGGAGGTCGTGAAGGGCCTCGTCTACACCCTTCGGGAAGGCGACGAGCAGGGGGACGTGGGGCTCGATCTCGGCGAAGATCTCCCGGGTGTTCTCTTCAGCGTTGCCGATCACCAGGTCGGGCTTGAGCGCTAAGAGCCGGTCGAGGAGCAGGTCTTTGGTGCCGCCCACCCGCGTGAGCCCCTCAAGGCGCTCGGCGGGGTGAACGCAGAACCGCGTGACGCCGACCACAGCCTCCCCGGCGCCTAAGGCGAACAAGGTCTCCGTCGTGCTGGGCACCAGCGACACCACGCGGCGCGGCGGCGCGGCGAAGCTCAGCTCGAGGCCCCGGTCATCCGTGACCGTGATCACGGCGCCGCGCCGCGGCTGTGCGGCCACACGGGCTCACCGGCGCCAAAGCTCACCATCGCCGCGCGTAAGGCGGGCAGGTTGAGCCCCCCGGGCTGCCCAAGGGCGGCGCTGGCGGCCTCATCGAGCCGGGCCAAGGCCGCCCGGGTGAGGCTGGCGGCGGCGGTGCGGTCGCCCTGCTGGCGCTTCACCACGGCGGCCGCTCCTTGGATGAGCCCCTGAATCAGCCGCGCCGGGGCTTCACCGCGGGGCAGCTCCAACCACAGGCTCTCCCAGACCTCATGGGCCTCCCAGTAGTATTGGGCGTCAAACAGGTCGAGGCCCCGTAAAAACCGCGCGTCGTCCCACCACGCCGAGGCCGCGGGCAGCTCTGGCGTGGGCTCCGGCGGCAAGGTCTTGGGGTGGGGTGAGCGCCCAGGGATGTACCGCACAGCGGGCAGCGGCCACTGGGGGAGCCGCGCGGCCACGTCGGACGCTTGGAGGGGCAGAGGGGCGCTCATGTCTACAGCATGATCCCGCGAGGTGGGGGTCGTCAAGCGCCCCCACGATCTCGCTCACCCGCAGATCTGCTTTGTGAGGTCCTTCGTGATGTTCTTCTGGTGTGACTCTAAGGTGCCGCCGCCGATCTCCAGGAGCTTCGCGTCGCGCAACAGGCGCTCGACGGGGTACTCCCGGCAGTAGCCCGAGCCTCCCATCACCTGCATGCAGTGATCGGCGACCTGTTTGCCCACCGGCGCGGCGTAGAGCTTCGCGGCGTCGGAGCCCAGGCGGTTGCGCTGCTCGGCGCCCACGGAGCGCGCGACGCTGTAGATCAGCGCCCGGGCGGCTTCAGTCATCGCGTAGGACTCGCCGATGTAGCGCTGGATCTGGCCGAAGCGGTTGATCGGCTGGCCAAAGGCGACGCGCTCGTTCGCGTGGCGCACCATGATCTCCAGGCAACGATCGGCGATGCCCAGGCTCATCGCGGCCAAGGTGAGGCGCTCGATCTCTAAGTTGCGCATCATGTGGCTGAGCCCGCCGCCCACGGCGCCGAGCACGTTGCCCACGGGCACACGGCACTCATCAAAGATGAGCTCGCTCATGGAGCTGGCGCGCATGCCCATCTTGGGGATGTGGTTTGAGGTGGAGAAGCCGGGGCAGTCCCGGTCCACCACAAACGAGGTCACCCGGCCGTCCACCTTGGCGTAGACCAAAAACACGAAGGCCTCGGGGCCGTTGGTGATGTAGGTCTTGGTGCCGTTGAGGATGTACTCGTCGCCGTCGCGCACGGCCGTGGTCGTCATGCCCAGCACGTCGGTGCCGTAGCCGGGCTCGGTCATGCCCATGGCGCCGATCCACTCGCCGCTGAGGCTCTTGGCGAGGTACTTCGCGCGCTGCTCGGCGTTGGAGCAGTGGTAGAAGTTGTTCACGAAGAGCATGGCGTGGGCCAGGTACGCGAGGCAGAAGCCGGGGTCGGCCTTGGAGAGCTCGTGGTGAACGATGACCGCCGCCGTGGAGTCCAGGCCCGCGCCGCCGTCCTCTTCAGGGATCGTCACGCCGAGCACGCCCAGCTCGCCGAGCTTACGAAACAAGGGGACGTTGAGCTGCTCGCGGCGGTCAAACTCTTCAGCTTGGGGCTCGACCTCCCGCAGGGTGAACTCGGCGACGCTCTCGCGGAGCATCTGGTGGACATCTGTGGGGTTGTAGAGGTCGTCGTTGTGCATCTGTCCTCCAGAGGGCCGCGCTCCTGTGGGATGTAGCCCGCTTGGGGCCGATAGGACAGATCGCCGACGACGGCGCGGGGCGACTCGCCGGGTGAGGCACATGCGGTAGGATGCCGCCATGCCAAGACGGTCCGCGCCCCTCGCCTTGGGGCTCATCTTCGCCGCGCTGATCGCGCACGCGCTCTCCTACGGCCTGAACGTCCAGGACGACGCCTTCATCAGCTACCGCTACGCCCAGAACCTCGTGGATGGCCACGGCCTCGTGTTCAACCCCGGCGAGCGGGTCGAGGGCATCACCAACCTCTTGTGGACGATCGGCCTCGCCGGGGTGATCCGCCTCGGCGGCGATCCTCTGCTCGCCTCGGTGCTCGCCGGGGTGCTCGGCGCCTTGGGCCTCGCCGGGGTGAGCTGGGTCTTGGGCGCGCGCCGTGAGGGCCCCGCCCGAGCGCTCCTGGCCCCGGCCTTGATCGCCGCCAACCCGTTCTTGATGGTCGAGGCCGTGCAGGGCTTGGAGTCGAGCACCTTCGCCGCGCTCACCGGCCTCGCCGCGCTCCTCGCCCTGGACGAAGACGAGGGCCGCCGCGCCTGGCCCGCCGCGGGCGCGCTCTGCGCCGCGCTCTCGCTGGTGCGCCCTGAAGGGGTCGGCGTCTACGGCCTGCTCCTGATCGGGCTCAGCCTCGCCGTCTGGGCGCCGCCTCGCCGGGTCTTGTGGTGGGGCCTCGGCGTGATCCTCGCCGCCCTCGCCCTGCAGACCGCCGCGCGCCTCGCCTACTACGGCCAGCCCTTGCCCAACACCTTCTATGTGAAGACCGGCGGCGGAGTAGACCAGTGGTCTAGGGGTGTGCTCTACCTTGTCGCCTGCGCCAAGGCCCACCCCGTCGAGACGCTGCTCTTCGCCCTCGGCGCCGTAAGCGCCGCGCGTGAGGCCAAGACGAGCCCTTGGGCCCGGGCCCTGCTCACCTTGGGCCTTGGTTACCTCGCCTACATCGTGGCCGTCGGCGGCGACTTTAAGGTGACCTTCCGGTTTGTGGGCCTCGTCGCCGCGCCGCTCGCGCTCCTCACCCAGCGCGGGTGCTGGTGGGTGATGGACTCCTTGCCCCAGGCCGCCGCGCCCCGCGCCCTCGTCGGCGCCGCCCTCGCCCTCGGCACGCTCACCCTCGACCTCGCCCCCAACCACGCCCGCATGGCCCACGAGGCGCGTTTTCGCACGCAGGTGATGGAGGACCGCCTCGCCGTGGGCCGGGCCCTGCGCCAGCTCTTCCCGCCCGACGCCGTGCTCGCGATTCACTCCGCCGGGGCCATCCCCTACGCCGCGGGCCTGCCCACCATCGACATGTGGGGCCTCTCCGACCTGCACATCGCCCACCGGGAGATGCCCCAGATGGGCAGCGGCATGGCCGGGCATGAGAAGACCGACTTCGCCTATGTCTTTGGCCGCGCCCCCGCGGTGTTCATCCCCGAGGAGGGTTTTTTGGTTGATCAACCAACCAAGCTCCCCGTGCCCGGCGTGCCCGAGTTCACCGAGCACTACGCCCAGCGCGCGGTGCCCTTGGGAGACCGCACGCTCCAGCTCTTCGTGCGGGTGCGCTGATCTCCTCCGTCGGCGCCGCGCGTAGGTTAGGGGGGAGGGCTCGGAGGTCGGATGCCCAACAAGATCCTGCTCATCGACGGCAGCAACCACGCCTTTCGGATGTTCCACGCCATGCCCAAGATGACGGCGGCGGGCAAACACACCGGGGCGCTGTTGGGCTTCGTCAACCTGCTCAAGAAGCTTGAGAACGACCACAAGCCCGAGGCGATGATCGTCGTCTTTGACGAGGGCGCGTCGTTCCGTGTGGCGCTCTACCCCGAGTACAAGGGCCACCGCCCGGAGATGCCCCCTGAGCTGCGTGAGCAGTGGCCCCGCTTCCGCGAGCTGGTCGAGGCCTGGGGGCACCCCTTCTTGGCCATCCCCGGCGTAGAGGCCGACGACGTCATCGGCACCCTGGCCCAACGTTTCGCCTCGCCTGACCGTGAGGTGCTCATGGTCACCGGCGACAAGGACTACTACCAGCTCGTGCGGGAGGGGGTCTACGTCCTCGATCTCAAGGAGGACAAGGTCGTCGATGAGGCCGAGGTGCGGCGCTACTTCGGCGTCGGCCCGGCCCAGGTCATCGACATCCTCGGCCTCGCCGGAGACGCCTCAGACAACGTGCCCGGCGTCAAAGGTGTGGGCGAAAAGACCGCCGCGGGCTGGGTGGCGAAGTACGGCGACTTAGAGGGCGTGATCGCCAACGCCGGCGCCATCGGCGGCAAACGGGGCGAGTCGGTCAAGGCTGAGGCCGAGATGGCCCGGCTCTCGCGCATCCTGGTCACGATCAAGATCGACTGCGAGCTGCCGCTCACCGACGAGCAGCTCCTCGACCACACCCGCGACACCGAGAAGCTCCGGGCCTTGTTCTTGGAGTGGCAGTTCCGCAGCCTGCTCAAGCAGCTCGGCGAGGAGGCCCCCGCCGCCGTCGGCGCCGTCGGCGAGACCGCCAACCAAGGCCTCGGGCATCGACCGCAGCCGCTACCGCACCATCGACACCATCGAGGCCCTCGACCGCACCATCGGCGAGCTGCGCCGGGCGGTGAAGGCCGGGGCGCGCCTCGCCATCGACACCGAGACCACGTCCTTAGACCCCCTCGACGCCAAGCTCGTCGGCCTCTGCCTGGCCTGGGCTGAAGACGCCGCGGTCTATGTGCCGATGAACCACAGCGCGGGCACCCAGCTCTCTGAAGACCTGGTGATGTCGCGCCTCGCGGGGGTGCTCGCCGATCCGGGCGTGCCCAAGGTCGGCCAGAACCTCAAGTACGACCTGCGGGTGCTCAACCACAACGGCTACCGCGTCGAGGGCCTGGTGATGGACACCATGCTCGCCGACTACCTGCTTGAGCCCGACCGCAGCCGCCACAACCTCGACGACCTCGCCCTGCGCCACCTCGGCCACACGATGATCCCCTACAGCGAGGCCACGGCGGGCCTCCCGGCGGGCTCCACCTTCGCCGATGTGCCCATCGCCAAAGCCACGGAGTACGGCGCTGAAGACGCCCACGTCACCTGGCTCCTCGACCGCTCGCTGAACACCGAGCTCGTCGAGCGTGGCCTCGACCGGGTGATGCGGGAGATCGAGCTGCCCATCGTGCCCGTGCTCGCGGCGATGGAGCAAGAGGGCATCGGCTTGGACACCGAGCGCCTCGCGGCCTTGGGCGTTGAGCTGACCGCGCGGCTGGCCACCTTGGAGGAGGAGATCTACAAACACGCCGGGCGCCGCTTCACGATCAACTCGCCCAAACAGCTCGGCGAGATCCTCTTCGTCGAGCTGGGCCTGCCGCCGATCAAGAAGCTCAAGACCGGCTTCTCCACCGACGCCGACGTGCTCGACCAGCTCCAGGCGCTGCACCCCTTGCCCCGGTCGATCCTCGACTTCCGCGGCTTGGACAAGCTGCGCTCGACCTACATCGAGGCCCTGCCCAAGTGTGTTCACCCGCGCACCCGCCGGGTTCACACGTCGTACCACCAGGCCGTCGCCGCCACGGGCCGCCTCTCGTCGAACGACCCGAACTTGCAGAACATCCCCGTGCGCACCGACGAGGGCCGCCGCATCCGCGGCTGCTTCATCGCCAAGGAAGGCCACCTCTTCGTGTCCTGCGACTACTCCCAGGTGGAGCTGCGCCTGCTCGCGCACTACTGCGGCGAAGACAGCGCCATGGCTGAAGCCTTCCGCCGGGGCGAAGACATCCACCGGCGCACGGCCTCCGAGGTGCTCGGCGTGCCCCTAGATCAGGTCACCCCGGCCCAGCGCAGCGCCGCCAAGGCGATCAACTTCGGCATCGTCTACGGCATGAGCGCCTTCCGCCTCGCGAACGACCTGCGTATCCCCCAGGCCCAGGCCAAGGCCTACATGGACGGCTACTTCGCCCGGTATCCCGAGGTGCGCCGCACCATGGACGCGGCGATTCAGTCCGCGCAGACCACGGGCTACGCCCAGACCTTGTACGGCCGCCGCCGCCCCATCGCCGACCTCAGCTCCCGCAACGCCCGCGACCGCATGGCCGCCGAGCGGGTGGCGATCAACACCCCCATTCAGGGCTCCGCCGCCGACATCATCAAGCTCGCCATGGCCCGGGTCTTCCACCGCCTGCGCGCCGAGGCCCCCAAGTCCAAGCTGCTGCTGCAGGTCCACGACGAGCTGCTCTTGGAGGTGCCCGAGGCGGACGTGGCCCAGGTCGCCGCGTTGGTGAAGGCCGAGATGGAGGGCGCCGTCACGCTGTCCGTCCCGCTCAAGGTCGACACCGGCTGGGCCCACACTTGGGCTGAGGCCCATTAGTCGTTACGAGAGTCCCTCGCCTGCACCCCTTCGGAGTCACGGATGGCCCCCCCAGACCCACGCGCAGAGGATCGAGCGGTCGTCGAGGCCGTGCTTGGCGGTGACGCCGCGGCCTATCGTTTCCTCGTCGAGCGGTACCAGTCGCGCGTCTACGCCATGGTCTGCGGCATGATCCGCGACCGCGAAGAGGCCCGGGATCTCACCCAGGAGGCCTTCGTGAAGGCCTTCAACAACCTCGACCGCTTCCGCTTAGAGTCGAGCTTCTACACCTGGATGTACCGAATCGCGATGAACGTCGCGATCGACCACCTGCGCAAACACAACAAGCGCCGCACGTCCGAGTTCAACGAAGACGTCGCCGCCCGAGACAACGACGGCGTGCTCGACCCCGGCCACACCTCGATGGATCCCCGCAAGATCCTTGAGCGCAAGCGCCTGCACAAGAAGATCCACGACGCCTTGGAGACGCTCAGCCCCGATCACCGGCAGATCATCCTGCTCCGTGAGGTCGAGGGCATGGCCTACAAGGAGATCGCCGACACCTTGGAGATCGCTGAAGGCACGGTGATGAGCCGCCTGTTCTACGCCCGCCGCAAGCTCCAGCAGGCCCTCAAGGACGAGGCCCCTGAAGGTCTCCCGCCGGTGACCTGAGCTTGAACCCCCGATCGGGTCGTGACGTGAATGTCGCAGTTTGTCGCGATCCTGGTGAATGAAGCCCCGGCCTCCTCGTCACTGCCCCCGAATCCCCCCTCAACCTGCGGAGAGCGAATGCGCCAAGGCCACGACAGCGAGATCACTCGCGCCGACGCGCTCTTGATGCTCGCCCTCGACGGTGAAGCGACCGAGGCGGAGCGCGCCGAGCTTCTGGCCCTCGCCGAGAGCGACGATCGCCTCGCCGCGTTGGGTGAGCTTCGTGAGGCCCTTCAAGACGCCTTGGCCGATTGGCGTGACGACTCCGTGGACGTCGTCGCCGCCGTGCTCATGGCCATCGGCGCCCAAGATGACTGGTCACCCGTCGCCAGCGCCCTTCGTGAGTCGGTCACCTTCGAGGCGAACTTTGACGTGAGCGACCTCGTGATGGCCGCCATCACGCCGCCGCCCGAGCCCGAGCCCGACATGCTGCTCTCGGCGCTCGTAGACGGTGAGCTCTCGATGGAGCTGCGCCGTGGGGTCACCGAGCGCCTGCGCGTAGACCGCGACGCCTTAGACACGCTGAACACCTTCGCCGAGCAAGGCCGGGTGGTGCGTGAGGTGATGACCGAGCGTGTGGCCGACGTTGACCTCAGCGCCGTGTGGCCCGCCGTCGCCGCCAAGATCGGCCTCGCCGATCCCAACCACGTCCCCGGCTGGGAGCACACGAGCGCCTTGGTCAAAGAGGCCGTGCTCGCGCAGAGCGCGCTCAGCGCCCAAGAGGAGGTCGCGCTCACCGCGGCGATCCTCAACAGCCTGCCCCGGCCCAAGCCCGTCGTGGTCGTCATCCCCCCGCCGGAGCCTGTGCCCCTCTGGAAGATGCTGCTCACCAACCCGACGCTCATCGCGGCGGTGTTCGCGGCGGTGATGATGACCGTCATCCAGCTCCAGAGCCAACGCACCTCGATCCTCGACCAGCCCGCCGCCAAGCCTGAGCTGGTCGCCCAGATCACCGAGCCTTTCGCCGACCTCACCATCCAAGGCGACAACGAGGTTGAAGTCACCTCGCTGGAGTACGCCTCGGATGTCGTCGTGCAGGTCATTCAGCTAGAAGACGGCGCGCCGGTCCTCCTCATGTTTGATGAGGGCGAAGGCGACGAAGGAGCCACCTTATGATCCACCTCTCCCGCCTGCTGCTGCCCCTCGCGCTCCTCCTCGGCCTCGCCGCGCCCTCCGCCGCGCTCGCCCAGACCAAGCCCCCGCAGCCTCGCACCCCGGCCACCACCCAGCCTCGGCCCCAGGCCGCGCCGCAGCAGGCCGCCGCCACCGCGCCGGAGACGGTGAACCTTCAGCTCATGGTCGTTCACGCCAAGGCCGGGGAGACTTTTCTCGACCCCCGCCTCAAAGGCATCGAGCGCCACCTCAAGCTCTTGCCCTACGACAGCTTCAAGGTGCTCTCCACAGACAAGGCCGTGCTTCGCCCTGGCAAAGCCGCTGAGTTCCCCGTCGAGGGCGGTCGCCAGGTGAAGGCCACCCTGCTCTCGGCGGACGAGGCCAAGGCCCAGGTGCGGGTGGAGGTCTACAAAGGTGGCGAGAAGCTCGTCGACACCACGGTCTCGGTGAACCGCGGCAGCACCTTCATGGTGGGCGGGCCGCGCCACGACGGCGGCATCCTGCTCTTGCCGATCACGGCGAACTACTGACCGCCACGTCGCAAAGCGGTTAGTGGGGAGGGCCCCTGCTTCTTGAGGCCCCCATGACGATCTTCGAGAGGATCATCCGGCGGGAGATCCCCGCCGACATCGTGTACGAAGACGACCACTGCGTCGCTTTTCGTGATGTGGCGCCTCAGGCGCCGGTGCATGTGCTCATCGTGCCGCGCCTGGCCCTGGTGAACGTCGCCGCCGCGGGGGCCGAGCATGGGGAGCTCCTCGGGCGGGTGCTGCTCGCCGCCGCTGAAGTCGCGCGCCGCCTGGGCGTCGCGGAGTCGGGCTATCGCCTCGTTCTCAACAACGGTGAAGACGCGGGGCAGTCCGTCCACCAACTGCATTGTCACCTCCTGGCGGGTCGTCCGCTGGGCTGGCCCCCGGGCTGAGCCACACCACGACGCCTCGCCTGCGGGCCGAGGCTGGGCGCGCGGGCGCGTCGCGTGCTAAGTGTGGACTGAACCCGGAACAAGCCTGAATTCGCAACGCGCTGAAGGAATCGATTTGGCCACGTTCGACGCCACCCTCCACATCCAAGCTTTTGAGAGCATGGAGCGTGGGCTCAAGACGGTCTACACCGTCATCGCCAATGACGAATACAGCATGATCTCTTCAGGAGATCGGCTGGAGTTCGGCAGCTATGGCTCGATCACCGTCGGCACGGTTCGGCGTTACCCCGACCTGGAGTCTCTCGCCACGGCGGAGGGCTGGCGGAACGTCGTCCCCGAGGCCGACACTGAAGAGCGCGCCATCTCCCTCATCCGCGCCACGGATAGCTGGGAAGAGTCCGAGGAGCGCCAGCGCGGCGTGATGGCCTTGCGGGTGCGCGAGACGCGGCGGAAGTAGCCGAGACGCCCGGCACAAGCTCAGAGGGTCTGCTCTGGCGGCGGCAAGCTGAGCGTGCGGTTGCAGGTGCGGCGCTCGTTCGCTTGGCGGATCTCGTCTTCGCTGTAGGGGTAGGGCGAGGTCTGCACCTCGTAGGCCATGAACAGCTCGACGACCTCACGCACGGCGTCGCCGTAGCGGTTGTCGGCGCGGCTCATCCAGAACTCGAGGATCGCCGCCCGGCGGGCGTCGAAGCTCGGCAAGGCCTGGCCCGAGCGGGGGTCGAAGCCGTCGTACCAGATGCTCTGCAACAGCGCGGGGATCTCGCCGCCGAGGCGCTCGGCGAGGGACTCATCGGAGATGGCGTCGGTCCAGGTGCGCATGGGCTCTTCAGTGGCCTCGACGACCAGCTCCTTCTGGCGCTCAAAACGCGCCGGGGAGACGACGAGGCCCCCGGCCTGCACACACAAGGTCGGGATGATGAGGCAGGGCCACCACTTCGCGATGGGGATGTCGTTCGTGGGGCTGTTACCGATGGCCGGGGCGCGCACCCGCGGGGGCTGGCGGCGCAGGACCATGAAGCCCTCGTCGTAGATCACCACCCGGGGCTTCCAGTGCACGGGGTGCCGGTAGATGACCTTGTCCCCTCGCCGCACGCCGTCTTCGTAGCCCGCCGCGGCGAGCTGGTTCTCGACCTCTTCGCGGGCGACCTCGGCCCGGCGTTCGCCGAGGATGAGCACCTCCATCGACGGGGTCTCCCGGCCCACGATGCGCTCGACGTCGGGCTCATCGCCTACCCGAGCCGCGTCTTCTTCATCCACGGGGGCCACGTCGTCATAAATCCCGCCCGTGTCCTCTTGGGCGAGGGCGATGGACACGACGATGAGCCAGAAAGCGCTGATCACACCTTCAGGTTACCGCGAGATCGCCTCCGTGGCGAGCTTCAGCCCGCAGGCGGCGCGTCGAGGGCGGTGAGCAGACGCCGGGTGACCTCCTGACGACGCGCCCGAGGCAGGCGACGCAGGGCGCGGAGAAGCTCAAAGAGGGGCTCGGGGCTGAGCACCAAGAACCACATCGGCACCGAGAGGGCCTGGGCGAGTCGTTTGAGCTGGAGCAGGTGCGGGGATCGTTGGCCAAGCTCGTAGCGGCAGATCTCCGCGGCGCTCATGGCACAGCGGCGCCCCAAGGCGGCCTGGGTGAGCGCGTCGTCGTGGCGAAGCGCCTGAATGTGCTCCCCGAGGAGCGAGCTGAGCGCGGCGCGTTGCATCGGGCCTCCTTCGTCTCGGCGTGGTGCCGAGGTGAAGGATGTATATCCACATGGATAAGCGCGCAACCGCGAATCTCTCCCCTGAGAGACTTCGTCGCTGCTCAGGATTCAGGGAGATCCAGCTCGTCGATCCTATTGGCGGAATCACCAATGGCGAGGCCGTCAACAACCCCCAGCTCACCGCGGGGCCGCGGCGCCGCGTTGGGGTGGCGCTTGAGCAGCTCGATGAGGTCGCCGACGAGGCGCAGAGTGGCTGAAGACTCGCCGTTGAGGAGCGCGCGCACCCGCTCGGCCTCAGCGTTCGTCTCGTCTTCGCCGATGGCGGTCAGCTCGGCCAAGGTGACGCCGAGGCCGCTGGCGACCCGGGCCAAGGTCTCGATGCTGGGGACGCGGCTGCAGCTCTCAAAGCGGCTGATCTCCTGCGCGTTGATCCCGCCCGACCGCTCGCCGAGCTGGGCCTGGGTGAGCCCGGCGCGTTTCCGCAGCGACCGAATCCGCTCGGCGATCTTGGGGTAAACATCGCTCATCTCGGCGCCCTCACAAGAGTCGTCCCCGACGCCACAGCGCCGCGGACCGACACTTTAGTCCAGGCGGCGTTTTTGTGCATGACTTCAAGGTGTCGTCGTGCTCACCCCAGGCTTTCATTTTGAGCGCACACGCTGAGAGGACACGCATGATCCAGGGCGAGGATCCCGTGGAGCGCGGTGACTCAGCCGTGCAGGATCTCCAACAGCCCCACCCCGATCCGAATCTGCTGGCTCAGGAGCCGACGTTGGATCAAGGTGGCGCCACCGGGCACTCCGGCGTCGGCGAGCTGGGCGCGCAGGCGGCAGATGTAGACGTTCACGGTCTTGCGGTTGAGGTTGAGCATCCGGGCGAGGCGGTCCACGTCGAGCCAGCCGCGCTCGTGCTCGGCGAGCTGGGTCTCGGCGAGGCGCTGTCGGGCGAGGGTGAGCAGGAGATAATGCGGCGCCCGCGGCTCCCAGCGGTGCTCCCCGGCGGGGGTGACCACGGTCAACGACACGCTCTCTTCGTCGCGGCTCACCAAAAAGTAAACGCGCAGGCTGGGCTCTGAGGGGTCGCCGGGGTCGTGCTCGCTGGTGAGGGTGGTGTCGCGGGGCTCGGGCAGGTGCAGGCGCCAGACGCGGTCGCCGATCTTGAGCTCTTGGTGGTCGTGGACGGCCTGCTCGCCGTGCTCGTCCTCCAAGATCCAGCGGCCGCGCCCCTGGTAGAGCACCGTGGCGAGGGGCTCCGCCGCCGAGGGCAGGCTGAGCACGTCGGCCACGGCGAACACGAGCGCCCCGTCGGTGAGGCCACGCGCGCTGGCGATCGGCGGCGTGTCGTCCTCCAAGACCCAGGGGTTGTCACGATCCCCAAACCACAACACGACGCCGCAGACCAGCTCGTGATCGACGCCGGGCTCGACGCGGCGACCGTTGAGCCAGGTGCCGTTGCGGCTGGCGAGGTCACGCACACGCCAGCGGCCGCTCGCCCAGAACACCGTGGCGTGCTCGGAGGAGGTGCGGCGGTCGAGGAGCGGCAGCGCTGAAGACGGCCCACGACCCACCACCGACCGCACCGGCAAGGTGATCGTGAGGAAGGTCTTGGGGTTTCGGAGCGCGCCCATACGGCGAAGGCTACCGACACCACGCAAAGACCACAAGGGGCCACGCCGTCCCCACCCAAGATACGCTACGCTACGTTGCCCCGCTCGCGAGCCCCCGTGTCCTCACCCTCTGGCCCGCTCCTGGTCCTTTGCGCCCCGTTGGGGATCACGCTCAGCCTCGTCTTGGGCTGCGCGGGTGACGCCCCCTCCGAGGACTCTGGCCCCTTTGATGATCCAACCCTCGGCGCGATCCAGGTCGAGACCCTCGAAGACCCCGCCTGGGCAGACTACTCCTTGACCACCTGGGAGCTGGGCCAGACCCTCGATCCGCCCCTGCTCTCCAAAGACGGCGCCTCCCCTCGGGTTCACCTCTTTGGGCCCATCGACGCCCCGCCGGGCCCGCCGAGGCCCACGCTCTTGTGGCTGCACGGCGGCAGCCTCGACAACGACGAAGAGCTGCCCTACGGGATCCTTGAGTACTGCGGCGATGAGTACGCCCAGAGCGCGATGAAGAACGCCCTGGAGTCAACCCCCCTGCTGCCCCTGGCGGCGATGCGCGGCTGGGTGCTGGTGCTCCCCGAGAACTCGGTCTGCGACGGCTGGGCCGGTGAAGGCGCGGATGACCCCGTCGACACGAGCCACCACGGCGCGGTGCTGGCCCGGGCGGCGATCGCCCTTGGGCAGAGCCCCCAGCTCCCCTGGGAGCCCGGCGCCCGCTTCATCGCCGGGACGAGCCTGGGCGTCCCCGGCGCTGTGGAGCTGGCCACGAGCGGCGAGTTCGCTGGGCTCGCCGTCGACAGCGGCGCCTCAGACGAGGTGTGCTTCTTTAGTGAGGAGGACTGCAGCCCCCTCTCCCTGAAGATCCGCCAAGGCTGGGGCACACACGTCTTCGGCGGCTTGCCGACCGCCGAGGGTGACACGGCGAGCCCGACGGAGAGCCCCCAGCACGAGCGTTACCTGCAGCGCAGCCTCGTCCCGATGCTTGAGGCCGGGCAGCTCAGCGGCCCCGTCGTCCACCTCTGGTCCAGCGGCGACCACCTCTCGACGCCGATTCAGCATGAGGGCGTCGAGGAGGCCATGCGCGCCGCCTTGCCCGACGGGAAGTGGATCAGCCTGGACATGGGCACCCTCGCCCACAGCTTCTTGCACCGGGGGCCCGCGCCGGGGGCGGCGTGGGTGACGTTGCGGACCTTTGAGGGCGCGCAGGTCACCAGCCTTGAGCTAGAGGCCTATGACGACGACGCCTGGGTGGGCGAGACGCGGGTGCGCGGCGCCGACCAGCCCGACGCCAGCGGGAGCGCCGTGCGGCAGTCCATCGCCGAGGAGGGCCCAGGCACCCTCGTGATCGTGGACGGCCTGCCCGACTGCCCCGCCGGAGAGCCCGTGGAGTGGCTGTTGCTGGTGCGAGGCGCTGGTGATGACACGGAGAAGGTCGCGGCGCGGGCCTATGTAGAGCAGGGCGGCGAGCGGCGCTTTAGCCAAGAGCTCACCGTCGCCGACATCGCCTCCCCCTTCACCGACTACAGCACGTTCCGGGCCTGGCTTGAGATCTCAAGCGGCGCCTTCATCTCGAAGGGCGGAGAGGGCCGCCTCGAGATCGAGGTCACCGGCAACGCCGAGGTCCGCGCCGACGTGTTGTACTGGAGCTGCGGCTGAGTGGGTTGGTTGACCAATCAACCCTTCTTCTTCGCCTTCTTCCGCTTCAAGGCCGGGGCGAGGCGCAGCAGACCGTCCCGAGGGTCTACAAAAAAGGTGTGGTGGTTGTAGTCCGTGAGCGGCCGCGGGCAGCCCCAGGACTGGGACCAAGGCGCGCCGTCGATCATCACCACGTCGGTGTAGACCATACGCTCCAGGTGCTCCAAGACGTGAAGGTGCAGGGTAGAGCGCGGCTTTAGCACGGCGCGAAGCTCGCTGTGTACCGCGTCCCAGCGCGACCCGCAGCGGGTCACCAAGAAGCGGCGCAGGGGGCCGAGCAGGTCGCTCAAATAGCGGTCGCCGCCGCGGCGGCTCACCGGGACCATGCGCGGGCTGTCCTCGTCAAACCGGCGCTGGCGGCGGCGCTGGGGGTGGCGGCGGTGGGAGTTGTAGCGGGGGCGCTCGATGAGCACCCGGTCCATGTCGTCACGCATCGGCGGATCCTCCGCGCAGCTCACCGTGGGGGTCGAGGGTCCACGAACGAACGGGGGCCCCTCGGATGAGCTGGTGGTGGCCCAGGCGGGCCTGGGCTTGGGTGGTCTGGGTCTGGGTCTGGTGGTCCTCACGCCGAAGCGCGCTCAGGCGGGCGAGGGCCTCGCGGCGGTTGTCCTTCTGGCGGCGGGAGGCGCTCGCGCGAACCTGGAGGCCGCTCGGGGTGTGGACCGCCCGCACGGCGCTCGCGGTCTTGTTGACGTGTTGGCCGCCGGGGCCGCCGGCGCGGCTCGCGGTGAAGGTCACCTCCTCGGGGCGAAGCTCCTGCGGCGCGGCGGGCGGCGCCGGGCTCAGGCTCACCCCGGCGAACCAGCGGCGGCGGGCCCGGGGGCCACGCGCCGAATGGATCAGGAGGTGGGTGCCGCACCAGCCGCCGAGCGCCGTGGGGGCGTCTCCGGTCAGGGTGAAGGTGACGGAGCGGGGGCGGGCGGGGTCGCCCTCGATCCGGGTGTGAACGACGGCGAGGCCTGTGGTCTGGGCGGCCTCAGCGACCACCTCGGCGAGCTTGGCGACGAAGGCGCGGACCTCCTCGGGGCCGTCTCCGGCGCTCACGATCAGGGACCAGCGGGGGTTTGGGTTGGCGCTCATCGTTTCACCGTGATCACGGGGCTCAAGGTGGCGACGCGGCGGGCGGCCCCAGCGGCCTCCAGGGCGTCGATGACGGGGTCTACGTCTTTGTAGGCGTCGGGGTGCTCGGCGTAGAGCAGCTCAGGGTCGTCGCAGATGACGCGGCCGCCGAGCGCGGTGCGGGTCAGCTCGGCGCGGCGGTGGCGGTCCTTAAACCGGGCGATGGCGTCGGAGCGTTTGAGGCGGCGACCCGCCCCATGCGCCACGCAGCACAGGCTCTCCTCGTCCCCGGCGCCCATCATCACCGCGCTCACCGTGCCCCGGGTGCCAAGGACGACCGTGGGCTGATCCCGCTCGGCGGGGGCCGCGCCTTTGCGGTGCAGAAACACCTCGCGGCCGTCGAGGACTCGCCGGGTGACGTCGTTGTGGACGAGGTCGAAGGTGTGGGTCCAGCGGCCGGGGCGGGCGATGCCCGCGGCGCTGAGCAGGCGCCAGGCCAAGACGAGGCGGTTGGCGCGGGCGAAGCGCACCGCGCCCTCCAGCTCCAGGAGGTATTGTTCGGCGGTCTCGGCGGTGAGCACGACGTCACCCCAGCGCCCGATGAGCGCGCGGCCTAAGCCCCGGCTGCCGGAGTGGGCCAAGACGACGGCCCCACCCCGGCGGAGGCCCAAGGCCTCGGCGGCGGCGCGGTCGGAGATCGCCGTCACCTCGCTGAGCTCGACGAAGTGGTTGCCGCCGCCGACGCTGCCCAAGGCGAGGCCCAGCTCGGGGTCGTCCGGGGGCGGCGGGAGGCTCAACTCCAGCTCGGCGGGGCAGGCCGCGGCGAGCTCGGGCGAGGGACTCGGGCACACCCGGCAAGGTGGCGAGGCCCCGGGGGCCCTGGCTCCAGGCGGCGCGTAAGGCGAGGCCGGGATCCACGTCGGGCAAGGCCGGGCCGTCGGTGGCCTCCCGCACCCGGCGCTCCAAGGCGTCGCCGCTGGCCTTCACCCGCGGCGCGGCGAACAGGCGCACGCCGCAGCCGGCGTCACCGCCGACGAGCAGCGGGCGCACCTCACCGTCCAGCGCGAAGGCCGCGCCGATGGGGATCCCCGGGCCGGGGTGCAGGTCGGGCAGGCCCACGGCGCGAACGCAGCGGGGCAGGCGGCTCACCGTGGCGAGCTGGTCGAGGGCTTCAGCCTCGAAGTGGACCTTGGCGCCGCCGAGCAGGCGGGTGTGGTCGGGGAGCGGCGTGAACATGGTGGCCTCCTGGGCGGCAGACCGCCCGGCGATGCCAGCCCTCTTCGCAAGGAGCGTGCCGGGGCTCACAGGGGGTCTGGGGCGCGGGGGTGGTGCGCAGCTCACCAGCAAGCATGGTGTATGATTCACCATAATGATGCACGACGCACCACCCGCCGCCTCCCGTGTGCAGCGCCATCACAAACGAACGCTGCTATGCTCTGATGGGTGAGCTTTGCCTTCACCCCCAGCGCTCAGGCCGCGCCTTGATGAGGCCCGAGGTGACCGATGAGCGTCCAACGTTTTGTGATCATCGCCCTGCTCACCGGCTGCACGGCGGGCGCTGACCGCTCCGACGTTGGGGGCTCAGGCGACACGGCTCTGGCAGAGTCGGGCTTTGAGCGGGAGTGTGTGGACCGAATCGACATCCACCCCGTCTGTGACTGCGCTCTCACGCTGAGCTGGAGCCTCAACGACACGGTCGAGCGGGTCGGCTTGGTGGCCTTGAGCAGCTCCGCCGTCGACGCGCGCTCGACCTACTGCACCGAGGGGCTCACCGAGGCCCTGCTGGCGACGGCGGTGTACTCGGAGGTCGCCCCGGGCACAAACGAGGTCATCATCGCCGCGCTGGGCGGTCCGACGATCGTGTTTTTGGAGAGCTCAGGCCAGATCGTGGACCCCACGATCGCGGATCCTTCCTCCTCCGGCACGATGGACCAGCTCTCGTTTTATTGGTGACGAGGCTCAACGCCCCCGCCATGTGAGGATCACCGGACGAGGTGGTGTACCCTGCACCACATGATGCACGACGCACCAGCCGCCTCCCGTGTGCTGCTCACCTGGTCCGACCGTGGGGGCCGCTTCGGCCTGCGCCCCGACGACCCGGGCCCGGTGCTGCGCCTCTTGCGCGTTCAGGCGGCCTACGACCAGGTGATCGTGCTCACGACACCTTCAGGCCTCGACGCCGCAGAGACCTTGATCCACGGCCTACGCGGCGAGGCGAAGGCCGCGCGGCTGCTCTCGTTGCCGGTCGACGACCCCTCAGACCACGCCCAGCTGTTCGCCGCCTTGGGCCCGGTGTTGGAGCTGCTGCCCCGGCGGGCGAGCCTCGACGTGCTGCTCAGCGCGGGGACTCCCCAGGCCCAGACCTTGTGGGTGATCTTGAGCCTCGCGGGCCTGCTCGACCCTGAAGTGGGCCGGGCGAGGCTGATTCAGGTGATCCCGCCCGAGCACAGCGCCGCCCGGGGCGGGCAGGTGTGGCGAGAGGTGCGCCTGGACATCGACGGTTTCCCCCAGGTGCGGGCGCTCAAGGACGAGGTCGCCCGCCTACGCGCCGAGCGCTCCACCGCCACGGCCTCCCTCTTGGGCGAGAGCGCGCCGATGCACGAGCTGCGCCGCCTCATCACCCGCCTCGCGCCGTCCGGCCTGCCCGTGCTCATCTTGGGCGAGACGGGCACGGGCAAAGAGCTCGTCGCCCGGGCCCTTCACGCCGCGAGCCCCCGGGCGGACGGCCCCTTCGTCGCCGAGAGCTGCGGGGCCTTGGACGAGTCCACCTTGCTCTCGACCTTGTTTGGCCATGAGCGCGGCGCCTTCACCGGGGCCCACGCCCGGCACCGGGGCCTGTTTGAGCAGGCCCATGGCGGCACCCTGTTTCTGGATGAGGTCGGTGAGCTGAGCCCACGGGTGCAGGCCGCCCTGCTGCGGGCGCTGCAAGAGGGGGCCGTGCGCCGCCTGGGCGCGGAGGGCCTCGTCACCGTCGACGCCCGGGTGGTCACGGCGACCCACCGCGACCTGCACGCCGAGGTGGCCGCGGGGCGTTTTCGTGAGGACCTCTACTATCGCCTCCGGGGCGCGATCCTGCGCACACCGCCGCTGCGGGAGCGCATGGTGGACCTGGAGCCCCTGGTCGCGCGTTTTCTGGCCGAGGCCGGTCGGCCGGGCCTGCCGCTGAGCCCTGAGGTCTGGGCGGCCCTGCGCGCACACCCTTGGCCGGGCAACGTGCGGGCGCTGCGCGCCGAGGTGTTGCGCTGGGCCGTGCTCGTCGATGAGCGGGTGGGCCTCGACGCGCTCTCTGAAGACCTGGCCCCGAGGCGAGCGCCGCCGCCCGCGCCGGGGGCCCCGGATCTGCGACCCCTGGCCGACCAGCTCGCCGCCGTGGAGGATCAGGCGATCCAGGCGGCCTTGGCGGCGACGGGCGGCAACCTCAGCGCCGCCGCCCGGCTCTTGGACATCGACCGCAACACGCTCAAGCGGAAGCTCAGGCGCGAAGGAGCTTAAACGCGTGGCCCCACTGGCCATGCAGGGCGCCGCGCAGCACCCACAGGAGGCACAGGCCCTCCAGGTAGCGGCTGGAGCGGATGTCGCCGGAGTCCTCGACGTCCCAGCCGAACTCGCCCAGAAGCGCCGTCACCTGGGCCTTGGCCCCGGCGTCGTTGCCGCAGATGAACATCGTCGGCGGGCCGCCGGGCAGGTTGGGCCGGAACATGAGCGGCGAGCCCACGCTGTTGAACGCCTTCACCACATGGGCGCCCGGCGCGAGGCGCTGGGCTTGTTCGCCGCCGGAGTCTTGCCCGGCCAAGGCCAAGGTCGGGGGGAAGCCCTTGGGAGAAGTCCAGCGGGTTGGTGGTGTCGATGAGCACCTTGCCCGCGAGGTTCTCGGCCCCGGCCGCCGTCAACACGGCGGGGTTGGCCGCGCCTAAGGTGGCGAGGATGAGCAGCTCACCGAAGGCCGCGGCCTCAGCGAAGGTGCCGACGCTGGCGCGCTCCCCTTGGCTGGCGGCCCACTCCAGGGCCTTGGGGTTCTGGGCCTCTCGGGCGCCCATCATCACCTCGTGGCCTAGGGTGATGAGCGCGCTGCCGAGGGTCTTTCCGACATCACCAGTTCCGAACACGCCGACTCGCATGGGGGCTCCTGAGCGGGGTTGAGGCGTCCACTTGAGGATCACCGCGGCCAGTAGACCATAGATCGACGTTGACATGGAGATGACAAAGATCCAGCGCTTGGGGTGATCCGAGGTTCCCTCAGCCTTGTCTCTTCTTGTCACGGAGGGCGCGCTCAGACAGAGCGCCCCGACCGAAAAAGGGAGACGAGATGACCAGCATGCAGGTTGGGCTCATTGGGGGCCTTGTGGCCGCGCTCTGCCTCACCGGGGGCTGCTCCGGGTCCAACGGCGAGCGTGGATTGATCGAGCGGATGAAGGGCAGCGAGCGTGTGTCGAGCTTCGGCGTCTTCCCCGCCGACGGCGCCTCGGCGCTTCGGGGCGAGCAGATCATCGTCGTGGCCTTGGACGAGGGTGAGCGGGGCGTGATCCCCGAGGTGACCGTGCGGGGTGTGGACCCTGACTCCGGCGAAGACACCCAGTGGGACGCCGACTGCGCCTTGTCCACCGACGGCGTCGTCGCGACGTGCGGGATCGCCGAGGTGCTCCCGTTCTACCAAGACTTTGACCTTGACGTGCGGATCGGGGACATGGCCGTGGTGCACGGCGTCAACTCTCACGATCCCGAAGAGGGCCTCGCTTGGGCCATGCACGAGGGCATCACCATCGAGCAGTTCGGCGCGGGGAGCGCCTTGAACGGGATCATTCAGAGCAGCTTCGCCAACGATGAGGGCGTGCTCGTGCTCCCGGGTTGGGACGGTCAAGAGGGCACGACCCAGCTCACCAGCGGCCGCAGCGATGAGCTCGGCGACGGCGTCGTGCGCATCGACTCCCCAGGCCTCACCATGGTCATCGACGTCCACATCACCGCCAACGGCGTGATGCGCGGCGAGCCCGCGGACCTCTTCATGCCGGTGCAGGTGGACGACCAGATGGCGTTCCTCATCATCTACGACGCCGTGCTCAACGGCGAGATCACCGACGCGGGCCTTCAATGGAGCCTTGAGGGCGCCGTAGACCTCGCCTCTGTGGTGCGTGTCACCGCGCTCTATGGCTTCTCAGAGGAGCTCACCTTGGGCGCCTTACGCGCGGACATCGACCGTGACGACAACGGCATCGACGACGCCTTGACCTTTCGCGCCGTGGGCCTCTCCCCAGAGCGCAGCCTCATCTCTTGGACCCGTTGATTGTTTGGCTTGACGAGGGCGCCGAGGGTGGGTTTACGCCACCCTCGGCGCTTTTGTTCGTGCTGAGTCGAGGCTCAGTAGATCGTCAGCGCGTAGGTCTGTAGGCGTTGGTTGTCCCAAGAGTACAGCTTCCCGTCGTTCGGGTTGTAGCTGATCTGGGAGTTGTAGTTGTAGGGGTTGGAGAAGGCGATGCTGAGGGACCTGCTCGTGGACGTGTTCGTGTCGTAGGCATAGTTGATCGTCGCGGCGCTGTTGTAGTACGAATCTGTGGCGTACATCACGCCGCAGATCATAAAGGCGTTTCCGATGGTGTTCTTGACGGCGCTGGTCGTGTTCCAGGTCTTCGTGATCGAGAAGCTCGACTCATCGATGCGGCTGATCACCATCTTGCCGCCGTTGGTGCTCGTCGCGTAGAGCACCCACAGACCGTTCTCATCCACCGCGAGGTCGATGTCGCTGTAGCCGCCCCACTGGTAATAATAGGTGTTGTGATACCCCGCGTTGGGCACCGTGAGGCTGGCGACCGTGCTCTTGGTCTTGAGGTCAAACTTGACGATCGTGTTCGAGTTGTAGCTCACATAGTACAGATAGCCGCCATAGACGACGTGGCCGGTGCCTTCATGGCCCGAGCCTGGCAGCGTGATCGTCGTGCCCCCCGAGCCAGAGGCCAAGGCGCTCGTGGAGGGCCACTGAACCACCGCGCTGCCGGTGTAGCCGGTGATCGTCCACACGAGGCCGCTGCCTAAGGTCTCCAGAGGGTCGGTGAGGTAGCTGCCTTGGGTGGAGCCGATGGTGGTGGTGAGCACGGGCGTGGCCACAGACGACAGGGTGCACTGGCAGTCCGTGGCGGTGGCGTCGGAGTCGTTGCAGTCGTCGCCGTTGTCGGTGTAGCCCGCGGGCTCATCACAGGCGTCTAGGGTGACGCTGGGGTCGCCGTAGCCGTCGTTGTCGGCATCCGCGTACCAGGTGGACGGGTCGGCGGCGTCGCTGCCGTCTGTGCTGCCGTCACAGTTGTTGTCGTCGCCGTCGCAGACCTCGGTGGCGGCGGGGTTGATGTTCTTGTCGGCGTCGTCGCAGTCGGTGCTGGTGGAGACGCTGCCCGTGGGCTGGGTGCAGGCCACAGAGGCGCTGGCGCCGCCGTAGCCGTCTTTGTCGGCGTCGGCGTACCAGACGCTCACGTCGGCGGCGTCGCTGCCGTCGGTCTTGCCGTCGCAGTTGTTGTCGTCGCCGTCACAGACCTCGGTGGCGGCGGGGTTGATCAGCTTGTCGCCATCATCGCAGTCGGTGCTGGACGAGACGCTGCCCGTGGGCTGGGTGCAGGCGAAGCTGCGTTTGCTGGGGTCGCCGTAGCCGTCTTTGTCGGCGTCTGTGTACCAGGCGGTGACGTCCGTGGCGTCGGATCCGTCTGTGCTGCCGTCACAGTTGTTGTCGAGGCCGTCGCAGACCTCCTCAGCGTCGGGGTTCACGGCGAACTCGCCGTCGTCACAGTCCTCGTCGTTCTCGGCGTAGCCGCTCGGCATCGAGCAGGCCATGGTGCTGAAGTCGGCGTCCCCGAAGCCGTCGAGGTCGGCGTCTTGGTACCAGGTCTGGGCGTCTGTGGCCGTGGCCTCGTCTACGACCCCATCACAGTTGTTGTCGAGCGTATCACAGACCTCAACCCCGCCGGGGAAGGCCGTCGCCTCGGCGTCGTCGCAGTCCTCGGCGTTGGAGACGTAGCCCTCGGGCGCGGCGCAGGCCGCCTCGGTGAAGCGGTCGGAGCCGTAGCTGTCGCCGTCGTAGTCGATGTACCAGGTGGTCTGATCGGCGACGCTGTTGTCGTCGTCGTCGGTGAGGCCGTCGCAGTCGTTGTCGGCGCCGTCACAGACCTCGGCGGCGCCGGGGGAGGTGGTGGCGTTCGCGTCGTCACAGTCGCCGCCCGCCACGGCGTAGCCCGCCGGGCCGTCGCAGCTCCGCACGCTGTCGCTGGTGACGCCGTACCCATCGGCGTCCTCGTCCCGATACCAGTCCACCGCGCCGGTGTTGTCGTCGTCGTCGCCGTCGAGGAGGCCGTCGCAGTCGTTGTCTAAGCCGTCGCAGGCCTCGGCCGCGCCGGGGTAAACCGTCGCCTGGGCGTCGTCACAGTCGCCGCCCACGGTCACGGCCTCGGCCGGCGCGCAGCCCTCGGCGAGGGTCGTGTCGTCGCCGAAGCCGTCTTGGTCGACGTCGAGCAGGTAGCTCGTGGGGCCGCCCACGGCGGGGTCGGCGTCGTCGCAGTCGAAGTCGCTGGTGACGCCGTCGCCGTCGTCATCGGCGAGGTTCGCGGCGCTGTCAGAGGCGGGGGCGTCGTCTTTGCAGGCGGCCAAGACCAGCAAGGGGAGCAGCAGCAGGGCGGAGACCTTCATCGGGCACCTTTGGGATTGGGGGGAGGGTCAGCATAGCCCCCGCCCCTTCAAATCGCAGGATCAATCCAGCGAGCCCCCGCGCTGGCCTCGCCCGAACAAGACGAAGAGCGCGCCGACGACGAGGCCGAGGCCAAGCCAGCGCCAAGACCAGCGCGGGGTCACCACCGGCGGGGCGGGCGGCGCCGACCGCGCGGCGGCGAGGGCAGGCAGGGCGTCCACGAGGGCGATCTCCCCGCGCTCCTCAAGGCCCGCGGCCCAGATCGTCGCCTCCAGGGCCTCACGCTCAGACAGGGTGAGCGGCGCGCCGTCGTCCCGACTCACCCACAGGGCCAGCTCAGGCGGCGAGCGATGCCACAAGAGGATCATCCCCGTTGGCGGCGCCGACCAGCGCGCCGCGAGCTCACGGACGCAGGCCTCGGCGTCCTGGGAGACGATCGCGCCGTGAGGATCCGCGGGGTGAGGCCCTCGCGCCGGGCAAACTCAAGGGTGGACAGGTGCAGGCTCGCCTTGATGTGCTCGGGGATCAGCCCGTCGGGATCAGCGATGAACAGGCCCCGGGAGGCGGGATCCTCGACGCTTGGGAGGCAGCCCTCGGCCTGCGCCGAAGGATCTTGGGCGAAGGCCAGGCGGGGGCCGCCGAGCAGGATCAGGGGGAGCAGGAGGGAGGTCATGACATTGATCTTGCTATCTCGCCTGTTCAACCGGGCCCCGGTGGTTTATCCTCTTTGGGGCTCTGCGCTGACGACGCCCCCACCGACCGACCGAGACGCCCCACCCCTGGACCCCGTCAGCATGTACGAAGTGAGGACCTAGGCTCCGTGAAGGTCGCAGGCGATCGGATTGGCCGCTTCCGCGTGGAGCGGTTTCTGGGGGCGGGCGGTATCGCCGAGGTCTACCAGGTGCGGCATGAGCTGCTGGACACCTCCCATGCGCTCAAGCTGTTGCCGATCGCCCGGCGTGGCCTCGCCAAGCGGCTCATCCAAGAGGGCCGCATCCAGGCCCAGCTCCAGCACCCGAACGTCGTCAGCGTCACCGACGTCGTCGAGGAGCGCGGGCAGATCGGCCTCGTCATGGAGTACGTCGAGGGCACAAGCTTAGAGGAGCTGCTGCGCGAGGGCGGCGCCATGGACTTCGACGAGGCGATGGACCTCTTCGGCCAGATCCTCTCCGGCGTGGCCGCGGCGCACATGGCCGGGGTGCTGCACCGCGATCTCAAGCCCTCCAACGTGCTCTTGGCCGCGGACGGCGACGCCGTCGTGGCCAAGGTCGCCGACTTCGGCATCGCCAAGCTCGCCAGCGAGGAGGCCACGCTCAAGGCCACCCAAGGCGGCACGCCCATGGGCACGCCGGGCTACATGGCGCCGGAGCAGATCACCGACTCCGCCATCGCCGACCAGCGCAGCGACGTGTTCGCCTTGGGCGCGATCCTGTATGAGATGCTCAGCGGCCAGCGCGCCTTTCGTGGCGCCAACCTGCGCGAGCTTCTGGAGAACACGCTCACCGGCCGCTACATCCCCCTGCGCCGCCTCAACCCCAAGGTGGCCGAGTACTTAGAGCAGGTCACCGCCCGGGCGATGATGGTCTCCCCCGACGACCGCTTCCAGAACTGCATGGAGATGGCCCGGGCGCTGCACATCGAGTCGGAGATCGTGCCGCCCAAGGCCCTGCCCGCCCAGGTGGGTGAGGCCCCGGTGCTGCCGCCGCCGGTCACCCGCGCCGAGCTGAGCCGCTCCACCGGCGGCACGATCCCGCCGACGGATCGCCGTGGCGCCCCGCCGCCTCCTCCGCCGCGCCGGTCGGCCGCCCCGCCGCCGCCCCCGCCGCGCCAGGCGCCCCAGGCCCAAGCCGATGAGGACGACGACGACGCTCGCCCCACCTTGATGCCTGAAGATCTTCAAGAGATGGACGCGCCGCCCCTGCGGCGCACGCTGTCTTTGGACGCCCCCAACGACGGCGCGGTGAACACCCTGCCCATCGACGAGATCACCGACGAGGTGAAGGTGGGCGGGCCGTCGGGCCTCGGCAACCTCACCGGCCTCGACCGCGCGTACGACCCAGAGGAGGCGATCCCCACCTTCCACGCTCGGGGCATCAGCGCCGCTGAAGACACCTGGACGACCGACGACGAAGAGAACGCCGAGTTCGGCCTGCCCAACGCTGAAGCCGTGCCCACCGCGCGGGTGGAGAGCGTGAAGGGCCGCCGCCAGTCGTTCACCGTGCCCAACAACCGCGGCGCCGAGGCGCCGACGCCCGCGCCCAAACCCGCGGCGGCCCGGCCCACGCCACCGTCTCAGCCCCTCTCATTGCCGCCCCGCGCCGTGGTGCCCCCCGTTCGGGACGACGTCATGCCGACGCTCACCGACCCCTCAGGGCCCCAGCGTCGGCTGAACACCTCGGGCTCGGGCGTCGGCGAGCGCCGGTCGATGAACACCACCGGCGGCTCGGCGATCGAGACCATCGTGCGGGAGGCCCAGGCCAACGCCGCCAAAGAGAAGGCGCCGGCCGTTGACGACGCCACGCTCTCTCGGCTGCTGCGAAGCTTCGGCCTGTTGATGATCCCCGTCTTTTTTGTGGTCGTCGCCGTCGGCGTCATGGGGGGTCTCGGGGCGAGCCAGCTCAAGCAGGACGCCGACCTCCGCCGAGGTCGCCCTGCAGACGGTCGAGGAGGGCATCCTGGTTCAGCTCGCCGCCATCGAGGTGCTCAAGGGCATGGGTGAGCCCGTCACCGCCTGTGAGCCGCCCAGAACGCAGCGATGGCCTGCCGCCAAAGGCGCCGCCAAGATGGTAAACCAGCGCGGGTGAGCTAAACTATGCGCCTGCCTGACGCCCCTGGAGGATGAGAAGAACAAAACGTCGCCCCCCCGAGGCCCGCACCGACGCCCAGCGCCAAGAGCTGCGGGAGCTCAAGCTCAAGCTCGATGAGCACGACAAACACATCAAGAGTTACCTCGCCGCCCGACAGACCTGGGAGACCTCCGCGAGCGGGGTGTTCGGCGCCGTCGCCATCGGCGTCGGCCTCGCGGATCCCCCCACGCCCTGATCGTTCACGGCGCAACCTCGCTCACGACGTGGCGTCGTAAGAGTGGTGTTTGGCCCACCGGGGCCTGGAGCGGTGATGTCCGTCTTGAGCAGGCTCCGCGCTCTCCTTCGCCCGGCGCCCGCCTCGGCCCCCGCGCCCAGCGCGCCGGCCCCCCTCTCCCCTGGGATCCCCACGATGCGCGCCTCCGCCCCGACGATCCCCAGCCCCGACGTGCGCCGGGCGCTGGTGCTCTACAAGTACGACTCCTGCCCCTTCTGTTTCCGCGTCGCCCGGGCCATTCGTGAGCTGGGCCTCGACGTGCCCACCCGCGACACGCTGATGGAGCGTGGCGCCCGGGACGAGCTCATCGCGGCGACGGGGATGAGCCAAGTGCCCTGCCTGTTCATCGACGGCGTGCCGCTCTTGGAGTCCGCCGACATCGTGGCTTGGCTGCGGGACTACGCCGACCAAGGCGCGCGGAGCTGACACCACCGGCACATTCGCGGTAGAGTGTCGGCATGATCATCGCCCTCGCTGTGCCCTTCTTTTTTCTCCTCGTGGCGCTGGAGCTCTGGCTGGCTCGGCGCCAGGGCCGCGTCGTCCACGGCTACGCGGACTCCCTGGCCGACCTCTCCTGCGGCGTCGGCAGCCGCGTCGTCGACGCCCTGGTCGGCGCCGGGCTCTTGGGGGTGTATGCGTTTGTCTCCCAGCGATTCTCGTTGGTTGACCTCAGCGATCAGCCGGTTCTCGGCTGGTTTTTGGCGTTCATCGGCGTCGATTTTTTCTACTACTGGTACCACCGCTTCTCGCACCGGGTGAACTTCGCCTGGGCCACCCACGTCGTGCACCACCAGTCCGAGGAGTACAACCTCATCGTCGCCCTGCGGCAGTCGTGGTTCACGAACCTCTACGGCTTCGTGTTTTACCTGCCCTTGGCCTTGATCGGCGTCACGGCCACCCAGGTCGCGGTCTCAAGCGCCCTGAGCCTGCTCTACCAGTTCTGGATTCACACCCGGCTCATCGATCGGATGGGCTGGTTTGAGCGCTGGTTCAACACGCCGTCGCATCACCGCGTTCACCACGGCCGAGACGCGCAGTACCTCGACAGCAACTACGCGGCGACGCTGATCATCTGGGACAAGATGTTCGGCACCTTTGTCCCCGAGGTCGAGGAGCCCAACTACGGGATCGTGCAGCGGTTTCGGTCGTATGACCCGCTCTGGGCCAACGTGGAGCCCTTCTTGACCCTCTGGCGCCGGGCCAAGGTGATGCCCACGCTCAAAGACGCGCTGTGGCTGTGGTTCGCCCCGCCGGAGTGGCACCCGGCGAGCGAGGCCAAGCCCAACCCGGGAGATCCCCCGCCCGCCTTCGAGACCGCCCGGCTCGGCCTGCGCGCCTACGCCTTCGCCGTGTTTGTGAGCGCCGTGGGCCTGACGATGTGGATGCTCGTGGCCTCCACCACCTTGCCCACCGCCGCGCTCATGGCCTTGGCCGTGGCCTCGGTGTGGAGCCTCGCCGCCGTGGCCGCTGTCGTGGAGGAGCGCCCCGAGGCCTGGCGTCTAGAGGGCGCCCGGCTGCTCACGCTCACCGCCGTGGGCCTCGGCGGCCTCGGCTTCACGAACGACTCCACGGCCTTGGGCCTCGTGTTTTTGGGCCTGGGCCTGCCCCTCGTCCCCTTCTTCTTCACCTTACGCGCCTCCGAGTCTAGCCAAGGGGTGACGGCTTGAGCCCCGAGGCCACCGATCCCCAGGTCGAGCGCACCGACGGCGGCGAGCGCACCTCACCCCGGTCAATCTTTGAGGCTCTGGACGAGGTCGGCACCAACCTGGGCCCCGACCCCGCCCAGCTCGACCCCTCGACGAGCTTAGAGACCTCGGGCCGGGAGCGCACCCGCCCGGAGCTCGTGCGCCCCACGCCAGGACACGCCGGGGCCTTGCTCACCCGCCTGATGGCGCCGACGAGCGCCCCCGACCCGCTCCGTTACGCCGCCGTCGAGGGCACCCCCGCCCTGTGGGTGATAGATCGGCTGGCAGAGGAGGCCCTCGACCCGGTGACCTTGCCCGAGCCTCCTCTGGACGCCCGTCCGCCCGCCCCGCCCCCTGAGCCCGAGCCCGGCGAGGTCACCGCGCCTTGGCCCGCGCCACCTCGACCGGTGAACCCCATGACCTCGCCCAGCACCGCCCCTGAGAGCCCAGCCCCTCGCGCCGAGCCGCGCCCCCCGGCCACCCAAGACGGCTGGGACGGCCGCTGGCTCGTCGTCGCCGCCTTGGTGATCGTGGTGCTCTCAGGCCTGTTTATGGCGAAGTACTAGCCCGCTCAGCCCGGCGTCGTGAGCTTGGCGAAGGGCAGGTTCGTGACCCCGCCGTCCATGAACGCGGGGATCCAGATGAGCTGGCCCTCAGCGTCTACGGCGAGATCCGCCGGGCCCTTGTGCGCCGGGACCGTGGCCTTGAGCGCGCCGTCGGCGCCGAGCACAAAGACCGACTCCGCGCCCCAGCTCGACACGACGAGCTCACCGCTCGGCAGCCAGCCGAGGCCGTCGAGGCCGCCCTTGGGCACGCTCGCCCAAGGCTTGATCTCCCCCGTCGCCGAGACCGAGACGATGCGGCCCTCGCCGCCCTCGTCGTCAAAGCGGCCGACGAGCACCCCCTCCCCCTGCGTCGTGACGCCGTTGGGCAGGCCCAGGCCCGGCCCGCTGGCGATCTTCGTGGCCACCCCGGCGGCGTCGATGCGCCAGATCGCCGCGCTGCCCGTGGGCTCGGCGCCGGCGTCGGTGAACTTGAGGCCGGAGTCGCTCACCCACAGCCCGCCCGCGCCGTCGGCGACGAGGTCGTTGACGAAGGTGGCCCCAGCGAGGGCGATGTCGTCGCCTTGTTTGCCATCGGCGGCGTTGAAGCGGCGGACCTTGTCGATGTCGGCGACGTAGAGCCAGTCGCCGATGCGGGCCATCCCTTTGGGGCCGTCGAGCTTGACCTCGTCTTTGGCGCCGTCGATGCCCGTGGCCTTGAGGCAGGCCGCCACACCTTGGGCGCGGGCGCAGGCGAGCTCAGCGGTCATGATCCGGCCATCGTCGTTCTGATCCGCGGGGGAGCCGCCGATCACCGAGATCCACATGCGGTCGCCGTCGATGAGCACGGACTCGGGCTTGTCCAAGGGGCGCAGAGGGTCGGCGGCGGCGGGGGCCTCGGGGGGCTTGACCTCGGGGGCGGGGCGGCTCGGCGGCGGGCGGCTCGGCGGGCGGGGCGCCGTCGCAGGCGGTGAGGAGAGACAGGCCGATCAAAGAGGCGGACAGCAGGCGGACGGGCATGGGGGGCTCTCGGTGGGCGCCACGGCGGAGCTGCGGTGAGCGCGGATCCTCCTCTTGCGCCCTGGACCCAAAGATTGCAAACCCCGCCGCTCAAGATCAAATTGAACGATCGTTCAATTCTTCCTTGCGCCGCTTCTTGCGTCGCTGTAGAGTGTTGAACAACTGTTCAACTGGATCCTCATGGTCGCCCCCCGAGACGCCGAGCGCACCCGAGACCTCCTCCTCGACGCCGGCCTCGCCTGCTTCGCCGAGCGCGGCTTCGACGGCACGTCCATCCGCGCCATCGCCGCCCGGGCCGGGCTCTCTCTGGGCCTGCTCTACCACTACTTCCCCAGCAAAGAGGCCCTGCTGCACGAGCTGATGCAGCGCAGCGGCGGGCTGATCCAGGCGGTGTTTGTGGAGGTGGCGGCGGAGGCCGACGCCCAGCGGCGCCTTGAGGCCCTGGTGCGGGTCTCGATCCGCTCGATGCGGGATCACCTGCCGTTCTACCGGCTCTCGGCGAAGATGCGCGCCCAGCCCGAGGTCATGGGCGCCTTGGCCGAGCACATCCCGGCGTTTGAGGCGGCCTTGGTCGCGCAGTTCACGGCCTTGCTCGACGAGGTCGGCATGGAGGCCCCCCAGGCCCACGCCCGGCTGCTCATCGCCACCCTGGACGGCGTGTGTTTTCAGTTCGCCACCTCTCCAGAGACCTACCCCTTAGACGACGTCGGCGAGCGCATCCTCGCCCTGCTCACCACCCCACCCGCTCCCCGAGGCAAACGATGAGCACCACCGCCACCGCCACCGCCGCGACCCCCGCCGTTCCTTGGCGCCGCATCCAGTTTGTTGAGCTGGAGGACCTGCCCTGGTTCCCCGCGCCCTGGCGCGACGCCGGGACGAGCTACCTCAACCTCATGGTGACCGTCTCCGGCCAGGCCAAGCTGCTCGTGCCCAAGCTCGCTGAAGCCGTCGAGCGCTCGGGCGCCACCCGCATCGTCGACCTCTGCGCCGGGGGCGGCGGCCCTTGCCCGTGCTCATGCGGGGCCTCACCGAGCGGGGCCTGCCCGTTCAGGCCGTCGTCACCGACCTCTACCCCAACGTCCCGGCGCTCAACCGCGTCGCCGAGGCCAGCGACGGCCTCATCCGCGTGGAGGCCCGCTCCGTAGACGCCGCGAACGTGCCCGCCGACCTCACCGGCCTGCGCGTGATCTTCAACGCCTTCCACCACCTGCCCGAGCCCGTGGCCCAGTCCGTGCTCGCCAGCGCCGTCAAAGACAAGCAGCCCATCGTGATCATGGAGGTCGTCGAGCGCTCCGTGGTGCAGCTCATCGGCATGATCTTCGCGCCGATCTTCTTCTTGTTCGCCCTGCCCTTCTTGCGGCCCTTCCGCTGGAGCTGGGTGTTCTGGACCTACATCATCCCCGTCTTGCCCTTCTTCGTCTTCTGGGACGGCGTCGTCTCCACCCTGCGCATCTACAGCGTGGGTGAGCTGCACGAGCTGGTCAACCGCCTCGACGCGCCCGGCTGGACCTGGGACATCGGCCAGATCGCCCTGGGCAGCGCCCCGGCGAAGGCGACGTACCTCGTGGGCCTGCCGCCGCGCTGAGCGCTCCGGGTGTAAGCTGAGCGCGCCCTAAACCGGAGCGCCGATGCCGATCCTGAGCGTGATGCAGACCTACTTTCGTGGCGAGCGCATCGAGAGCCTCTACCTGCTCGTGCCCTATGGCCTCGTGTGTTTTGCCTTCGCCGCCGTCGCCGTGCGCGCCGAGCGAAACGCCTTCGGCTGGGGCATCGCCGTGCCCTTCGTGCTGCTCGGCCTCATCGGCGTAGGTGTCGGCGGGGGCGTCGGCCTACGCACGAACGCCCAGGTGGCGGAGCTCACCGTGAAGCTGGAGCAGAGCCCCGAGGCCCTGCTCGCCGTCGAGCGCCCGCGCATGGCCCAGGTGAACCGCAACTGGCCGATAACCCTCGGCGGCTACCTGCTGTTCATCGTGCTCGGCGCGGGCCTACGGTTTGGCCTACACGCCGACTGGGCCCAGGGCCTCGGCATCGGCCTGCTGTTCTTCGGGGCGTCGGGCCTGATCATCGACGGCTTCGCCGAGCGGAGGGCCAAGGTGTACACCGAGGCGTTGGAGAGCTTGGCCAAGGAGAGGGGGGTGCCCTAACCCTTGTTTGGTTGACCAATCAACCTCAGCACCTCGTCCAGCACGGCCTCGTAGGGCAGCTCGGCGAGCCCAGCCCCGGCGTTGAGCACGCTCACCCTGGGGCCGAGGGGGCGCCAGCGGGCGGGGTCCGTGGGGCCGAACAGCGCGAGCACCGTCGCCCCGGCGGCGGCGGCGAGGTGGGTGGTCCCGGCGTCGTTGCCCACCACAAGGCGCGCTCCGGCGCAGAGCGCGGCGAGCTCGGCGAGGCTCGGGCCCTCCAGCACCGGCAGGCCGACAAATCGCTCGGGGCCGGGGCCACGCTCAAGCTCATCGGGGCCCAAGGCGACGGCGACGCTGAGACCACGCGCCTGAAGCTCGGCGCCCAGCGCCAAAAACCGCTCCGCAGGCCAACACTTCTTGAGCCCGCCGCTGCCCGGCAGCAGGAGCACCTCGGGCGCGGAGGAGGCGGCCGAGACGCGCAAGAACGGCGTCGGCAGCGCCTCTGGCGACGGCAGCGCCACGAGGCCCGAGGCGAGGTGGCTGAGCTGGTGAACACCCGGCGCGGGCGCACCGCCGCGGGCGTGAACCTGGAGCCCTCGCCGCCGGAGGGCCTCGGTCAGAGCGTCACCGTCGAGGAGCACGATCGCCTCCTCCACACCCTCCAGAAGCGCGGCGGCGGCCCCAGAGAGCGCGCCGTCGCCGAAGAGGCACGCGGCCTCAGCGGCGTCTAACCGTAGGCTCGGCGCCTCTAGATCCACCCAAACGAGGGTCACCCGCGGCGCGAGCAGGCGCAGCGGACCGAGCTCCGCCAAGGCCCGAACCAGGGGCAGGCGCAGGAGCTGATCCCCCAAGGCCCCGCCGCTCACGACGAGGCGCGGCGCAGCGGACACCGGCAGCAGGCTCACGGGGCGACCCGCACCCCGTCGATCCACACCTCGGCGGGGCTCGCGGCGCGGGTGATGTCCTCCAGAGGGTCGCCGTCGAGCACCAAGAAGCTCGCCGCGCCGCCGACGGTGAGCCCGCCCAGGCCCTCAAAGCCCCAGGTGGCCGCCGGGACGGAGGTGGCGGAGGCGAGGATCTCCGCCGGGCTCAGCCCCGCCGAGGCCAGAAGCGCCAGCTCCGAGCCGTCGATCGCCGCGGTGCGCGAGTTGCCCATGTCGGTGCCGTAGAGCACCGTGGCCCCGGCCTCGTGCAGCCGCTTGAGGTTGTCCACCGCGCGCTCCCCAGCCGCCGAAGGCCCGCAGAGTGCTGATCACGCCACGGCTGGCCCAGGCGGCGATGGCGTCGTCGGAGAGCGTCGCCGTGGGCGTGTGCGCGAGCAGGTCCACCCCGGCGTCCGCCGCGCGGATGGCCTCGTCGTCGCCCATGGCGTGGCTCACGGTGAGCAGGCCGAGGCCGTGGGCCTCCTCCACGGCGGCGCGCAGAGTGCTGTCGTCCAGCGCGTTCTCGCCGGTCACGGGCACCTTGATCACCCGCGCCCCGGCGGCGTGTAAGGCCCGCACCGCCTCCCGGGCGGCGTCAGCGTCGGCGCACTCGATGCCGTAGCCGCCGCTGCCCCAGCTCTGGGTGGGGTAACCGGAGATGGCGGTGACCATGGGCCCGGCCCACACCACCCGCAGCGCGCCTTGATCCCGGCCGATCCACGTCTCCGGCGCGGCGAGGTCTACGGCGGCGACGAGGCCCGTGGCGGGCAGGCTCTCCCCCACCGTCCAGAACGCCAGATGAACGTGGCTGTCGATGAAGCCGGGGGCGAAGGTGCGCCCGGTGACGTCCAGAGACGTGTCCGCCGGGGCGTCCACGGTCAGCGAGGTGATGCGCCCGTCGGCCAAGACCAGGTCGATGCGCTCGCCGCCGGGGGCGAAGCCGCCGCGAAGGGCCAAGGAGCCCGGGGAGCCCACCGGCGCGCCGATGTCGGGGGTCTCGACGGGGCGGGCGCAGGCGAAGGTCAAGATCAGCAGGGGGAGGGTCTTCATCGCCTCACTCTACAGCGATCCTCAAGGCATTGGACGCCCCTTCGTGCGCCAAATGAGGCCGCTTCGGGCCCGCCTCAACCCTGGCCCCGCCCTTTGAATATGCTGAACAGTCAACCTGACTGACACCCGCTGTCCTCCCTCTCCTTTACGCCGCTTGCGATCGACGGGGAGCGGGCTACGGTGCTCCGCATCCCGCCCTCCAAGGAGCGCCGCGTGTTCCTCTTCGCCGCGATGGCCCCCCTGCTCAGCGCCCCGGCCCACGCCGTCGAGCTGACGTATGAGCAGTACAAGCTGCCCAATGGCCTCAACGTCATCCTCATGCCCGATCCCACCCTGCCCCAGGTCGTCGTGAACCTGTGGTACGGCGTCGGCGCCAAAGATGAGGTCGAGGGCCGCACGGGCTTCGCGCACCTCTTTGAGCACCTGATGTTTATGGGCACCACACGGCTGCCGGGCTCAGGCTTTGACGATCTCATGGAGGCCAGCGGCGGCCACAACAACGCCTGGACGAGCGAAGACGCCACGGACTACTACGACGTGGGCCCGTCCAACCTCGTCGACACCCTGCTGTGGATGGAGGCCGACCGCATGGAGGGCCTCTCCCGGGCGATGACCCAAGAGAAGCTCGACCTGCAGCGGGACGTGGTGCGAAACGAGCGCCGCCAGTCCTACGAAGACGCCCCCTACGGTGAGATCTGGCTGGTGATGCCCGAGGCGATGTACCCCGCCGGTCACCCCTACGCGCACACCGTCATCGGCTCCCACGAGGACCTCCAGGCCGCCACCGTGGACGACGTCGTGGGCTTCTTCAACACCTGGTATGTGCCGGGCAACGCGAGCCTCGTCGTCGCCGGAGACTTCGACCCCGCCGCGGTGAAGATCACCATCGAGCGCCTCTTTGGGGGCCTCGCCGCCCGCCCCGTGCCCGAGCGCCAGCCCGTGCCCGCGCCCACCGCCCCGGTGACCTCCCTCATTGAGCTGACCGATCAGGTCCGCCAGCCCAAGAGCGTCATGGCCTGGCACAGCCCGGCGATGTACGCCAGCGGCGACGCCGAGATGGACCTGCTCGCCGACATCCTCGCCGACGGCCGCTCCTCACGCCTCTACCGCGGCCTCGTTCACGAGTCGGGCCTCGCCGTGGAGGTCAGCGCCGGGCAGATGAGCCAGCGCCTCAGCTCCTTGTTCGTCATCGAGGTCACCCCCGCTGAAGGCCACACCCTCGCTGAGGCCGAGGAGGCCATCGCCAAAGAGCTCGCCCGCCTCGCCGCCGAGGGCCCCACGGACGCCGAGCTAGAGCGCGTCAAGAACCAGCTTGAGATGTCCTTTTTGGAGCGCCAAGAGAGCCTCCAAGGCCGCGCCAGCTCGCTCAACAGCTACTACTTCAACACCGGCACGCCGGGCTACATGCAGGCCGATCTCGACCGTTACCGCCAGGCCACCAAGGACGGCGTCAAACAAGCCGCCGCGCGCCTGACGGTCGACACCCGCTGCCTCATCCGCGTCACCCCCGCGCCCGTCGCCGAGGAGACCACCCCATGACGCAGCTCCTCCTCGCCTTGGCCCTCGGCCTGTCCTGCGCTCGTGCCCCCCAGGAGACCGCCACCGTGCCCCAGGCCCAAGATCCCCTCGCCCAGCGCCCCGAGGCGGGGCCCACCCCGGCGTTCACCGCCCCGGTGCCCAAGGTCGTCACCCTCTCAAACGGCGTCGAGATCTGGGTGTTTGAGCGCGCCGGCCTGCCGCTGGTGAGCCTGCAGGCCGTCATCTCTGGCGGCGCCGCTGAAGACCCAGCCTTGGGCTGGGGTCAGACGGCGCTCTCCGACCGGATGTTGACCCACGGCGCCGGGGATCGTGGCGCGGACGCCTTCGCCGCCGAGCTTGAGCAGAAGGCGATCTCGCTGAGCGTCGGCACCAAAGCCACCTCCAGCATCATCACCCTCGACACCCACGCCGAGCGTTTGGACAGCGCCTTAGATCTTCTCGCCGACGCCATCCTGCGCCCTCGGTTTGACGCCGATGAGGTCGAGCGTGTCCGCAAGATCACCCTGGGCGATCTCGACTCCGCCTTAGACACCCCGCAGAGCCTCGCCGTCTGGGCCGGTCAGCGGCTCTATTGGGGCGAGACGCACCCGCTCGGTCACCCGATCATCGGCCGCCGCGACGACCTCACCGCGCTGACCCCCGCCCAGCTCAAGGCGAGCTGGGCCGCACGTTACGCCCCGGGCCGCATCCGCTTCGTCGTCACCGGCGCCGTCACCGCCGACGGCATCCAGGCCGCCCTGGAGTCCCGCTTCGGCGCCTGGAAGGCCAACCCGGCCGCCCCCACCGCCGTGCCCGCCGCGATCAAGCCCGCCGCCCCAGGCCCACGCCTCGTGTTGGTGGACAACCCCGGCGCCGCCCAGTCCATCCTCCGCGTCGTGATGCCCGGCTGGCGCAGCGCTGAAGCCGGCCTGCCCGCCGCGCGTCTGGGCGTCATCGTGCTCGGCGGCACCTTCACCAGCCGCCTCAACCGCCTCTTGCGTGAAGAGCGCGGCTACACCTACGGCGCGAAGGCCTGGTTAGAGCCCGGCGCCGAGCAGGGCGTGGCCCTGGCCCAGACCGCCGTGTTCCAGCCCGTGACCGGCGACGCCTTGAAGGCGCTGTTGGAGCAGCTCACCCTCTTGCAGTCCGGCGTCACCGACGAGGAGCTAGAGAAGGCCCGGGGCGCGCGGCGCACGGCCTTGGTGAGCGCCATGGAGAGCCGGGGCGCGGTCTCGGCCACCTATGGCGGCCTCATCGAGCAGGGCCTCAGCCCCTCCGCCATCAACGACGAGCTCAACGCCCTCAACGGCCTCACCGCCGCCACGGTCAACGCTGAGGTCGCCAAGCTCGGCCTCAACGACGCCGTGGTGATCGTCGTCGGCGACGTGGGCCAGATCCGCGCCCAGGTCGAGGCCGCCGTGCCCGGCGCCTGGACGGTCGTGGAGGCCGTGGCCCCGCGCCCGGCGGCGCCCGCGCCGAAGAAGGGCAAACGCTGAGGGTGGGCGACGGCGCGGGCAGGAAAGATCACCACCCCCCCCCCCCTCGCCGCCGGCCGGCGGGGCCCCAGACCCCGGCCCCCGTGGAGAGGTGCAGCACGATGCAGCCCCAGCTCATCTGCCGGGAGCTCGTGTCGGACCACTCCTCCGCCCAGCCGTGCATCCCGATGCCGCCGCCCAAGGACGTGCGCTCGTTCGTGGCCAACCCCGCCCAGTACCGCTGGGTGATCTCCCGCTGCTGGGCCACGGTGATCAGCCCGGCGTCTACACCCCGCGCGGCGTCCCAGGGGTTCGGGTAGTTCAGGCGCATCCAGTGGCCGCCGTAGTACGCGCCGAAGGGGCCATCAAAGGGGCCTTTGCTGTGCTGCACGACGCGGTAGACCCCTTTGGGGGTGCGGTTGTCGCCGCGACGCTCTTTGGCGCCGGTGGCTTGGCCGAAGCCGACCTCAGCCCGCAGCACCTCGACGCCGTCGCGGAGGATCCGAAGCTCCTGCTCGTCGTGGTGGATGAGCGCGAGGATCGGCTCGACGCTGGGGTCGGGGAGCTGGGGCCGGGCGGCGAAGAACAGGGCTGGGTCTTCTTCGCTGCCGACGATCGTGACCGTGAGCCGCGATCCCTTGCCCAAGGCCTCGCCCTTCTTGAGGTCTTGGCCGACGGTGAGGCTGTGCTGGAGGCCCTCAAACCGCGTCCGCGCAGACTTACGGACGTGGTTCTCAAAGAAGTGGTGCTCCAGCTCCACCAGGCCGGGCTCGGCCAACATCACCCGACCGTTCGCCGGGGCCACGGCGACGGCTTCAGCCTTGGCCTCAAAACACCCGAGGCCGCAGGGCCGCCAAGGAGCGGGCGCCGGGGAGACAAAGCCGTCGGCGAGGGCCCAAGGCGCGCTCAGCAGCGCCACGAAGGGGTCGAGCGGCGCGGCGGCGGGCGGCGCGGCGGCCAGCGGTGACGAGCCCCCTTCGGCGTGAACCTCAGCCAGCTCAACACAACCTGTCATCAGACAACAAAGCAGCGCGTGTCGCATTGGCCCTCCAACGCCGGTGACCTCGGCCACGCCTCCGGGTTCCAGGCCAAGCTCACGGCAGATCGAGGGCGGCCTTGATCCCCAGCTCCACGGCGGCCAACACGTCTGCCGGAAGCGCGCCGAGCCTGCGACTGAGCTTTGTACGATCGAGGGTCGTGATCTGATGGCACACGGCGACACCATCCCCACGTAGACCTCCGGCGCCATCAGGAATCGGCACGGCCGTAGGACCGCGTCGGGCCTGGGCCGCGGAGGTCGTAAGCGGCACAACCATCACCGACTGCCACGCCGTGACTCGATTGAAGCTGTCGTGGGACACCACCAGAACCGGACGGCCGCCTTGAATCTCGGCGCCCGAGCGGGGGCTGAGCTCCGCGAGGTAAAGATCGCCCCGCCTCATCGCCCGTCCGCAGCGATCAGGCTTGCGATGCTGGCAGCCTCAAGTTCAGCGTCAAGGTCAAGGGCCGTGCCCGCCTCGGCCTCAGCAAAAAGCCGGATCTCGTCGGCCAATCGTTGGCGTCGTTGCGCCTGAATCCATCGGGAGAGGGCGTCCCGCACCACCTCAGTCGCCGGTCGGCGCTCTGCGGCGGCCTCTTCGCGCAAAGCGTCGTACATCTCATCAGGTAGCGGAAGATGGAAGGTGCGCACGACATCTCCTATGATGGCCAGAATGTTGGCCATATCATGTGGCCGATTCGTCCACCAGCGATCAACCGTCAAGCCTCCGAGTCCCCGCCCAACCGCCGAAGACGCTATGATCCCGTGATGAGCGGCGAGTGGTCCACAGATGCGGAGCTGGCGCGGCTTCGGCGGAGGGCTGAAGAGGCCGAGGCGCAAGCGCGGGCGCTGCAGGCCCTCAACGGCTTCGCGGCGACCTTGCTGCGGTACCAAGCCGACATCGACGACATCCTCTGGGAGCTCGCCAACGACGCCGTGGGCCGCATGGGTCTTGAGGACTGCGTCATCTACCTGCTGGACGAGGAGCAGGGCCTGCTCGTGCAGCGCGCGGCGTTTGGGCCCAAGAACCCAAAAGGACGGGAGATCCTCGCGCCGATCACCCTCACCGTGGGCCGGGGCATCGTCGGCGCCGTCGCCGCCACGGGCCGGGTGGAGCGCATCGGCGACACCCGCCTAGACCCCCGCTACGTCTGCGACGACCAGCTCCGGCTCAGCGAGCTCGCCGTGCCGATCCTCGACGAGGGCCAGGTCATCGGCGTCATCGACAGCGAGCACAGCGCCGCGAACTTCTTCACGCCTTGGCACGAGGAGCTGTTTCTGACCTTGGCGCGCATGACCGCCTCGCGGCTGTCCAAGGCGCGGCTGGACGAGCAGCTTCAGCGCCTCTCGAGTGAGCTAGAGCGCAAAGTGACCCAACGTACGGCGGAGCTCGCCGAGGCCCACCGCCGCTCGGAGACCTTGCTGATCAACGTGCTCCCCGCGTCCATCGCCGCCCGGCTCATGGCCGGGGAGTCCCGCATCGCCGAGCGGGTCGAGCGCGCCGCCGTGCTCTTCGCCGACATCGTCGGCTTCTCCGAGTACGCCGCCCACGCCGAGCCCGAGCAGGTCGTCGAGCTTCTGGAGACCTTCTTCACCACCTTCGACACCCTGACCGCCGAGGCCGGCGCCGAGAAGATCAAGACCGTCGGCGACGCCTACATGGTCGTCTGTGGCCTGCCCACACCCCACGCCGACCCCGCCGGGGCCCTCGCCGAGCTGGCCCTAAGGATGCGTGACTCCTTGCCTGAGCTCGCCGCCCGCGCCCATGTGCCCCTCGCCGCGCGGTTCGGCCTGCACGTCGGCCCGGTCGTCGCCGGGGTCATCGGCCGCAGCCGCCTCGTCTATGACCTCTGGGGCGACACGGTGAACGTCGCCGCGCGCCTGGAGTCCTCGGGGCTGCCGGGGCGGGTGCAGGTCACCCGGGCCTTGGCGGCGGAGCTGAGCGATCGGTTCGTCTGTGTGCCCCGGGGCGCGCAGACCCTCAAGGGGCTGGGTGAGGTCGAGCTGGCTTGGCTCGTGAGCAAACGCTGAGCCCGTCTTCTGCGCTCACCCCTCGCAGACCGCCGCGTAGACGTCCCAGCGGAGGCGGCCGACCTCATCGTCTTTACAGTCGTACATCACGACGAGGTCCAACGCGCCGTCCTGGGTGAGATCAGCGAGCTCCCAGGTCGGCAGGTCGCGGCTCGCGCAGTCCGCCGTGCCCGAGCGCCCGACGAAGGGCGGGTCGGTGACGCTGTAGCCCGTGGGCAGCGGCCAGGCCGTCACCTCTTTGGCGAAGCCGCCGGGGCCACCGCGGTGCACAGCCCAGCGGCTCACGCCGACCTCGGGCTCTTGGCAGTCTTCGGACACGATCAGGTCGAGCCAGCCGTCGTGGTCAATGTCCGCGGCGTCATACGCGGGCAGATCCCCCTGAGAGCAGACCGCGCGGGCGGAGAGGGCCAAGAACGGGGACGATCCCGTCTCGTACTCGGGCAGCGCCCAATCCACCCCCGTCGCCGAGAAGCCCCCGCTCGCCGAGCCGGCGTACACCCGCCAGATCCCGGCGCCGACCGTCACATCGCTGCAGTCCTCGGTGACGATCAGATCGAGCACACCGTCGCCGTCGGCGTGGGCGAGACCATAGCCCGGACCACGACCGCTCCGGCACGCGGCGGCGCCCTCCAACGCGGCGTAGCTCGTGCCCTCGCCGAGATCAGGCAAGGCCCAAGGAGTCGCCGTGGTGCTCACGCCGCCTGATCCGCCGAGGTAGACGTCCCAGCGGGCTTTTCCTACGGCCTCATCCTCGCAGGCGCGGGTGACGACGAGGTCCGGCGCGCCGTCGCCGCTCAGGTCGAGCATGGCGTGGCCGGGCACACCGTCGCCGCAGTCGGCCCCAGCCTCGATCCGGCCCCAGGGTGGATCATCCCCGACCGGCGCTGAGGGCAAAGTGAACGGCGTCGGGGCGGCAGAGAAGCCTGTGGCCTCGGCGCTGTGCACAAGCCACTGGCTCGCCCCGGTGGCCTCATTCGCACAATCGACGGTGAGCACAAGCTCCGCGCGCCCGTCGCCGTGCAGCTCCGCCAAGGCGTAGCCGGGCAGGCCCGATCCATCACAGTCCTCGGCCTCGCCGTCGGTCGGGAACGGCAAACCCGCTGAGGAGGACGTGACGCCGGGCAAGGTGTAGGCGGTGGCGGCGGCGCCAAAACCCGACGCGGCGCCAGGGTAGACCGACCAGACGTCACGACCGACGGCGGCGTCGCGGCAGTCTCGGGTGATCACGAGCTCGGGCCAGACGTCGCCGAGCAGGTTCGCCAGGGCGTAGGCCGGGTGGAGGCTGGCGCAGTTGGCGTCCCCCCGGATCCCGGTGAACGCGCTGCCCGTGGCGCCGACGTCGGGCAAAACAAAGGGCCGTGGGGCTCGGCGCGAAGCCCGTGCAGCGCTGGGGGGCGAGGTCGGTGTCGCTGTCGTCGCCGGAGTCGTCGCCGGAGTCGTCGCCGGAGTCTCTCACCGGAGTCACGCCCGCTGTCGTCGCGGCCGGGCTCGCCGGTCTCGCCGGGATCGTCCTTCGTGGGGCGGTCCCCCGCGCCGTCACAGGCGAGGCCCAAGATCACGAAGAGAGAGACCACCATCACACACCTCGACCGGGGGCGCCTCGGCCACCTCCGCGAGTGTAGCCGAGGTGGAGGCAGGACATCGTGGGTCTTTGGAGACGCCACGGAGAGCGTGATCTCAACGATCCCGTCTAAAACGTCATCCTCGACCTACGATTACGCTCGATCGCCAACTTCGTGCAGATTTATCCCGCCTTTTTGAGCCCTTCGCCCACGCCCGCCTCACCCCCGGATAGTCGAGGTTCGTGAGCAACACACCCCACGATCATCTTTTTAAGCTCGTGTTCAGCGAGCCCTCCGAGCTCGCGCCGGTCCTGCGCGCGCTCTTGCCGCCGTCTGTGGCCGCGCGCCTCGACCTCGCCCAGCTCAGCCCCGCGCCGACGGAGCAGGCTCGACGGCGACCTCCGAACGCGCGCCCCGGACCTGCTCTACCGCGCGCCGTGGCGCGGGGTGGCCGGGCCGAGGTCGTCTTCATCCTCGAGCATCAGTCGAGCCCCGATCCGTCGATGCCCCTGCGCGCCCTGCGCACCACCCCTACGAATCTGGGATCAGGCGGAGTGGTCCACGCTTGCCGATGGTCGTGACCTTACTCATCGCCCACGGCGCGAAGCCCTGGACCGCGCCCTCCACGTCTCCGAGCTCTACGATGCGCCTGCCGAGGCCGTCGAGGGACTCGCCGCGGCGCCCTTTCCGAGCTGGGTCTGGTGCTGCAAGACCTCGGCCATCACCCCGATGAGGCATGCCCGGCGAAGGCGGCGGCAAGCCTGCCCTGATCCTCCCGCGCCACGCCCACAAAGGCAACGTCTGGGATGCGCTTGAGGCGTATGTCCACCTGTTCGCGGAGGCCGTAAAACGTTTGGGTGACAGCCGCGCCAGGGTCTGTTAACCTATGCGATGCACGTCATCGACGTCCTTGGAGCGCAGGCTCGCCGCGAAGATCCCGCCACCCTACAACCCCCAGCGCGAGAGGTGATCGTGCTACGCAGACCGACGTTTTGAAGAAGGTTTCGCGCCTCCGCGGTATACCTCCAGGGTAGAGTAGGTGGCATCGTTACTGTGAGCTGCGCGGGGAGCCTGCGAGGGGAGCTGCGCGCCCGACGACAGCTTGTGGCGCAGCTTTGCCGCCAACGTTTTAAGTCTTTCACCCCGGCGCATGAGGCCGTGATCTTAAACGCCCCGGACGTGCTCGAGATCGTGGTCACCAGCCTCTTCATCGTCGTAGCACCCGGACGAGCCTCAGCGCCACCTCCGCTACCGACGAGCGAGGTGATCGTGGGCTGGCGCAGACCGACGTTTTGAAGAAGGTTTCGCGCTCGGTGAGCCTAGGGTAAAGAAGGTGGCATCGCCATTGGTGCGCTGCGCGGGGAGCTGCGCGCCCGCTGACAGCTCGTGGCGCAGCTCTATCGCCAACGTTTCCTGCTCACGCCTGGTGCACGAGGCCGTGATCTTAAACGCCTCCTTCGACGTGCCGGAGAGATCATGGTCACCAGCTTTCATCGTCGAGCACCCGGACGAAACCTCAGCGCCACCGCCGTCTGAGTCAGGGCCTGGTCAAACTCCAGGCGCGCAGCCCGCTCAGGGCGCGCGCCACCTCCTTTCATCCACGGCGCCAAGCGCAGGTTAGTGTTGCGGCGTGCGC
>JADKFE010000031.1 GCA_016717595.1 Deltaproteobacteria bacterium | reverse complement strand
CTGGTCAATCGTCAGGTCGCTGTGATCAGCGACGTGCAGCCCATGACCGTTTGACGAGCGCGCCAGTCCTTCTTGGATGGCCTTCCGCTCCTCACGCAGATAAATCTTGCCCGCTCCTTCGGCCTCATAGCCCAAGAAGAGCACGGTGCCGCGATCATGCGTGTCCGTTGGCGTGCCCATCTCCCCCTCACCAAGGACAAGAGAGGTAATGCGTGACCGTCTCAAACGCGTGCGGCCAGCTCACGTTCTGGGGCTTGTTGGCGCTGAGATCGGCAAAGAAGGCGCTCAGCGAGGTGTAGCCGCCGGTGTTGCGACGCAAGATCCGCACGTCATCAAGACGCTCGGTGTTGAACAGCACCCAGTGCTGCTCGGTCTGGGTGCTGCTCTTGCGGAAGATGAAGGCCACACCAACGGGGGTGTTGTCGGACTCGCGGAAGAGGTCTCGCGTCTCACAGCCCTCAGAGCCGTTGGCGAAGTCTGTGTTGAGATCGGCGTAACGCACGCCCGTGGCGTCCCAGCAGGGGATGTCGCGGTTCAGGTGGGTCTGGCGGTCGGCGACGGCGTCTTGGAACGCGGCCATCGAGGCGAAGAGGGTCTGGGTGACGGCGCGGTCCCGAACCCGGGCGGGGAAGGGGAAACGGAGGTCGGAGGCGTCTTGGGGGAAGGTCTGGGGCAGGCCGCTCCAGGCGGCGAGCAGCTCGCGGCTGGTGCCGCCGGCGCCGGGGTTTGGGGAGCTGGCCCAGCCCATGCCCAGGGTGACGTCAGGCAGGGCGCTCAGGTGCTCGGAGTCCATGCCCGCGGGCGCCAAGGGGTCCTCGCCGCCGCCGTTCGGGTCGGGGGCGAAGTCGGCGGTGCCGATGTGGAGCTGCGGGCAGCGGTCGTCTTCGATGTAGTAGTTCAGGTTCAGCGTGAGCATCGTTCGGTCCTCGGGGTGGCCGCGCACCATCGGCGGCTCACCCACTCATGGCGCGGACGGGCCCGCTGTACCGAACAGGACAGGCTCAACATCAAGAATCTCGCGTACGCCTTGGCGGTACACCGTCGGGGTGCGCTCAAAGACGGCCTTGGCGGCGTCAAACCAGCGCGGGCGAAGCTCGGGGAAGCAGCGGAGGAGCACCCCGAATCCTTGCAGGGCCAGGCCCGGTCGAGGGCTCTGGGAAGCCTCTTCAAGCTGGGTCGCCAAGGTGTGCAGGGCCTCGTCTGTGGAGGGTTCACAGACGGCCAAGAGCGCCTGGGCGATGAGGCAGTGGGCGCTGGGGTTTCCTGCGGAGCTTCGCGGTCGCCAGAGCGCCGCCGCCTCTCGGGCCAGGGTCGCGCCTACGGCGAGGTCGCCCGCCCGCCAGGCGATCGTGGCCTCGGTGAACAAGAGCTGGCCCGCCCGGGCGTCGGCCTGCAGGCTCCGGGCGGCCTGGGCCAAGGGCTCATCGACGGTGAGCGGCAGGCCCTCCCGATAGTCCGTGGAGCGTCTCACCCACTCCCCGATCATCACCGGCACCGGCAGGCCCAAGGCGCCGCCCTCGTGAATGAGCCGATCCGCCGCGTCCCGCGCCTCGTCAAACCGCCGCAGCTCCATGAGCGCCACGGCGTAGCTGCCCAAGGACGAGAGCGACGCCGACCGTGTGGCTTTGCCGACGATCACGCTGGGGAGCAGGCGGGCGGCGGCCTCGACGTCCTCCGTGCTGTCTTGGGCGAGCACCCGCCAGTGGTTCACATCCGCCCTGGCGCTGGGGGTGCCCCGGGCGGTCGCCCAGGCCTCGGCCTTCATCAACAGGGCGTGACGGGCCTCGGCGCCGGCGACGTTGAGGGCCTCGACCTGAAGGCCAAACCGCCAGCGGTCCAGGCGCTCGTCCTCAAACGGCGGGGTGTCGCTGAGGGTGGCGAGGCCGCTGAGCCCCTCGCCCTGCCGAATCTGCCGCGCCGCCCGCAGCAGGCGCTCCAGGGGCGCCCGGTCCTCGGCGGGCAAGGCCGAGCGCGCCAGCTCATACAGCCCGCGCGCCAGCTCGGCGGGGCCGCTCGCCGACAACGACACCCAGGCGCGGCTGTGGTGCAGGAGCAGCTCCAGGGCGGCGAGGTTGAGCTCGCGGGCGGCGCGCAGGAGCCGGTCGAGGGTCATCAAGGCCCCGGCGGTGTCGCCTTGGGCGGCGCGGGCCTCGGCCTCGGCTTGGGCGGCGCGGATCTCGTCCTCCCGCGGCCCGGCGAGGAGCAAGAGGCGCAGGCGGCTGGGGGCGCTCGGGGGCAGGGCCTCGGCCCAGCGGCGGGCGAGGCGTTTGTGTCGATTGGGCTCGGCGCCGGCCCAGCCCAGGGGCGTGATCACGCTGACCACGGCGTCCGGGCGTAACCAGCGGATGAGGCCCTTCGTGGCCAAGCTCGACAAGGACTCGTCGAGGTCCGGCTCTCTCCAGGCGCTCGCCAAGGCGGCGCGGGTGGCCTCGGGCCAGCCCAGGTGGATCAGCGTGTGCAGCTCCGTGAGCCGTGGGGTGAGCTTGAGGCCCGGCGGCGGGTCGGGCAGGGGGCGCAGGCTGATGTCTTGGCTGAGCCACTGGAGGTCCGCCGTCGAGAGCTGCACCGCCCCGTCGGCCCAAGACGCGCGGCCTCCGGCGATCCAGGCGCTCAGCTCGGCGGCGCGGTCTTCAGGGGTGGGGAGCGACCGCCGCTCGAGGAGCGCCAGGGCCCGGCTCTGGCGGCGTAAGATCCGCTCGGGGCCCAAAAACAGCGCCAAGAGCGCCTCGCGGGAGCGCTCGGCCCCCGACCACCAGCGGCGGAGGTCGTCGTGCAGCTCGCTCGGGGCGTCGTGGCCCAACAAGGCCAAGGCCGCCTCCGCCGTGGGCGCGCGCTGGCCGGGGTCGGGCTGCAAGAGGGCCCTCACGAAGCGCGTGGCCTCGGGGGGCAGCTCGGGGCAGACCTCTCCCGGGTCGGGGGGCGGCGTGTCGTTCAGGCGCTCATGGATCGACGGCCCCGCCCGCCCGGTGAGGGCCTCGTAGGTGATCATGCCCACGGCGTAGAGGTCGGCGGCGGGGGTCACCCGCTCGGGGTCGCGAATTTGCTCTGGGGCCATGTACGCCGCGTCGCCGATCTCGTCCGCGTCCAGAGGCGGGGCGGCGTCGGCGCCCTCTCCGGCGGCCACGCCGAGGTCGAGGAGCACCACCTCGTCGCCGCGGCGCAGGATGTTCGCGGGCTTGAGATCCCGGTGCACCACCCCCGCGGCGTGAACCCGGCGCAGCACCCGCAGCAGCGCCACGATCGGCCCCCGCAGGGTCTCCCAGCGCGCCGTGCCCCGGGGGAAGAAGCGCTCGCCCACCACCAGCTCCATCACCAAGAAGCTGGCCTCCCCGCCGCCTTCAAGGGGGCAGCGCCCGTCGTCGTAGAGCCGCACCACCCCCGGCAGGTCCAGGGCCAAGAGCGCGGCGACCTCTCGGCGGGCGAGGGGGCTCGGGGTGTCCGCCCGCAGCACCTTCACCGCCACCGCGCGGTGGTTGCTCAGGGTGTCCCGCGCCCGCCACACCAGGCCTTGGCTGCCCGCGCCGAGGAGCTCCTCAAGCTGGTATCGATCGGGGAGCAGCGCGCGCATCGGCGTCCACAGAAATAGAGGAGGGGTCATCGTACCCGTCGCCTCGTGAAGGAGCCCCATGCCGCCTGTTGACGCCGCCGCGCTCCTGCGCGTGACGCGAGAGCACCGAGACGAGACCGAGGCCTGCCGCTGGCTCTTGGAGCGTGTGCTGGAGGAGGTCGTGGCGCTGTTGAGAGAGGCGCGCCTCGGGGCGCCCGCCACGGCGCTCGGCGCCAGCCTCCACCTGCACGACGGCGCCGCGTTTCGCCTGAGCTTGGGGCAGGAGCGGCGCGAAGGCGCCTTCTCCGCCGATCACCACGCCTCGGCGAACGTCTGGGCGGGCCTCAAGGAGCACGCCGAGGCGCTGACCCTCGACGTGCGCGCCCGCACGCTCCGCGCCCGCTCGGGGCGGATCGAGCCCCTCGACGGCCCCCGCCAGCAGACCGGCACGATCCTCCGCTTGACCCAGAGCAAGGTCACCCACCTCCTCGGCCTGCCCCTGCGCGCGCCGGGTCGGGGGCTCTTGGGCATGATCACCGTGGAGATCGCCTGCCGCTCGGCCATCGGGCGTGACCTCGGCCTGTTCAGCGGGGCGCTGGGCCTGGCCTTGGACGAGCTGCAGCTCCTCGTGGACCTCGCCGCGCTGAGCGTCGCGCTCTTGCCCCCGGCCCTCGCCCCCGCCGGGCCCTCCGCCGAGAGCGCCGCCCACCACAACACCCTGCACCTCGCCGAGCAGGTCGCGCCGTCTTGGGCCCCCGTCGGCTTGGTGGGCCCTCCCGGCAGCGGCCGGGCTTGGCTCGCGCGTTTTATCCATGAACGCTCCGCCGCGGGCCCTCACCCGCTCACCCCCCTAGACGCCCACCGGGTCACGCCCGCGGAGCTAGACCTCGCCCTGCGCGCCCCGGGCACGGCGCTGATCCGCGACGTCCACGGCCTCTCGGTGGCGGCCCAGGGCGCCCTCGCGGCCTGGCTCGACGACCCGGGCCCCGCCCGGCTGATCGTCACCACCACCGCCGAGCACGATCTGGGCGCGATCCTGCGGTTTGACCTGCCCCGGCGGCTCAAGCTCTGGGACATCACCGTGCCCGGCCTTCACCAGCGCCGCGAAGACATCCCCGCCCTCGTCTGCGCGCTGCTCGCCGACGAGCTGGGCCGCCCCCAGGCCGAGGTGTCGGACCTGCTCAGCGCCGAGGCCCTCGACGTCTTCACCCACGGGGCCTACCCCAACCACCTCAAAGACCTACGCGCGGCGGTGGGCTGGGCGTGGCGTGTGGCCCAGCAGCAGGCGTCGTCGGCGGGTCGCCCTCTGCAGCGCCTCCGGGCCGAGCACGCCCGGCGAGGCCTCCACCACCTGATCCCCGCGCCGCCCGCGGTGCTCGACCAGCTTCGCCCCGGCGCCCGGGCCTTGGTGGAGCGCGCCGCCGAGCTGCTCACCGCCGAGACGCCCGAGGCCGCGCGGCACCTGCACCTGCTCGCGCTCGCCGAGGGCTTCGTGGGCCTGGTCGTCGCCGAGGCCCTCGCCGCCTCCGCCGACCCCGCCGAGGCCGCCGAGCGTCTGGGCTTGGCGGATCAGGTCAAGGTCGGCAATCACCTCAAGACCTTACGCGCCGCTGAAGAGAAGCTCTCGCGCCTCGCCGCCCGCCTTCACGAGCCCACGCCGCCCGTGCTCGCGCGGCTCCACCCTCGCCGCAAGCCTTAACGTTCTTCCACCCGCCACACCCGCACCCAGGCGTGGCCGACCCGGTGCTCGTGGGTGAGCGTCCGCGGCAGCTCTTGTAGGCGCCCCAGAGGCTCCCCCTCGCAGGTCTCGACGAGCCAGCCGCGCACCTGCTCCGGCGTCGTGGTGAGGTGGTAGACGCTCAGCGTGTCGATGGGCACCTCCACCACCCCCGCGTAGGGCCGCGTGAGCTGGGTCCAGGCGTAAGAGCCCACCCACACCTCCCCGTCCAAGGCGCGGATCGTCGGCGCGGCCTCCCTCGTCGCCAGGGCCACGTCGAGGCCGTACATCGACGCTTCAGGGCCATCGTCGCTGGGCCGCCGCCAGTAGATCGCCGACATCAACAACAGCGCCCAAGCCCCCCGCGGCGCGAGGCTCAGGCACAGCGCCAAGGCCGCGACCATGCCCGGCAAGAGGTAACGGACGTGGGTGTGGGCGTCTTCGCGGGGGAGGCCGCCCAAGAAGTTCAGGGTGCCGAAGAAGGCGATCTGGCTCAGGGCGGTCAGCGCCAAGAGCGTGAGGGGCCAGGCGTGGAAGCGCCTGCGCAGGAGCGCCCAGGCGGCCAAGACCAGCAGGATCCAGCGCCCTTGGGAGAGCAGGGTGATGCGCGCGACGCTCAGGAGGTCGTGGAGCCAGCCGCCCAGGGTCTCGGGCAGCCGCTCGCTGCCGGCCAAGGCCCAGCCCGCCTCGGCCTCGTGGATGGCGGCCCAGCCCAACAGCGTGAGCGGCGGCCACGCCCAGCCCCAGCCGATCCGACCCTCACGCAGGTTCGCCAACAGCGCAGGCGCCGCCAGCAGCACGCCGGGCTCTTTACACGCCGTCGCCAGGGCGGCGGTGACGGCGAAGACCCCCTCAGCGCGGGTCAAGATCGCCCACAGGGCCAGGGGCGTGAGGCACATCAGCGGGAGGTCGGTGTCGGCGCGCAGGAGGTTCGCGGCGATGGGCGGGGCGAGGGGGATCACCGCCGCCGCCCAGGCCGCGCGCTCGCCGCCGACCACCCGCCCGAGCCGCGCCAAGAACAGGCCGAACAGCGCCGCGAAGGGCAGGGCCGCCAGGTGCACGGCGAAGTGGTTGGGCCCAAACACCCGCAGAGACAGCCCCATCCACCAGAACCACAACGGCGGGTGCCCATAGTCGGGCAGGCCATCGGCCCACTGCGGCGGCAGGGCGGCGTGGGGTCGTGTGGCCTGGGCCAAGCGGTCGAGCACCCACTGGGGCCCGGTCTCCGCGGCCAACAGGCCCTGGGGCACCCACCAGAACAGCCCGTCCTCCACCAGAGGGGTGTCGAGGCCCCAGAGCACCACCCCCACGGCGACCAGGGTGGCCGTCAGGTCAGCGTGAAGGGGTCTGGTGGGCGGAGGGCGAGGCGGCATTTGTTTGCGGAGGGTGTGCGCGGGGGCTACGGTTGCCCGTCCATTCTGCCCCGTGGAGCGACCCCCCGCCGTGCCAAACCCAGCCATTCCCCGCGAAGATGTTCACCGCATCGCCGAGTCCTGCTCCGCCCAGGGCGAAGCCTTCCGCGCCAGCGCCACCCGCATCGCCCGCGACCAGCGCCCTCTGGTCAACTTCCTGAAGGCGAACTTCGCGCAGCTCACCCCCCACAGCGCTGAAGTCACCCTCTACATGCTCACGGTGAGCCTGCGGATCGTCTCCGAGTACGGCGGTCGCCTGAACAAGGTCAACGCCTCGGCCGCGCAGGAGGCCGCCGCGCGCATCAGCCGCCACATCGACGCGCTCCTGCCCTTCGACAACAACCTCCCCGCCCGCGTCCGCCAGTTTGAGTGGCGCGCCCAGCCGCACCTGCTCGACGAGATCCTCTGGGCGCTCTACGAGAAAGAGGACAAGGCTGAAGACGAGATCTCCCTGCCCCCAGACCAGTCGGGCCTCGTCACCTTGCTGCTCTGGGCCTGCGTCGAGGCCATCGACGCGGCGTGGGTCGCCCCCAAGAAGTGAGCCCCGCCTCCGCCCCCGGCGTCGTTGGCGCCGGGGCTCGGTGTGCGCTCGCGCGGTGAGCCATGGGCGCCGCGGCTATACTCTCGGTGGAGGGTCCACCGATGGAATACTTGATCCCCCCTGAGCGCTACGAGACCGCGGGCTTCGTGCTGCGCTCGTATGAGCTCGGCGACGGGCCGCTGCTCGCCGAGGCCACCAACGCCTCCTATGAGCACCTGCGCCGCTTCATGCTTTGGGCGCGCCCCCACACCACCGCGGCCGAGGCCGAGGTGACCGCCCGCCGCTTCCGCGGCCGCTGGCTGTTGGCGCAAGACTTCTCCTTGGCGGTCGTGTCCCCAGACGGCCAGCGCCTGTTGGGGAGCACAGGCTTTCACCCTCGCACAGACGGCCTGGCGACGCGCCGCGTCGAGGTGGGCATGTGGATCCGCGAGGACGAGTCGGGCCGCGGGTTAGGGACCGAGGTGCTGCGGATGATGCTCCAGTGGGGCTTTGGCGCCTGGCCCTGGGAGGAGCTGATCTGGCGGGCGGCGGTAGAGAACCTGCCGAGCCAACGCACGGCGCTGCGCGCGGGGATGGAGGAGGTCCACGACGACCCCGAGGGTTTCCGCCGGTTTCGTCTGCTGCGCGGCGCCGTGGGGTGAGGGCCGTCGAGGCCAGCGCGACCTGCGCCCGAGGGCGCCGCTCAGGGCAGGCCTAGCGGAGGAAACGCGCGTGACCACTCCGCGCGGAGGACGAGCAGCGCACAGATCACCAGGGTGAGCTGAGCCACCGCCGAGGCCCCCACGGCGACACGCGCGAGGGCCTCGGCGTGAGGCGCAGAGAGGCGCGGCGCGACGCCAAACCGCAGCACGCCCGCCCCCACGGCGAGGGCGGCGGCGCACACCCCCACCGCCAGCGGGGGCTCAAAGGGCACGGGCTGCCCGGGGAAGATGAACCCCAGCCTGGGACCGCCCCCTTCAAGCCACACCAGCCCCAGCAGCGGCAGCGCCAGGGCCCCCAGGAGGGCGCCCAGGGCCACCGCCCACCAGGCCAAAGAGGCGCGAGCTTGGGGGTGAAGGCGCATGGCGCACGGTAGCACGCGGCGTGGCCCCCAGGGCTGGAGCGCTCGCGCGTCTCCACGCTCGCGCGCCGAGGGGAAGGCCCTGGAGGCTCAGGCGGCCCCCTGACCCCTCACCCCCACGGCGTCTTCACCACCGGCGGTCGCCCCAGCGCCGTGAGCGCGGCCTGGGCCTCCTCCTCGCTGGGGTAAAAGCGCACGTCGGCCCGGGTGTGCGCCTCCAACAGCGCGCGGCCGCTCACAAAACATAGGCTCACGAAGCCCGTGGCGCGGTCGCGCACCAGGGCGAAGCTGGGGTCGAGGGTGGGCACGACGCCGCGGGCGCGGCAGCGCTCCCAGCCGTCGCGGCTGAGGTCGGGCTCAGCGCGGAGCTGGCCCTCCATGTCGCGGACAAACACCGCCGGGGCCGTGCTGGGCGAGGCTTCATCGAAGGGGCTGCAGAGGTGCATCTCCGGTGTTTATCCTGTGCGCTCCTCCCAAGCCCCTCGGTGCTCATGCTCACGCCGCTCCTCCTCGCGCTCTCCCGGCGCCGCCTTGGCCCTCGACCCCACCTATGCCGCCTACGACGCCCTCCTTCAGGCCAACGTGAGCCCCCAAGGCGTCACCTACGCGGCGATCGGGCCCGCGGGCCTCGACCCCTTCTTGGCCGAGCTCGCCGCCGTGGACCTCCGTGAGCTGAACCCCATCGAGCAGAAGGCCCTGTTCATCAACGCCTACAACGCGCTCACCCTGGACCTCATCGCCGAGAACCCCGGCGTCGCCTCGATCCGCGACCTCGACGGCGGCAAGGTCTGGAGCACCCGGCGCTTCACCGTCGGCGGCCAGTCCCTCACCCTGGACGACATCGAGCACAAGCGCCTGCGCCCCATGGGCGATCCCCGGGTTCACGCCGCCTTGTCCTGCGCCTCCAAAGGCTGCCCCGCCCTGCTCAGCCGGGCCTACACCGCCGAGCGCCTCAACGATCAGCTCGACCTCGCCTGCCGCGCCTGGGTGCGCAGCAACGCCGCCCAGATCAACACCCAAGCCAAGACCGTCGCGCTCAGCAGCATCTTCGACTGGTACGGCGACGACTTCTTGGCCCAGTGGGAAGACAAGGCCAACATCCCTGGCGTCGAGGGCAACAGCAGGCCGCGCTGAACTTCATCGCCTTCTACAGCGGCAGCGCCACGACGACCTGGCTCACCGCCGGGGGGTACACCGTGACTTGGGCGACGTACGATTGGGGGGTGAACCGTCGGTGAGCGCCGCTACTCCTCGCAGCGGTTCACGCCCATGTCGAACGCCTCCTCACAGGCGACGATCAGCGAGCAGTCGTAATAGTAGGCGAGGGCGTCGAGGCAGCTCTCGGTGAGGCAGTGGTCGGCCTCGTGGCAGATCACTCGGTCTACGGCGTGGGCGGTGCACTCGTTTCGGTCGTAGTTCCTCGGCTGGCACTTCTCCACCCAGTCACAATACGCCGAGGGATAGTAGGAGGCGAACAGACGCTCATTCATCGGCTCAGGGCAGGCCAGAGGCTCGGAGTCAAGTTCTTGGGCGCGCCCCCGCAGGCGCCGAGGGCGCACAGCAGCGGCGCGAGGCGGAGGGCGTAGCGGGTCATGGTCACTCCGCGCAGCGGTCGATGTCGAGGTTGAAGATCCCGTCGCAGGCGGCGGGGACGAGGGCGCAGTCGTCGGGGGCCTCCTCGAAGTCACGGTCGAGGGCGACGATGCAGGCCTCAGTGAGGCAGGGGTCGGCCTCGTGGCAATAGACGAGGTTGATCTGGGACTCTGCGCACCCGAGCTCGTCGTAGGTGTCAGGGGAACAATCTTCCATCCAGCGACAATACTGCACCGGATAGAAGGGAAAAAACGCGGTCTCGTCGAGGGGGTTCGCGCATTGGGGCAGCTCGGAGTCTTGATTGGACGCGGTGTCTCCGCAGCCCCCAAGGATCTGAAGCGACACAAAGGCCAGCACCGCTCCCAACCGCTTAGTCACAGGATTCATAGCCCATGTCATAATGGACCGCCTCCTCACAGATCGTAGGTGGTTTCTCGCAGCCCGTGTCCACCTCAAGGGCGCGGACACACTCCTCAAGCAGGCAGGCGTCTACGGGATAACAGCTTGAGAAGAGTTGGTGGAGCGTCAGGATTTGCGCTCGATTTTCAGCTTGGTCTGGCTCGCAACGCTCGCCCCAATCCGTCATGGCGTACACATAACTTTTTCGGGCGCTCCACTCGTTGCACTGGGGCGCGGTGTCCTCAGCGCTGTCGGCGGGCGGATCATCACCACAGGCGGTCGCAAAAACGAGCGCCAGCGGCGAGAGGACACGCCAGAGATGGGTTGTTCGTGTTGGCTGCTTATTCACAGATGCTCTCCTCGCTGAATGCCTCTTCACAGACGTCAATCTCATCACAGTCCTCTCGCTCCCGAAGCTCCACGACACAGTCTGCGAGCAGGCAAGGGTCGTGGGCGTAACAGAGCTGGGTCATCGAGTCGCTTAAGCAGGAGTAGACATACGAGGCGGTCTCGGGCTCACACCGCGACCGACGCGCGCAGTGGGCGTCCACCCACTCCTCCTCGGTGGACCACACGGGGCAGGCGGCGGTGTCGGGCTCGTGCGACGACGCGGCGCAGCCCACGACCACGAGGAGCGTCAGCAGCAGCGGGTGATAGGAGCGCGGATGCGCAGGGGCGACGTAGACCAACAGAAACCTCGAACCTCAAGAGAGCATAGACAGCTTAAGGCACGATCTCCCAGACTTTTTGCGACCGCCAGTCCGCCACAGCGGCGCGCCCGTCGATATCGTGGATTGAATCGGCAATTACAGACTGCGCGTCACAGCTCACGATCCCTGCCCGCACCGCGCCCAAAGGATCTTGGACGTTGAGCACGAAGGGTTGTGGGCTGAAGTCCCAGCCGCCGCCTTGCGAGACGACGCCCTCGTCAAGCTGGGCCAAGCCCCGACCACCCGAAGACGACGGCATCGGCAGCTCCACCAGCGCCCCGTCACGCAGCACCAGCGCGGTCGCCCCCCCGATGAGAGGCTCACCGTTCAGCTCACCTAAAAAGAATCCGCCGGGGTCGGCCTCGACGCCCTCATTCCGAGCATATGAATCACCTCCCCCGTGTCCCAGCGCACGACGACGACGCCGCGCTCGTCGAGGAGGAGGTTGTGCTCGGGATCAATCTGTAGGGTTCGATCAGAGATCTCGCAGTCTTGACACCAGCGCTGCTCGGTCATGGTGCCGTCGGGCTCCAGACGGATCCACCGCGGGTCTCGGTCGGCCAAGAGGATCACCGCGCCGCCCACGGCGGGGATGAGGCCGCCGACGTCTTCAGGGAGCGAGAGCCGAGTCGCGCCGGTCGGGGTGACGTGGGTGAAGAGCTTCGGGCCGCCGGTCACCTCGGAGCCGTAGAACAAGAGGCCATCGCCGTATCGAGCGGGGTCTCCGAGGCGCGAGTAGCCCTCAGCGGTCTCCGGCGCGGGCCACTCCGCGGGGTCGATGAAGTCCACCCCGGCGACGGTGTCCCCCGGCTCCACGCCCAAGAAGACGTGCTCGCTCAGCCAGAGGCGCTGCTGATAGTCGTCCTCGCCGCCGGGCTCAACCCCGCAGGCCTCGGCGACCCGCACGGCGAGGGCGTCGTGGGGGCCCATCGCACAAAACCGCGCGAACACCTCCCGGGTGAGGTTCGCGTCGTCGGGGTAATCCTCAAGGATCGGCTCGTCCGCCGTCGCCGGGTCAAAATGTTCGGGGTGCTGGTCGCTGATGTTCTCTAGGGTGCTGTCGAGGGCGTGGCAGAGCTCATGCCACAGGGCGCTTTGGGGCCCCGTGTTTAAGGTGGCCGCCTGCTCAGTGAGCAAGATCCGGCGTCGCCCCTCGATGTAGGCGCCTGCGGCGTGCCCCCCAGTAATCGATCCGTCGGGCACAACCCTGATCTCGTTGAGCTTGAGGTCATCTACCCCCGCCACGCTCAAAAACTCCGCGAGCCCAGCCTCTAAGTCGGCGCGCTCAAAACGGTTGAGCAGGCGATCGGAGTCGGTGATCTCAATGCCGCCCCGGCCACAGCCGATGGCGAGGAGCATGATCAGCAGGGGTGAGCCAGCGCGCAAGAGGCACCTCTAAGGCCGTCGCGGAGCCTATCCGCGACGCTGCCTCGGCGCGCGCGCCGCCCCACCCTCGGCCCCCCCTGTAGCCCGTCGCGCGGCCTGGGCGGCTGGACGCTCCGTGGGCCCGGCCGCCGTAAACCCCCCCGGGGGGGTGGGTGGGGGGGGGCCCCCCCCCCCCCCCCCCCCGCGGGGCCGGGCCCGGGGCCCGGGCGGGGCGGGGGGTGTGGTGGTTTGTTTTTGTTTTTTTTCCCGCGCCGGGGGCGCGGCGCCTACCTCCGGCTCCAAAACATTCGACAGGTCGTCATCCACCAGCGTGTCCTCATCCAGGTCATCCACCTCGACGAGCGTGTGCGTCAGATCCGCCTCCCAGTTCGTGCCCGGCAAGGCCTGGGCCGGGTTGAACGGGCGGTCGGCGCTCAGGAGCGTGCGGGGCGTGGTCAAGGCATCCAGAAGCTCGACCCCGGTGCCCACACCGCCGCTGCGGCCCATGCCCACGGCGGGCAGGGGCAGGGTGGAGGTGGTCGTGGGCAGGTTGATGTGCACCACGCCCGCGCGCAGGCGGTCGACGAGGCCCTGGAGGTCGGCCTCTTGGGTGGAGGGGTAGACGCTGGCGACGGGGCGGTGGGCGAGCTGGTTGTGCAGGGCCACGGCCTCGTCTACGGCGCCGACGCGGTAGACGAGCAGGGTGGGGCCCACGGGCTCGGCGTCTAAGAAGGCCTGGCCGGACTGCCAATCGACGAGGTGAATCGCCGGGGTGACGTAGAAGCCCCGGCGCTCGGTGCGGTTGTTGAAGCTGCCCTCTAAGAGCGGCCCGGCCCCGCCTTGGGTGAGCGCGCGGCCGTACTTGCGGAAGCGGCTGCGCAGGTTCTCCGAGATGAGCGGGCCCATAAACACGCTCTTGTCGAAGCCGTAGCCCACGGTGAGGTTCGCCGTGCGGCGCAGCAAGGAGTCGATGAACTCGTCGTACACCCCGGCCTGCACGATCACCCGGCCGGTGTTGAACGGGCGCTGGCCCGAGCCCAGAAACGCCCCGACCATGGTGTCGTAGACCGCCCGGTCTAACTCGCAGCCGTCGAGCACCACCGCCGCGCCTTTGCCCGCGGACTGGGTGATCAGCGGAAGCTCCGAGCGGTCGAGGAGCAGGCGGCGCACCTCACTCACGGTCTCGTGGCTGCCGGCGACCATGAGCGCGCCCAGGCGCGGGTGGCCGAGCAGGCGGCGGCCGACGCCCGAGCCCGAGCCCTGGACCATGTTGATCACGCCCCGGGGCAGCTTGCACTGGTCCCACATCTCGGCGAGGTGCTGGCCCAGGCCCGGCGTGAACTTCGAGGGCTTAAAGACCAGCGTGTTGCCGCCCAACATCGCCGCCGCCGTCCACACGCAGATGTAGTAGAGCGGCTGGGCGAAGGGCAAGAGCATGCCCACGACGCCCCGGGGGAAACGGTCGGCGCGGCCCAAGGTCTGCTCGAGCACCTTGGGCGCGAGGCGATGGGGGCCCTCCTCGATGAGCTGCTCCAAGGCCAGGAGCGTCTGCCCGAGCTCTTGCCGGGTCTCCCAGGTGGGCCGCCCGGTCTCCCGGGTGCTGAGCACGATCAGCTTCTCACCGGCCTTGGCGAGGGTCTGCCGGAAGCGCCGCACCGCCGCCACGCGCTCGGCGAGGGGGACGTGGCGCCAGATTCGTGACGCGATGGTGGCGTGCTCAACGGCGTCATCGACGGCGTCTTCAGAGAACGCGAAGCGCCCTAAGATGTCGGCGCGGTCGCCGGGGTTGACGCCGTTGATGTAGCCATCCACCCGCTCGGGGCGGACAAACGAGCCGTCGATGTAGCTGCCTTTGCGTACCAGGCGATCCCTGGAATCGTCCACGCTGACTCCCGTAGAGGCGAGGGTCGGATTATAGCCATGCCGAAGCCCGGGAGAGAGCCGCCGTGCGTAACGTTCATGACAACGTCCTATCCTGCGTGGGCAACACGCCCATCGTCCGCCTCAACAGCGTCACCGAGGGCCTACAGGCCACGGTCTACGCCAAGCTGGAGATGCTGAACCCCGGCGGCTCCATCAAGGATCGCATCGCCCTGCAGATCATCGCCGACGCCGAGGCCAGCGGGGCGATCACCCCAGGCAGCACCATCGTCGAGGGCACCTCGGGCAACACCGGGGCCGGTCTGGCGATGGTCGGCGCGGTGAAGGGCTACAAGTGCACCTTCGTGATGCCCGACAAGCAGTCTGAAGAGAAGCGCGCGGCGCTTCGGGCGTATGGCGCCCGGGTGGTGATCACCCCCACGGCTGTCGAGGCCGACGACCCGCGCAGCTACTACAGCGTGAGCCGCCGCCTGGGCCACGAGCCCGGCGCGTTCTTCGCCAACCAGTACCACAACCCGTCGAACCCGGCGGCGCACTACAACATGACCGGCCCCGAGATCTGGGAGCAGCTCGACGGCCAGCTCGACGTGCTGGTGTGTGGCCTGGGCACCGGCGGCACGGTCTCGGGCATCGCGAAGTACCTCAAAGAGAAGAACCCCAACATCAAGGTGGTGGGCGTCGATCCCGTGGGGTCGTTGTACTACGACTACTTCCACACCGGGCAGCTCACCCCGGCCTTCCCTTACGTCGTGGAGGGCATCGGCGAGGACTTCATGCCCTCGACGATCGACTGGCAGTACATCGACGACGTCGTCCGCGTGAACGACCGCGAGTGTATGCACATGACCCGCCGGGTGGTCCGCGAGGAGGGCATCCTGTGCGGCGGCTCCTGCGGCGCGGCCGTGGCCGGCGCGGTGAAGTGGGTGCGCCAGCACGACGCGGCGAACCTCAAGGTGCTCGTCATCCTGCCCGACTCGGGCAGCCGCTACCTCTCCAAGATCTTCAACGACAACTGGATGAAGGAGATGGGCTTCACTGAAGCCGAGAGCGGCTTCGGCACCGTCGCCGAGCTCCTGCACCACCGCGGCGAGCGTGAGCTGATCAGCGTGTCCCCCGACGCCACGGTGAGCGAGGTGATCGGCACGATGAAGATGCACGGCATCTCCCAGGTGCCGGTCTTGGAGGAGGGCAAGCTCATCGGCATCCTGTCCGAGAACCGGCTTCTGGAGCAGGCGCTCCAGGGCACGCCGGGCAAGACGCGGGTGCGGGAGCTGGTGCAGGCCAACTACACCACCGTGGACGACACCACGGAGATCACCGTGCTCTCCGAGCTGTTCAAGCGGTTTAAGGTGATCTTTGTCGTGGGCGGCCCGGCGATTCGGGGCGCGATCACCAAGATCGACCTCATCGACTACATCGCCTCCATGGCGACCGGGGAGCCCAAGTGAAACACCCCACCCAGCACCCCGAGACCTTGGCGATTCACGGCGGGCAGTCGCCGGAGCCCACCACCGGCGCGGTGATGCCCCCGGTGTTCCAGACGAGCACCTACGCCCAAGAGGCCGTGGGCCAGCACAAGGGCTACGAGTACTCCCGCACCCAGAACCCCACCCGCGAGAAGTTAGAGGCCGCCGTCGCCTCGTTAGAGGGCGCGGGCCTGGGCGTGCCCACCTTCTGCTGCGCCTTCGGCTCGGGCAGCGCGGCCACTGCTGCGGTGCAACATCTCCTCCAGGCCGGGGACCTCGTCGTCTCTGGCGACGACATCTACGGTGGCAGTTACCGCCAGTTCACCAAGGTGTTCACGCCGCTGGGCCTCAAGTACCGCTTCGTCGACTTCTCGCGCATCTCCGCTGAAGAGGCCATCCCTGAAGGCACGAAGCTCGTGTGGCTGGAGTCGCCCACGAACCCCCTGCTCAAGGTGAGCGACATCGCCGCCTTGGCCGCCCGGGCCCACGCCGTCGGCGCCATCGTCGCCGTAGACAACACCTTCGCCACGCCGATCTACCAGCGGCCCCTGGCCTTGGGCGCCGACCTCGTCGTGCACTCCACGACGAAGTACCTCAACGGCCACAGCGACGTGGTCGGCGGCGTCGTGGTCACGGCGAACCCCGCCCTGTACGAGCGCATCAAGTTCCTGCAGAACGCCATCGGCGCCGTGCCCGGCATCTGGGACTGCTGGCTCACCCTGCGCGGCATCAAGACCTTGGCCGTGCGGATGGCCCGGCACCAAGAGAACGCCTTGGCCGTGGTCTCTTGGCTCAAGTCCCGGCCCGAGGTGGCGCGGGTGTGGTACCCCATGGATGAGACCCACCCCCAGCACGCCCTCGCCCGGCGCCAGATGAGCGGCTTCGGCGGCATGATCAGCTTTGAGCTGAAGGGTGATCTCGCCGCGGCGGAGCGTTTCTGCGCGGCCTGTGAGGTGTTCACCCTCGCCGAGAGCCTGGGCGGCGTCGAGAGCCTCATCGAGCTGCCCGCCGCCATGACCCACGCCTCGATCCCGCCCCATGTGCGCCAAGAGATCGGCATCGCCGATGGTCTGGTGCGGGCGTCCGTAGGCATCGAGCACATCGACGACCTCATCGCCGATCTTGAGCGGGCGCTCTCCGCGGCCTTTCCGGGCTGATCGGCGCCTGTGCCACCTTCAGCGCTGTTGGTGTGCGCGGCGCTGGGGGTGCCCGCGCTGGGGCCGTCGGGGGCCTCAGCGCATCTTCGTGGGGTGGCCTGGGCCCTCCGGCATCGTGGCTTCCCGCTGCGTGTCGTCGCCGCCAAGGAGTCCGACCCCCGCGGCGTCTGGGGGGCGATGCCCGTGGCCGTCGAGACCGCGCCGATCCCCGGCTGGCCGTCGTGGTTGGGCGGGCTTCGCGAGCGCCGAGAGGCCTGGCTCACCGCGCGCCTCGCTGAGGTGGCCAACCGCGGCCCCGCGCCGAGCTTCACCTGGGAGCGCTGGAGCCTGTTCTCCGACGTCGGCGCCCGGGTGCGCGCCAAGACCGGCGCCCCGTGGGTGCTGGAGGTCAACGCGCCCTTGGCCATGGAGCGCGCCCGGTTTGAGACCGTCTACGATCCCGCCTACGCCGAGGCTTGGGAGCGCCGGGTGCTGCCCCAGGCCGACCGGGTGCTCGTGGTGTCGTCGTGGCTCGCCCGCTGGGTGGTTCACGAGCGCGGCGTGAGCCCCCATCGGGTGCGCATCGTGCCCAACGGCGTGGAGGCCTATCCAGGCGACCGCGCCGCCACCCGCGCCAGCCTCGGCCTCACTGATGAGCCCGTGGTCGGCTTCTTGGGCAGCATGAAGCCTTGGCACGGCGCCGAGCGGGCCTACGCCCTCGCCGAGTCTCTGGGCGCCGTGGCCTTGATGGTCGGGGCGAACCCGCCGCCGCCGCCGCCCGGCGTGCGGGTCATCCTCACCGGGCAGGTGGACGAGGCCCGATCCGCCGACCTCGTCGCCGCCATGGACCTCGGCCTCGCGCCCTATGGCCCTGAGTCGCCGCCCTGGTTCTGCCCCCTCAAGCTCTTGGCCTACCGGGCGCAGGGCACCCCGGCCTTGGCCTCGGACATCGGCGACGCTCGGAGGCTCGTCGGGGAGGGCGGCGAGGTGCTGCCCCCCGGGGACAAGTCCGCATGGATCTCCGCCGCCCGGCGCTGGTTGGGCCGCCGGGTGACCCCCAACGTGCGCACCTGGGGCGACGTCGTGGACGAGGGCCTCGTGGGGCTCGTGGGCTAGGGCTGCGCGAGGGCGGCGGCGAGCCAGCTTGGGTCGAGGGTGATCTCACCGATGGGGGTCACCGCGCCCTCTAAGATGAGGTCCAAGGCCTCGGAGACGGTGACGAACAGGGTGCCGCCGGGCATGTCCAGGCGAATGCGACCAGGGCGCAGGCGGCCGGTGCGCACGGCGGCGGCGGCCACGGCGCAGGACGACGAGCCCGAGGCGGAGGTCTCCCCGGCGCCGCGCTCCCAGATGCGCAGGCTGAGGTGATCTGGGCCGAGCACCTGGGCCACCTGCACGTTCACGCGGTTGGGGAAGCGTGGGTGGCGCTCGATGGCCTCGCCCCAGCGGCGCCAGGGGGCGAGCTCTGGGTCATGCTCGACGAAGATCACGCAGTGGGGGTTGCCCACGGAGAGCGCCGTCGCCGTGAGGCGCTCGTCCCCCACCCGCAGGGCGCTGTCGATCAAGGGCCCGGGGAAGGTGGCGGGCAGCGCCTCGGGCGCAAAGTGGGCGCGGCCCATCTCTACCCGCACGCCGTCGTCCAGCACCGTGCAGCGCACCACACCGCCGGCGGTCTCCACGGTGAAGTCTCGGGGCGTGAACAGGCGGTCCACCCGCCAGCGGGCGAAGATGCGCAGGCCGTTGCCCGACTTCTCGGCTTCAGAGCCGTCGGGGTTGTAGATACGAACCCCACAATCGGCGCGCTGGGAGGGCTGGGGGCACAACAGGCCGTCGCTGCCCACGCCGTTCGTGCGGTGGCAGAGGGCGCGGACGAGGCCCGGGGTGGGCGGCGGGCCAGACTCTTGGATGAGGTAGTCGTTGCCCAAGGCGTGGGACTTGAAGAGGCGCATGACGCCGACCTAACCCCTTCATGAGCCCCAAGCGACGGGCGTGATAAGCTGGGGCTGTGCTCATCCGCCACGACCCGCACAACGAGCTCGCCTGCCAAAAACGCGACGAGCTCGCGCCGCTCCTCGGCGACGACCTGCCCGCCGACCTCTGCCTCGTGCTCGGCGGCGACGGCTTCATGCTGCGCACGATCCACGAGCTCGGCGAGCACCACACCTACCTCGGCGTCAACTGCGGTCGATTGGGCTTTTTGCTCAACGCCATGGACGAGACCGACTCGTTGTTGTTGCGGCTGCGGGACCAGGCCCAGTGGCACATCCTCCAGGCGCAGCGCCTCGCCGCTGAGGTGACCGATCCTGAGGGCCGGGTGACCTCTGATCTCGCCCTGAACGATCTCTACGTCGAGCGCGCCTCGGGGCAGACGGCGCACCTGCGGGTGAGCCTCAACGGCCAGGTCGTCGTCAAGCGCCTCGTCTGCGACGGCCTCATCGCCGCCACGGCCTTGGGATCCACGGCCTATGCCACGGCCGCCGGGGGCGTGGCCTGTCACCCGAGCTTGCCGATGCTGCAGCTCGTGGCGATCAACCCCCACATCCCGCGCCTGCGGCCCATCGCCCTGCCCCTGGACGCGCGGGTGGACGTGGAGGTGCTCGACGCCAAACGCCGCCCGGCGCGGGTGGTCTGCGACGGGCGCGACTTAGGCGCCGCGACGCGGATCACGGTGTTGGGGGGCCAGCGCCCGGTGCGCCTCGCGTGGCTCGCCGGGCACGACCCCACCTCTACGCTGATCAAGAAGCTGCTGCACGCCTGAGCGGCGGCTCAGCCGACGGAGAGCAGCTCGACCTCAAACACCAGGGTCGAGTTGGCGGGGATGACCGGCGGGTAACCGCGCACGCCGTAGCCGAGGTGCGGCGGGATCGTGAGCTTACGCAGGCCGCCGACCTTCATCCCGGCCACGCCTTGGTCCCAGCCCTTGATGACCATGCCCGCGCCGAGGCGGAAGGTGAAGCCTTCGCCACGATCCCGGGAGGAGTCGAACTTTGAGCCGTTGGTGAGGGTGCCGACGTAGTGCACCGTGACGTTTTTGCCAGCGACGGCCTCGGCGCCAGCGCCAACCTTGATGTCGTCGATCTTGAGGGGGTCGTTCATCTTCGCTCCACATGCGCGGCAGCGCGCGGCGCAACTCTATCCTCTCGTTGGCCTCATCGGCGTGCCCCGGAGCGCGCAACTTTTCGCGGTCTCGCCTTGTCAGCGGGGAGCCGCTGGGTATAATGACCGGCGTTCAGTTACGGAGACCCCAGATGAACATCCCCTCTCGACGTGGCTTTCTCGGCGGCGTGATCGCGCTCGGCGGCGCCGCGACCTTGCCCCTGCGGGCCGACGCGGAGTCTGTCGCCAAGTCTGGCACGCCCGCCCCCGCCGACCTCGCCGGGGCAGACACGGTGCGGGTGAACACCCAGGTCAACGGCGTGGCCTGCGCCGAGACCGTCGGCGCCGATGAGTCCACGCTGAGCTTGGTGCGTGAGCGCCTGGGGCTCACCGGGGCCAAGCTGGGCTGTGGTCAGGGCGCCTGCGGGGCGTGCACGGTCCTGGTCGACAAGGCCCCGGCCTGCGCCTGCCTGCTCCCGGCGGTGGCCTTGGAGGGCCGTGAGGTCACCACCATCGAGGGCTTTGGGGAGGCCCTGCACCCCGTTCAGCGCGCGTTTATGGCCCACGACGCCATGCAGTGCGGCTTCTGCACCCCCGGCTTCGTGATGGAGGGCGCGGCGTTTATGGACCGCTGGCGGGCGGCGCATGGCGCCACCGAGCCCAGCGACGCCGAGCTCGCTGAGGCCCTCGCCGGTCACGTCTGCCGCTGCGGCGCCCAGGTCGGGATCCGCGCGGCGATCCGCGACGCCTGCGCCGGTCGGTTTGACGGCCCCGAGAAGGAGGCCCCCCGCTACGACGCCCGGGCCAAGGTCACCGGGGCGGCAAAATACACCGTGGACGTGATGCTCCCGGGGATGTTGGTCGGCAAGTTTCTGCGGGCCTCTACCCCCCACGCCGAGGTGGTCTCCATTGACGTGAGCGCCGCCGAGGCCCTGCCCGGCGTGAAGGCCGTGAAGACCTTCGTGATGGCCGGGGCGCCGATTCGGTACGAAGGCCAGGCCCTCGCCGCCGTCGCCGCCATCGACGAGGCCACCGCCCGCGCCGCCTTGGCCGCGATCAAGCTCGAGCTTCACCAGCGGGCCCCGGTGATCTCCGCCGAGACGGCCTTGGCCGCCGACGCCACGATCATCTTCCCCGGCGGCGAAGGCGCGGCGAGCGCGTCCGAGGCCCCGGTGATGAAGGCGCCCTGGGCGGGAAACCTGCGCGGCCCCACGGAGACGAACCTCCTGGCCAAGCCCAAACGCGCCGCCAAGGCCCTGGCCGCCGCCCGCGCCGGAGAGGGCCAGCTCATCGAGGCCCGCTACACCGCGCACAACCAGGCCCACTCCTGCATGGAGCCCCACGCCGCCCTCGCCCGCTGGGACGGCGACACCAAGCTAGAGGTCTGGCTCTCCACACAGTCCGTCGATGACATGGCCGACGCCTTGTGTGAGCGCTACGGCCTAGAGCGCGCCAACGTGCGGGTGCGCGCCGATCACGTCGGCGGCGGCTTCGGCAGCAAGGCGGGTGTGGATCAAGAGATGACCACCGCCGTAGACCTCGCCAAGCTCGCGGGCGCCCCGGTGAAGATCACCTTTGAGCGCTGGGAGGAGCTGATCGTCGGCGGCAACCGCCCCGAGGCCAGCGTGAACATCGCCTTGGCCGCCGACGCCGACGGCAACTTCGGCGGCTTAGACGCCGAGGCCTACAACCTCAACGGCGCCGCCGTGGGCGGGTCTACGGGCCTCGTGCTGCGCCTGCTCTATCGGAGCAAAAACAAGGACGTCCGCGACTACGACGTGTTGACCACCACGGCGCCGGGCAAACCCTTCCGTGGCCCCGGCGGCCCGGCGGGGCTCTACGCCCTGGAGCAGGCCGTCGATGAGATCGCGCTCAAACGGGCTGAAGATCCGATCACCCTGCGCAAACGCTGGGACCCAAACCCTGGCCGCCAACGACTGTACGAGCTCGCCCAGGCCTCGCCGCTGTGGCGAGATCGTGACGCCCAGCGCGGCGAGGGCCGTGTGCGTCGTGGGGTGGGTGTCGCCGCCGCCGCTTGGCCCTACTTCTTGTCCAAAGGCACCCGCGTGGAGCTGATCGGCCGCGCGGACGGGGTGTTCGTCGCCCGCTGCGCCTGCCAAGACATGGGCCAAGGCAGCCGCTCGGCCCTGAGCTGGACCTTGGCCGAGGCCCTGGGCGTGCCCCGCTCCCAGATCGAGGTGCAGTTTGGCGACTCCGACGCGCCCCGGGGCCCGGCCTCGGCGGGCAGCCGCACCACGCCGTCCATCGTGCCCGCCGCTGAAGACGCCGCCAAGCAGCTCACTGAAGAGCTCGTGGAGCTGGCGGAGGATCTGTTCGGCGTCAAAGGCGCGGTGATGGCGCACGGTGGGGTCGATCACGACGCCGGGCGCCTCACCTGGGCGGAGATCCTCGCGCGGTCGGGCGAGCGCCGGGCCTTGGGCCGCCGCCGCCGAGACGACGACGGCTATTATTTCGCCACAGACGAGTTCGGCTGGGGCAAAGCCTGGCCGGGCGCGGTGGTGGTTGTGGCCCTGGAGGTCGACACCGCCACGGGCCGGGTGCGCGCCACAGACGGCTGGATGGGCCTCGCCGCCGGGCGCATCATGGCGCCGCCCGTCGCGCGCAGCCAAGGTCTGGGCGGCTTCATCCAGGGCCTCTCCTACGCATTGTATGAGGAGCGGCGGCTGGACCCCAAGACCGGCCTTCAGCTCACGACCAACCTAGAGGACTACCGCATCATCGGCGTCGGCGACACCCCCAACCTGGAGGTGGCGTTTGATGAGACGCCCTTAGACGGTGTGCGCGGCGGCGGCGCGGGCCTCGCGGAGCTGGCCACCATCGGCGTGGCCGGCGCCGTCGGCAACGCCTTCGCCCACGCCACCGGGGTGCGCCTCCGGTCCATCCCCCTTCGCCCTGATCGTGTGCTGGAGGCGCTTCGCCAATGATCACTCTCCCCAAAGACGCCCTCTCCGCCGCCTCCCTCACCGGCAGCTTCCGCGCCGGGGGCACGGATCTCCAGGCCCGCCGCGCCCGTGGCCTTCACCACGGCGACGTGATCGAGCTGCGGGACGTGCCCGGACTCAACACGATCTCCCCGGGCCCCACCGGCGGCCTCAAGGTGGGCGCGCTCACCCGCATCGCCACCTTCGCCCATCACGCGGACGTGCGGAAGGGTTACCCCGGCCTCGCCGCCGCCGCCGCGGGCCTCGCCACCCCGGCGATCCGTGAGGTGGCCACCGTCGGCGGCAACCTCACCCAAGAGGTGCGCTGCGCGTATTACCGAAACCCGAACCTCGTCTGCCTCAAAAAAGGCGGCGACGCCTGCCTGGCCCGGGGCGGCGACCACTTCTTGCACTCCTGCTTCGACCAAGGGGCCTGCGCCGCGCCGCACCCCTCCACCCTGGCCCTGGGGATGTTGGCCTGGGACGCGCAGGTCGAGCTGGCCGACGGCGCGCTCCTCGACGCCGCCGGGCTGTATGGCGACGGCACGAACCCCCGAACCACACACAGACTCACCCAAGGGCAGCTCATCGTGGGCTTCAACCTGCCCGCGCCCGCGGCGAATGAGCGCTCGGCCTGGCGCCGGGTGTCCCACCGAAACAACGCCGAGTGGCCCATCGTCGAGGCCATCGTGCGTGTGGTGTTTGACGCCGCCGGGCAGATCACCCTCGCCCGCGTGGCCTTGGGCGGCGTCGGCAACACCCCCCTTCGCGCCGTCGCCGCTGAGGAGGCCCTCGTGGGCGGCCCGCTCACCGAGGCCCGGCTGATGGCCGCCGGAGAGGCCAGCGTCAAGACGGCGAGCCCCCTGCCGATGACCCGCTGGAAGCTGCCCGTCGTGGTCACCTGCGTCCAAGACACCCTGCGTGACCTGCTCACCCTGGAGACCCCATGAAGCTCTGCACCCACCTGCGCTGGAAGGGCCACCGGGAGCACCGCGAAGACCCCCGCCGTGTGCTCGACGTGTTTGTGCTCAATGAGGTGCCCTACTCCTGCGCCCAGAGCGTCGAGAGCTGGGGCCCCGACGGCGGCCTGGCCTGCCCCGAGCGCTGCAGCCCCGATCGCCGCTGCTACGCCGAGTTTTACCGAGGCTGAGCACACCGCTCAGGCCGGCGCGAACAGCTCCACCCGGGCGGCGCGGCCCTTGACGCCGTGCTCGCCGAGGCTGCGCCAGGCGCCGGGGTTCGCCAAGGCGGCGACGACCGGCGCGGTGAGCAGCACATCGACGCCCAACGAGCGTGTGAGGCCCTCCACACGAGACGCCGTGTTCACCGCGTCACCCACCACGGTGAACTCCAGGCGATCCGGCGAGCCGATCACCCCGGCCACGACCTCCCCCACATGCACGCCCACACCGGCGCGCAGGGGGTGGTCGAGGGTCTTGGAGAGCGTCACGAAGGCCGCTTGAAGCTCCAAGGCGGCGGCAGCGGCGGCGGTCTCGGCGCCTTGGGGATCGTCTAGACCGAACACGGCCATGAGGCCGTCGCCGATGAACTTATCGACGAGGCCGCCGCGCTGGTGAATCACCCGCACGGCCTCGGTGAAGAAGCGGTTGAGGTCACGCACCAGGGCCTCGGGGGTGGCGCCCTCCACCCAGGGCGTGAAGTCGCGGATGTCCAAAAACATCACGACCACCCGCTTCCGCTCGCCGCCGAGCGCCGCGCCGCCCGAGAGCAGGCGGGCCGCCACCTGGGGGCTCACGGCCTTCCCGAACGTCTCAAACACCCGCTTTCGCTCCCGCATGGCGTCCACGAGGCGGTTTGTGTGGGCGGCGATGTGGCCCAGCTCATCCCGGGTGGAGATGGGCACCCACACGTCGAGCTCTCCGGCGGTGAGGCGGTCGAGCGCCGTAGACTCGGCGTCGACGAGGCGCTGGAGGTTGTTGCCCACCTGTCGCATGAGGTGCAAGAGCCCGCCCACGAGCACGGCGCCGACAAAGCCGAACTCGATGGAGACGTCCCGCAGCGCCGCGGGCAGGTCGATCTGGGAGACGAAGGCGAGGTCAGAGAGGTCTTTTCGTACGACCAAAAACAGCACGAGGGTAGAGAACAGAAGGCCCGTCGTGCCCAAGACCATCAGCTCCTTCACCCGTGACGCGGGCTCGCCGACGTCTTGAATCTTGAGCTCACCGCGCGCAGCGGCGTCGATGAGCTTGCTCTCGATGTAAAAACGGCCGTCCAGCGCCGAGATCAGGCCCAGGGTGATCGCGCCGATCAACATCTTGAGGCCGCTCTCGACGGGGAAACCTAAGCCCTCGGTGAAGCCGAAGGTGACGATCACGCCGATGGCGAAGGTGCGGTAAAACGTGAGCCGCGCCAGGGCCTCGGGCCAGCGCTCGGGCGGCATGCTGGCCTCGATGCGCCCGCCGAGGGGCAAGGTGAGCGCCTGGCTGATGGCGTACACCCCCAGGAGGATCTGGCCCAGATGAACCGGGCCAAGCTGCTCGATGAGCGGGCAGACCTCGCCGCCATAGAGCGACAGAAGCCCGACGCTCAGCGCGTCAAACGCCAGGGTGCGGATGGCGCCGGAGTAGCGCAGGGGGCGGCGTGGGGAGAGGGGGCTGGGCATGGGCAGCAGGGTACCACCGATGAGGCTTGGGGAGGTTGACCTGGCCGGTGAAGCCACGTCACTCTGGGCGCGGCCCACGCCCCGACCAGCCCACGAGCCGCGCCTCTTGCATCAGCCGGGCGACCCGTTTTCGGCTGACTCGAACGCCTTGGGCCTGAAGCTCGGCGTGAACCCTCGGGCTGCCGAAGGCGCCCATTCCCGCCGCGTAGATCCGCCGAATCTGCTCCATCAAGCGCCGATCCTCTTGGCTGTGTTGGGACTCCGGGCGCCCCCGCCAGGCGTAATAGCCTGAGGCGGAGACCCCCAGCGCCCGGCACAGCGTGCGGATTGGCCAAGTGGAGCGCTGCGAATGAATGAAGGCGAAGCGGGCGGGCTCGCTCATGGCGCTGGTCGCCTCGCGCAGGCGGGCGAGCTCCTCGTGATCGGTCTTGTTCGTCTGGGACATCTGTGGCTCCTTGGTGAGTCACTCTTACACACTCCGCACGAGCGGACCACCACGACCCCAACCCGATCTCGATGAGCCGCGCACCACCAAACAGACGACGGGCGTCAAACAGAGGACACAGGCGCATCCTGCGCGCCGAGGCGCCACCACGTCACGGTCTGCCCCTCGCGGGTCAAGGCCGAGAGCGCGCCGTCCTCCTCCAAGAGCTCCTCCCCGTGGGCCTCCGCGCCGAACGGCCGCTGGGCCAGGCCGCTGTGCAGGTTCATCAGGGCGCCGTCGTGGGTGAGCCGCAGGCCGCCTCCTGTGGTGGCGCCTGGGGGCGGCGCGTGCACACAACGTCCTGAGCGTAGGCTCAGCGTAAACTCCCCGCCGCGCCCCATACAGACGAGCAGCTCCGGCGCGATGAGGTCCAAGGCCCAGATCCTCGGCAGCCCGCGCGCTTGGGGAGGCTCAAACGTCCCGAGGGTGCGGGTCACCTCTGACCGATGCTCCCGTACGGTGGTGCTCTGCCGCCCGCCCCGGATCGTCGAGATCGCCGAGATCAGCCCGCCGGGACATGGAATCACCACCACGTCAAGCAGGGTCTCGCGGTGGGTGAGGCCGACATGGTGCGCCAGCAGCGTCTCACCCGTGAGCGCGTCCACCCTCGTGAGCCGCACCCGGCGCCCAACGAGCGCGCCACGCGCCACGATCAATGGATCTTGCGGGCCTCTGAGGCCACAGAGCGCACGAACCTCGGCGTGACGGTGTCGCGCCAACACCTCCCCCGTCGTCAGATCCCAGACGGTCACGCGGTCCTTTGTGCTCCATGTGACCAGACGTCGGCCCGGGAGCGCGTCCGCGCGAAAGATGAGGCCATCGTGTTGAGACAGACGCCGAAGCGGGGTGAGGGTGGCGTGGTCAAACACCTGCAGCGCGGCGCCGTCCCACAAGACCACGAGCCCGTCCACGACGGTGAGGCCCGCGTCTTCGCTGAGCGTTGCCCAAGGCAGCGGCTCAACGACGCCGTCTGAGCGCCACAGGAGGGCCTGAGCGCCGAGCCAGACGGCGCGGTCAGCGTCGAGGAGCCGCAGCGCGCCGTCTCGGGGGAGCTGGGTGTGGAGGAGCGGCTGAGCGCGGAGGGTGGAGGTCAATTGCAATACCTCTCATAACACCACCCCTTCTTGTTGTTCTCCGATTGATGGTTGTTGGCGCGACAGGCCGCGCGCTCTTGCCGCGCGGCGTCGGTGTGCCCTGGCGCTACCTTGCTGCAGAAGGCGTCCCAGGCCTCGGAGACCTCGCGGCAGGCGCTTGAGGCGTCGGCGTTGGGGCCTCCCAGCACACAGAGGATTCTCTTGCCTTCGGTCTCTTCGCCGGCGTGCATCCACATCAGGACGGAGGCATCCGAGATCCAGCGGACGCTGTGAATCTGCGCGCGAACAGGCGACTCGCCGATAAAGGTTGTGGGCTCCACCACAAGAACAGGGGTCATGGGCTCCCCCGCGACGAGTTTGCAGGTCTCATAGAGGTGGAGTGGGTCGTAAGGGGACTGGAGGTGGGCAAAATAGGTGCCCTGTTCAGAGAATGGATCGAGCAGCCAGGAATAATCCCCGATCGGAGATTCACGCAGCGTCTCGCACTCGGACCCACCGCGTCTCCAAAGGCACGACCGCGTGATCCAGAATTGGGTGTGCGTCAAATCGTCACCCGTAGGGGGCTCGCCGTAGAAGTACTGCGCCACGTCGCAGCGAGACGGCACCGCGCGGAAGAGCTCGACCTCAGCCTTGACCTCCTCCTCCGTCGCGCAACCGATGAGCAGCCACATACAAATCATAAAAACTCCCCTCACCCACCCACCGCCACCCCCACCCAACCCGGGTGAAGGCGACGGCGGCGGTCTCACACCACGCGGCTCACTCCGCGTAAAGCGCCTCAATCTCCTTCGACCAGCTCTCGTTCACCTTCTTCCGCTTGACCTTGAGCGTCGGGGTCAGCTCGTTGTCGGCGATGGTGAAGTTGCGGGGCAAGATCTTGAACTTCTTGATCTGCTCCACCTGGGCGAACTCGCGGTTCATCTCGTCGATGTGCCGCTGAATCTCTTTCTGCAAGGCCGGGCTCGTCGCCAGCTCCTCGGGCTTCACGCCGTTGGCGTTGGCCCAGGCCGGCCCCTTCTCGGGGTCGATGGTGACGAGCGCGATGAGGAACTTGCGGCGGTCGCCGATGACGACGGCCTCGTTCACCAGCTCGTGCTGTTTGATGGCGGCCTCCAGGTTCTTGGGGGCGATGTTTTTGCCGCCGGCGGTGATGATGATCTCCTTCTTGCGGCCGGTGATGCTCAAGAACTGGTCGCTGTCAAACGCGCCCAGGTCGCCGGAGCACAACCAGCCGTCCACCAGGGTCTCGGCGGTGGCTTGGGGCTCTTTGTAGTAGCCCAAGAAGATGTTGGGGCCCTTGACGAGGATCTCGCCGTCCTCTGCGATCTTCACCGTCACGCCGGGCAGGGCCGGGCCGACTGTGCCGAGTTTGGTGCGGCCGGGGCGGTTGATGGTGGTGGGGCCCGAGCCCTCGGACTGGCCGTAGACCTCGAGCACGGTGAGATCGAGGGAGGAGAAGAACTCCAGCACGTCTTTGCCGATGGGCGCGGCGCCAGAGACACAGACGCGGGCGCGACCAAGGCCCACGGCGGGCTTGAGCTTGGAGTAGATGAGCTTGTTCGCCAAGGCGTATTGGAAGCCCAAGAAGCCCGAGGGCTTCTCGCCGCGCATGTTCAGGGCGTTGGCCTGAATCGCCACGCCGCGCGCCCACTCGACGAGCTTGGCCTTGACGCCCGTGGCCTCCTTGAGCTTGCCCGACACGCCGGCGTGGAACTTCTCCCAGATGCGGGGCACGCCGAAGAAGATGGTCGGCTGGACCTCCTTGAGGTTGTCGCCGAGCTTCTCGATGCCTTGGGCGAAGTAGACCGCGTAGCCCGAGCAGGCCGGGGCGTGGATGGAGAACATCTGCTCGGCGATGTGGGAGAGCGGCAGGTAGCTCACCGAGCAGTCTTCAGGGCCCGCGCCGCCGACGATGTCGTTGATGGCGAGGTTGGCCGTCCAGGAGAGGTTCTCGTGAGACAACATCACGCCCTTGGGCGGCCCGGTGGTGCCCGAGGTGTAGATGAAGGTGGCGAGGCCCTGGGGCTCGAGCTTGGCGATCCGGTCGTGGACCTCCTTCTCGGGGGTGCCCTCGGCCTTGGCCATGAACTGCTCCCAGGTGAGCACGATGGGGTGCTCGACCTTCTCCGCGCCCTTCATCAGGATGACGTGCTTGAGCAGGGGCAGCTCGTCAATCTTGGCGAGGATCTTCTCCCACTGGGCCTTGTTCTCGACGAGCACCACTGAAGACTCGGCGTGGTTGACGATGTACTGCACCTCCGTGGGGGAGCAGGTCGTGTAGATGCCCGCCGGGGCGCCGCCCGCGCACATGGCGGCGACGTCGAGGATCACCCACTCTGGCCGGTTGAAGCCGAGGATCGAGACGGTCCCGCCGGGCTGAAACCCGAGGCTGATGAGCGCACGAGCCGCCTGCACACACTCGGCGGCGTAGGTCTTCCAGCTCGTGGGCTCCCAGGCGGCGGCGCCGCGAACGAAGTAGGCGGGCTTGTCGGCGAACTTCTGACCGTTCGAGATGATCTTGGACGGGATGCTGTCGTAGGCCATGCATCTTCCTGGGTGTTGGAGGGGCTTGAAGTCTACACGAGTGGGGAGGATGAGCGCAAGCGCGCCTCTGAGCTTTGGTTTCATCGGGCCTAAAAGTTGCGAGGCCCACGCCGCCGTTTTCTCGTTAGACTTGCGGCCATGCGCCACCCCACCTACGCCCTGCTCGCCCTGCTCGCCCCCCTCGCCGCCCTGCTCCGGCGACAAAGACAAAGGCGACGACTCCGCGCTGACCACGGACGACACCCAAGACTCGACGGACAGCGGCGGCGACGACACGAACGAAGACAGCGACCCTGACGACACGGGCGACACCCAAGACACCGACGACACCAGCGACACCAGCGACACCGACACCGGCGAGCCCAGCTTTGAGCCCCTCGACGGCTTCGGCGCGCTCAGCGGCGACTGCGGCGTGTTGACCGAGGCCCTGCTCAGCGACGCGGCGCCGGGCCTCTATGTCAACACCTTAGACTTCGGCACGGAGACCTTCGACGCCAGCCTGCTCAGCGAGGGCGGCCAGATCATCTACGAGGCGGGCAACCTCGGCGGCTCTAGCCTGCTCTCCGAGGTCTTCGCCTATGAGGTGCTCTACCGCTGCGAGCTGGCCACCCTGCTCAAGACCGAGGCGGAGATCGTCTACACCGACACCGGCGGCAAAAAGACCGATCTGCTGGTGGAGATCGACGGCCTCAAGCTCGGCGTGAGCGTCACCCGGGCCTACCACTACCCGCCCGACGACCCCTACACCTTGGCCTTGGCCACGGAGCTGCTCACGAAGAAGCTCGGCGATCTGCCGCTCTCTACGGCGAACGTCGCCCCTGAAGACGCCTGGGTGAAGCAGCTCCTGTCGATCCTCGCCTACACCCCCGAGCACGCGGCGCTCATCGAGGAGAGCTGGCTGACCTTAGACGCCGAGCTGCGCGGCGACGCCATCCTCATCGTCACCGCCACTGAAGGGGCCGACGAGGAGCTGTACTGAGAGGGCCTATACCCGCGGGACGACGCAGTCTCGGGCGGGCACGGCCCCGGTGAGCAGGTCGGCGAGGGCGTCGACGATGGGCAGCCCGGCGTGGTTCATCCAGGCCCACTCCCCGGCGGGGTTGACCTCCAGAAACCACAGGCGGCCCGCCTCGTCCTCCAGGATGTCGGCGGCGCCGTAGTTCAGGCCGAGGCGGTCCATCAGGCGCAGCATCGCCTGGCACACGGCGTCCGGCAGGCTGGCCTTCTTCCAGGCGTGGACCACCCCCTTGTCGCGCAGGCTGGCGAGGCGCCAGTCGGTGCCGTACTCCCCGCGCTGTAGTCCAAGGCGCCCACCATCACCTGCTGACCGACGATGGTGATCCGGTACTCCCGGCGGGTGTGTACCCGGGGCTGGAAGATCATCGGGCAGGCGGTGAGGCCGTCCAGCGCGTCGAGATCCTCCTCTTTGACCACGGAGGTGTGAACGGCGCCGGTGCCGTCCTCCATCTTGAGGGCGAAGGCGTGCTCCATCTTGGTGATCACCTGGCCGTTGTGCTCATGGAAGAACGCCCGGGCGGACTCAGGGTCGTTGGTCACCAGCGTGGGCAGCACGTCGAGGCCCACCTGGGCGGCGATCCCGAGCTGCAGGGCCTTGTCGCCGACGAGGCGGATGTGGTGGGGGCGATCGACGACGAGGCCGGTGTGCGCGCTGGCGAGGCCGCGCAGGGTGATGCGGGACTCCTCGACCGCCGCCCCTTGGGCATCGGCGCCCATGGAGGGATCGACCTTGGACGAGAGGTTCACCCGCCGCCACCAGATCGACGTGCTGGCGTCGAGCGGCACCCACACGCCGTCCACCTGAATCGCCGAGCGCAGCTCCGTCCCGCGCTGGGTGCGGCGCACCATCGGCGCGTTGGGGAAGAGGTCGGTGTCGAGGCGGATCAGCCGGTGACCCCGCTTGGCGATGGCTTCGGCGACCCAGGCCGCGCTGGGCTCTTGGGTGTGGGTGACGGCGAGCACGTCCATCAGAGGCCTCCGGCCTTGGGTCTGGGGGCGTGGCTATCCCCGGCGGCGGCCCCCGGCCAGGGCGGCGAAGGGTTGAGAGAGGGGCGCCTACTCCACCTCTAGCTCCAGCAAGTTCAGGTAAGCGAAGGCCCCGGCGGCGCGGTCCACGTCGAGGTGCAGGCGGCCATAGGCGTCGGGCACCAGGCCGGTGAACACCACCAAGGTGCCCTCGTTGCCGTCATAGCCGCCCTCGCCGATGTCCGGGCCCGTGGTGGTGACCTCGGCGGACACGGCCTCCTCACCCCCCTCGACGGTGAAGCGGGTGACGCGGGTCTCCTCGTCTGTGGCGCGGCTGGCGAACAGGCGCAGGGTGTGCCGCGCGTCGGGGCTCAGGCCGCTGAGCATGAGGCCGCCGGGGTCGTCGGGGTCACCGGTGTAGAAGAAGTCGGCCGTGGCCTGCCACACGGCCAAGGTGCCGAGCTTGTCGCCAGAGGGGCTGGTGAGGCCGCCGTTGCGGAGGCCGTTGGCGCGAAAGCCGCCGGAGAGCATCAGGTCTACCTCGGTGATGGCCCCGGTGGTGGTGACGAGGCCCCGCAGCGCCTCCCCGGCGAGGGCCTGCTCGCCGCCTTGGAGCGTGTGCCAGGTGTTCCAGCGGATGCCGAAGTCGTCAACGCTTGGGGCTTGCGCGCCATCTTCAGCGTTTGACGGGCCGAGGTCTACCCGCAGGTAGCTCCCCGAGGGCGGGCCGACCGGCGCGGCGGCCACGACGTCGGGCATGTTGGGGCGCACGGTGTTGATCACCGCCGCGTCCCACAGCGCGTAGCCCGCGGCGTTGAGGTGTAAGCCGTCCACAAAATACGCCTCGTCGGGCGGGCTGCCCGTGGCCAGGAGCGCGCTCACCGTGTCGATATAAACAATCGAGGGGTGCTGGGCGGCGAGGCTCTGGATGGCCTGGTTCACGGCGTCTTGTTCGGCCCAGATCGACCAGCGCGAGGGGGTAGGCGTGATGCCCGCGTAAAAGAGCTTGGCGCCGGGCTGGGCCGAGTGGAGCTGCTGCATCACGCAGCGCACGTTATCCACCACAGACTGCACGCTTCGGCCATCGGCGAGGTCGTTTGTCCCGGCGAACATGAGCACGGCCGAGGGCGTGTGGCGTAGGGCCAGCTCGGGGAGGTGTTTGGCCACGTCCGCCGAGCGAGCGCCGCCGACGCCGCGCTGCAGCGGCGCGTATGGCCCCAACGCCCGCTGGGCCGTGCGCCAGCGGCGGATCGTCGAGGAGCCCACGAGCACGAGGCCCCCGTGGGCGGCGGCGCGGCGTCGTCCTGGGCCGTCCACACGGCGATCTGGGCGGCGAAGGGGTCGTCGCCCACGTCCACCAGGGCGCAGGGGTCATCTGTCCAGGGCAGCTCGGGGACGCCGGTGTCGGGGGCGCTGTCGTCGGAGGCGCTGTCATCGACGCGGCTGTCCACGGGATCGCTGTCCGCTGGGGAGTCGTCGTTGGGGGCTTTGTCGCCCCCGGCGCAGGACAGGAGCGTGAGGGTGAAGATCATCGGACCTCCGGTAGGGTCGCGCCTCGGGCGGCGGCGCGGTCGAGGGCGGCGGAGAGGGCGGCCTGGGCGCCTCGGATGAGCGCGACGGCGCCCAGCACCAGGGCGAAGGCCACGGGGTCGGGGGAGATCGAGAAGCGCCGCAAAGACGCGCCCAAGCCCAAGAACAGCGCGACGTAGGGCAGAAGCCCCAGCCACGAGCCCAAGAGCATCCCCGAGAGCGGCGCCCCGGCCGCGCCGCCGACGAGGCCCACGAGCGCGAAGGGCGCCACGGGCAAGATTCGCAGCGAGAAGAACGCCACGCGGCCCCGGCGCTGGATGGCCTGGGCGATGGGGTTCAAGGCGCTGCCCACAAGACGCTGCACCCGACGACGCCCCAAGGTGTAGCCCACGCCCCAGGTCGTGGTCATCCCGAGGGTGAGGCTCACCGCGGCCAAGGCGCCGCCGTTGCGCGCGCCGAGCTCAAACGCGGCCAAGGTGACCACCAAGGCCACGGGCAGACCGACGCTCAGGGCCACGCCGCCCAAGATCGCCAGGAGGATCCAGCCGTCCCAGGTGGCGGCGATGGCCTCGATGGTGGCCCCGGCGAGGCGGATGGTGTCATCAGGGCGCACCACCCCCACCCGCCACAGCCCGAAGCCGACGCTCAAGGCCAGCACAGACCACAGACCCCGGGGCAGCCGCGCGGAGAGGCGCTCCCGGGCGCCGCGTCCCAGCACGGCCTCGATCAAGGCCGGGAGCTGAAAGGGCTCGGGGGGGTCGTAGAGCAGCTCCGCCTCCTCAGCGAAGCTCCCGCGCAGGGCCTCGGGCGCCACGCCGAAGGGCACCAAGGTGCGGTCCCCGCTGAGCAGGCCGTCTACGGCGCGCACCATAGATCCCAGGCGGTCCTCAGCCTCGGCCAGCCGCGCCTCGGGCACGTCGAGGTGCTCGGCGACAAGACGCCGCCGCAGCGCCGTGGCCAGAGCGCGGTCTTCAGGGCGGGTCAACTCCAAACACAGATCGGCCTCGGTGTCGGCGCTCAGGCTGCGGGCGGCGAGGTTCGCGGACCCCACACGAACATACCGATCATCGACGATCATCACCTTGCTGTGGACGTAGAGCGCCACGCCGCGGGCGCGGGAGACCACCGGCCACATCAGGCGCAGTCGCTTGTGTCGGTCGGCGCGGCGCAGGCGATCAAACAGACGCCAGCGGGCCAAGCCGACGGTGACCCCGGCGAGGGGGCCGCGGGGGTGCTCGGGGCCGACGATGAGCAGCTCTGGCCCCTCGGTTCCCTTGAGCTGCGCCTCCATGACCAGGGCGAGGTCTCGGGAGGTGAGGTACTGGTTCTCGACGTACAGACGATCTTGGGCGGCGTGGATGAGGTCCACAAAGAGCGTCTGCACCTGGCGCCGGGGCGGCTGGGCCTTGGGATCGGTCAAGCTGATGCCCACCCGCACGTCAGACCACTGAATCCCCTCCCCCTCAGGCCAGATCGGCGCCCGCGGGCCCGGCGCGGGCAGGGCCTCCCCCGTCGCCCGCCACCATCGCTCACGGACGAGCTGGCCCAGGGCGGCGGCGGCCTCGCCGTCCACCATCATCATCACGTCGTGAAAGGGGGGCAGCGGCCCGCCGCGGGCGCTCACCCGGCGGGTGTCGACGACGCGGTGCGCGGGGGTGTCAAAGCGCCCGGCGGCGAGGTCCAGCCCACCACAGAACGCCACGACGTCGTCGATGACGACGAGCTTCTGGTGGTGGCTGCCGCCCAAGGGGGTGCCGCCGTCATAGACCACCCGCAGCCGCCCGGCGAGGCGGGGGTCGTCGAGCGCCAGGGCGCCCCCTTGGCCCCAGGCCATCGTGCGGGCCATGTCCCAGGCCAAGACGGTGATTCGTAGCCGAGGGCGCAGCTCCAGCACCCGGGCGAAGAGGTCCACCACCCGCACCGGCCCGGCGGCGTCAAACAGGATCACCGCGTCGGGGTCAATCGGCCCAGGCCGTGATGAGGAGCTGCTCCTCCGCCACGGCGGCGGCTTGGGCCAAGGCCTGAAAGTAGGCCTCCCCGTCGATGATCACCCGCGCCCGGACGCCCTCGGCGACCCGCTCGACGTTCTCACCAGGGCGGAAGAGGCTCATCGCGGGAAGGTTCACACCTCAGGGGGCTGGGGGAAGGGGGGCAAGCGGCCTGGGGGGCATCGGCGGCAGCGCGTCGAGGAGCGGCGCGAGCTCCGGCGCTCGGGCACGCACCGCGGCGATGACGGTGGGCTCCTCGCTCACGAGCTGGCGGAGCACGCTTCGCCAGGGCTGGGTCGGGGATAGCAGCGTGGCGAGGCGCGCGACGACATCTGGAGGCCGGGGCACCTCCTCTAGCACCTCGGTCAAGAAGAACAAAACATCCAACCGCAGCTTGCGTCGCTCCTCCGCGAGGTCCTGGTGCTTGAGCCGAGGGAGGATTTTGATCGTCTCCTCAGCGCGTCGGCGGCGCGTCGGCTCGCTGTCCAGGAGGGGTCGCCCGGTGACGGGATCCCACCAGAAGAAGCGGGCGGGATCCTCGGCGCTGGGCTCAATCAAGAGGGCCTGGGTGCCTTCCAACGGGAAACGTGAGGTCTTGTCCAGGTTGCATGTCTTGCAGACGAAGAGCAGGTTGTCCCAGCGGAACATGCGCTCGGGGTGCCGCGACTTGGGGTAAAAATGCTCCACGTCGCGGGGGTCAACACACTCGCAGTAGGCGCACTTGCCATCGGACATGGCGCGCAGGGCGCTCACCAGCTCATCACGGGTGGGCGTGTTGTAAAGACCCCTCCAGACCGCGTCGATCTCGGCGCTGCGCGGCGTCAGTCGGCTGGCCTCTGTGTGACGAGCGTAGAGATCGGCGCGGGCCTCGGCGCTCAACGCCTGCTCCTCAGACAAGCGCGTGAGCGGCATCATGGCGTGTCGCCCCGCAGGCGCCGGAGGCGCGCCTCCACCAGCGCGGCCATCTCTCGTGATCGCTCCCGCTCGGCGAGGCTGTCCCCCGGCGCGGTCAGACGCTCGGCCAAGAGCGCACGCACGACCTCTCGCCGGGCGAGGGCCGCAGCGTCGGGCGCCACGAGGCTGGCCAAGGAGTCGTGCTCGGCGAGCAAGGCGTCGGTCTCGGGGTCGCGGGTGGACTCCAAGCCGAAGAGGTCGCTGAGCAGGATCTGATCCGCGCGCCAGCCACGCACGGAACGATCGGAGGGTGTGATCGTCACCGCACCGTCAGCGTCTTTTCGCACCAAGAACAGCCCGTCGGGACGCGCGGCCTGGGCGACGAAGGGGCTGTGGCTGGTGACGATAAACTGCAGTTTGGGGAAGACCTTGCAGAGGTGGAAGCCCAGATCCCGCTGCCATGAGGGGTGCAGGTGGGTGTCAGCCTCGTCGATGAGCACAACGCCCTCGGCGGGGATCACCGGGGCGCCAGTGGCGTCGTGGGTCACGCCGAGGCCGCCGGAGTCCGCGAGCTGCTTGAGCAGGTCGATCACGAGCGCCAAGAAGCTGCGATAGCCGTCGCTGAGCTGGTTGAGCCCGACCCGCGCGCCCAGCGGTGAGCGGAAGGTGACGCCGAGGCTGGAGACCTCCTCCACCTCGACCCCTTGGGGCAAGAGCGTGCGCAGGAGCTCTCTCGTCACCTCGAGGTCACGCTGCGCGGACTGCTTCATGGGCTCGGGCAGGGCCGGGTCTACGGCGCGGCTGTGTAGATCGGTGAGCCAACGCTCGACGTTGGTGAGCGCCGCGCTCTCCCGAAACAAGGTGAGGTGCCGCGCCTCCCGGCCGCCGCCGTAGAGGATGCTCATGTTCTCTTCGCCGCCGCCCCCGGTGAGCCGCCGGAACGGCCCATAGCCCGTCGAGAACCACCCAGCGCGACCGGAGTAGGGGCCGGCGTTAAGGCTATTTCGGAGCGCTGAAGGCAACGCGAGCTGCGGCTGCACCAACTCTAGGCCCTCGACCTCTACACGCTCGTGACCGCTCACGACCAGCCGCGCCAGATAAGGCGACTTGCGCGGTTGACCCCCGGCGATGCCTCGATGTCAGGGTTGTGGGCGATCTCCGCTTCGAGCTTCCCAAAGGTTTGGCCTTGGCGAACCCAAGACGCGGGCTGCTGCAGCAACCGCGCGCCGCTCACCGGCCCCAACAGCGCGAGGGCCGCCGCTTGCAACACCGTCGACTTCCCCGTGCTGTTTACTCCGAGCAGCACGTTCCACCCAGCGTAGCCGCCCTCTCCGGGCAGGCTCAGCGTCGCGTCAGCGAAACACTTAATATTCTTGAGTGTGAGGCGCTTGAGGTACATGGGTGGCCGCGTCGGAGATTGGTAGGGGGCAAACTATACAGGAGGAGACGCCCCTCACCCCCGCGCCGGGCTCCACTGCACCTCACGCAAGAAGTTGCCGGTGAGGTACTCACGCTCGATGACCTGGGCCATCTCTTGAACGTCGCGGAAGGAGTCCCAGTCCACGCGGATCACGGGGATGGTGCGGCTGATCTCGCCGATGAAACGCTCGTACTCGGCGTGCAGGGCCGTGAGGTACTCCAGCGTGAGGCCGCTCTCGACCTCGCGGTTGCGGGACCGCACACGCTCCATGGAGCGCTCGGGCTTCACGTCGAGGTAGATGATCACGTTGGGGCGGCACATGAAGTTGGACATGTGGCGGAAGAGCTGGAGGTAGGTGCGGTAGTCCCGGGCGTCCATCAGGCCGGACTCGCTGAGCATCTTCGCGAAGACCGCGTCCTCGTAGATCGTGCGGTCTTGAACGCCGCCGCCGCCGCGCCAGATGATCTCTTGGTGCTGGGCGAAGCGCCGGTTGAGCAGGTAGATCTGCGTGGCGAAGGAGTAACGCGCGGTGTCGCGGTAGAAGTCGGCGAGGTACTCGTTGTCGGCGACGGGCTCGTAGTACACCGGCAGGCCCAGGTGCTCGCCCAAGGCCGTGGCGAGGGTAGACTTTCCGGCGCCGATGAGCCCGGCGATGCCGATGAAGAGCTCGGAGAGGCGCGTCTCGGAGGGGGTGCGCATGAGGCGATTGTCCAGACGAGAAGGGAGATCAGAGACGTAACCTGCGAGCGCCGCGATGGCGCACAAGGTAGAAGGGGCCATGCCCACGGACCTCTCGCCCTTCCCCGTAGACCCCGCGGTGCTCGCCGCGATCCGCCCGATGCAGAACCGCGACGCCGAGCCCGTCGCCGCGCTCCACGAGGCCGCCATGGGCAGCTCCTTGTGGGCCCAGCTCGGCCGCCGCTTCTTGGTGGAGCTCTACCGGGGCCTGGTCGACAGCCCCTACTTCTTGGGCTTCGTGTACGAGGAGGACGGCGTCGTCAAAGGCTTCATCGCCGGGTCCATCGACGCCGAGCCGATGATGCGCACGCTGATGCGCTCCCGGGCCCTGGTCTTGGGCGCGGCGGCCGCGGCGGGCGTTCTCAAGCGCCCCCAGGTTCTCGCGCGGCTCTCCCAGACGCTCCGGTACTTCAAAGTGAGCGACGCCGGCCAAGACGCCGTCCCGGCGGAGTCGCTGTTTTGCTCCTTCGCGCCAGAGCTTCGGGGAAAACGGGTCTCAGGCCACATCAACAAGGTTCTGTTCGATGACCTGCTCGCCCGCGGCCACGATCAGGTGAAGATCACCACGGAGGTCGAGAACGAGGGCGCCAACCGCCAGCTCCGCTCGTGGGGATTTGAGCCAAAAGGCGAATTTAACTTTTATGGCAAGAAGATGGTGCGCTATGTGCTTAACCTCAGGGATCACCCCCGAGTGCAGCCCGTGAGCCGTCACCCCCTGGTCTGACCCATGCCGATCGTCCCCGCCGCCCCGGCCGCCGTCTCCCGCCCCGGCCTCAGCGCCCAAGACGCCGCCCAGCGCCTCGCCGAGCACGGCGCCAACGAGCTTCACCGCTCCGAGCCTACGCCGCGCTGGCGCCTCTTCGCCCGGCAGTTGATGAGCCCGGTGATCGGCCTCCTGATCGCCGCCGCCATCGCCGCCGGGGTGCTCAAGGAGTGGGTGGACGCCGTCGCGATCCTCGCCATCGTGCTCCTCAACGCGGTGATCGGCTACTCCCAGGAGTCCCGGGCTGAAGACGCCGTGCGGGCCCTGCGCGCGATGACCGCCCCCCGGGCCACGGCCCGGCGCGACGGCCAGCTCGTCAAGATCCCCGCCGCGGAGATCGTCGTCGGGGATCTGCTGGTGCTGGAGGCCGGGGACAAGGTCGCCGCCGACGCCCGGCTGATCGAGGCCCACGCGCTTCGGGTGGACGAGGCCGCGCTCACCGGGGAGAGCGAGGCTGTGGAGAAGAGCACGGCGCCTGTGGCGGACGACGCGCCCATCGCTGAGCGCACCGACCAGGTCTTCGCGGGCACGTCGATCACCGCCGGGGTGGGCGTGGCCGAGGTGCTCAAGACGGGCATGAACACCGAGATCGGCCGCATCGCCAAGCTTCTGGGCGACGCTGAGGAGGGCCTCACGCCGCTGCAGCTCCAGCTCAACCACGTCACCAGCACGCTCATCAAGGCCTGCCTCGTCGTGGTCGCCCTGGTCGCGGCGCTCGGTGTGTACCGCGCCCAGCCTTGGCTCGACGTGCTGCTCAGCTCGGTGTCCCTCGCCGTGGCCGCGGTGCCTGAAGGCCTGCCCGTCGTGGTGAGCCTCGCCTTGGCCGTGGGGGTGCAGCGCCTCGCCGCCCGCCATGTGCTCGTGCGAAAGCTGATGGCCGTCGAGACCTTAGGCGCCACGTCTGTGGTCTGCACCGACAAGACGGGCACGCTCACCACCGGGCAGATGACCGCGCGGGCCTTGGTCGCCCCTGATGAGCAGGCGCTTCTGTGGGCCGCCGCCGCCTGCTGTGACGCCGAGCTGGCCTCTCGCGGCGGCGACACCACAGAGCTGGCGATCCTCCAGCTCGCCGCCGAGCGTGGGGTCACCCGTGAGGCCATCGAGGCCGCCGAGCCCCGGGTGTTTGAGCGCCCATTCGACACAAACCTCCGCCGCATGTCCATCTTCCGCGAGGGCAACCGACTGTACATGAAGGGCGGCATCGAGAGCGTGCTGCCTCTGTGCTCACACGGCGCCGAGCGCGCCCAGGCCGAGAACGACGCCTTGGCCGCGCGGGGCCTGCGGGTGCTCGCCGTGGCCAAAGGCGAGGGCCCAGACGAGGCCGGCCTCACCTTGATGGGGCTCATCGGCCTGGCCGACCCTCCGCGCCCCGAGGCCGTCGCCGCCGTGGCCGAGGCCCGGGGCGCGGGCATCGTCACCGTGATGATCACCGGCGATCAGAAGGTCACGGCCTTGGCCATCGCCCGGGAGATGGGCATCTTGGCCGAGGGAGAGCCCCCCGACGAGCGGGTTCACGCCCGGGTGAGCCCTGAAGAGAAGCTCAACATCGTGCGCGAATGGAAAGCCAAAGGCGCCATCGTGGCGATGACCGGCGACGGCGTGAACGACGCCCCGGCCCTCAAAGAGGCCCACGTCGGCGTGGCCATGGGCATCGCGGGCACCGAGGTCACCCGGGAGGCCGCGGACATCGTGCTCGCCGACGACAACTTCGCGTCGATCATCGCCGGGGTGCGTGAGGGCCGCGCGATCTTCGACAACATCCGCAAGACGCTCGTGTACCTGCTCACCGGAAACGCCGCCGAGCTGCTCCTGATGCTCATCGCGGCGCTGGCCGGCCTGCCCGTGCCGCTTCTGCCGATCCACCTCCTGTGGATCAACCTCGTCACCGACGGCCTGCCCGCCCTGGCGCTCTCCTTAGACCCCACCCAAGACGACGTGCTCAAGCGCCCGCCGCGCGACGCCGCCGAGCCGATGTTGGGCCGGGCCCAGTGGCTCCGCGTCGCCGTGGTGGGCGCCTTAGAGGCCGCGCTGACCTTAGGCGTGTACCTCTGGGCCCTCGATCACGGCCCCACCGACGCCGCCCGCGACCTCGCGTTCACCACCTTGGTCTTCTCCGAGCTGATGCGCTCCTTCGCCGCCCGCAGCGACACCCGCACCCTGCCCCAGCTCGGCGCGGCGTCCAACCTGCGGCTGTTGGCCGTCGTCACCCTCACCGGCGCCGCCCAGGTGGGCATGCACTTTGTGCCCGGCATACGCGCCGTCTTCGGCCTGCACCCGCTGACCTTGGGCGAGATCGGACTGTGCTTCTTGTTGGGGCTGATCCCGGTGACGATCTTGGAGGTGACGAAGCTGGTGCGGGGGGCGCGGGGCTGAGGCGCTTCCATCTCTGACAGAAGCCTCCTACGATCCTCGGAGCGGCGCGCCTCCCCCTCACACACCGCGCCCCCACCCAGGCCCCGGCGGCGTTATGCTAGGCGCCACCGCCGCTCCTCCCGCCTCCTCCCTGGCCCGCCATGCCGCCGCTGCGCTTCATCCACACCTCGGACCTTCAGCTCGGGATGCCTTTCCATTGGGTGGAGGGCGACCAGGCCGCGAAGATGCGTGAGGCGCGGCTGGAGTCGCTCACGCGCATCGGCGACGCGGCGCGTGAGCACGACGCCTCGGTGGTGATGGTCGCCGGCGACTTCTTCGACGCCAACACCGTCGAGCAGCGGCTCATCGTGCAGACCTGCGACCGCCTGCGCGACCTCGGGCGGCCGGTGTACATCTTGCCCGGCAACCACGACCACGGCGGCGCCGACAGCGTCTACCGCACGGATCGGTTCACCTCACGCAAGCCGCCGAACGTCGAGGTGCTGCTCTCCCAGGCCCCCGTCGCGATTCAAGACGGCGCCGCGGTCATCCTCCCCGCGCCGCTCTTGCGCCGACACTCCGCCGACGACCCCTCGCGCCACTGGTCCGCCGAGGCCGGGCGGGATCTGGCCCCCGACGCCGTGCGGGTCGGCCTGGCCCATGGCGGCGTGCAGAGCTTCTCCTCGGAGTCCGCCCAGAACGTCGTGGACGTCTCCCGCGCCAAAGACGCCAACCTCGACTATGTGGCGCTGGGCGACTGGCACGGGCTCAAGCAGGTCGATGAGCGGAGCTGGTACGCCGGGGCCCCCGAGCCCACCTCGTTTAAGGACAACTCCCCCGGGCACGTCCTGCTCGTCGAGCTGCCCGGCCCCGGCGAGCCCGCCCAGGTGGCGCCCCTCGCCGTGGCCCGCACCCGCTGGATTCGCCACGAGGCCAGCCTCTCCAGCCGCGAGCAGGTGATGATGTTGGCCCGCTTCTTTGAGGGCCTCACGAACCCCGGCGACACGCTCGTGCGCTTGGAGCTCCGCGGCGCTCTGTCACTGGACGACTTCGGCCTGCTGGACCGTGTGTTGGACGACGCCCGCGGGCGGCTTTTGCACCTGCGGGTGCGCGGTGAGGGGGTCTTGCCCGCGCCCACCCGCGAGGAGCTCCTCGGCCTCGCCAGCGACGGCTATGTGCGCGCCGCCGTGGAGCGCCTGCAGGTGCGTGTTGAGGCCACAGACGCCGCCGCCGCCCGGGCGCTGCAGCTCCTCTACCGCCTGCGCCAGGGTGCGGCGTGAGGATCCTCTCCGTCGAGGTCGAACAATACAAAGGCGTCGCCGGGCCCCTCACGCTCACGTTCGCGGCGGGGCTCAACGTCATCTATGGGCCCAACGAGATCGGCAAGTCCACCCTGCTCGCCGCGATCTGGGACGCCCTCACGCTCACCGCCCGCGGCGAGACCGCCCGCCACCGCGCCATCAAGCCCCACGGCGACGGCCGCCCTCGGGTGAAGGTGGTGTTTGTGCGGGGTGGCGTCACCTACACCGTGGAGAAGCTCTTCGCGGGCGCCGCCGCCTCCAAGAGCGCCCTGCGGGTGTCGTCGCCCAAAGACGGCGTCGTCGAGCTGGCCGGGACCGAGGCTGAAGAGCGCCTGCGGGGTGTGCTCGGCGTCGGTGAGACGGCGCGCAGCGGCGAGCTCAAGCCTGAAGACCAAGGTGTGTGGCCCCTGGTGCGGGTGATGCAAGGCGAGAGCGGGCGCTCCCCGAACGAAGACGTGAAGACCGAGGCCGCCCGGGCGAGCCTTGGCGAGCGCCTCGCGTCGATGAGCGGCGCCGTGCTCGGCGGTGAGGGCGCTGAGGAGCTTCTGCAAAAAGTCCGGACGGAGTACCTGCGGCACTACACCGAGGGCGGCCAGCTCGTCAAACGTGCCGACGCCCCGATGGTGAAGGCGACGTCTGCGGCCGCGGCGGCCAAAGCCGAGCGGGATCGCCTGCGGGATCAGCTCAAAGAGCACGACGCCGCCGTCGATCGCCACGCGCGACTGGAGCAAGACCTCGACCGCCTGCGCCGAGAGCAGCCGCGCCTGGACGAGCGCCACCGCGCCGCACAGTCCGAGGTGATGCGAATTCAGAAGCTCAAAGACGGCCTGGGCGAGCTCGACGCCCGCCGGGGCCAGGTCGAGGCCGAGGCCCAGCTCCTCGCCAGCACCCAGCGCCAGCGTGAGGCCCTGCTCGCCGAGTCCGCCGAGGCTGAGTCCGCCGCCCCGGCCCTGACCCAGCGCCACGCCCAGGCTCAGGAGGACGTCGCCCGCGCCGAGGCCCGCCTGCCGCCCCAGCGCGCCGAGGTGCAGTCCCGCCGCGTGGCGTTTGAGCGCGCCGGTCGTCTGTGTCGCCGCCTACGCGCCCACCGCGAGACCCTTGACGCCGCCGAGGCCCAGCGTGTGGACCAAGAGCGCCTGCGCCGCGCCTTGGCCGCCAAAGAGCAGCGGGTGGCGTCTGAGGCCGAGCAGCGCGCGCTGCGCCCCGATGACGCCGGGCTCAGCCGCTTGGAGGCGCTCCAGGCCGACGCCCTCAAACACACGAGCCGCCTGGAGGGCGCCGCGGCCACCTTGGTGCTCACGGCCCTGCGGCCGTTCACCCTCATCGACGAGCGCGGCGAGCGCACGATGAGCGCCGGGGAGTCGGCGACGATTCACGCCGTGGAGCCCGAGACGATCACCGTGGGGGATGTTGTGGCCTTGGGGCTGCGCCCAGGCGGGGCGGATCTCCACAAGCTGCGCGAGGCCGCCCACGACGCCAAACACACCCTCCGCGCCGCGCTTCAGGCCGAGGGCCACAAGACCATCGAGGAGGCCCGGGAGGCCGCCCAGCGCCGCCGGGAGATCGAGGCCCGGCTCACCGAGGCCCAGGCCAAGCTGCGGGAGATCGCGCCCAAGGGCCTGCCGGCGTTGGAGGAGGAGCTCAACCAGCGCGACGCCGCCGCCCGCCGCGCCCAGCAGGCCCGCGACGCCTGCTCCGAGCCCGGCGACCCGCCCCTGCCCGAGCGAAGTGAGCTAGGCGCGCGGCTGAACGAGGCCGAGCAGCACGAGCGTGACGCCCAGCTCGCCTTGGACGAGGTCCGCGACGCCCTCGTGCGTGAAGAGGCCAACCTCAAGGGCCTGCTCACCGACGCCACACAGTCGGCCAAGGCCAGCGCCGAGGCCAGCGCCCGGGTGGAGCGCCTGCGCCTCCAGCTCGCCGCCCACCGCGCCGAGCACGGCGTAGACAGCGCGCTCAGCGCCAAGCTCGAACAGAAGCTCTCCGCCGAGCAGCGCGCCGTCGCCGAGCACCAGAAGCTCGTGCGGGCCCTCGCCGAGCTGCACCCCCGAGCAGGCTGAGCGTGACGCGGCGAGCGCGGCGCGGGCCTTGAGCTCAACCGCACGAGCATGAAAGACGCCGAGACACAGAAGGCGGAGATCGCGGGCACCCTGAGCGCGGCCGGGGCCATCGGCCTGCACGACCGCCTCGCCGAACAGCAGGCCAAGCTCGACGCCGCCGACGCGGAGCTTGGTGAGGCCCGCCAAGACGCTGAAGCCGCGAAGCTCCTGTACGAGACCCTGAACGACTGCCGCACCGCCGCCCAAGAGCGCCTGCTCGCGCCCCTTCAAGCAAGAGGTCGCCAGCCTTCTGCGCCTCATCTTCCCCGACGCCACGGCGAAGTTTGACGAACGGTACGCCCTCAAACAGATCTCCCGAGACCAAGGCGCGGACTCCTTTGATGAGCTGTCCTTCGGCGCCCGGGAGCAGCTCGGCCTGGTGATGCGCCTCGCCTTCGCCCGGCTCTTGGGCGGTGAGGACGGCCTGCCCGTGCTCTTGGATGACGCGCTCGTGGCCACCGACGAGGCGCGCTTAGAGCGCACGCGCCGGGTGCTCGACGCCGCGGCGGCCTCGGGCCTGCAGCTCCTGCTGGTGACCTGCCACTGGCCTCGGCTGCGGGAGGCCGGCCTCGCGCCGAGCGCGCTTATCGACCTGGAGGCGGAGCGGCGGCGGCAGGAGCGGAGGGCGCCCTAGCGCCGCGCTAATCCGCCTCATACGTCACGAACATCGTCGTGAGGCACATCTCATCCTCGGTTCCTTCGCCCCAGCGGGTGTCCTCCGTACGATCCGAGGCGTCATAGGTGCAGCTCAGCCGCACCTTGTCGTCCATCTCCATGGCCACGGGCTCGGTGAACTCATAGCCGAACTGCCAGTTGAAGTCCCAGCGGGGCACGTCGATGAGGCAGGTCTCCGAGCCGTCCTCGTGTACCAAGGTGGCGTTGAGGGACTCGCCGAGGGTGTGCATGTGGGGGCCGATGTCGTGCAGGCGCAGACGACCGGGCAGATCGCCCACATAGCGCTTCACCATGCTCTCGCTCTCCTCTGTGTGGGATTCGGCGCCCGCGGGGATGTCGAGGCGCGGGGTCACCCAGAAGAAGGAGTAGAGCTCGTCTTGAACCTCGGGCTCCACCCGCAGGAGCACCTCGGTGGCGTCGGCGGCGTCGGGGGAGCCGCTGTTGTTGTAGTGCATCTGAATGACGATGGGCCGCCCAGCGGGGAGCGCGATGCCCGTGCCTTCAGGGTACTCCGCCGACCACGAGCCCGGCGCCCAGGCCGCGAGCATGGAGCTGTTCACCCGGGCGTCGCCGTAGCAGGTGTAGCCGTCGCCCTCTTCAGCGGCGTCATACGCCAGGGCCTGATCCTGGCGGAGTCGCTGGAGGGCAGGTACAGGATCATGTGGTGGACGATCTCGGGATCGCTGGGGATGATCTGGTAGCCGGTCACGAAGCCGTCGGTGGCCACCTGGGGATCCACCACAAAGCAGCGGTAGTCGTCGTCGCTGCCCTCAAAGTCGGGGGCGTAGGGCTGGGCGATGGCGACGGAGTGGGTGGGGTTGGCCAGCACGTCCTCCACCGGCTCAAAGGCGGGCAGCGCGCTCGCGGCGTCGCCCTCGGGCTTGCCGGCCTCGACCCACTCGCGGATCGTGTCGATCTCCTCCTGGGCGAGCCAGCGGGAGCCCTCATAGGTGTTGCAGTCGTCGGACGCGAGCCAGGGGGGCATCCGCCGGGTCTCGACGCTGTCGACGATCTGCGCGCCGAGGATCGACACCTCGTCGTAGGAGTTGAGCGTGAACGGCGCGATCTGCCCGGCGCTGTGGCAGCCCTCGCAGCGGGCGCGGAGGATCGGCGCCACGTCGGCGTGGTAGGTGGGGCCGTGCTCATCGACGGTGAAGGACGGGTCGGGGTCACCGCAGGCGATCAAGCTGAGGAGGACGAGGATCACGAGGGGACTCCGGTGTCGTGGGGATGGGGCAGAGCGTAACCTCCGCGGCGCGGGGTGGTATGGTGGGCCACGAGCGGAGCGAAGATGCGTGGCGTGAGCGTGCGACCGGTTCAGACCTTCACCGACCCCCGCGGTGTCCTGGAGAAGCTGCACCCTGAGCCTGTCTTGGGGGAGGTCTACCTCGTGCGTGTGGCCCCCGGCGCCTCCCGCGGCCATCACCTGCACCGGCGCATGGGCGAGTGGTTCACGGCGATTAGCGGGCGCGGGGTGTTGGGGCTCTTCGCGCCAGAGACCGGGGAGCTTGAGCACCTGCCCCTTCACGGCGCGCGGGTCTACGTGCCGCCGGGCGTGGCCCACGCCTTGTTCGCCGAGGTCGGCGATGCGCCGTGGGTCGTGCTCGCCTGCGCCGAGGGTGGGCACGATCCGAGGACGTGGAGCGCGTGGTGGTGCCGGGGCCGGGAGGTGCGGGGTGGTGACGCCGAGGAGTGAGCCGCGGGCTCAGGGCGTCGGTGGTGATTCGGGGGACGATCCCCAGACGGTAGGGATGTCAGGTGGTGATTCGGGAACGAACCACAGAGATGCACAGAGGGCGCAGGGTTATGAACACAGAGGGCTCTGTGGCAGGGTCGCGCGGTCGCCGCGACTCGGAGGGCTGGAGGAGGCCGGTGGCGAGAGACGCTCGGTGGTTCAGCACCGCTCAGATCTTCATCAACCCCTCTGTGCCCCTCCTCTGTGTCCTCTGTGCCTCTGTGGTTCGTTCTTCGCCTCTGCACCACGCCTCGTTCGTCTCCCCGCGCGTGGGCGAGCCTCTCCGCATCTTCAGAGCGGCTTCCCCGCATGTGGGCAAGGGCCTCCGCACCTTCAACGCATCCCCCTCCCCAACCCCGGACCCGCCATGAGCGCCCTCGGCCTCGCGCTCCTGGCCTGGGCGGCGCGCGCCAACGACGCGCCGAGCTGGCTCGTCTGTGTCTTGGTGCTCCCGGCGGTGTTGTGGGCGCCGGGGCTCGGCCTCGCCCGGCGGCTCGGCGGGGGCCACGCCACGGGGCTGCAGGTCGCCATCGACGCGGCCTGGATCTCCGCGCTCCTCGCCGTGGTCAGCGTCTCGATCACCCGCGCCATCGGCGCCGCGCCGGAGCTGGTCTTGGGGCTCTCGGCCTTGTGGGGGCTCATCGGCGCGGGGCTGGGTCACCGGGCGCCGTGGCCGCCGCACAGCCCGCGCGGGGCCTGGGGCGCGGTGGTGGGCGTGATCCTCGCGCTCCTCGCGCTGATCGTCTGGCGCGGTGAAGACCTCCGGCGGCCCCTGGACGCCTATTGGTGGAGCCCCGACGCTGAAGGGCTGCCCGAGGCCCCTGGTGTTGTGGAGCCCGGCGCCGGGTTTGATGAGCCCGAGGTCTTGGGCTGGCCTGAGCAGCGCGCCATGCGTTTTGTGGATCCCGACGGCGACGGCGGCACCCTGCGGATGGGCTCTGAAGGCGCGGCGCTGCTGCTCTTGCGGGGGCCCATCGGCGCGCGGCTGCAGGTCGGCGACGCGGCGCCGGTGGAGATCACCGCGGACGTGGTCGAGGCCGAGGAGGAGGGCGCGGTGCCCCGTTACCTCAGCCACGGCGTCGTCGCGGCCTTGATCCCGCTGAGCCCGGGGGAGCTTCAGGTCACGATCACCGGCAGCGACGGCCCGGCGGAGCTCGCGCTCATCCCCGGTCGAGACGGGGTGTGGAGCCTCCACGCCGTCGGCGCGTACCGCTTTGTGCATTATTACCAGCTCCTCAACATCGTCGAGAACCTGCGCTGGGCCGATGAGCTGTGGGTGAGCCGCGCGCTGACGGTCAACCAGCCGCCGTTGTGGAGTTACCCCCTCGCCGTGGCCACGGGCCTGGGCGCGCCGGGGCTCATGGGCGCGAACGCCCTGCTCTTGGGGGTGCTGCTGCTCTTGGGCGCGGCCTGCGCGCAGCTCATCGCCACACACAGTCCTGATGCCCCGGCCCCCGCCTGGGCCTTGCCCGCCTTGGCCGCGGTCACCGTGGGCCACCTGATGATCGAGCCCGGCTCCACCACCTTCCCCGACCCGCTCTACGCCGCGGCGATGGTGAGCGGCGTGGCCGCCTTGGGCACACCCTGGCGTTTTGGCGCCGTTGGGGTGCTCGCCGGGGCCATCCGTTACCCCGGCGTCGTGGCCTTGAGCCTCTTCTGGGCGGTGGGCGCGGCCTTGGGGATCGTCAACCGCAGGCCGATCCTGGCCTTGTGGGGGCTCACCGGGGCGGTGGGGCTCACGATCGGGGCCTTCGCGGTGATCACCGGGCAGCTCGGCGAGTGGGTGGAGATCCTGTGGTTTGAGACGGGGCCTGAGCATTACCACGGCGAGCTGAGCCCCAGCGCGCTCTTGCCCCGGGTGCCTGAGTTCTACAAGACCTGGCTGTGGTACACCGGCGGCGGGCTGCTCTGCGCCCTGCCCCTGGCGGGAAAGGGCGCGCGTCTGTGCGCGATCGGTGTGGGGCTCTACTCGCTGATGTTGTGTACGATCGACCACCACCCCACACACTACTTCTTGCCCCTGGTCGCGCTCTCGGCCTGCGCCGTGGCCTGTAACGCCGCGGCCTTGGAGCGCCCGGCGCTGCGCTGGGGCCTGCCGAGCCTGGCGATCGTGGGTGGGCTGTGGTTCTTGATGCAGGGGGCGGTGTGAGCCAAGAGCAACCCACAAAATCAAACACAGACCTCGGCCTCGGCGCCCTCGCGGTGTTGCTCGTCGGCCTCACCCTCGGTTTGCAGGCGCGGTGGCTGGGTCAAGATCGGCTCCTGCGCGACGGGGACGAGGAGGGCCACGTCGGCGCCGCGGAGCTGTTCCTGCACGATCTTCTGGCGGGGGACACCTCCAGCTTCTTCGCCCGGCTGTTGTGGTTGGACATGGGCGATTACCCGAGCCTCTACCCGGGGATCGTCGGCCTCTGGTGGTGGGTCATGGGCGGCGGGCCGCCCGAGGCCCTCGCCGTGCGGGCGGTGAACAGCGTGTTCTTGGGCCTCGCCGGGCTCGGTGTCTTGGGCTTGGGGCGGCGGCTGGGCCTGTCGTGGGGGGCGGCGGCGTTGGCGGGGGCGCTCACGCTGTCTGTGCCGCTCAACCTGGGGCTCTCCCGGGCGTTTATGCCTGAAGGGGCGCTCACGGCGCTCACGGCGCTCACGCTGTGGGCGGCGACGGGGCTTCGGGAGCGGCGGTTTTTGATGCCCGCGCTGGGCGTCGGCTTGGGCCTGGGGCTCGCCGCGCTCACCAAACAGACCGCGCCGCTGTTTGTGCTGCCCGGTCTGCTCGCTTTGGCGAGGCCGGGGCCTTGGATCATCTGGGCGGCTGTGGGGGCCAGCGTCGCCGCGCCGTGGTGGGTGGTGAACTTTGAGGAGCAGCGGGCCTACGCCGCGAGCTCTGTGCTGTATGAGGTCGAGGCCAGCGCGCTCAGCCAGGCGTTTTATTACCCTCGGGTGTTGTGGGAGAGCGCCTTGGGGCCGCTGTGGACGATCATCGCCGTCGTCGCCGCCGCCCTGGCCCTGCGTGAGACGACCACGCGCCGCCTCGCCGTCGTCGCCTTGTGCTGGACCGTGGGGGGCCTGCTGCTGCTCACGCTGATCCCAAAAAAATACGATCGACTCGCCGCGCCTCTGCTCCCGGGCGTGGCCTTGGTGATCGCCGCCGCCGCCGCGACGCGCCCACGCCTGGGCGTCGCCGCCTTGGGCCTCGTGGGCTGGAGCGGGTGGATGTCCGAGGCGGAGACCCCGTTCAACACCCCCAGCGAGGCCGAGCGCGCGTTTCACCCCGGCTGCCCCCAGCGCTGGCTACGACCGCCCTCACCCACGGGTGACCTGGGCCTCAACGCCGTGGTGCGCGCCGTCGCCGAGCGACCCCCCTCAAGCCTCGCCGTGGTGGGCTCCTTGGACATCCCCTGCGCCGTGCAGACCACCTTCCCGTGGGAGCAGCACCTCGGCCCCGCGCTGCGCCGCGCCGGGGTGGACGTGCCCGAGGCGAGCCCCGAGGCCGCGGGCCTGGTGATCACCTTGGGACCGGCCGGGGGAGGCGCGGGGGAGCTCGTCGTGCCCATCCCCGAGCTTGAGGCCGAGGCGGCGCTTCGTTGGCGCTGAGCCGGGCCTCAAGGATCCTCACCTCGTGATCCTCAAGATTTTTTGAGCATACTTCAGTATAGTGAGTTAGCATATTCTGACGTGCACGACTCGGCGACCACAGCTATGGCCCTCCTCGTCCCGAGGGTCATCTGGTGCCGTCGTTCACCCATGAGTGCCTGATCGAGCTGTTCCGCGCTCGGCCCCTGCTCGCCGCCGAGCTGCTGGGCTGGGCGGGCCTCCTGCGCGTCGGTGAGGTGCGTGAGGTGAAGGTCATCGACTCCTCCCTCACCGTGCCTACACCGACGGAGCTGCGCGCCGACGGCGTGATCTGGATGAGCGGCGGGGAAGATCTCTCGGCGATCTTGGAGGTGCAGCTCCGCCCCGATCCCCAGAAGCGGCAGAGCTGGCCGCTGTACCTCGCCAGCCAGCACGCCCGGCGTCCGGCGCCCTCGGTGATCCTGGTCGTCACCTTAGACGAGGCCACGGCGAGCTGGGCGGCGACGCCGATCCACCTGGGCCCGGGCTCCGTCGTCACCCCCGTCGTGTTTGGGCCGCGGCAGATCCCGCTTCTGCTCGACCCCAAGCTCGCCCGGGAGAACCCTGAGGCCACGGTGCTCTCCGCCTTGGCCCACGCCAAAGGCCCCGACGCCGCCGAGGTCAGCTTTCTCGCGCTGCAGGCCGTCAGCGACAACCCCTTGCTCAACGAGGACAAGACGGTACAATATACCGAGATGCTCCTCTCTGCCCTCTCGCTGAGCGCGCGGGCGCTCCTGGAGAAACGCATGTACCTCAAGAGCTTCGATCCCCAGACTGAGTACGTCAAACGTTGGGTCAAAGAGCGTAAAGAGCGGGAGGAGTGCTTCAGCCGGGAGATGAAAGAGCGGGAGGAGCCGCGTTCAAGAGCGGGAGCGGCGGAGGCGAGCGTCAGCCGGAGGAGGGAGGCCCGCCGGGAGAGGGCCGCATCGAGGCGGGGGTGGCCGAGCGGCTGTCCAATGCGGTCGCCGCGGATCTGCCCCAAGCCGTCGCCGCGGAGGTCGCCCCCGAGACCGCCCGCGCCCAGCACGAGGAGGCCCGGAGAGCCGCCCTCGACATCATCGCCGCGCGATTTGGAGATCCCTCCGACACCCTCTGCGCCCAGCTCAGCGCCCTGAGCGTCGAGCAGCTCGTCGCCCTGCGCCGCCCCTTGGTCACGCTCCCTTCTTTCGATGAGCTGCCCGCCTTGCTCGCGGAGGTCCGCGCGGCGCGCCCCAGCGGCGGTCCTTCGGCTTGACCCCCTCCGCGCTGGCCGCGCGGGACTCGGCGCCCTCGCTCTGGGCGCTTGTGCTCCGCCGCTGAGCTTTCTTCATCTTGGTCGGTCAAGCTGTGGTAACGTCCTCGGCTCCCCCGAGGTCTGCCGACCATGCTCCTCACCCTCACTCTGCTCCTCGCCCCGGCCCAGGCCGCTGACCTCTGGTTCGGCGGCTCTCTCGACGCCGCCTTAGACCTCAGCCCCGGCAGCCTGTCCGTGCCCACCATGGGTGAGGTGGACTTCCGAATGCAGCAGGGCAAGGTCTTTGTGCGGGTAGACGTCGATCTCTGGACAGACCTCGCCTCGCCCAGCCTGCTCCAGCCCTACCCGCCGGAGTGGGCGATGGTGCAGGTCGGCACCGAGGGGCCCATCGTGCGCGCCGGCATCCACAACCCGAACATCGGGCTTGAGGACTGGGACTACCGCAACAACTACATGCCGACCTACTCCAACTACTTCAACGGCGCGAGCCCCGGGCGTCTGCTCGGGGCCGAGTTCGCCTGGCACTTTGAGAACGACGCCGAGGTGTTCGTGTGGGGTGGCTCCGACATGGACTTCGGCTGGACTGAGGGGGAGGTGCTGCCTGAGCCGTATTGGACGGCGGGTGTGGGTGTGTCCGCCGAGGCGGAGCTGTGGTCCACCTGGACCGGCTTCGTGACCTACCCCCAAGACGGCTTCTACGCGCTGTTCTACTCCGGTGAGGTCTACCCCCACAACCTCGTCACCGTGGCGCTGGACGGCGGCGCGGGCGTGTCCGCGGGCAGCCCCTTCGCCGGGGGCCAGCTCGTCGTCGTCGGCATGCCGGAGGCGACGGTGAACCCGACCGTGCGGGGTGAGGTGAACCTCGACCCCGACCTCGCCTTGGGATCTTTCGCCGACACCGGGGTGTACCGCAGCGCCGTGAGCGCGGGCGGCAAGGTCACCATCCGCGACTGGCTGCAGGTCATGGCTGAAGGCAAGCTCATGTGGTCGGCCAAAGAGGCCCAGATGTCCCCGGGCGTGTTTGTGGCGCTGAACGTGTTCCGCCCCGAGCCGGGCTACTACACCGCCGTCTACGACGAGGAGTGACACAGATGAACCGACTGATCGGCCTGCTGTTTGCCCTGGTCATGTTGTGTTTGCCGAGGCTCGCCGCCGCGCAGGAGACCCCAGCCCAAGGCGCCGCCCCCGCCGAGGGCGGCGGCACCTGGGCCACGATCCAGAAGGACAAACGCCTCATCTGGGGCTCGGACATGGAGGGCGGCGGGCCCTTCATCTTCCCCCGCGAGGACGACCCCGAGAAGGTCACCGGCTTTGAGGTGGACCTCGCCGACAAGCTCGGCGAGTACCTTGAGGTGACGCCCGAGTTCTCCCAAGGCCAATGGGACAAGCTCCTCGATCTGCTGCGCGCGGAGAAGGTGCAGCTCGTCATCAACGGCTACGAGTGGTCCCCGGAGCGCGCCGAGCTGTTTGAGGCGTCGATGCCGTACTACGTCTACGCCCTGCAGCTCATGGCGCGCAGCGACGACGCCGGGATCACCTCCTGGGACGACCTCAAAAAACCGCGCCCCGACGGCGCCCTGATGAAGATCGGCGTGTTGACCGGCTCGGCCTCCCAAGAGGTGATGGAGGAGCACTGCGGCGCGCTGTGTGAGGTCATCGGCTACGACGGCAACACCGACGCCATGCGTGAGGTGGAGACGGGCAAGCTCGACGCCACGCTGCAAGACACGCCCATCGCCTCGTTTTATGCCCCGAGCTTCCCCGCCCTGCGCCCCATCGGTGAGCCCGTCGCGCCGGGCTACTACGTCATCTACGCCCGAAAGGGCGACAAGCAGCTCATCCAGGCGGTGAACGAGGCGCTGATCCTCATGCTGCGAAATGGCGAGCTGGAGCGCATCTACAGCCGTTATGGCATCTGGGACAAACAGCAGCAGGAGCTGTTCACCCTCGCCGAGCACGCGAAGTTTTTCGGCTACGAGAAGGCCGCCCAGGTCGAGGTGAACACCGCCGACGCGCCGCTCACCCAGGCCGACGTCGCGGTGACGAGCACCCGCAAGCGCGGCTGGGTCGTGGTGCAAGACTACTTCCCGGTGCTGGTGAAGTCCGCTGGGCTCACCGTCGTGCTCGCCGGGCTCTCGTTCCCCTTGGCCGTGCTCGCGGGCATCCTCATCGCCGTCGGTCGTCTGTACGGCCCGGGGTGGGTGCGCCTGCCGCTCACGGCGTATGTCGAGTTTCTGCGCGGCACGCCGCTGATGCTCCAGCTCTACTTCATCTTCTTCTTGTTGCCTGAGCTCGGCGTGAACATCCCGGCGTTCACCACGGCGGTGTTGGGCCTGGCGATCAACTACTCGGCCTATGAGTCGGAGATCTACCGCGCTGGCATCCAGGCCATCCCCGGCGGGCAGATGGAGGCGGCGCTGTCGTTGGGTATGTCGCCCACCCAGGCGATCTTCCGGGTGATCGTGCCCCAGGCCGTGCGTATCGTCATCCCGCCCGTGGTGAACGACTTCATCGCCCTGTTTAAGGACACCTCGGTGTGCTCCGTCGTCACGCTCATCGAGCTGACCAAACGGTTCACCGTCTTGTCGATGAGCACCCAAGCCGTCGTGGAGATGATGCTCATGACCGCGTTTCTGTACCTCGTGATGAGCTACCCCATGTCTCTGATCGCCCGGAACATCGAGAAGCGCCTCGGCGGCTCGGGGGTGAACGTATGATTCACGTCGACGCCCTGTTCAAGCGCCACGGCGAGCTGGAGATCCTCAAGGGCATCTCGCTCACGGTCAACCGGGGTGAGGTCGCGGCGATCATCGGGCCGTCGGGCGGCGGCAAGTCTACGTTCTTGCGCTGCATCAACGGCCTGGAGACCTTCCAGGGCGGCGCCGTGCGGGTTGGCCCCCATGTGCTCTCGGCGAACCTGCACCCCCGCAAAGACGCGGCGCAGCTTCAGAAGGTGCGCAAGGTCGTGGGCTTCGTCTTCCAGCAGTTCAACCTCTTCCCGCACCTAAGCGTGCTCGGCAACCTCATCGAGGCGCCGATGCTCGTGGACAACGAGCCCAAAGAGTCCGCCGTCGCCCGGGCCGTGGCGCTCTTGGACCGCGTGGGCCTGCTCGCCAAAGCCGAGGCTTACCCCCGGGATCTCTCCGGCGGCCAGCAGCAGCGTGTGGCCATCGCCCGCACCCTGATGATGCGCCCCGAGGCGATCCTCTTTGACGAGCCCACCTCCGCCCTAGACCCGGTGATGGCCAACGAGGTGCTGGGGGTGATCTCCGATCTCGCCAAGGCCGACCAGACGATGATCGTCGTGACCCACTCCATGCGCTTCGCCCGGCAGGTGAGCGACCACGTTCATGTCTTCGCCGGGGGCCACGACGTCGAGTTCGGCCCGCCGGACAAGGTCTTCGGCGACCCCCAGCACGAGACCACCAAGTCGTTCTTAAAAGAGGCCGGGAAGGACTGAGCCGCGGATCAGCCCTTGTCTGTGGTCGCCGGGGGCGTCTCCGGCGGCGGGGCCGAGACCAGGCGGCGTTTCCAGCGGGGCGTCGGGCGTGTCGTCTTGCCGCCTGAGCGTTTGAGCAGATAGGCGTCGATCTCCGCGCCGAAGAGCACGCTCGACGCGGTGAGCTGCAAGAACAAGAGCAGGCCGATCGCCGCGCCTAAGCTCCCATAGGTGGCGCCGAGGTCGGTCACGCGGGTGACGTAGAGCTGAAAGCCCTCGGTCACGGCCACGAAGCCTAAGGTGGCGATCACGCTGCCCCAGCTCGCCCAGCGCCAAGGCAGAGGGCGTGTCGGCGGCGACGCGGTAGAGCACGTTCACCAACAGGTGCAGGGTGAGCAGCACCACGGGCATTCGCAGCACGGTCAAGGTCGAGAGCGTGCCCATGGAGATCAGGCCCCGCTCGGCCATCATCGTGAACGCCCAGGCGCCCCCGGCCAGCAAAAACACGACGAAGAGGCTCACCAAGAGCCCCAGGCCGGTCATGATCGCCGCCATGAGCCGATCGAGGAGCATGTTGCGAGGCGTCGGCGTGGCGTAGGCGGCGTTCACGCCCTGAATCAAGGAGTTCACGGCCTTCTCGCCGCTGTAGACCGCGAGGCCAAACGCCAACAGCGCGCGGGGGGCCGATCGTGCCTCCACCACCCGGCTCAGCTCGGCCAGAAACAGCGTGGAGATGTCGGGCGGGAAGGTCTCTTCGATGACGAGCTGTAAGGTGCGGAGCTGGTCGTCGAGGTGCAAGAGCGTGAGCACGTCGAGGAGCGCGACCACGAACGGCAGCCCCGCGAACAGGAGGTAATACGCCGCCGCCGAGGCGCGCTCAGGGAGGTGATGAGTTCCTGTGTTGTTCCACAGCGCGATCAGGAGCGCCTTCATGCGTTGAGCCTAACACCGCCCCCCGCCGTCGCGAGCCCCAGAGCGCAGAAGACCGCCAAGAGTTAGCCCTTGGCGGTCTTCAAGACGGGCTCAGCGACCCGATCAGGCGAGCAGGCGCGCCCGGGAGAGCTTGGCGTTCCGCTCGGCCGTCTTCCACTCGCCGCTGTTCGGGTCGAGGGAGACGAGCTCCTTCTCGGCGACGTCTAAGGCGGCGCGGGCGGCGGATTTGTCTACGCCGCCGGCCTCCTCACACGAGGCGGTGAGCAGGATGAGGCGATCCGGGCCCGCCTCAGCGAAGCCTTCACCCACCACAAAGACCGAACGCTCGCCGCTGTCGCTGGTGATGGTCACCAAGCCCGGCTCGACGACGGTGAGGAAAGGGACGTGGTCGGGCAGAACACCGAACTCACCGAAGAAGCCCGGCGCGCGGACCTCTTTGGCGACGGACTTGTGCGCGACCTTGGTCGGCGTGACGATCTCGACGGCGATAGGCATCGGTTCCTCAGTGAAGCGCCTGGGCGCTCAGCTCAGTTCGCGGCGAGCTTCTTGGCCTTCTCGACCACCTCTTCGATGGTGCCCACCAGACGGAAGGCCTCCTCGGGGAGGTTGTCGTACTGGCCCGCGAGGATCGCCTTGAAGGAGCGGATGGTGTCCTCCTTCTTGACGTAGGCGCCGCGGAGGCCGGTGAACTGCTCGGCGACGTGGAAGGGCTGGCTCAAGAACTTCTCGATGCGGCGGGCGCGGCCGACGATGGCCTTGTCCTCGTCCGAGAGCTCTTCCATGCCGAGGATGGCGATGATGTCTTGCAGATCCTTGTAGCGCTGGAGGATCTGCTGCACCTGGCGAGCGGTGTTGTAGTGCTCGTCACCGAGGATGTTCGGGTCCACCAGGCGGGAGGTGGAGTCCAGGGGGTCCACGGCGGGGTAGATGCCCTTCTCGGCGACCTTACGGCTGAGCACCGTGGTGGCGTCGAGGTGGGCGAAGGTCGTGGCGGGCGCCGGGTCGGTCAAGTCGTCGGCGGGCACGTAGACGGCCTGCACCGAGGTGATCGAGCCCTTGTTCGTCGTGGTGATGCGCTCTTGGAGCATGCCCATCTCGGTGCCGAGGGTCGGCTGGTAACCGACGGCGCTGGGCATACGACCGAGGAGCGCGGACACCTCGGAGCCCGCTTGGGTGAAGCGGAAGATGTTGTCCACGAACAGGAGCACGTCCTGGCCGTCTACGTCGCGGAAGTGCTCGGCGATGGTGAGCGCGGAGAGCGCCACGCGGGCGCGGGCGCCGGGGGGCTCGTTCATCTGGCCGTACACAAGGGCGGCCTTGCTGCGGTCGTTGTCGCCGGGGAAGATCACGGCCTTGTCGCCGCCCTCTTGCATCTCGTGCCAGAGGTCGTTGCCTTCGCGGGAGCGCTCACCGACGCCGGCGAACACGGAGAGACCGCCGTGGTTCTTGGCGACGTTGTTGATGAGCTCCATGATGAGCACGGTCTTGCCGACGCCGGCGCCGCCGAAGAGGCCGATCTTGCCGCCGCGGGAGTAGGGGGCGAGCAGGTCGATGACCTTGATGCCCGTCTCGAACATCTCGACCTGGGTGGACTGCTCCACGAAGGTCGGGGGCTGGCGGTGAATCGGCATGTAGGTGTCGGCCACCAAGGGGCCGAGCTCGTCCACAGGCTCGCCGATCACGTTCATGATGCGGCCCAGCACCTTCTTGCCCACGGGCATCGCGATGGGCTTGCCGGTGTCGGTCACGACGTCGCCACGACGGAGGCCGTCGGTGGTGTCCATCGAGATGCAGCGGACGGTGTTCTCGCCCAGGTGCTGCGCGACCTCAACGACGAGGTTGCCCTCGATGTCGTTGATGAACTTGTTGCTGAGGCGGAGGGCGTTGTAGATAGGGGGGAGCTCACCCGTCGTGAACTCTACGTCCACAACGGGGCCCGTCACCTGCTTGACGCGACCGAGGTTGGCGGCCATGAATGGCTCCTGCGAGTCGGAGATTGAAGAGGGGGTCAGATGGCTTCGGCGCCGGACACGATCTCGATGAGCTCTTTGGTGATCGCCGCCTGACGGCCTCGGTTGTAGACGAGGGTCAAGGAGCTGATCAGGTCACCCGCGTTTCGGGTGGCGTTGTCCATGGCGGACATACGCGCGGCGTGCTCACCAGCCTCGGTGTCGAGGAGCGCCTGGAGGAGAATGGTGCGAAGCTGCATCGGCAGCAAGATGTCGAGGAGACGCTGGCCGTCGGGCTCGTACTTGTACTCGACCGAGCCCGCCGCGCCGCCCGGGGGGGCCGCCGCGCCGCCGTCTTGCCGCCGGCCGCGACCGACAGGGGCAGAAGGCGCGTGATCGTGGGGATCTGGGTGCCCGCGGACTTGAAGTAGTTGTACGAGAGCCAGACCTCGTGAACGTCGCCATTGGCGAACTCGGCGGAGAGCTGGTCGGCCAACACCAAGGCCGCGTCGGCGTAGCCCAAGAAGGTGAGGTCGGTCACGGAGCTGACGATGTTGTAGTTGCGGCGGCCGAAGTGCCCGCGGGCCTTCTTGCCGAAGGTGCGCAGAGAGACGGTCTTGCCGCTCTCACGCTCCTTCTCGATGTGGCGCTCTAAGCGGCGGAAGATGTTGCCGTTGAACGAGCCGCACAGACCACGGTCGGAGCCCATCACGACGACGAGCACCTTCTCCACCTGCTCATGCTGGACGAGCAGGGGGTGGGTGATGGTGTCTCCCGCGGCGGCGGCCACGCGGCCGAGCACCCGGGAGAGCGACTCCTGGTAAGGCCGCGCGGCGACGGCACGGTCCGTCGCGCGCTTGAGCTTGGCGCCGGAGACCATCTTCATGGCCTTGGTGATCTGTCGGGTGTTTTTGACCGACTGGATCCGGCGCTTAATGTCGCGGAGAGAGGCCACAGCGGGCTCCTTGAGCGAGTTTCCCGGGGGAGAAGATCAGGCCTTCCACACCGACTTGAAGTCGCGGATGGCCTGGATGATCTTGGCCTTGTCCATCTTCTTCTCGTCGCCAGCCTTCACCTTGCCGGCGTCGTCTTTGCGCTGGAAGCCCGCGTTGAGCTTCTCGCGGAACTCGTCGAGGAGCGCCTTCTGGTTGGCCTCGAGGTGGTCGCGCAGCGCGACGGCGAAGGCGACGGTCTTGGGGGCGGGGATGTCGTTGCAGATGCCCTCAAGGCCAGCGATGACCTGGATGAGCTGCATCTCGACGGGCATCGGCAGGTACTGGGCCTGCTTGAGCAGCTCCACCATGCGGGCGCCTTGGGTGAGCGTCTTCTGGGTGGAGGCGTCGAGGTCGGAGCCGAACTGGGCGAAGGCCGCCAGCTCACGGTAAGACGCCAGGTCGAGGCGGAGCGTACCGGCGAGCTCCTTCATACACTTGACCTGGGCGGCGCCGCCGACGCGGGACACCGAGATACCGACGTTCACCGCGGGGCGAACGCCCTGGAAGAACAGGTCGGACTCGAGGAAGATCTGGCCGTCGGTGATGGAGATGACGTTCGTGGGGATGTACGCCGAGACGTCACCGGCCTGGGTCTCGATGATCGGCAGCGCGGTGAGCGACCCGCCGCCGCGAGAGTCGGCCATCTTGGCGGCGCGCTCCAGAAGCCGGCTGTGCACGTAGAACACGTCGCCGGGGTAGGCCTCACGACCGGGCGGGCGGCGGAGCAGCAGGGAGAGCTGGCGGTAGGCGGCGGCCTGCTTGGAGAGGTCGTCGTAGATGACCAGCGCGTGCATGCCGTTGTCGCGGAAGTACTCGCCGATGGTGCAGCCGGTGAAGGGCGCGAGGAACTGCAGGGGCGCGGGCGCGGCGGCGGGGGCGGAGACGACGGTGGTGTACTCCATCGCGCCGTACCGCTTGAGGCGCTCGACCACCTGGGCCACCGTGGACTGCTTCTGGCCGATCGCCACGTAGATGCAGTGCATCTTGAGCTTGGGATCGTCCTTGAAGGTGCGCTGGTTGATGATGGTGTCGATGGCGATGGCCGTCTTGCCGGTCTGACGGTCGCCGATGATCAGCTCGCGCTGGCCACGGCCGATGGGGATCATCGTGTCGATGGCCTTGATGCCCGTCTGCATGGGCTCATGCACCGACTTGCGGGGGATGATGCCCGGCGCCTTGATCTCGATGGGGCGCATGTTCTCTTGGGGGATCGGGTCGCCGCCGTCGATGGCGCGGCCGAGCGCGTCTACGACGCGGCCCAAGAGCGCGGGGCCCGTAGGCACCGAGACGATCTGGCCCGTGCGGCGCACGGTGTCGCCCTCGTGGCAGACGCGGTCGTCGCCGAAGATGGCGGCGCCGACGTTGTCCTCTTCCAGGTTGAGCGCCATGCCGACGAGGCCGCCGGGGAACTCAAGCAGCTCACCGGCCATGACGTTCCGCAGGCCGTGGATGCGGGCGATGCCGTCGCCGACGGAGAGGATCGTGCCGGTCTCGGCCACGGAGACCCGTGCGTCGTAGTTCTTGATCTGGGCTTTGAGGATCTTGGAGATCTCTTCTGCGCGGATGTCCATGAGCGAGGCTCCAGGAAGGTCGGAGAGAGGGGGATCGGGCGGGCGGCCGCTTCGCGGCTCAGGCCTCGCCACCGAGAGAGAGGTTGGCGGAGAGGAGCTCTTGCCGGAGCGCGTCGAGGCGAGAGCGGACGGAGCCGTCAAAGACGCGGCCCTCAACCTCGGCGATCACGCCGCCGAGGATCGAGGCGTCGATGCGCTCCGTGATGATGACCTCTTTGCCCACAGACGCGGAGAGCGCCTGGCGCACGAGCTCTTTGAGGCCGTCGGACAGCGGCATCGCCGTGGTGACCTTGGCCCGCACCCGGCCCGACTGGGCGTCAGCGAGGCGAAGGGTTGCGTCGAGCACCAGGGGCAACATCCCGGCGCGGCCCTTCTCCAGCACGACGCGGAGGAAGTTGGCGACGGTGACGCGGAGGTTGAGGATCGCGAGCACGTCGTTGAGCACCGCCATCCGCTCCTCAGGGGAGAAGCCGGGGTGCGCCAGCGCGGGGAGCAGCGGGCTCTCGCGGTCGGTCAACAAGGAGTAGACGCGGAGCACGTCGGAGGAGGTGTGCTCGATGGCGCCCTCTTCAGCGGCCAGCTCGACGAGGGCCCGGGCGTAACGCTCGGCGGTGGTGATGTCAGCCATGAGCGACGGTCTCCTTCTTCGCGTCTTGGTTGACGACGTCGAGGAACTCGCGGGCGAGGCGGGACTGATCGTCGCCGGTCATGCGGGCTTGGAGGAGCTCTTCAGCGATCTTCACGGCGAGCTCGGCGGCGTCTTGCTGGAGACGAACCCGGGCGCGGGACGTCTCGTCGCGGATGATGCGCTCGGTGTTGCTCTTCGTGAGCGCCACGTCGCGCTCGGTGCGCTCGGCGATGTACTGGGCCTCACGCTCGGACTCGGCGACCCCTTCAGCGCGAAGGGTGGCGAGCTCGGCCACGAAGCCGTCGAGGCGGGCCTGGAGCACGTCGAACTGGGCCTGGGCCTGGGCCTTCGCCCGCACGGCCTCGTCAAGCTCGTTGCGGATGGCGAGGGTGCGGTTGCGCACGGCGTCGTTGATCGCGGTGCGGGCGACAAAGTAGAGGCCGCCGACGAGGATGACGAAGTTGACCGCGTGCAGGGCGATCTTGTCGTAGGGGATGCCGCCGTGCTCACCGCCGGCCGCGAAGGCCACGGAGGGGAGCAGGAGCGAGCAGATGAGGGCGCTGGCGAGGCGGTTCATGGTTCCTCCTCAAGCCGAGATGGTGCGGCCGAGCACCTTGCTCGCCGCGTCGTTCGCGATCATGCGGGAGAGGCGCTCAAGCTCTTGGCTGGCCAGCTCGGCCTCACCAGAGATGACCTCGACGGCGTCGTGCAGGCGCTTGTCGTTCTCTTTGCGGGCCAGGGCGATGCGCTCGTCGCGGTCGGCCAAGGCGGCCTTGCGGCGGGTGGCGCGCACCTCAGCCAGCTCACCGCGGGCGGTGTTGAGCCGGTTCTCGACCTCTTGGGCGGCGCGCTCGGCGCTCTGCACCAAGCTGGCCGCCTGCTCCTTCGCGCCCACCGTCGCCTGATGCCGGTCCTCTAAGTAGGCCAACATCGGCTTGAACAGCAGGGCGTTCAGCATCGCCAGCGTGGCCAAGAAGGGCACGAGCTGGATGAGGATGAGGGTTAGGTCGGGGGTGAGGGACATCCCCGTGGCGGCGTGGGCCGCGGGGACGATGAGCAGAAGAGCCAAGGTCATGCTGCGCTCGTGGAGGGGGGCAGACTTCGCTGGGCAAGCTCAGCGTGGGGCTCGGCTTTACCCCTCACAAGATGTGAGGAAGCAGGCTCGTCGGGCCACCTGAGCGAAGATTTCGAGGGGCGGCGTTTGTAACCCACCCCCTCCCCCGAGGCAACCGTTGGCGGCGGCGTGATCTTTTTACAGCTCGATCTGAAGCCGCAGCGCGGCGTCCGCCCAGATCCAAGTGGCCACACGCAGGGCGTCTTCGTTCAGCGTCTGGCCCCGGTGGGCGTTGACGTGGGTGCGTAGGCCCAGGGTGATCCCCGGGCTCAAGAGCACCTCGGCGCCGAGTCCAACCCGCCCGCCGACCCCGCCGATGCGGCTGCGGGTGGCCCGAGCCTCCTCAGCGGCGTCTTCGACCTCTTGTTCTCCGTAGGCGGCGCTGCGCACGCTGGCCAGGGGGATCACGCCGGAGACCCCGCGCCAAACCACGCCGTCGCCGCGCCGGTCTGCCGGGGCATGACGTAGCGCTGCATGTCGAGCGCCGGGCGCACGCCGCCCATGGCTGTCGTCTCTCGGGACTCCAAGGTCCAGCTCACGTCGGTTGAGCGGGCCACGCCCAAGGAGAGGAGCCAGGCGGTCTTGTCGCCCTGGAGGCCACCGTAGGCCGTGAGCGCCGGGCGCAGGGCCCCGTCGAACTCTCCGGCGAGGGTGCCGGTGAGCTGATCCTCAGCGATCCACACCAGGTCGGCCCGGGAGGTGGGCACCCAGTCCACGCCGAGGACGTAGTGGCGATCCACCGGGGCGGCGGGCGCGGCGGGAGGATCAGCGGCGAGGGCGGGGGTGAGCCACCCGAAGGAGAGGATCGATCCGACGGCGAAGAGCATCGGCCAATCATAGCCTAGCCAAGACGCCTGGGCGCGGCGGGCTACATTGCCGCAAAGTGAGGCGCGTATGGTCATCCTCTCCGTCACCGCCGAGGGCTTCGCTGAGCTGGCCCCGACGCCGATCACCGGCTTGGGCCGCGTGGTCGTCGTCGGCGGGCCGCCCCGATCCCGCGAGGCCCTGGCCTTGGCCGTTGAGCTGGGCTTGGGCGCCCTCGACGCCGAGACCTGCCGCCTCGCCTTCGCCCGCCTGGGCACCGCGCCCTCGGTGGAGCCCGACCCGAGCGGCGCCCCGGCCTCGGTCTCCCTCGGTGAGCCCGCGCGCCTCAAGCCGCTCCTGGCCCCCCACGGCCAGGCCACGCTGAAGATCAGCCTCACCCTCTCCGTGGATCCGCCGCTGTTCGGCCTCCTGCGGGAGCTCGCGGCGCGTGACCCCCGCCTCGTCACCGCCTTGGCCGACGAGGACGCCCGCCTCACCCTGCGCGTCGGCTACGCCTTCTCCGCCGATCTCGCCTCAGTGAGCCCCGCCCTGTTCTCGATTCATCTGGGCGAGCTGAGCCTGCGCCCCAACGAGGACAAGAGCCCCGCCTTTGACGCCCTGGTGCGCTCCCTTCGTGGCCGCGTTCGCGGCCGTGGCCCCCTGGAGCTTGACCTCGCCGCCCTCGCCCGCGCCGAGCGCGCCGCCGAGCCCCGCAGCCGCGAGGGGGTGCGCCAGCTCCGCGCCGCCTTGGCCGCCCCGCCGTTCTCGTTGGGTGAGCTGGCGCTGGTCGCCCAAGATGAGCTGCTCTGGGCGGGCTTCGGCCCGACCTTGTGCCCCGCCGAGGCCCACGGCCCCGGCCCCTTGGACGCCTTGGGCCTCGCCGCCACCCTCCTGGTGGACCCCGCGGAGATCCTCGTGCTGCGCCGCCCCGAGGCGCTCTCCGACGATCCCGCCGCGCTGCTCGTCTGGCTCCGCGCCCAGGCCGAGGGGGCTGGCGGCGTGGAGCAGCTCTTCTTGATCGGCAGCCCCGAGCCCACGGTCATGGTCGGCCCGCCCGCCCCGGCGTCGGATCGTGCCCTGCGCTGGGCGGCCCGTTGAGGCCCGACCCGCCGAGCCTACGCCCCGCCCGCGGCGTGTGTCTGCGCTGCGGCTCGTTCAAAGATCGCGCGATGGGCTCCTGCCCCGCCTGCGGTCACCGCCCTGAAGGGGACGAGCGCCTGCACGCCTGGCTCGTGAGCCGCCACCACCTCAGCGACGACGAGATGACCGCCGCCGCCGAGCGCATCGGCGCCGGAGAAGAGCTGCGCCCGCCGCCGGAGCTCCTGGAGCTCGCCGAGCGAAACCTCTACCCCGCCGGCCGCGCCGTCCCGCGGCCCACCACCCCTGAAGATCCCGACCCCCTCTTCATCGACCAGCCCCTCGACGGCGAGACCCAGGTGCTGCTGGGCTTGGGCAACGTCGCCCTGAGCCCGCTGCTGGGCTTCGTCACCTGGTGGAGCCTCCGCGACCGCCGCCCCCGCGCCGCCGCCCAGGCCCTCACGATCACCGCGCCGACCGCCCTGATCTCCTTGACCATCTGGGCCGCGGTGTGGTGGGCCGCAGGGTAGACAAGCCAGATTCCTTGCGCCATCCTGAAGCGAGCTTCAGCACCCCACGCCAAGGATGGCCCCAATGCGACCCTCGCCCCTCCTCGCCCTCACCCTGTTCGCCCTGGCCTGCCGCTCCGACGACAAAGACGTCGTGCTCGACACGAACGTCGACACCGCCCCCCAGACCGTCGATGAGGACGGCGACGGCTTCACCGGCGAAGACGACTGTGACGACACCGACCCCGCGGTGAACGCTGGCGCGGCGGAGACCTGCGACGGCCTCGACAACGACTGTGACGGCGAGGCCGATGAGGACGCCACCGACGCCGCCACCTTCTACGCCGACGCCGACGGCGACGGGTTTGGTGTCGAGGCCTACACCGAGACCGCCTGTGAGGCCCCCGTCGGCTATGCCAGCGAGGTAGGCGACTGTGATGATCAGGACGCGGCGATCTACCCCGGCGCCGTTGAGGACGACTGCCTCGACCCCACCGACTACAACTGTGATGGCTCCTCCGGCCTCACCGACGGCGACGCCGACGGCTTCGCGGCCTGTGAGGAGTGTGACGACACCAACCGCGCGGTGAACCCCTCGGCCACGGAGATCTGCGACGATCTGGACAACAACTGCGACGGCGAGGCCGACGTCGGCGCCGTAGACGCCGCCACCTGGTACCAAGACGCCGACACCGACGGCTACGGCGACACAGACTTCTCCCTGAAGTCCTGCGACACCCCCGAGGGCTACGCCTCTGAAGACGGCGACTGTGACGACGCCGTGGCCTCCACCAACCCCGGCGCCGCCGAGGTCTGCGACGACGTCGACAACGACTGTAACGGATCCGTAGACGACGACGCCACCGACGCCGCCACCTACTACAGCGACCGCGATCAGGACGGCTACGGCGACCCCGCCACGGGCAAAACAAGCTGCGAGCAGCCCACGGGCACCGTAGACAACGACGGCGACTGCAACGACAAGGAGGAGCTCGCCTGGGACGGCGCCACCGAGGTCTGTGATGAGGTGGACAACAACTGCGACGGCAGCGTCGATGAGGGCCTCACCACCACCTACTACCTCGACAACGACGAGGACGGCTACGGCAACGCCAAACGGTCAGTGACCGCGTGCAGCGCGCCGGACGGCTACGTCGAGAACACAGACGACTGTGACGACACCGAGGAGGCCGCCTGGACCGGCGCCACAGAGATCTGCGATGAGATCGACAACAACTGCGATGGCAGCGTCGATGAGGGCGTCGAGAGCACCTGGTACCTCGACGTGGACGGCGACGGCTACGGCGGCAGCCGCTCCACGGACGCCTGCTCCCCGCCCACGAGCGACTATGTGGCCGCCGACGGCGACTGTGATGACGGCGACAACGACGCTTACCCCGGCGCCTCTTTGGGCTGTGACGGCGGCGACTACGACTGTGACGGCGACGTAGACAACGACGCCGACGGCGACGGGTACGCCGACGCCACCTGCGGCGGCGACGACTGCGACGATGGCGACGCCGTGGTGCTGCCCGAGGTGGGCGGCGGCTGCGCCTTGGGCACCACCTGCCTCGACGTGCTCGCGAACGGCTACAGCGCCGGTGACGGCATCTACACCATCGACCCCGACGGCTTCGGCGCCGGCCTCGACCCCTTCGACGTCGAGTGTGACATGACCACGGACGGCGGCGGCTGGACGGTGATCGAGTACTCCGCCGACCTCACCTTCCAGCAGCAGTTCACCGGCGGCGACCGTTACCGCTTCTTGGGCACCGACTTCACCCTTGACCTCTCCGACGCCCAGATCACCGCGATTCAGTCCCTGTCCACCGAGGGCAACCAGACCTACGTCGGCCTCTGTGAGCACGTCATCCACTACTACTACACCGCGGGCGCCGGCCACGACTACTCCTTCGGCTTCCGCTTCTTTGACGGCACCGAGACCGCCGCGGGGCTCGCGAGCTACAGCCCCTACGACATCACCGTGACCGCCGATGGCTGCGCGGTGAACGGCGGCGAGGGCGGGGCGCTCTCCAAGGCCACTCTGTTTGAGATCAACAGCGTGAAGGTGCCCGTGGTGAACGTGCAGTGCCGTGACTGTGGAGACGCCACGCCGGAGAAGTTCGGCAGCCCCCTGATGTCGTACCCGGCCTACCTTCGTTAAGCCCTGACGACGACAGGCTTTACAAGCGCGTGATCCTCGGCCATCCTGTAGGCTCCCCCCTGCCAGGATGGCCCTCGTGCTGCGCTCTGTCCGACTGCTCACCCCGCTCTTCGCCCTGTGTGTGCTCGCCTGTGACGACACCAAAGACGCCACCACCGAGACGGGCATCCTGCCGGGCCAACATGACGAGGACGGCGACGGCTACACCGATGAGGAGGACTGCGACGACAACGACGCCGCGGTGAACCCCGGCGCTGAAGAACAATGCGACGGCCTCGACAACGACTGTGACGGGGAGGTAGACCAAGACGCCGCCGACGCCGCCACGGTCTACGCCGACGAGGACGGCGACGGCTACGGCGCCGGGGCCGCGGTGTTGGCCTGCGAGCCCCCCGAGGGCTTCGTGACCCAAGACGGCGACTGCGATGACACGGACGCGGCGTTCTTCCCCGGCGCCACGGAGACCGACTGCGCCGACCCCAACGACTACAACTGCGACGGCTCCGTAGGTTTTGAGGACAACGACGCCGACGGCTTCCCGGCCTGCCTGGAGTGTGATGACGGCGCCCGCGCCGTGAACCCCCTGGCCGTGGAGGTCTGTGATGAGATCGACAACAACTGCGACGGGCAGATCGACGCCGACGCCATCGACACCACCCGGTATCACCAAGACGTAGACGGCGACGGCTTCGGCGACCCTGACTTCTTCACCGACACCTGCGCCGCGCCCGAGGGCTACACTGAAGACGACAACGACTGTGACGACAGCCGCGCCGCGGTGAACCCCGACGCTGACGAGCTCTGCGATGAGCTGGACAACGACTGTGACGGAGAGATCGACCCGCCGAGCGCTGTGGACGCCCAGACCTGGTACGGCGACGGCGACGGCGACGGCGTGGGGGTCACCCGCCTCGCCGTGCGCGCCTGCGTGGCGCCGGACGGCTTCGTCGCCACGACTGAAGACTGTGACGACGGCGACGACTCGGCCTACCCCGGCGCGACGGAGGTGTGTGACGAGGTGGACAACGACTGCGACGGCGAGACCGACGAGGATGTGCAGACCGGCTGGTTTGCCGATCTGGACGGTGACGGCTACGGTCAAGACGCCACGGCGCTCATGGCCTGTACGCCCCCCACGAGCCTGTATGTCGCCACCGGCGGCGACTGTGATGACGGCGCCGACGACGTGAACCCCGCCGAGAGCCCCGGCTGTGACGGCCTCGACCACGACTGCGACGGGCTCATCGACAACGACGACGACCTCGACGGCTACTCCGATGAGACCTGCGGCGGCGACGACTGTGACGACGCCGACGGCGCCATCACCCCCGAGGTGGACGGCGCCTGCGCCTTGGGCGCCGACTGTCTCAGCATCCTCAACGCCGGGCGCTCAAGCGGCGACGGGACGTACACGATTGACCCCGACGGGTTCGGCGTCGGCGCCGATCCGATCGAGGTGGAGTGTGACATGAGCACCGATGGCGGCGGCTGGACCCAGCTCGCGGACGAGGACTACAGCGCCCAGGACTGCCCCGGCGCCTGGGTGAAAGACGCCAGCTCCGGCTATTGCCATCGGGGCACCGCCCGAGGCAGCGCCCCCTCCGCCGAGTTTGACAGCCTCGGCGTCACCTACGGCGAGGTGCGCGGCGCGCTCACGGGCTACCAGTACGCGAGCATGAACGGCTTCTGGTACTCAAGCGGCCGCACCGTCGAGGACTTCTACGTCGATGGCATCTCGATCACCCACGGCGTGAGCGGCGCCCGCACCCACATCTGGACCTACGCCGTGGGCATGACCTACAATGGGCGTTACGCCTACGACTGCCCCGAGCGCGGGGGCACCGCCGCGCCCAGCTTCGTCGGCACAAACTACACCTGCGACACGGGCAACCTCAGCACGACCACCTGGGGCTATCAGTGGTACAGCACCCCGGCCTTCGCCGGGGACAGCTTCCAGCGCACGCTCCCATCCTCTACAGACGAGGCCATCGAGGTGCGCCTGATCGCCGATGAGGAGTCCTCAGCGCACACCTACAGCGAAGACGTCGGGGTGAGCGCCATCGAGCTGTGGGTGCGTTAGCCACGAATCCAGCGCGCGGCCCGCCACAGGCCGAGCAGCGCGAGGCCAAAGAGCGCGATGTCCGCCGTGAGCCACTTCACGGCGTTCGCCCCGCAGGCGAGGCCGAGCACGGCGGGCGTCTTTGGCCAGACCTCGGCGGCGAGGCCCACAAAGAGCAGGTTCTCCGTGAGATCCGCGGCCACGGTCACCGGCAAGAGCCAAGGCAGCCAGCCCATCCGCGGCGGCGCGAGCCGGGCCAAGGCGCCGGAGATCGCCACGCCGTAGGCCAAGGGGTAGAGCACATCCAAGAAGGACGTCTTGACATACGCCGCGCGGCCCTCGGGCCCCAGGGCCTCTAAGGTGGCCACGAGCGTCTCAGGGGTGGCGGGGTGCAGGAGATCGGGCACAGGATCGACGCCGAACACCCCGACGACGATCACGTTGAGCGCGATCGACAGGCCCAAGGCGGCGACGACGGCGGCGGGCAGCGCCCAGGCCGGGCGCCAGGTCCCCGAGAGCCAGCCCACAGCGCGGTCTTTGAAGGTCATGGAGTCAGAGCTCGGAGCGGACAGAGGCACCTCCTCGCCGCAGTGTAGCGCCTCCGCTCAGGGGCCTCCCTCGGCCATCTGGCGGAGCTGGGCGTCGCTTGGCTCATCGGCGGGGAAGAAGGTCTCGATGGTGAGCTCTTGGGCGGTCACGTCCAGCGGGGTGCCAAAGGCCGTGAGCACGGTGAACAAGCGCAGATCGTAGGGTGGGCGGCGCAGGTGAACGGTCAGAAACGGCTGGGGCGAGAGGTCGCGCAGGCTCCCGCGGCTGGGCACGTCGGGGTAACGGGAGAGCTCGGCGAGCAGGGCCGCGTGGCCCCGCCCTTCGGGGGCGAGCTCGGTCTCGCGGTGAAGCCGGGCGATGAAGCTCCAGCACAGCTCCTCCCAGTTCACGATCACCGGGCGCAGGCCCTCGGGGTGAAACATCGCGTGGACGAGGTTCTGGGCGATGATCGGGTCGGGGAGGGGGTCGGGCATAAACGCCGCGAACAGTCGCGCCGCGCCTTGGTTGAGGCTGATCACCTCCCAGCGCCGGTTCAGGGCGATGGCGCCGTAGGGCTCTTGCTGGTTGAGCACCAAGGCCATCGCCCGGCGCACGGGGCTCATCGCCTCGTCGTCCAGAGGCGTCTCGCCGTACATCGGCGCGAAGCCCGCGCTCAAGAGCATGGTGTTGCGATCGCGCAGCTCTAAGTCCAGGGCGCTTGAGAGCAAGAGCACCATCTGGCGGCTGGGCCGGGCCTTGCCCGACTCCAAGAAGCTCAGGTGGCGTGTGGAGATCTCGGCCTCGGCGGCGAGCTGGGCCTGGGTGGTGGCGCGGGCGGCGCGCCAGCGGCGAAGGACGGTGGGGAAGCTGGTCATGCCCCGATTCTACTCTGGCCCATCGGCGAACAACATTACCTGCGAGGTCATGGTGAGGTCAGGTCGCCTGGGGCATAAATTGGGCAGGAGGTAAGTCGAACATGCGCTTCATCATCCCCCTCGTGGTGTTCATCCCGTTCACGATCTTCTCGGTGTTTGTCGTCGCCGACCAGGGCCTCTGGGCGCTGGTCGAGGCGCACAAGGCCGGCTGGGGTCTGCAGGTGTTCTTGGACCTGGTGATCTCGGCGACGATCTGCCTCACCTACATCGTGCCCGAGGCCAAACAGAAGGGCATCAACCCCTGGCCAACCGTCGTCGGCGCCGTGCTCTTGGGCTCGATCTCCCTGCTCGCGTATCTGTTGCACCGCGCCGTCGTCGAGCGCCGGGCGGCGACCGCTTGAGCCCAAAAAAGCGCCCCCGGTGGGTCTCACCGGGGGCGTCTGTGTCACCTCACCGCCTGTGGAGGCGGCTGGGGCTTACCACTTCTCGTCGTACTCGGTGCCGCCCTTGAGGGTGCCGTAGGTGTCCTCACCGTCGGAGGGGTACTTTTTGGTCTGGTTGGCCCAGGGGTTGGTGTCGCCATCAGCGCCAGCGCGGACGTTGGTGTTGATGGGGGCCTCGGTCTCGATGAAGCGGGCGAAGAACGGGACGCGGGTGGCTTTGCTCATGGTGGGCTCCTTTGGCGGGACACACTGAGCCGCGGGCGTGCGCTCAGCTTGTTCTCATCATTAGCGTGGTGAGACGCCGCTGTGACCCTCCCTCAACCCTTCATCAACGCTCCGCCGGGTGCGCCAAAATCAAACGCCCCAGGTGGGGTTCACCGGGGGCGTCTGTTTGGGCTCACCGCAGCGACGGGCGGCGAGCACCTACCACTTGACGTCGTCTTGGTCGGACGGGTACTTCTTGGTCTGCTCGGGCGGCCACTTGATCGGGTAGGTGATGCCACCACCGTCTTCACCGGCACGAACCTGGGTGTCGATGGGCGTGGGCTCAGTCTCGATGAACCGGGCGAAGAACGGGAGGCGGGTGGTCTTGCTCATGGCGGACTCCATTGTAGGGTCACGCTGAGCAGCGACGCCGCGCTCAGCCTGGACAGAGCTTTAGCGGGGCCGGGTGAAGCTGTGACCCTTCACCAACCCTTCATCGTTCCCTTCACCAACCCTACGTCGTCCCCGCGCACCGTGATGGCCTCACCGCCTCAAGAGGCGGCTGGGGCTTACCACTTCTCGTCGTACTCGGTGCCGCCCTTGAAGGTGCTGGCGGTGTCCTCACCGTCGGAGGGGTACTTCTTGGTCTGGGGGGCCAGGTGGTGGTGCCGCCGCACTCAGCGCCAGCGCGGACGTTGGTGTCGATCGCGGGGGCCTCGGTCTCGATGAAGCGGGCGAAGAACGGGACGCGGGTGGGCTTGCTCATGGTGGCTCCTTGCGGGGTTCGCTGAGCACTTCGTGTGTCCAGCTTGTTCGGAAGGTTATCCGCGCCTCCCGCCCTCGTGTCCCTGCCTCAACCCTTCACCGTCCCTCGGTCACCCAAGCCCGACGCCGAAGGCCGCGCCGCCTACTCGTCCTTGTCTCCGCCGGGCTTCAACGTGAAGCTGACGCGCACCACGACGCCGCCTTCGTCGCCATCCGAGGGGTACTTCTTCGTCTCAAACCGGACGTCGGGGAGGTTGATCCCGGCGCGGAGGTCGGTGGAGAAGGTGGGGGTGTCTCGCTCGATGAAGCGGGCGAAGAAGGGGACACGATCGGGGCGTTTCATGGTTTGTTCCTGGGTTCTGTGGGGGTTCACCCGATCTTGTGCCCGGGGGCGTGGCGATCGTTAAGGGCCGCCCTGCCTCAACCCTTCACGCGCGCCCTCGCCTGCCCGAGGCGACCGCCAGACCCCGCGGGAGAGGGATAATGGGGCCAACCCTCCGTGGAGCCGACGATGCCCGCAGCCCTCCTCATCAGCAACACGACCGACCCCTGGACGGAGTGGGTGGCCCGGGCGATCACCGCCCGAGGCGGCACGCCGCTCACGCTGAACCTCGACCGTTACCCCGAGGCGTTCCAGCTCGGCCTCGGCGCGGGCGGCGCCACGATCCGCATCGACGGGCGCCTGTGGCGTGAGGACGAGCTGAGCGCGGTGTGGGTCGCCGCCCCGGAGCTGCCCCGGGCGGTCTCGATGGACCTCCCCGAGCTCACCCGCCGCTTTATGCTCGCCGAGTGTGAGCGCGCCGTGATGGACTGGCTCGCCGCCCTGCATGTGCCTCACGTCGATGACAACTTCGTGGCCCGGGTCGCCGCGAACAAGCCCCGGCAGATCCGCGACGCGGCGTCTTTCGGCTTCACCCTGCGCCCGACCTGGCTGGGCAACGACCCGGACGAGGCCCGCGCCTTCATCCAGAGCCAGCCCGGCACGGTCATCGCCAAGCCCTTCACCCCGGCCTCTGCCCCAGACGGCGCGGTGTTCGCCAACCGGCTCTCGGCGGAGGACATCGAGGCCATCGACACCCTGGACACCTGCCCGATGATCTTCCAGGGTGAGGTGGTCGGCCGGCGCTGGGAGGCCCGGGTCACCCTCATCGGCGACCGGGTGATCCCCGTGGCCCTGGACGCGGTGATCACCAAAGACAAGCCCGACTTCCGCCGCACCTTTGACCAAGACTGGAAGGTGGTCGAGCCCCCCGAGGCCATCGTGCAGAGCTGCATCCAGATGGCGGACGCCTACGGCCTGCAGTACGCCGCGTACGACTTCATCGTCACCGAGGACGGCGAGTGGGTGTTCTTGGAGCTGAACCCCGTCGGCGAGTGCTTTTGGCTGGACGAGATCGGCCTCGACGCCTCAGGCGCCATCGCCGAGCTGCTCCTGAACCCCGCGGAGAGGGGGCGGCCTGGGGCGCGGTGGGCGGCGATGCGGTGAGGGGCGTTGTTGGTCAGCCGACCAGCAACCAAGTGCGCATCTCGCCGAGCCCCTTCACGAGGACTCCTGGGCGCTCCTCCCACTGAAAGTCTGGGGAGGCCGCCGCCTTCACGGCGTCGGTCACCTGAACCCGATCGGGCAGGCCGTGGGACTCCATGCGGCTGGCGATGTTGACCGTGTCGCCCCAGAGGTCGTACAGGGTGCGGCGGTTGCCGATGACCCCAGCCACGGCGGGGCCGGTGTGTACGCCGATCCGTAAGGCCCAGCGCCCGCCCGGCTCAGGGTAGGGCACCTCGGCCAGCGCCCGCTGCATCGCCAAGGCGAAACGTAAGAGGTCGTCGATGGGGCGCGCACGACCGGCGAAGAGCCCCGTGGCGGCCATGTAGCAGTCGCCGATGGTCTTGATCTTCTCGACGTGGTGCTCGTCGGCCAAGGCGTCGAAGGCCCCGAAGAGCTGGGTCAACGTCGTCAGGAGCACCCGCGGCGAGAGCCGGGCGGCCAGGGGCGTGAAGCCGCGCATGTCTGCGAAGAGCACGCTGGCCTCGGGCAGAAGGTCGGCGATGACCTCACCTTCTCGCAGCCGGGGCACGATGGGCAGCGGCAAGAGCGCGTGGAGCAGGGCCTCGCTCCGGGCGCGCTCTTGGCGAAGCTCGTGGGTGCGGCGCTCGATGCGCAGCTCAAGGTTGTGGTTGGTGTCGGCGATGGTGCGCAGCTCGGTCATCATCTGCGCGACCACACGGTCGCTCTCGGCGTCAGGCATCACGACGTTGGGCGGCGGCGCGGCGGGCGCGGCGACCAGGGGCGCGACCCCAAACCGACGCAGCACCGAGAACGAGTCCGCCACCTGCCCGTGCAGCTCGTGGGCGTGCACCAGATGGGCGGCCAGGGCCGCGCCGACATGATCCGCCGGCACCAAGCCGGGATAGCCGGGGTTCTGGGCGAGCTGGGCGAACATCGCCTCGACGGGCGCGCCGACCATCGCCGCGAGCTTGGGCACGAGCTCCCGCACCAGGGGCGTGTCGACGACGCCGGGGGCGAATCCGAAGACGTGCACTGGGGACTGCGGGCCGAGCTCGGCGCTCAACGACTGCAGCATCGACCGTAACGCCGCTTTGCTCGCGCCATACCCGGAGTTGAGCGGCGTGCCTTCAGCGGAGAGCAGGTAGGTGATCGCCCCGCGCCGGTTGGCCAGCATCCCCGGCAGCACGGCCTGGGTGATGACCAGCGCCGAGTCCAGGTTGGTGGTGAACGAGCGGCGCCAGTCCTCAAAGGGGAGCTGCACCACGGGGCCCAAGGCCACGAAGGCGGGGCTGTGCACGAAGAGGTCTACGGCGCCTTCAGCGGCGAGCAGCGCCAAGGTGGCCGCGCGGGTGGCCGCCGCGTCGCTCAGGTCGACCTCTACCCCGCTCAGGTGGCCCCCGGCGGCGGCGACCCGGGCCGCGAGGGCGTCCACAGGCAGGCGATCAAAGACGACGACCTGGGCGCCCAGCGCCGTGAGCGCCTCCGCCGTCGCCGCGCCGATGCCTCGGGCGCCGCCGGTGACGAGCGCCCGGCGACCGCGCAGATCCCCGGCGACGAGGCCAACACGGGTGAGCAGCTCGGGCAGGGGCCGCTCGGGTTCAAGGTGAAGGCCAAGGACGATGGGGTCGGATGAGGGTTCCATCCGCAAATTCTACCACCAATCGCTGTTTTTTCGGTGGTCGGCCCCTGGGGGAGGGGCGCAAGGATCACCCAGACCTCGCCTGCCCTCGCCGCCCTCGCCGGCCCCCGCCCCCCAAGCTCCACCCCCCAACCGATTTGATCCTGGATTTGATCCTGACGGGGGAGGTGGATAGGGTGCGTGGGACCTCGGGTCCGCCCCTTCCCTCGCGCGATCCAGCGCCGCGAACCCTGTCCGAGAGAACCCCATGCGCACCCTCCCTATTCTGCTCGCGCTGACCTTCGCCGCTTGCCAGCCCGCCGCCCCCGAGCGGATCCCCGGCGACATGCCCCGCGACGGCGTCGCGCTGGAGACCGTCAACGGCAAGCCCGTCACCCAAGGATGCTCGACGCGCTCTTGGGCACGATCCCCGAGGCCACCCGCAAGCAGCTCGAAGAGGCCGGCCAGATTGACCGCGTCAGGAGGAGCTGATCACCACCGACGCGCTCTACCAAGAGGCCCTCGCCAAGAACCTCCACAAGGACGCCAAGGTCCAGACCCAGCTCCTCATGGCCGAGCGCACCGTCCTGGTGAACCACCTCGTCCGCACCGAGGTGGACGCCCGCACCACCGACGAGGCGATGAAGAAGTGGTACGACGAGCACCTCGTGCAGTTCCGCAACGAGCAGGTCCAGGCCGCCCACATCCTCGCCAAGACTGGAAGAGGAGGCCAAGGCCATCAAGGCCGAGCTCGACGCCGGGGCCGACTTCGGCGCTGTCGCCGCCGCCAAGTCCCAAGACACCAAGACCGCCCCCACCGGCGGCGTCATCGGCTGGCTCGGCAAGCGTGAGCTGCCCCCCACCCTCTCCCAGCCGCTCTACGCCGCCGAGAAGGGCGCCGTTCTGGACCCCATCCAGTCGCCCTCGGGCTGGCACGTCTTCAAGGTGATGGACAAGCGTGAGGTCGTCCCCTTCGAGGAGACCAAGGACCAGATCAAGGGCAAGATGCAGTCCGAGATCGCCGAGTCGTATGTCAAAGAGATTGTCGAGAAGTCCAAGGCCCCGGCCGGCGCCACGGTGACCCCGGCGGCGGACGGCGCGGCGGCTCCGGCGGCTCCGGCGGCGCCCGCGGCCCCGGCCCCCACCACCCCGGCCCACTGAGATGAGCCGCCGGTGGGCGCTCATCCTCGGCGCCTCCTCGGGCTTCGGCGCGGCGGCCTGCCGCGCCTTGGCCCAGGCGGGCTACGACGTGATCGGCGTCCACCTCGACCGCCGGGCCACGCTCCCCCTCGCGGAGGCCGTGGCCCGGGACGTCGAAGCCGCCGGTCGGCGCTGCGTGCTCTACAACCGCAACGCCGCCGACGAAGACTCCCTCACCCTCACCCTTGATGAGCTCGTGGCCCTCCTCCAGTCCGAAGGTGGCCAGGTTGAGCTCCTCCTGCACTCCTTGGCCTTCGGCACCTTACAGCCCTTGGCCTGGCCCCCCGAGCGCCAGCTCCGCCCCAACCAGCTCCAGATGACGATGGAGGTGATGGCGCACAGCCTCGTGTGGTGGTCCCGGGGGCTCATCCAGCGGGGCCTCATGGGGCGCGGCGGTCGCATCTTCGCGATGACCTCCGCCGGCAGCCGCTCGGTGTTGCCGTCGTATGGCGCGGTGAGCGCGGCGAAGGCCGCCTTAGAGAGCCACGTCCGCCAGCTCGCCGTGGAGCTGGCGCCCTTGGGCGTCACCGCCAACGCCATCCTCGCTGGGGTCACCGACACCCCGGCGCTGCGGCGTATCCCCGGCCACGAGCGCCTCATTGAGCGCGCGCTGGCGGGCAACCCCCACGGGCGGCTCACCACCCCCGAAGACGTCGCCGCGGCCCTGGTAGGCTCGCGCGCCCGGGCCTGTACTGGCTCACGGGCAACGTCCTGCAGATCGACGGCGGCGAGGCCATCGTCGGCTGATCGGGCCGAGCGCATTTTTTTGTGCCCCCTGCGCGTCGTGGTGGCACACTGAGCCGATGCGTACGCCCCCTCTCGCCCTGATCGCCCTCGTCTTCACCGCCTGCAACGAGTACGAGCTCGTCGAGAAAGACGACAACGGCGGCGCTGAAGACACCGGCGCCCCCATCGACCCGCCGCTTCAGACGCCGGAGCTCCAGGTGAGCCCCACGGCGGTGGCCTTGGGCGCGGTCTGCGGCGAGGAGTCCGTCGAGGTCACCCTGACGAACGCCGGGGAGGGCGCCTTGACGATCACCGCGCTTGAGCCCAGCGGGGCCTGGACCTTCAGCCCGCCGAGCCTGCCGTTGATCCTCAACCAAGGTGAGCAGCACACCCTCACCGTGACCGGCGGCCCTGGCTCGGGGGCGGTGACCATCGTGAGCGACGACCCCAGCTCCCCCACCCTGGAGGTGCCCTTGGCGGCTGACGCCAACGCCCCGCCGGTGCTCACGTTCTTGGCGCCCACCGACGGCAGCGTGCTCCCCGGTGAGCGCCGTGACCGAGCTCGTGGCCACCCTCGAGGACGACCGCGATCCGCCGGAGTCCATCGCGCTCACCTGGGCGAGCGACGTGGAGGTGTGCTCTCCACCACCCCGCCACCACCACCGGCCTGGCCCGCTACGAGTGGGACGCGGCCGCCCGGGCGAGCGGCAGCCACCTCGTCACGCTGACCGGCACCGACTCCTGCGGCGCGTCGAGCGAGGTGCAGGTCAACCTCTGCCAAGACGCGGGCTACACCGCCGACTCCTTGGACCTCACCACCTGGTACTTCGCGGGCTACGCCAACTACGACAGCGCCAACGGCTGGGTCGAGCTGACCAAACCCCTCACCAACCAGTCCGGCACGGCCTTCCAGACCGCGAGCACGGCGAGCGGCGACAACGTCGTGATCCAGTTCAGCTTCTACGCCAGCGGCGGCAGCGGCGCGGACGGCCTCTCCTTGACCGCGCTCGACTCCTCGCGCATGACCACCTACGTCGGCGAGCTCGGCGGTGGCCTCGGCTACAAAGGCCTGCCCGGGTGGAGCGTCGAGATCGACTACCTACTACAACGCCGAGTACGCCGACCCCACGACCCTGGACCACGTCTCGTTCCACCTCGACGGCGACGTCTACACGCCGCTCCTGTGGGCGGTGCTGCCCGAGATGGAGGACGGCAAGTGGCACGAGATGTCCGTCTCGGTGACGGGCTCCACGGTGTTGGTGGACGTAGACGGCGTGAACTACATCAACGGCACCGTCTCCGGGATCACGGCGTTCCCGGCCTACGTGGGCTTCTCGGCGAGCACCGGGGCGCTGACCAACTCGCACCTCATCGACGCCCTGGAGGTCACGCGGTCGGTGTGTGAGGGGGGGTGAGCGCTCAGACGATCATCGGAGACGCTGACACCGCAGGTGTTGGCCTATCCCCCGATGCTGAGGAGACGCTGACCCCGCAGGTGTTGGCCTATCCCCCGATGTTGAGGAGACGCTGACCCCGCAGGTGTTGGCCTATCCCACGATGTTGAGGAGACGCTGACACCACAGGGGGAAGCGCATCCTAAGATAGGTCCTCCTCCTCGCCGATCGTCTCGATCGACACCGCGTAGAGCTCGTCATCGCCGCTCATCACGCCGCAGTAGTAGGCGGGCCAGACGCCGTACTCTCGCTGGGCCTCGGGGATGCTTCTGAGGAGCTGCTGGGCGCTGCTCACGCAAGGCGACCAGCGAGCGCTGTAGAGATCGTGGTAGGCGCGGGTCAGATGGCGCGTCCAGGCGGGGCTCGCCGCCGCGCCACCCCCGCGTCGGCACCAGCGCTGAGGCCCGCCTCCAGCGCCTCGTTGGTCACCTCCTCGGGCACCTTCGCGCCGGGGCATGACGCGCATAGCCTCTGTAGGCCCGCGAGATCGTCAAACGCTCGATCTCCCGCGCCGGGTAGGTCTGGGCGAGGCAGCCGCAGCGTGTTGTCCTGGAGCACCCACAGCTCGACGTAGTTCACCCGGTGAGGGTGCCCGCGACCCGCAGCGCGCTGGCCTTGGGGGCGAGCGCCACGAGGTCGAAGAGGCCGCCGGGCCGAGCTTCGCTTGGGCGTCGATGGGGAGGCCGGGAGCGGCGTCATCGAGCCGATGGACTCGATGCCCTCCGAGCCACCCTGGAGCGCCGCGCAGCGCCGCTCCAGCCAGCGCGCCGCCTGGGCCTCGTCGTAGACGTGGGACCACCCGAGCGTCGTCACGCCGATTCGTCCGATGGGGCTGCCCAGGGTCCCGATGGTATTGAACAGACTCACGGTGACCCGCGCGTTCTCCCCCGCGGCGTCTCGACGTCCGGGCCACGCATCTCCTCCCAGGCACCATGTCCGTGATGCGCTCCACCGAGCAGGTCTCCCAAGTTCCTATTTGCGCAGGTCGAACCTTATCGATTACCCGGGGTGACGCTTGACGCTCGGCGGCTCAGGCGCTGCGTTCGCTCGCTGGAGCGCCCGCGTGCGTCTCGGGAGGGCGGGTGGTCGAGCGCGGCCCAGGTAGCCTCCACCCCCAGCGGGACGCGAGACCCTCCATGAGCCACCAGCCCAAGGGTAGGCCTCTGGCGTGCGGCTCCCGCCCCTGGACGCTCTTGCCGTTGAGCAGGCGCTCGCGGGCGTCGAGGTCCTCACAGGCTGGGCCTCCACCCAGGTGGCCTGGCCCTCGACGCCGAACTTGTAGTCTTCAGCGCTCAACGTCCCGTCAAAGTTGTCGTTCACCCACTGGTCTTGCACGGCGTGGGCGACCTCGTGGTCCATGACGCAGCGCAGGGCGGCGATGGCGCTCGTGTCCCCCAGCTCCTTGACCGTCTCGCTGAGGCGATCGGTCAAGAGCGTCGGTCCCGTCGTGGTTGGTGTGAACGGCGATGGTGTTGGCGTGCTCCTCCCGGAGCGCGCGCTCCGCGACCGTGAACGCCTTGGGATCCGCGGCGGGCGCGGGTCGCGCAGGCGTTTGGCGACCATGGAGGTCGAGACAAACTCCTCGAGGTCGCCGCGCGCGTAGGATTCCGGGTCTCCAGCACCTGCCGCCCCATGACGGCCTCAACACGCACAATCTCCTCCTCCAGCATGACCTCCAAGGTGGCCATGTCGAGGCCCTCGGCGCGCGGCGCGCGTCCGCGACGCCCCAGAGCGTGAGCGCGCCGAGCGGCATCAGACGATCGCCAACACTCCAGCCTCTGCGCCGCTCCGGCTCTCCTCTCACTCACGCCGACCGAAGAACCAGCTCACGAATAAGCCCATCCTACACCTCTTCATCGTTGGAACACACCACCCGGACCCACGCTCAAGTCAAGACATGCGCCTCGCGCAGAAAAATTAGCACAGCGCAGGATCGCGGCCGCGCGGCTGGCCTGGGCTCGTCGAGAGCGCTGGTTCATCAAAGATCACCCCCACGGATCACGCGCGAGCGCAGGACAGACGACGCCGCGGCACGCCGATCTCCACCGTCAGCGGCGCCTCCGCGCCGAGCTGCGCGGCGAGGCCCATGATGTCGGCGTAGTTCCAGATCTCCCGGATCTTGCCGTCAGCGACGTGCAGCAGCTCGATCCCCTCAGATGCCATGCGGTGCCGGGCAGAGATCGAGGAAGAGCCCCCGCTGCACGGCGTCGAAGTGGTACCGCAAGACCGCCCTGTCTCGGAGTCCAACTCAGCTCATCCATCTCCCAGATGACGCCGGGGAACGCCTCGTAGGCCATCTGCATCACGCCCCGGAACGCCTCGATCCCCACGATGTCGCCCACGCGCAGGTGGCTCACGAGCGCGTCGTCCAACACCTCGCCGAGCGCGTCGAGGCGCCGGGCGTTGATCAGCTCGACGTAAGGTCAAGGACGAGGCGACGGGCCTCGGCGGTTGTATCGCTCATGGGCTTCTCGAGGGGGCGCAGGGGGAACGCGGCGGCCGCGATGGCGGCCAAGAGACGGACCGCCTCGTGGCGGGGGCCGTCGGTGCCCCGGCGTGGGGTCTTCGCTGTCGATGACGCCGACCACAGCCCCATACGCGCAAGATGGGCACGGCGAGCTCAG
>JADKFE010000030.1 GCA_016717595.1 Deltaproteobacteria bacterium | reverse complement strand
ACGCTCTACCGGGGCGAGCGCTCCCGACCTTACCGGGTCTCGTGCAGCGCCGGGCGCTTCAACGTGATCGTGGACGGCTTCTGCCTCGACCCGCTCACCGCCGGGCAGTCCGTCGACGTAGAGGGCCGCACCCTACGTTTAGAGGGCAACGAGCCCGCCACCGGCGCCTACGTTCGCCTGGACGAGCGTTAGTCGCAGGCCTCATGCGCCGCGGCGCTCGCGGCCAAGGCGCGGTTGGCCAGCTCAGAGTCGGTCAGGGTGGGGGAGGTCGCCTGCGCGGCCTTCCAGGCGTCTGGGGTCAGGGCCGCGTCCCGGGCGGCGCGGGCGAGGTTGAGCTTCTCGACCCAGGCGGCGTTCTCGGCGACGGCGAGGTCCAAGGCGCCGATGAGGGCCTCTTCTTCGTCAGAGGCGGCGCCGCTGCGCGCGGCCGCCCCAGAGGCTTTGGCCTTGCGCCGTGAGGTGGCCTCAGGGCTCTGGCGGACCTCGCCGGTGCGCAGATCCTTGAGACCCCCACGGGTGGCCTGACGGCGCATCGCCGCGGCCCGGGCCTCAGCGGCGTCACGCTCAGACATCGCCATCGCCAAGGCCTCTTCAGAGCCCGCGAGGGCCTTCGCCGAGGCGTCGACCATGCGGCTGTAGTAGTCCACAGCCTCGGTCCACGCCGCCGCCGCCGCCGCCTGCTGATCTTTGCAGGATGGGCCGCCGCAGCCGCTCATCAGCGTGGTGATCAAGATCGTGGTGATCAGGGCGGTGAAGGATCGTGTCGTGCGCATAGGCCCAAGGAATAACAAATCCCGAAGGCCGCGCGGGCGACCTTCGGGATCTAGTTGGAACGAGCTGGGCCTTACTGGGGCTTGAAGCTCATGACGTGAGCGGCCAGGGCGGCGATCTGCTCGTCGTTGAACTGGGCGCCGAAGGGGGCCATCATCGGGCTCTTGCCGACGGCGGCGCCGCCCTCTTTGATGACCTTCTTGATGTGGGCCTCGTCGCGGGTCTTCCAGAACTCGGGGTCACCGAAGGCGGCGGGCTTGGGGGTTCAGGCCAGCGGCGGCGACGCCGTCACCTTTGCCCTCGAGGCCGTGGCAGGTGCCGCAGACCGTGCCGAAGGTGGCCTTGGCGTCGAACGCGACGGGGGCGGCGGGAGCGGCGGGGGCCTCGACGGGCTTGGGGGCCTCGACGACGGGGGCGGGAGGGGCCTCGGGGGCCTTGGCGGGCTCGCCGCCGCAAGCGACGAGGGAGGCGACGAGGGACAGCGCGATGATGACGTGGCGCATGGTGGTCTTCCTGGGTGAGCCGGGCCGCCGCCCTCAGGAGATTGGCAGGGGGGAGGCGCGCTCGGGCGATTGGCAGCGTTGAGATAACGCGCCGCGTGAATCCCACCAAGGGGCGCTCCATGAGCGCCGGTGCGGCGATCCGTCGCGGCGTGGGGTGGGGGAGCCTTGGGTTTGGCCTGTGCTGACGTATACTCGTCGCTTCGGAGGAGCCCGGATGGCTCGGAGCTACTGCTTTAGCTGCGGCGTAGAGCTTGAGGACGCCGCCTCTCTCGCCCCGATCTGTGATCGGTGTCAGGCGGAGCTGGCTGGGCGCGCCCGGTACTTCTTCGTGATGCGAGAGGGCGCGCGCGCCGACGGGCCGCTCACTGAAGAGCAGGTCGCCGGGCAGATCAAGACGGGCCTGCTCGCCGGATGGGACCGCGTGGGCGAGGCCGTGACCCTCGGCGGCGGAGAGCCCCAGCGATTCCGCAGGTTAGAGAAACACCCGGTCTTCGCGCCTTGGTTCACGCCGGGGGATCGCCGCTTCGCCGTGGTCGTCGGCACCCAAGACCAAGCCCGGGCCCTGAGCCGCACCCGGCTCCGGCAGCGGGCCGTCGCCGTGCTCTCGCCGGTCTTGTTGTTGGGCAGCCTCGTTCACCTCGGCTGGACGATGGTGCGTTTTGAGTTCAACCCCCTCGAGCTCCCGCTCATCCTGAGCCTGCGGCAGAGCGGCGGCGAGGTGCTCGACGGCGCCTTGGTCACCGTCAAGAAGGCCGTCGACCCGTCCGTGGCCGAGGATCAGCTCGCCCAGGCCCAGGGGCTCCCCGGCGAGGAGCTGATCACCGCGCTGCAGGCCCAGTGGCCCCAGGCCGCCGGGGGCCCCGAGCGTGTGGCCTTGGCCCAGACCTACCTGCTGCGGGGCACCGTGGCGTCGTTTGAGGACGCGCGCCGCGAGCTTGAGGTGGCGGTGGCCGCGAAGCCCAAAGACATCGACGCCTTGGCGGGCCTCGCCTTGGTGTACGCCGAGCTCGGCGCCGCCGGGGACGCCACGATGGGCGAACGATCGGTGCAGATCTGGCGGCGGGCCTTGGCCCTTGATGAGAAGGCCCCGGCGGTCATCGAGGCCGCGCCGGGCCTCGCCTTGGCCGGGCGCTCCTATGACGAGGCGATTCGCCGCGCTGAAGAGTGCCTCGGTCAGCGCCCAGAGAGCGCGCTCTGCGCGTGGTACCTCGGCGGGGCGCTCGTCGGCGCGGGCCGCCACGACGAGGCCCTCGACGCCTTGACCCGGGCCAAAGAGGCCCTGCCCGACGCGCCCATCGTCACCTTGGCCTATGGGCGGGCCAGCTTAGAGAGCGCCCGGTACGCTGAGGCCGAGCGTGTGCTCGTGGACTACGCCAAGCGGTTCCCCGACGACGTCGGCGTGCTCGGCCTGCTCACCCGCCTGCACCGTGAGCAAGGGCGCTTTGAGAAGGCCGTCGAGGCCGCCCGCCGCGCGCACAGAGCCCGCCCGGACGACGCCGCGCTAAAAATGACCCTCGGTCAGTTACAGTTTTATGGCCTCAACGACGCCAAGGGGGCGGCGGAGCTGCTGCTGCCCTTGGCCGAGGACAAGCAGCTCGACGTGCTCTTGCGCCGCGAGGTGATGCTCACGGCGTCCCAGGCCGCGATGGCGGCGGGGCGCCTTGATGACGCCCAGCGTGTGACCGGCGCCTTGGTGGACCTCGCGCCGCAGTGGCCGCCCGGCGCCCTCGCCCGCGCCGAGCTGCTGGCCGCCCGCGGCGACATCTCCGGCGCCGACGCCGCCTTACGCCTCGCCGACACCGCCGAGGTCGGCGAGCGTGAGGCCGCGCGGTACCACCTGCGGGTCGCCGCGCTCTACACCCGCTTGGGCCGCGAGCGCCTCGCCCAAGACGAGCTTGAGGCCGCGCGGGAGGCCCAGCCCGACTCGATCTTGCCCCGCTACGCCTTGGCCGCGCACCTCTTGCGCACGGCCGACCCCCGCGGCGCGACGCGTGAGCTGCTCAAGACCGCGACCATGGACGTCGACCTCCTCGGGCCCCGGGATCCCGTCGAGGCGATCCCCTACGCGCCGCCCGCGGGCAAAGAGCTGGCGCGGGGGCTCTTTGAGGCCGCGCAGACCGATCCCAGCCTCGCCGACGTCTCGCTGCAGGCGGCGCTGGCGCTGTTGGAGTCCCAGGCCTGCCTCGTCGGCGCCGGGGACTGCATCCGCGCAGAGCAGCTCCAAAACGTCGTCCTCACGCAGTCCCCCACCGAGCCCTCGAGCCTCTTGCTCATGGGCCAGCTCTTGCTGCGCCGCGGCGACGCCGCCGGGGCCTTTGAGCGGCTGGGCCAGCTCAGCGGGGATCTCGCGGAGTCGGGCCTGGCCCTCGCGCTGAGCGCCTTGGCCGGGGCCCAGGCCGACAAAGCCGGGGAGGCGGCGAAGCTCGCCCAGCGCGCCGAGGGCGCCGCGCCCAACGATCCCGGCGTGAAGGCCCTGCTCGCCCAGGCGCTGTGGGCGATGGGCGAGCGAGATCAGGCCCGGGGTCTGGCCCGCGCCGCCTTGGCCCTCGATCCCCAACGGTTGAGCCTACGCCGCTGGCTCGGAGACTCGCGCTAGGCGGATGACCGGTTACTCATCAGCGATGCTCCGCGCCCCCTCCTTCGCCCCTGTTCGCACCCGCAGCACGGTCGGCCCCCGGGACCTCTCGCGGCACCCTCGGGATCCCGCCGCGCTCGGCTTTGTCTTGGCCGAGGTGGTCGAGGCCGCCGCCGCGAAGGGCCTGCCCCGCCCGGGCCATCCTCGGCTTCTCGGGCACCCATGTGGAGCAGCACGACCTGCCGCCGCTCGTGGCCCAGAAGGCCGACATCCACCGCTTCATCGCCGCCGTCGCCGGTCAAGAGGGCATGGAGGCCGTGGCCGTGGTGGGCACCTTGGGCGTGCGGAAGGGCCGCGGCGAGCCCCAGCCGGGCCTCGTCGTGTTCATCGAGTGGCCCGACGGCGCGTGGTGGCTGTGGGCGCGCCCGCTGCGAGATCGGGCCATCCGCGACGACCTGCCCCCCGAGATCCGCGCCGCCTGGGACGGCTGGCCGAGGCCGAGCGGGCTCGGCGGCTTCTGGACCCGCGCGCGGGTGGAGGGCCTGCGCCTTCAGCGTGAGACGGTGGATGGCGCCGACGAGCTGGTGAACTGAGCGGCCTCAGGGATCGCGCAGCGGGTCTTTCGCGCCGAGGAGCGTACGCGCCGAGGCCCCCAGCGCCGCCGCGCCGAGGACGGCCAGGGCGGCGGGCCCCACCCAAGGCAGAGATCCCACAAACGCGACGATGGCCAGCCCCGCCAGAAACGCGACGCCGCGCCGTCGGGCGATCTCTGGCACGGGCAGGGCCTCCCCCAACGAGAGGCACAGGGCCACGCCGCCCAAGGCCAAGGCCGCGAGGGTGACGAGCACGAGCAGGGCCGCGACGGGGATGCCGATGACGACGAGCACGAGCAGCACGCTTGAGAGCCCGACGAGCAGCCCAAACGCCGAGCCCGCGATGAGCGCGCGCAGCGGCGCCTGCTGGAGGGCGTCGGAGACGTTTCGCACCTGCTGGGGGAACAGCGCGAGGCCGAGCAGGCCCAGGGCCCCGAAGGTGAACGCCGCCGAGAGCTTGCCGCCACAGCGCGTGGTTGCGCCGGGGCTCGGGGTCACCCAAGGTGTGAATCACCCGGCCCAGCACGCGGCCCTTCTCTTCGACGTGGACCTCTCCGCCGATCGACACCGCGTCACCGGTCACTTTGCCGGAGTCATAGACGATCACGTCCGCGCCGAACGCCACGGCGTCGCCGCGAACCGTGCCGTAGACGAGCAAGGGGGCGCCAAAGCTCGTCGCTTTGGGGGTGACCTCGCCCACACGCACGATGACGGGCTTGCCCTGCACGCCGCCGACGCCGCCGACGCCGAGCTCGGGCGATGTCCCTCCGGCCCGCTCCAGCTCATCGACACGATCACGCAGCTCTTTGAGATCCCGCGTTGGCGCTCGATGATCATCCACATGCGCTCTTCGCGCTCGGTGAGGATCGCAGGTCGTCGAGCAGGGCGTCGGGGGCCGCCTCTCTGGCGCGGCCCCGTTCAGCGCAGGCTCCTGTGGCGGCGCCTCTTGGGCGAGGGCCGCGAGGGTCAGGGTGAGCCACATCTTAGACTCGGCCGGGGCTGAACACGCGCCCGAGCAGATCTCGGGTGGCGCCCAGGGCCATCAGCAGGGCCGCGCCGAGGCTGAGCCCCAGGAGCGCCGCGCCGGGCTCTACGAGGTCTAAGGACAAGGCGCCGAAGGCCGCGCTGGCCCCGCCCATGGCCGCGGCGGCGTCGACCATCAGCGCCGGGCCGTCGCCGGTGAGCACGACGAGGAGCGCGGCGGCGGCGGCCAAGGCCAAGGCGAGGCCAAGCTCAGCGCCTAAGGTGGGCTCGATCACCGGGACCGGCGGGGCGTGAATCGCCGTGAGGATGTCGTGGGGGAGCTCCGCGGGGACGATGGGGTCGTCCACGGCGGCGAAGGCCAAGGCGAGGGGCTCCAGCGTGGCGGCGCGGGTGGCGCAGCGGCTGCAGGAATCGAGGTGAATCGCGACGCTCGCCGCGACCTCGTCGTCTAAGGCGCCGTCTACGAAGCGGCGCAGGAGGTCATCATGGACGTGCACGTTAACCTCCAGCCCCGGCGACGACGCCGTGAACGCCGGGCGCCTCAGGCAGCTCCGCGGCCTCATACAGCTCACGCAGGCGGCGCCGGGCGCGGAAGATGCGGTTCATCACCGTGCCCAGGGGAAGCTCGAGGGTCTCGGCGATCTCTTGGTACTTGAAGTGCTCAAAGTGGTAGAGCACCAGCACCTCGCGGTACATCGGCGGGAGCTGGCCCAGGGCCTCGTGAAGCCGCTCGGCGCGCTCTTGGCGGGAGGTCTCCTCCAGGGGAGAGGAGCGGGTGTCGGCGAGATCCCGGTCGCCGAGCTCCGTGGTGAAGCGGCGGCGGCGCTGCTCATCGATGGCGGTGTTGCGGGCGATGCCGAACACCCAGGTCGAGAACTTGCGCTCAGGATCGTAGCGGTGGAGGTTGCGGATCACCTTCACCAAGGTGTTCTGGGCGGCGTCCCGGGCGTCCTCGTCGTCGCGGAGCATCCGGGCGCAGAAGCGGTACACCGAGGGGGTGTAGCGCTGAATCAAGGCCGATTGCGCCTCCTCATCGCCCCGCGCGGCGGCGGCGATGAGGTCACGCTCATCAGTCTCAGCTCGAAGAAGTCGCAGAGCCAGAATCGCCTCCAGGCGTAGTCACGCCGTCTGCTGTGGAGGGCTACGTCGTCAGTGTAGCGTCTATTTCGTTCAACCTCGCCGTGGGGATCTGCCCGTCAGTCTCGGCGCGGAGGTGCTATCTTTGTCATCCCAAGGGCCAGCGGATGGAACAAGCGAAAAAGCTCCGACGCTACACGAGCAAGGATTACAACCAGCTCGTGGAGTTTCCGGTTGAGATCGTCAGCCGGGACGGCGTCGTGCGCCATTACAGCTTTGAGGCCTCGGTGCGGCTCTACCAGCGGCGCATCGCCAGCGCCATGAGCCGTTACCCCGATCAAGAGGTCGCCCGCGCCGAGGTGAACCACTGCCGGGCGCGCATCGAGCAGCTCCGCAAGTCTTATCTTGCGCGGTATGGCTGGGCGGGCATCCGCAGCCAAGAGGGCCCTGTTCTACAGGTGGGGCCCCTCGCCGGAGAGGTCGCGGCCTTCTTGCGCCGCTACTTCGAGGAAGAAGAGAACCTCGACGAGCTGCAGATCGTCTGGGTCCACGACGACGAGCACTACCAGATGTGGTGGGTGAAGCTCAACCACGCCGAGCGCTCCAACCTGCTCTACTTGTTCAGGTTTGAGCACCACGGCGCCTGCGAGGGCCGCGAGGCGTTCTTCGCCATGCTGCGGCTTCTTCGGGTGGCCCAGGGTGAGCTGGTCGAGAGCGTCGTCGCGTTTCACCACACCGCCGACTGCGGCCTCATCCTCAGCGGCACGAGCACCCCAAACGACGCCTTAGAGCAGTGGAAAGAGCGCGTCGCCATCGCCGAGCAAGAAGAGCAGCTCGAGATGATGGAGGCCGCCGAGCGCGCGCGGCAAGATCCCTACACCGACGCCCTGCGGATGCTCTCCAGCGGCGACTCCATGGGCGCGCTCAAGCGCCTTGAGGACGCGCTCACCAGCGGGCCGTTCCGCCGCCCCGTCGCCCTGGCCACCGCCGTCGTGGCTGAGTCCGTTGGCGCGTATGACTCTTGTGAGGCCGCTGGGCTCATCGGCGTACATTACCTGCCCACAGATCCGGTGTTTCACTACTACGTCGGCCTCGCCCGGCTGCGCCAAGGTCGCGCGGACGACGCCTCCGCGGCCTTTGAGATGGCCGCCCGAGGGGGCCGCCTCCTGTTCCCGGTGACGATCCTGCGCGCGCTGTTGCGGGTGCGCGGAGGTGACCTACGCGGCGGCGCCGTGCTCATGGGGCAGGCCAGGGGTGAGGCCCGGGCTGAAGACGAGGAGCTTCTGGGCGAGCTGCGTGGGCTGTGGATCGCCCTTCAAGGCTGGTCTTGGTTCGCCACGGCGGGCGCGCTCTTGGGCTGCGTGGCCTTGGGGCTGTTCTTCGCGGGCACCGCCGCGCCGGTGGTGATCGTCAGCGCCGGGATCACCTTGGGCGTCAGCCTCACGATGCGCCTCTACGCCGCGCGCTTCGCCACCTTAGAGACGCTGCGCGCGCTGCAGATCCCGCCGCCGGAGTCCTTGGGCGGAGGCCAGCGCATCGACGATCTTGTGCCCTAGCGCCCGCGCGCTCGGCGCTTAGGCTGCGCTCATCTCACCGTGGAGCCCCGTCGTGCGTCTTGGCCGGGTGTACGCTCGCGCTCCGAACCATCTCGGCGACGGGGTCATGGCGCTCCCTGCGCTCACGGCCCTGCGGCGGGCCTGCGACACGCTGATCATCGCCGCGCCGGCCTGGGGGGAGGCGCTCTACCGCGACCTGGACGCCACGGTGATCCCCCGGGGATCGGCGCCGGAGGCTGAGCTCGCCGTGCTGTTCCCGCCGAGCTTTCGGGTGGCCTGGGAGGCGCGAGCAATCCCCCGGCGGGTTGGGGTTCGCGCAGACTGGCGCGGCGCGCTTCTGACCGATGTGGTGGAGCCCGGCGTCGGGCACCGGGCCGAGGAGTACGCGGCCTTGGTGGCGCGGCTCGGGCTCACCGCGGAGGGCGCGCCGCGCTACGCCGCCCGACCGGACGACGAGGGCGGCGTAGACGTGCCCGAGGGCCACCTCGCGCTGAACCCGCTGAGCCCTTCAGGCGCCCCGGTGATGTGGCGTGGGTTTGAGGCGCTGATCGAGGCGGCGCCGGGCCCCGTCGTGGTCTACGTCGGCCCCGGTGAGCGCTGGGATGGGCCTGGAGAGGTACGAGTCGGCCTGCCGTTGCCCACCCTGGCCGCGAGCTTGCGGCGGGCCCGGGCGCTCGTCTCCAACGACTCCGGCGTGGCGCACTTCGCCCGGGCGGCGGGGGTGCCGACCGTCGTGGTGTACGGCAGCACGGCCCCGGCGCGCACGGGCCCCGCGGGCAGCGTCGCCGTGGAGGGCCCAGCGCTGGCCTGCCGCCCCTGCTACAAAAAACGCTGCCCTTACCCGGGCGTGCCTTGCCTCAGGATCTCGCCGGAGACGGTGTTGGCGGCGGTCGGCGCGGCGGAGCGCCGGTGAGCGCGCTGGTCTTACGATTCAGCTCCTTGGGCGATGTGGTGCTCGCCGCCGGGGTGACCGCGGCGTTGGGGGACGTGGTCTTCGGCACCTCCGCCGCGCTCGCGCCGCTGGTGGAGCGCTTTGAGGGTCGGGCGGTGGTGGCGCTCACGCCAGGGGAGTCGCCGTGGTCCTTCGCCCGGCGTCTGCCCCCGGTGGACCGTGTGATCGACCTGCAAGGCTCTCTGCGAAGCTACGCTGTTTGTATGTTGGTCAACCAACCAACCACTCGGATCGCCAAACATGGGCTGAGGCGGCGGGCGCGGGTGGCCTTGAAGGTGGCGCCACCGCCACTCAACGTCGCCGAGCGGTACGCCGAGGCCGCGGGGGTTCGGCTCGGCCCGACGCCGTGGATGAGGCGGGGGCCGATCGCCCAGAGCGGCGCCGTGGCCTTGGCGCCCGGGGCGGCCCACCTCACAAAACGATGGCCTGAGGCGCGCTGGGCGGCCCTGGCGCGGGGAGCGCAGGGCCCGGTGGTGCTCTTGGGCGGAGAGGCCGAGGCGCCGCTTTTGGCGCGGATCGCCGAGGGCTCGGGGCGCGATGACCTCAGCCTCATCGCCGAGCGCGGCTTTGAGCGCACGCTCCTCACCCTGGAGCGCTGCCGCGCGCTCGTCGCCAACGACAGCGGCCTGATGCACCTCGCCGGGGCGCTGGGGGTGCCCGTGGTCGGGCTGTTTGGCCCCACGACCCCCGAGGACGGCTTCTGGGTGTGGGCGGGGCAGGGCACAGCCCTGGGGGTGGAGCTTCCGTGTCGGCCTTGCGCCCGTTTTGGCGGCCCCCGCTGCCCCATCGGCGACCACGCCTGCATGGAGGAGCTCGGCGTCGAGCGCGTCCTCGCCGCGCTGGGTGAGATATGCTCGGCGGGAGCAGGGAGCCGCCCCCGGTGAAGGTTCACCTCGTCAGCGTTGATTTTCCGCCCGAGCGTGACGGCGGCGTGGCCTCTTGGGCAGAAGACCTGGGCCGGGCCCTGGTCGGCGCCGGGGCGGACGTCGTCGTGTACACCCGCAGCGCGCCCAAGACCCGGGCCTATGACGCGGCGCTGCCGTTCCCGGTGGTGCGAATGGTCGGGAGGTCGTGGGGGCGGTGGCAGGCGCAGTGGGTCGCCGCCCAGGTCGGCTGGCGCCTGCGCCGGGGCGATCGTCTGCTGTTCTCCACCTGGCCCGCCGGGGCGATCCTCGGGCCTTGGGCGGCCGGGCGTGGGGTGAAGGTGGGCGTCGGGTTTCATGGCTCCGAGCTCACCCGGCTGCACGCGCCTCCCGGAGGCGCTCACTCGGCTCTTGCGCGTCGCCACGGCCTGCCTGCCGGTGAGCGACTTCCTCTCGGCGCGGCTGCGGGCCTTGGGTGGGCGAGGGCGCCCGGTGCCGATGCCCGCCCCGGCGGCGGAGGAGCTGCCCAAGGCCGAGGGCCAAGGCCTCATCGTCGTCGCCCGGCTCAACCCGCTCAAGGGGGTCGAGCGCGCCGTTCGCCTCGCCGCGGCCTTGGGCTGGCCCCTGGAGATCGTCGGCGACGGCCCCTCCCGGCCCCGAATCGAGGCCCTCGTCGATCAGCTCGGCGCGGACGTGACCTTGGTGGGGCGCCGCCCCCGGGCCGAGGTGCTGCAGCGCCTTCGTGGCAAAGCGGCCTGTATGCTCCTGCCCCACGCCGAGCCCGACGGCAGCGGCGCTGAGGGCCTCGGGCTGTGTCTGTTGGAGGCGATGGGGCAGGGCACCCCGGCCATCGGCAACGCCACGGGTGGGGTGCCCGAGGCGCTGGGGCCGGGGCTGCTGCTCGCTGATCCCGACGATGTACAAGGCGCAGCGACGACGATCCGCGCCTGGATCAAAGGAGGGGATCGAGGGGCAGAGGGCCACGCCTGGGTGCGGGCCCACCACGGGCCAGAGCGCGCCGCCGCCGCGGTCTTGGAGGCCTTGGCATGAGCGCCCTGCGTGTGCTGCACCTCTATCGGCCTCGGCTGCCCTCAACGCGGGCCCAGTCGATTCAGGTGCTCAACACCTGCCACGCCTTGGCCGTGGCGGGCTGTGAGGTGACGCTTCTGGCGGACGCGCCTCGGGACAACATGCCCCAGAGCGAGCTGCCGACCGTGGCCGAGGTGCTCAGCTACTACGCGCTCCCGCCACATCCGAACCTGATCCTGAAGCTCTCGCCGACGGCCCAGCCCGGGCCCCAGGGCCTCTGGTTCCGCAAACACGCGCTGTGGTGGTGGTGGCGGGCCAGCCGCGACACGACGCGCCCGGCGGTGATCCTCGCCCGCGCCAAACGTTACGTCGATGAGTACAGCGTCTTGCCGTGGGGCCCGCCGGTCGTGCTCGAGGCCCATGAGGTCGACTCTGAGCTGGCCTTGGAGGCGCGTGAAGACCCGGCCCCGCTGCGAGCCCTCGAGGACCGCCTGCTCAAGGAGTGCGCGGGCCTGGTGACCAACTGCGACGGCACGATGCGGCTTCTGGAGCGGGCCCACCCCGGCGCGCTCCCCGAGAACCGGGCTGTGGTTTACAACGCCACGGCGTCGAGCCGCGTGCGGGACTGGCGGCCCGGCCCCGAGCCCGTCGTGGGCTACCTCGGCTCCTTGCGCAGCTTCAAGGGCCTGCTCACCTTGGTGCGCGCCGCGCCGATGTTGCCCGAGGACGTGCGGGTTGAGCTTCTTGGCGGCTCCGCAGAGGAGATCGCCGCGCTCCAGCCCTTGCCCCCTAACCTGCTCACCCCGGGAGACCAGCCCTACGCCGCCGTTCCCGACCGTGTCGCCCGCTGGCGCTGCGCCGTCGTCGCCCTCGACGACAACCTCTTCGGGCGCTGGCTGTGTAACCCCCTCAAGCTCTGGGATTACCGCGCCGTGGGCCTGCCCCTGGTGCTGCCCGACCTGCCGACCCTCCGTGAGGTCATGGACGACGAGTTGAGCTTCTGGTATACGCCGGGGGACGCGGACTCCTTGGCTGAGGCGATCGAGCGGGCCCTGATCGAGGGCCCCGATCAGCGCGGGCGGCGCCGACACCTACGAAGCTGGGCCGACCGGGCGCAGGAGCTCCTCCCCGTGCTGGAGCGCGCCGCCAAGGGCAGCAGCTAAGCATGGCCCTGGTCTATGTTTTACGCTACTTCCCCACGCTCACCGAGACCTTCGTGTACCGCGAGGCCATCGAGGTCGCCGCCCGGGGGATGCCGTTGGGCTTGGTGGCCTTGGGCGCGCGGGCCGACGGCGCTGGGCTCACCGACGTCCCGCCCTGGACGCCGTTGAGGCCCGGTGTTGGCGGGTTGGTTGAGTTGGTGTCGGGCCCGGCGGGGCGCGCGGCGCTGAGCGCGCTGAGGGAACGACAGGGGCTCAAACGTGCGGCGCGGGCGGCGGGGCTGGTGGGCGCCCTTGGCCCCGAGGACGCGCTGCACGCCCACTTCGCCGGGGAGGGCGCGGAGTGGGCCCAGGCCCTCGCCGCCTGCGGTCGTGTGCCGTACGGGGTCACCGTTCACGCCGTCGATCTCTTTCGGCCCCGCCCGAGCTTAGAGGACGTCTTACGCGGCGCCGCCGTGGTGCTCACCGTGAGCGCGCACAACGCCTCAGAGATCAAACGTCGGTACGGCGTGACGGCCACGGTGGTGCGCTGCGGGGTGAACCCGGGGGCGTGGGAGTCGGCGCGGCCAGAGGGCGACGGCCCGGCGGTGTCTGTGGGGCGATTTGTGCCCAAGAAGGGGCTCGATCTGCTGATCCGCGCCGTGCCCCAGGTGCCCGGCCTGCGCGCGCGGCTGGCGACGGACGCTCCGGCGGAGCTCACGAGCGGCGCGGTGGAGATCCTCGGACTGCGCCCCACGCCTGAGATCGTGGCGTTGTACAGGTCTGCCAGCATGTTCGTCTTGCCCTGCCGCGTGGCCCCCGACGGCGACCGGGACGGCGTGCCCGTGGCGATGATGGAGGCGATGGCCGCGGGCCTGCCCGTGGTGACGACGAGCCTGCCCGGCTTGGACGAGCTTGTGGATGAGCAGACGGCGTGGATCGTGCCCCCAGACGATGAGCAGGCCCTCGTGGAGGCCCTCTCTGACGCCTGGCGGCACCCCGAGGAGCGCCGTCGCCGGGGCCTCGCGGGCCGGGCGCGGGTGGTCGAGGGCTTCACCGTCGCGGGCCAAGCGGACGGCCTGCTTCGCGCTTGGGCCGAGGCGGGCTGGCGACCCGCGTCCCTGGTGTCGCCGGGCCCATCGGTTACACGCTGAGGCCCCGGCCAACGGTCCGGGGTGGTTGTTGTCGCGGCACCTCTGTCTGGACCTCGCCCTGATGCCCAAAGCCCCCTCGGATGACGCCGCGCTCCGCGCCTACCTCGCCGTCGCCGCCGCGGGTGGGGACGAGGTCGCCGCGAGCCGCGCCGCCGCGGAGGCCGTCGCCGCAGATCCTTGGCGGGTGGTGGAGGAGGCTGGGGCCCTCGCCAGGGCGAAGATCCGCCGCGCGCCCAAAGATGGCGCCTTGAGCCGCGCTCTGCGCCTGCGCGCGCCCCATCTCTCGGGCGTGAAGGTGTCTCAAGGCCAGCCGATCCCCACCCTCGACCCCGAGCGGCGTAAGGCCCTCGGCGCCTGGGACACGCCCCGGTCGATGGCGCGGCGCCTCGTGGGGCTGTTGGCGGGGCAAGACGGCGGGCTCCACGGGCCTAGCTTAGACCCCGCCTGCGGCGCCGGGGCCCTGCTGCTCGCCCAGGCCGAGCGCGGAGGTGGAGGGCCGCTCATCGGAGAGGACGTCCACGCCGCGGCGCTGGCCGTGGCCCAGGTGGCGCTGCCCCAGGCCCAGCTTCGCCAGCGCGACGGCCTCGCCGAGCCCAGCGCCATCGACGAGGAGCCCCCGGCGATCTTGCTCATCAACCCGCCCTTTGTGCGCGCCGAGGCCCAAGACAAGGCCACCCGCGCCGCGCTCGTGAGGCGCCTGCCGTGGCTGATCGGGCGCTGGGATCTCTCGATCCCGTTTCTGATCTTGGCCCTCAGCCGTGTGCGCCGGGGCGGGCTCGCGGCGATGGTCTTGCCGTCTCCGGCGCTCGCCCAGCCCTACGGCCTCCCGCTGCGCCAGCGGCTCCTCGCCGAGCACGGCCTCATCACGCTGACCGACTTTGAGGGCTTCACCGGCGCCGGGGCCTCCGTCGCCCTGGGCCTCGCCCGCGCCCACGCGCCCCACGACGGGCCCTGCTGGGCGGAGGGCCCAAAGGCCACGGCGCTCCTCGGCCTGCACGGCGCGCCGATTCACCCCAAGATCCGCGCTGGAGACCCAGAGCTCGCCGCCCGCGCGCGTCGGAGCGGCCAGGTCTTGGGGGATCTCTTTGAGATCGACACCGGGGTCGTGGCCCACGGGCCGGGCGGCGGCAAAGCGGCGCTGTTGAGCGATGAGCCCGGGCAGGGGCGGGTGCCGTATGTCGACGCCCAAGATCTGAAGGTCGGGCGAGTGCGCTACTTGTGGTATGCGCCAGAGCGAATGCATCGGGCCAAACGGCCGGCGCTCTTTTTGGGCCCCAAGCTGCTCATCCAGCGCATCACCCCGCCGGGGCAGGTGCTCGTGAGCTTGGATGAAGGTGACACCTTCGCCGGGCACACCCTCAACGTGCTCCGACCGCGGGCTGGGGCCTGCTTAGACGGCGTCACGGCGCTTGAGGCCCTAGGCCGGGTTCAACGTCTGCTCCGCCACCCGCTCACGCCGGGGCTGCTGCGCCTGGAGCGTGGCCCCCGCCTCGATCTTTATCCCCACGACCTCGCGGCGATCCCGCTGCCTCCGGGCTGGCTCAGGGCGTCGGACGACGGCGATCTCGGCGCGGCGTATGGGCTCAGCCCGGCGGAGGTCGCGCGCCTCGTGTCCTTCGGTTCACCCTGACGGTGGACCGGGCCCAAGTTGACGCTACATTGGGAGGCCAGCGAAACCAGAGAGGTCGGTATGCGCCCGCGCTCCGTCATCGTCGTCCCCGCGCTCCTCGCCTTCACCGGCTGCGGCCTCCTCGATCGGGGCAACCTCAAGGGGCGCGGCGCCTGCGAGCATGACTTCGTGTCGTGGTGGGGCGACCTCAGCACCTACGTCGATCAGGGCGACGCCGACGGCAGCGAGTGGGTCTTTGAGGTGGACCCCCCCGAACAATGGATCGTCTCGGCGAAGGGCGGCTACGACGAGGCCACGGGCGACTTCGACTTCACCCGTCGTTACCTCGCCCGGCACACCATCGCCGACTACGCCGCCGAGGGCTATGGCACGGTGTACGAGGACGGCGATCTCGACGTGATCCTCAGCGTCACCGCCACCGACGTCTTGGGCGTCACCGGCGCCTGGACCGAGCGACACGAGCGCGCCGGCTGCGCGGGCTCGGTGACCACGATCAACGAGGGCGCCGAGCCGGTTCGTATGGACTACGAGGTGGTGAGCGAGAACCGTATCGAGGGCCTCATCGAGATCGACCCCGGCGGCGGCTTCTACGAGCAGCGCCTCACGTTCCTCTCCGGCGGCGCCCAGTCCCGCTCCACCGACTACGACCTCATCTCGGAGCTGTACCAAGACAGCATCGAGCAAGAGGCCAACGGCACCTGGGACGGCGAGTTTTACCAGTCAGGCGACGGGGTTGAGTCCGAGGGCACCTTCGGCGGGGACATCAGCGGGGCCTCGTGGGCGAAGTACGAGCAGCGTGAAGACGGCGCCGTCGTCGTGATCGTGGATCAAAACCTCAACTACGACGGCTCCGGCCAGCAGATCGTGACCTACCCCGATGAGAACCTCACCTGCACCTTCACCTTCGAGGCCAACGGCGCCAACTGCGAATACGAGTGCGACAAGGGCCAGTCCGGCGATTGCTGATCGCCGCCCCCTGCGCGCCGCGTCGGGGTCGGGTTATGCGGTGGCCCCGGGCCCCATGGCCCGACGAGAGGACGTATGAACTCCATGACCGGCTTCGGCCGCGGTGAGGCGAGCGGCGGCGGGGTGACGGTGACGGTGGAGCTGAAGTCGGTGAACAACCGCTTCCGCGACCTTCAGCTCCGCTGCCCCCGCGAGTACGCGGCGATGGAGCCTCGCATCACGAACATCCTCAAGGCGCGCTTCTCGCGTGGCCGCATCGACGTCACCATGCGCCGGGTGTGCCGCGAAGGCCGCCACGGGATCATGGCCGATGTGGGCCTCGCCCGGGCCTACCACCGCACCTTGATGGACCTCGCGGAGCAGCTCCCCAACGTCGACGCGCGTATCCCCGTGTCGTACATCGCCGGGCTGCCGGGCGTGCTCACGAGCGTCGAAGAAGAGGTAGACGTCACCTCGGAGTGGTCCGTCGTCGAGGCCGCGCTCAACGCCGCCATGGACCACCTCGCCGACATGCGCCAGCGTGAGGGGGAGGCCCTGTGCCGGGCGTTCCGTGAGCAGCTCGATGAGCTCGACGACCTCAACCAGCGCGTCGAGGCCGAGTCCGGTGAGGTCGCCTCCCGGATGCGCCTGCGCCTGATGGACCGCCTCAACAAGCTCGTCTCCGACCGGGTCGATCCCGACCGCCTCGCCCAAGAGGCGGCGATCCTCGCCGACAAGGCCGACGTGGCTGAAGAGCTCACCCGCCTCTCCTCCCACTTCTCGCAGTTTCGCCGGGCCCTTGAGCTCGATGAGCCCGTGGGCCGCAAGCTCGACTTCTTGGCCCAAGAGATGAACCGCGAGATCAACACCATCGGCTCCAAAGCCGCCGAGCACGCCGTCTCAAGCCTCGTCGTCGAGATGAAGACCGCGCTTGAGCGTATTCGTGAGCAGGTGGCGAACGTCGAATGAGCCTCACCCTACGCACCTGGCGCCGCCCCGATCAAGGCGCGCTGTTTGTGGTCACCGGGGCCTCGGGCACGGGCAAGACCACCTTGGTTCGCGCGGCCTTGGCGGCGGTGCCGGGCATCGCCTGGTCGGTCTCGGCCACCACCCGCCCGCCGCGGGTGGGTGAGGTAGACGGCGTGGACTACCACTTCGTGAGCCCCGAGCGGTTTGAGGGCCTCGTCGCCTCGGGTGAGCTCCTGGAGTGGGCCGAGGTCTACGGCAACCGTTACGGCACCTTACGCGCTCCGGTCGAGGCCGCCTTACGCGCCGGTCAGTCGATCCTGCTGGAGATCGACCTCCTCGGCGCCCGGCAGGTGATGAAGGCGATGCCCGAGGTGGTGACGCTCTTTGTGCTCCCCGAGAGCCTCGCGGTGCTGGAGGCGCGTCTGCGGGGTCGCGCCACCGACAGCGAAGCGGTGATTCAGCGACGTTTGCGCGAGGCCACACAGCAGATCGACGGCTGCGGCGAGTTTCAATACCTCATCGTGAACGACGACCTCGAGACCGCCCATGACTGCTTCCAGGCCGTTCTCGTCGCCGAGCTTCAGCGCCGCGCCCGCCGTGAAACCCTCGTGACAGCGATGACGAGCCCCGCGCGGTGATAAGCCCAGGGCTCGGCCGAGCCGCCCCCCCTTGGTTGGCGGGAAGATCGGACCCTGAGGACCGCCACGCCTTGCACCCCTAAGATCTCTCCGCAAATACGCGGACAACGCCGACCTCGACCTCGTGATGCGCGCGTACTTTTACGCGGCGAAGGCGCACAAGGAGCAGGTCCGAAAGAGCGGAGAGGCGTACTTCACGCACCCGCTGGCCGTGGCCGCGATCCTCGCGGAGATGCAGCTCGACGTAGACACCATCGCCACGGCGCTGCTGCACGACACCATCGAGGACACGATGGCCACCCGGGAGGAGCTCGCCGAGCTGTTCTCCCCGGTCATCGCGGAGCTGGTCGATGGGGTCACCAAGATCGGCAAGCTGCACTTCCGGTCCAAAGAGGAGGCCGCCGCCGAGAACTTCCGAAAGATGATGTTGGCGATGTCCAAAGACATCCGCGTCATCTTGGTGAAGCTCGCCGACCGCCTGCACAACATGCGCACCTTGGACTCGATGAAGCCCGAGAAGCGCCAGCGCATCGCTGAGGAGACCCTCGGCATCTACACGCCTCTGGCGGCGCGGCTGGGCCTGTCGGCGATTCGTTGTGAGCTGGAAGACCTCTGCTTCCAGAACCTCCACCCCGACAAATACGACGAGCTCCTCGCCAAGATGGAGGAGTCCAAAGAGGCCCGTGACGCCTGGGTGCGCTCGGTCACCCAAGAGCTCACCGACCGGCTCTCCGCCGCGGGCATCAAGGGGGAGGTGAGCGGCCGCGCCAAACACCTCTACTCCGTCTACCGCAAGATGAGCGCGGACAAGCTGGAGTTTGAGCAGCTCTACGACATCCACGCCTTCCGGGTCATCGTCGAGAGCCTCACCGACTGCTACGCCACCTTGGGCTATGTGCACTCGTTCTATCGGCCGCTGCACGAGCGCATCAAAGACTTCATCGCGATGCCAAAATCCAACGGTTACCAGTCCTTACACACGACCGTGTTCGGGCCCGGCAACCGGCGGATGGAGATTCAGATCCGCACCCGGGACATGCACCGGGTGGCCGAGCAGGGCATCGCCGCGCATTGGCGCTACAAAGAGGGGCACCTCGCGATCCGCCCCGACGACCTGGCCCGAATGCTCCAGCTCCGCGAGCTGTTTGAGTCGGCCAAGGATGTTGACGATCCCGTCGAGTTTATGGAGGCGGTCAAGATTGACCTCTTCCGCAACGAGGTCTTCGTGTTCACCCCGGCGGGGGACGTGAAGTCGCTGCCCGTGGGCGCCACCACCCTCGACTTCGCGTACTCCATCCACTCCGAGGTCGGTCACCACTGCGTCGGCGCCAAGGTCAACGGGCGCATGATGACCTTACGCACCACGCTCAACTCCGGCGACACCGTCGAGATCCTCACCTCGAAGGATCAACACCCCCGTCGCGACTGGCTGGAGTTCGTCAAGACCGGTCGGGCGATGGCCCGGATTCGACGCTACTTGCGCAACGAGGAGCGCGAGACCGGCGCCCGGCTGGGCCGGGAGATGCTGGAGAACGAGCTCAAGAAGTTCGGCAGCTCGCTCAACGGCGTGGTGAAGAGCGGCGCGCTCAAGCGCCTGCTCAAGACGAACAACATCCGCGAGCCCGATGAGCTGTTCTTAAACCTCGCCCAAGGCCACACGGTCTTACGCGCCGTCGTGAAGGAGCTGCTCCCCGATCAGAAGATCGAGGAGACGCCCGAGGTTGAGCGCACCTTGGTGGGCCGGGTGCTCGACAAGCTGCGGGGCACCGAGCCTACGCCGGTGCTCATCGGCGGCGAAGAGGACGTGCTCGTCAGCCGCGCCAACTGCTGCAACCCGCTCCCCGGAGATCCCGTCGCGGGCTACATCACCCGCGGTCGTGGCATCTCGATTCACCGCCGAAGCTGCCCCCAGCTCCTCGCCTTTGAGCCCGAGCGCCGCGTGCCGGTGGAGTGGAACGCCAAGGCCAAAGGCTCGGCGGTGGCGGCGGCGGTGCGCGTCATCTGCGCCGACCGCCCCGGCCTGTTGGCGAACATCACCCAGGCCTGCTCGGACGCGGGCATCAACATCACCGGGGTCAACTCTCGGCGGCTGAACGACGAGAAGGCGGAGATCTCCCTAGAGGTCGGCGTCGGCAGCGTCGCGGAGCTCCAGAACCTCATCCGCCGTTTAGAGCGAATCCGGGGCGTCATCACCGTGGACCGCTCCGGCGCCCAGAGCTGACAAATGTTGCTCGCCTTCGACGTCGGCAACACCAACACCACCATCGGCCTGCTCTCCGGCGACACCCTGCGCGACCAGTGGCGGGTGACGACGCTCACCCGCACAACCGATGAGCTGGGCCTCGCCGTGGTGCAGCTCCTCGGACTGCGGGGGTATCGCGCTGAGGAGGTCACCGGGGTCATCGTCTCCTGTGTGGTGCCCGACGCGCTCTACACGTTTGAGAAGGCGAGCCTTCGTTACCTCGGCCAGTCGCCCCTGGTGGTCGGCCGGGGCCTTCGCACGGGCCTGAAGCTGCGGGTCGACAACCCCCGCGAGGTCGGCAGCGACCGCATCGTGAACGCCGTCGCCGCGTTCACCCGCTTTGGTGGGCCGGTCATCGTGGTCGATCTGGGCACGGCCACGACGCTCGACTGCGTGAACGCCCAGGGTGAGTTTGTCGGCGGGGTCATCGCCCCGGGCCTGCGCATCTCCGCCGAGGCCCTCGTCGCGCGCACGAGCAAGCTCCCCCGGGTCGAGGTCGCCCGGCCCAAACAACACATCGGCGCCAACACCGTCGAGGCGATGCAGTCCGGCCTGTTCTACGGCTACCTCGGCCTCGTCGATCGCCTCGCCCGAGACTGCAAACGAGAGCTCGCCCCGCCCGATGGCCGCGGTGTGCGCTGCGTCGCCACAGGCGGCTTCTCTCACCTCGTCGCCCGAAGCTGCGAAGAGATCGACGAGATCGACCCCGATCTGACCCTGCGCGGCCTCTCCCGGCTGTATCGGCTCAATCGCGGGGAGGACCGCGAGCGCCCCCCCGGTTGACCCGCGCGGATCGGTCTGTTTACACTAGCGGAACCTCACGTCCCTCTGCTGGAGCCCCACCGATGCCGAGCAGCACCTTCCCCTCCGACAAGATCCGGAACGTGGCCCTGTTGGGGCACGGCTTCTCGGGCAAGACCTCCCTCGCCGAGGCCATGCTCTTTCTGAGCGGCGCCACCAGCCGCTTGGGCGTGGCGGGCAGCCCGTCCTCGACCCTGGACTTTGAGCCTGAAGAGCACAAACGCGGCGGCTCGATCAACTCGTCCTTCGCGTGGTTTGAGCACGAGGGCGTGAAGGTCAACGTCATCGACACCCCCGGCGACGCGAACTTCGTCTATGACGCCTTCGCCGCCCTGCGCGGCGCCGACGCGGCGGTGATCGTCATCTCCGCCCCCGACGGCGTTGAGGTGCAGACCGAGCGCCTGTTCTACGCCGCCGGAGAGCTGGGCCTGCCGCGGATCCTCGTCATCAACAAGATGGACCGCGAGCGCGCTGATGCCCGCGCCACCTTGAAGGAGATCGAGGAGGTCTTGGGCGTGAAGCCTGTGCCTCTGAACCTGCCCATCGGCGCTGAAGACAAGTACACCGGCGTGGTGTCGCTCTTCCAGCGCAAAGGCCTCGTGTACGAGCGCGACGGCTCGGGCCGCTACGTGAAGGGTGACATCCCCGCCGCCCTTCAAGACGACGCCCAGGTGGCCATCGACGCCTTGGTCGAGGTGGTCGCGGCGTCTGACGACGCGCTCTTAGAGAAGTACCTCGACACCTTCGAGCTCAGCGACGCCGAGGTGCGCCAAGGTTTCCACAACGCGCTCAAGCAGGGCCGCGTGCTGCCGGTGATCTTCACCTCCGCCACCCGGAACATCGGCGTTCACGCCTTGATGGACCTGCTGCAGTGGGCGGCGCCGAGCCCCTTGGAGCGCGCCGCGCCCGCCGCCATTGACTCCAACGGCGATCCCGTGGACTGGGTGGCGAGCGCGGACGGCGCCTTCGTGGCCCAGATCATCCGCACCCAGATCGACGAGCACGCGGGCAAAGCCTCGGTGCTGCGCCTGTTCTCCGGCCAGGTGCCCAGTGATGGCCAGGTGGTGAACAGCTCCAGCGGCGAGAGCGAACGTCTGGGCAGCCTGTTCGCCCTGCGCGGCTTGGGCCGTGAGGCCGTCGAGCGCGGCGTGTTCGGCGACATCGTCGGCGTGGCCAAGCTCAAGGGTTCCCGCACAAATGACACCCTTGTCAACCATGGCGAGCGCCTGCGCTTAGAGGGCGTGACCTACCCCGCGCCGATGATGGACTACACGCTGCAGCCCGTCGGCCGCGCCGATGAAGACAAGCTCAAGACCGCGGTCGAGCGCCTGATGGACGAAGATCCCAGCCTGCGCATCGGCTATGACGACCTCTCCAAGCGCCTCGTCTTGCGCGGCATGGGCCAGGCCCACCTCGACCTCGCCGTCGACAAGATGCGCCGCAAGTTTAAGGTGGACGTCACCACGGATCTCCCCGCCGTGCCCTACCGCGAGACGATCCGCCGAAAGGTCACCGCCATCGAGGGCAAACACAAGAAGCAGACCGGCGGCGCCGGGCAGTTCGGCGTGTGTATCCTCGATGTGGAGCCCCTGGCCCGGGGCGCGGGCTTTGAGTTCGCCGATGAGATCTTCGGCGGGTCCATCCCCCGGCAGTACATCCCGTCTGTGGAGAAGGGCGTGCGCCGCCGCATGGAGGCCGGCCCCTTGGCGGGCTACCCCGTCGTAGACCTGCGTGTGGCGCTCAAGGACGGCAAGTACCACCCCGTTGACTCCAAAGACGTCGCCTTCCAGATGGCGGGCTCCAAGGGCCTGCAGGCCGCGATGCAGAAGGGCGGGGTGAAGCTCTTGGAGCCGATCTACAAGCTGGAGGTCATCGTGCCTTCAGAGACCATGGGCGACGTGATGGGCGACATCACCAGCCGCCGCGGCCGCGTCTTGGGCATCGACACCCGCGGCCGCAACACCGTGGTGCAGGCCGCGGTGCCCTTGGCGGAGATCCTGCGGTACGCGCCGACGCTGCGGTCATTGACCGGCGGCAAAGGGGTGTACACCGCGGGTTTTGAGGGCTACGAAGATGTGCCCACGAACCTCGTGGACAAGATCGTCGCTGACTCGCCGTTCCGTCGCGCCGACGACGACGACGAGTAGATGAAGCACCGGGCGCAAGACGCGCCCACGGAGCCCGTGTGTCCCAGCTCGCTCTGGATCGCCTGGGGATCCCCCCGGAGCACCAAGAGAAGGTCTCGCCTGACGCGCCGCTGAACACGCGCCTCGCCGTGGCGAAGGGTCTGTTGCCCCTCGCCCCGGAGGTCCTGGTCAACCTCGCGTTTGTGCTCATCGGCGACGCCGACCGAAAGGTCTCCCGGGCGGCGATGAAGACGCTCAAGACCATGCCCGAGGACACCCTGGTGCGCTGCGTGACCCAGCTCACGCACCCCCGGCTCCTCGACCTGCTCAGCGTGCAGCGCCCTGAAGATGAGGCGCTGATGGAGGCCATCTACAAGGTCACCAACGCTGAAGACGGCACCTGCCTGCGCATCGCTGAGGCCGCCGAGGGCAATCTGTTCGAGGCCGTGCTGCGTAACCAAGAGCGCCTGCTCATCACGCCGCCGATCTACCTCGCGCTGTTGCGGAACCCCCGGGTGACCCCGGCGGATCGTGACCGCGTGGCGTCGTTCCTCAAGCTGCATCGGTGCCTGCCGACGGTGCCCCCAGAGCTCGGCGGCCCCAAAGCCGCGGCGGGGGTGGCGGCGGCGAGCGAGGAGGAGGAGCCCGAGCGGGAGCTGAGCGAGGCCGAGGCCGAGGCCATCGAGGCGGCGCTGATGGCCCCGCCGCCCAAAGACGCGCCGCCGCGGCCAAAGACCAAACGTGCGCCGCCGCCGGTGATGGACGAGGCCACGACCCTGCGGCTGGCGGTGGAGGCCGAGGTGGAGGCGGCCTTGGCGGGCCTGCCGTCGCCGATGTCCAACCCGGAGGTGGCCGAGGCGCTCAAGCTCAGCCGCGAGAAACGCCAAGCGTTGGGAGAGCTCGGCGGGGGCTTCGCCGTTGACCTGGGCAAAGACGCCTGGGGTTTCCCGTTGGAGCTGATCAAAGACAAAGACGAGACCTCGGCTGAGGAGCAGCTCACCCTCGTCGAGCAGATCAAGGCGATGTCGCCGGGCAAAAAGATCAAGCTCGCGTACCTAGGCAACGCCGAGGCGCGCAAGATTCTGCTGCGAGACAGCAACAAGGTCGTCGTCATCGCGGTTGTGCGCTCCAAACGAATGAGCGACAACGAGCTGCTCTCGGCGGCGGGCAACCGCAACCTGCCGCGTGAGGTGTTCCGCGAGATCAGCATGGACAAGGAGGCGATCCGGAAGTACCCCATCAAGCTCGCGCTGGCGAACAACCCGCGCGTCCCGGTGAACATCTCCATTGGCCTGCTCAAAGACCTCACCAAGGCGGATCTGGCCAAGATCGCGAAAAACAAGAACGTCTCCTCCGTGCTCTCTGGCCTCGCGCTCAAGAAGATGAAGGAGTAGGCGCAAACCCTCCGGAACCTCATGCGCCCTCGGATCCTCCCGCTCGCCCTCGCGCTGCTCACCGCCTGCTCCGGCGCCGTGGAGCCCCAAGACCCAGGCCCCACCCAGCCCGGCGCCGACGCGTTGCCGCCGCCCGGGGAGCAGCTCGGCCAGCGCAGCGCGCCCGAGGTGCTGCCGCCGCCGGTCCCGGCGCCCAAAGAGGCGCGCCTCGTGGTCAACGCGCCCGTCGAGGGCGAGACCGTCAAGAACCCCGTCGCGGTGTCGTTCTCCACGACCGGGTTGACCCTTGGCCCCGCCGGGTCACCCACGCCCGGCCAAGGCTACGCCGTCGTCTTGCCCGACGGCAAACCCGTCCCGGCGGGCGAGCTGGTCGCGCGCCGTGAGCAGGTCATCCACCTCGACGACGGCGCCAGCGCGATGAGCCTCACCTTGGGCCCCGGCGCCCACACCGTCACCGTGCAGCTCGTGGACGGCCTCGGCCGCTCCTATGGGGAGGCGCTCAGCGCGACGGCGTCGTTCACCGTGAACCCTGAGCTTGTGGATGAGCAGCGGTGAGGGCGGGCTGACCCACCCGCGCTCAAGGCCGCCCCGGCGTGGTGACCATCGCCAACAGGATGGCGTCGCCGAGGTGTGAGCCGGTGGCGCCGCCGCCGCTTGGGGCCTTGAGGCCGGGCACGACGTTCACCGCCAGGGGGCCGCCAAACTGTACGGTGCGCAGGATGTCCTCGACGATCTCCTGCTCACCCAGCCCGGCGGCGGCGCCCATGGCGAAGCCCGTGGCGGAGACGGAGTAGCCCATCAAGAGCGGGCCGGAGTCGATGTCGCCGCCACGATCGGCGTAGGCGGCGGGGTGCTCGCGCATGGCGTACAGTCCGAGCACGCTGCCCTCAAGCTCCCGGCGCCCGGCGTCAAACAGGGCACGGGCCAGCGCGGGGTCGGCGCGGACCAGAAACCAGCTCGCCAAGAAGGTGCCCGAGCCTCGGGGGGTGTCCAGCGCCTTGCCGTTGGCGCGCATCGCCTGAATGAGCAGGCCGGTCTTGGGATCGACGGCTCGTTTGATCGCCGTCACCCCGGCCTTGATCGCCGCGCTGTGGTCCTCGCCGGTGACCTGGTCGTGCAGGGCCAAGGCGCCGATGAGCGCGGCGTTGTCCACGGGGTAGATCTCGTTGGGGTAGGTCTCGATGAGTTTGCCCGTCTTGAGCCGACGCGCGATGGCCTCGGCCCAGGCCTGCTCGGTCTTGGTGAGGTCGCTCTCGGGATTCACCGCGCGGTGGGTGGCCAAGGCGAGGCCGCCATAGCCCAGGAGCGCGGCGCTGCCTTTGTTCTCTTTGAGGCGCCCGTTGATCGACGACTCCTCTGTATTTTTTCTTGTCAAACGCGAGGCCCTCCTCCGAGAGCATGGCGTTGAGCGCCTGCTCCATCTTGGGCAAGCTCTCGGCGCGCTCGCCCGGGTGGAGCAAGATGAGCTGGCCCAAACCTACGGCCGTCATCATCTGTGTGCCGAACAGCCACTCCGCGTCAAAGAGGGCGACGCCGGTGCCGTAGTCTTCAGCGTTGAGCCCGGCGTCTGCCCAGCCTCGGGCGCCCTCGGCGAGCTCTGCGGTGAACGGCGGCGGCGGCGGCGGGCCCTCCTCGGCGGCGGCGCAGGAGAGCAGGCTGACGAGGAGAGCGGCGGGGAGGAAGGTGAGCGTCATGCCCCCAGAGTAGCCTCGGCGCCGCCTCGGGTGTGAGGCGGCGCCGGGGAGAGTCTCAGGCGCGTCCGTGCAGCGTGTGTGCAGCCGCGGTGCAGGCGGCGGCGCACAACCCTAGGGCAAGGTCGGCTGCTCCAGACCCTTCGCGCAGTCCAGCGCGCCCAAGAAGGCGACGATGCTGTCTAGCTCGGCGTCGGTGAGGCCCCGATCCACCATCAGCGGGCTGAGGTTCTTGTTGGGCATGCCGCCCGCCGCCATCAGCCGCACGGCGCCCTTGAGGTCGGCCACGGAGCCGTCGTGGAAGTACGGCGCGCTCTTGGAGACGTTGCGTAGGCTGGGCACCTTAAACGCCGCCCAGTCGGACTCGGCCTTGGTGACGCTCATGCGGCCCACATCGACGCTCTCTGGCGAGGCGCTCTGTGTGCCGATGCCCACGTTGAAGTACACCCCGGGGCCACCGTACGCGATGGAGAAATGTGGCGGGGCGTGGCAGCTCGCGCAGGCGGCTTTGCCCATAAACAGCTCCAACCCGGCGCGCTGGGCGTCGTCCAGCGCCGCGGCGTCCCCTTTGGCGAAGCGGTCAAACGCGGTGTTGTCACAGACCAAGGTGCGCTCATACGCGGACAGGGCCTTGACGATGGTGGTGGGCGTCACCCCTTCGCCGGGGAAGACCTCGTTGAACTGCGCGGCGTACCCGGCGACGGCGGCGATCTCCGCGGCCTTGGCGTCGAGGTTCTCTTTGCCTACGCCCATGTTGCCGCCGGCCCAGGCCGCGGTGGCTTGGGCCTCTAAGCTGTCTGAGCGGCCGTCCCAATAAAACGCGCCGAGATGGCCGACGTTCCAGATGACCGGGCTGTGGCGGGTGAGCACCTTGCCCCCGGCGCCGACGGCGATGGGGTCGTGGCCGCCGTTGCCGTCCTCGTTGAGGTGGCAGGAGTAACAAGACCGCGAGCCGTCCTTCGAGAGGCGGCTGTCGAAGAAGAGCTGGTGACCGAGCTTCACCTTGGCGTCGGTCTGGGGGTTGTCGGCGGGGATGACCATGGCGCCGAGCTCATGGGGGTAGCTCGGCATCGCCACCGCCACGGGCGCGACGGGGCCGACCATCGGGGCCGGCGGCGGGGTGGGGGTCTCCGCGCAGGCGATGAGCGAGGCGGTGAAGGTCGAGAGGAGCAGGAGTTTCCGCGCCGACATAGGGGCTCCGGGCGTAGGTGGTGAGGTCCACTATCCCAGCCCCCGGCGCGGCGCCTGCCTCCGGGTTAGAGCGGCGTGATGCGCCCCACCAAACAAGAGGTCGTCGCCGCCTTGCGCGACGCCCTGAACGCTGAGCTGCACGCCGTCGAGTCCGTGGCCGCCATGGCCCGAGACGAGGCGTCCTCGGCGGAGACCCGCTCTGAAGGCAAGTACGACACCCGGGCCACCGAGGCGAGCTACCTCGCCCGCGGCCAGGCCTGGCGTGTGGCTGAGCTGCGCCAGCTCGCGGCCTGGTATCAGCTCTTTGACCCAAACCTGCCCCTCAACCCGCCCACCGCCCAGGTCGGCGCCTTGGTGGAGGTGGACGGCCCAAGGCGTGAGCTGCTGTTCATCGCGCCGGTCGGCGGCGGGCGAATCGAGCTTCACGGCGTCTCGGTGCGGGTCATCAGCCCCTCGTCGCCGATGGGCGAGGGGCTCTTGGAGCTAGAGGCCGGAGACGACTTTGAGATGGAGGGCGCCACGGGCCCGATTCAGTACAGCCTTCTGTGGCTTTGCTGATCGGGCGCAGCGGCGCGGGCCTTCAGTAGGCGCGGGCGAAGATCGCCATGTGGGTCGCCGGGCGGCCCGAGGCGAAGCAGGTCTTGCCCACGGCCTCGTCTTGGCCCTCGATGGGGTAACAGCGGATGGTCGCCCGGGTCTCCTCCTTGATGCGGGCCTCCCAGTCGGCGTCGTCGTGCCAAGGCACCAAGAACAGGCCGCCGGCCTCGATGCGCTCCTTGAGCTCGTCGTAGGAGGAGACGCGGTGCGTAGACTCCGTGCGGCGGGCCAAGGCGCGGTCATAGAGCTCGGTCTGAATGTCGGCGAGTTTTTGCTGCACCGCAGCAAGGAGGCCGTCGAAGGGCATGCCGAACTTTTTGCCGCCGGTGCGTGACGCGGCGAAGACGGCGTTGTTGGCGACGTCCCGGGGGCCGATCTCCAGCCGCAACGGCACCCCTTTCCGCTCCCACTCGAAGTATTTGGCGCCGGGCTTCACGCCGTCGCGCTCGTCGAGCACCACACGCACCGCGGGGTGCAGGGCGTCCTTCACCTTGCGGGCGAAGGCCAAGGTGGACTCCTTCTCGGCGTCGCTCTTCCAGATCGGCGTGACGACCACCTGAATCGGGGCGACGGTGGGGGGCAAGACGAGGCCGGTGTCGTCGCTGTGCACCATGATCACCGCGCCGACGAGGCGGGTGGACACGCCCCACGACGTCGCCCAGACGTGGCTGCGGCTGCCGTCGGCGTCTTGGAAGGTGACGTCGAAGGCCTTGGCGAAGTTCTGGCCCAAGAAGTGGGAGGTGCCGGCCTGGAGCGCCCAGCCGTTCTGCATGAGCGCCTCGATGGTGTAGGTGTCCACCGCGCCCGCGAAACGTTCAGACGCCGACTTCACGCCGGGGATGACGGGGATGGCCAAGAACTCCCGGGCGAAGTCGGAGTACACGCCGAGCATCCGGCGGGCCTCCTCGACGGCCTCGTCGCGGCTGGCGTGGGCGGTGTGGCCCTCTTGCCACAGGAACTCCGCGGTGCGCAAGAAGGGGCGGGTCTTCATCTCCCAGCGCACGACGTTGGCCCACTGGTTGATGAGGATCGGCAGGTCACGCCAAGACTGAATCCACTGGCCGTACATGTGCCAGATGATCGTCTCCGAGGTGGGCCGCACGACGAGGGGCTCCTCAAGCTTGGAGGCGGGATCGGGCTCAACGCCGCCGCCGACCGCCGCGCGCAGGCGGTGGTGGGTGACGACGGCGCACTCCTTGGCGAAGCCCTCGACGTGCTCGGCCTCTTTGGAGAGGAAACTCACGGGGATAAACAAGGGGAAGTAGGCGTTGACGTGCCCCGTCTCCTTGAAGCGCCGGTCGAGATCCGTGCGCATCCCGTCCCAGATGGCGTAGCCGTGGGGCCGAAGCACCATGCTGCCCTTGACCGGCGAGTAGTCAGCGAGCTGCGCTGAGCTGATGACGTCGAGGTACCACTGGGAGTAGTCTTTGGCGCGGGGGGTGAGGGCGGCGTCCATGAGGCTTCCGTTCAGAAGGGGAAGCCGCCTTAACCCGGCGTGCGCTTGGGGAACAGGGGCCGCTCAGGGCAAGACCACGGCGCGGGTGCTCGACGTCACGCGGCCGGCGTCGTCGTAGGTCCAAGAGCGGTTGAGGCCCCACGAGCCCTCGGCGGCGGTGACCCGGCCCGCGGCGTCGCGGCTGTAGACCATGAGCCCGCCCTCGGCGTCCTCCGCGGCGCTCAACAGCCCGTCGTCGCCATACGTCCAGGCGAGCTCGTTGCCCAGGGCGTCCCCGGCGGCGATCATCCGTCCCAGGCTGTCGTACTCGAAGGTGCCCACGACGGTTGAGCCTTGGGAGATCGTGCTGTAGAGCAGGGGATGGTCGGCGTCGTAGGTGTAGCTGAGGCTCACCCCCTCGGCCGAGGTCATCGTGCTCAGGCGCCCGGCGCTGTCGTAGCTGTAGCTGCGGCTGGCGCCGAGGAGATCGGTCATCGTCTGAAGCTGGCCGTCGCTGTTGTAGGTCAAGGTCATGCTCAGCGAGCCTTTGGTCCAGGCGCTGAGCTGGCCGTCGCTCGTCCAGGACATCGTCTGTACGGCGCTGCCGACGCTCAGGCCGCTGAGGCTGCCGTCGCTGGCGAGGCTCAGGGTGGCGCCGTAGATCGTGGTGACGTTTCCGTCTGTGTCGCGTGCCAGATAAAACGCCTCGCCGTCGGGCCGCGAGTAGGCGTAGAGCGCTGGGAGCTCTCCGATCCAGGTCCAGTACAAGGCCGTCTCGCCGCCTTCAGCGTCGGTGAGGATCCAGGGCAGGTCGTAGTCATTGTACTCGACGGTCTGGGCGTTGCCCAAGGCGTCGGTCAGCTCGGTGAGCAGGCCCGCGTCGTCCCAGGTCATCGACCACTCGCCGCCTTCGCCGTCGATGAGCGACGTGAGACGCCCGGACTCGTCAAACGTCACCAAGGAGCCGACGCCGGTCTCATCGAGGCTCAAGAGCGTGCCGTCGAGCATCGACGGGGCCAGCGCCGTCTCACGGCCAAAGCTCGTCTCGCTGAGCAGGCGGCCGTAGCTGTCGTACTCCGCCGACCAGAGCTCATCGCCGTCGGGGGAGACGAGGCTGTCGTAGAGGCCCGCGTCGTCGTAGCCGATGCGCCAGACCTGCCCGCCGAGATCGGTCACACGGTTCAAGCGGTCGTCGCTGTCGAGGCCATACGACACGGTCCAGCCAGAGTCGGTGCTCGCGCCTTTGAGGCGACCGGCGCTGTCCCAGGTCAAGGTGACGCTGTGGCCGCCGCTGTGCTCGATGAGGTCGAGCTCGTCGCCGGTCCAGGTGTACGTCAGCGAGTTCCCTGCGCGGTCAAGCACGGACTGCACCCGGCCCTCAGCGTCAAACTCGACGGTGCGATGGCCGTGCTGGCTCCAGGTGTAATAACCCGAGCTGTCGAGGCGAATGCGGTCTTGGCGGCCTTCAAGGGTGAAGATCGCGTCTGAGCCGTCCCAGCCGGTGTACTCAAACCGAAGCTCGGCGCCGGTGAGGTGGTCCATCACGTCGAGCACATAGGGGACGTCAAACGTGCCGGGTTTGGTGAGCATCTCAGAGGGGCGAGCCGAGTACGGCACCACCGACCAGCCCGCGCCGAGGCCCATGTCGCGCCCGGCCTGGGCTGCGACAGACGAGTAGGTGCGGCGCAGCTCAAGGGGCAGCTCTCCAACGCCGGGGCCGCGGAGGTCGACGACGCTCTCCCGCGCGCCGCCGGGCATCGGCACCCGAGACAGCGGCAGGGCCACGGCCACGCCGGTCTCACCGTCGGGGTACTCCACCGTCCACGAGCTGTCCTCGTCGCTGGGGCGGTCACCCAGCACGGCGTCCCAGTCGGCCTGCACATCACCCGTCGAGTCGGCATAATAGCCGTGGCCGAAGGTGGAGAGGCTGGCGCCGCCTTTGTGGGTCTGGGTCTGCGGCGTGCCATTGTACACAAAGGTGGAGGTGACCTCACCCTCAAGCGTCCACCAGGGCGTGTCGTAGACCTCCTCTTCGACGCTGTTGATCTGCGCCCAGTCAAGCGTCTTGTACAGCTCGCTCTCGTAGAGCCAATACGCCACGGCGACAAACTTTGAGGCCGTGCGCAGGTCTTCCCAAGACTCGACGTGCTCGGCGATGCCGTCGTAGTTGTCGGTCAACATCGTCGTCCAGTAGTCATAGGAGGGCCAGCGCTGGAGCGTGTCGGTCTGGTCTTCGTACTGGATGTGCATCGTAGACGTGGTGAACTCAAGGGCGTCCCGGCTCGCGTCTTCAGTGAGGATCATCTGGTCGGGCTCAATCCAGAACCGCACCCAGCCCGCGGGGGAGCTGCCGTCGTAGAAGTCCTCCTCGATGGCGACGCAGGACTCGTAGTCGGTGACGTAGTCGCTGAGCCAGTCGTACTCGATCGACGTGTCGTTGGAGTCTACGCCGAGGTTGAGGCTCTTGAGCATACGGTCGGCCTCAAACGCCGCGAAGCCCGCCTCGGTGTACTCGATGCCGCCGAAGTAGCCGACGCCGTGGTAGACGTCGTCGCTCGTGGGCGGCGTGGGCTCCTCTGGGGGCACCAGATCGTTCTCGATGGTGACGCCGGGGGCGACGAAGCTGCCGGAGTACGCGCTGTCGTAGAGCCACTGCAAGGCGGTGTAGAGCATGTCGCCGTCGATGCCCTCGACGGTGACGCCGCCGTCGCGCCCATGCAGCACGAGCTGGCCCGTCGCCGGGTCTACGGCGGCGCCGTCGATCTGTGTGAGATCTGCGAGCACCGTGGCCGTGGCGTTGATGTACACGCCGCCGCGCTCGTCGTCGGCGGGGATACGCGGCGGGTACTCGCGGCGCTCATTGAGGATCTTCCAGGCCTCGGGGTTCTCCTTCTTGAGACGGTCCATGACCTCTTGGTACTTCGCGGTCCAGTCTACGGCGTCCTTTAGTTTGGACAGCTTGTCGAGGGCCTCGAGCTGTTTGATGAGCTTGTCCGACAGACCGACGAGCTTGTCCGGGCCGGGGATGGCGAGGCCGAGGGCGATGTCGATGGCCTTGATGACCGCCTCGACGCCAGCCTTGTTGTTCTCATCGGTCATGTTCATCTTGATCGCCGCGCCGAGGGTCTCCAAGAACCCGCCGGGGATCTCGACCTTCGTGCCGTCCGGCGCCGCGAGGCCGCCCGCGATCTGGGCGACGCCGAAGCCGATGCTCGACGCTGAGGACATCGCGATGTACCCCAGGACGAGCGCCCCGCCGACCCCGACGGCCGGACCCGCCGCCGCCAGGGCGATCATGCCCGCGATGCCGCCCGCGACGCTCATCAGGCCGCCGCCGAAGGTGCCCCAATCGACGTCTCCGGTGGGGTCAATAAAGTTGAGCGGGTCGTTCTCACAGTAGACGTAGCTGTTCCAGCTCTCGGGCTGGAGCGGGTCGGGGGACGCGCTGTCGGGGGAGAGGAAGCGGCCCAGGCGCGGGTCGTAATACCGGTCACGCAGGTAGACGAGGCCGGTGACCGGGTCGGTCTCTTCGCCGGTGAAGCCCATCCACAAGAAGGGGTCGTCGAGGCTCGGCGTCTCTTCAGGGGCGCCGAAGGAGTCAAACCGCACCGCTTGGGTGACGGAGGCGCTGGTGAGCCCGAGCACGCTGCCCGCGTGGTCGGCCAAGGTGGCGTAGCCCGTCGTGTCAACCTGCACATAGGCCAAGCTGCCGCCCGCCCACACAAAGCTCGCGACCGAGACGCTGGATCCATCGTCGATCTCGGCCTCGTGCAGCCGGGGCAAGAAGAGGCTGAGATCGTGGTAATACCGCGTCGTCACGCCGTCGTGGGTGCGGGTGAGCCGCGCGCCGTTCCCGGCGTAGGTGTACTGTACGACATCTACGCCGTCGTCTACCTCGATGAGCCGCCCGAAGGCGTCCCAGGTGTAGTAGATGTCCGCCTCGGGGCTGAGGCGTCGGGTGAGGCGCCCGGCCTCATCGTACTCAAACACCTCGTCGCCGGCCTGCAGCAGCCGGTCGTCGCTGTCGACGAGGTAGCTCGTGGTCTCGCCATCCAGGCTCATCGTCGCGCGGTTGCCCGACTCATCGTAGGTGTAGGCGACGGTGCCGCCGTCGCTGGAGGTGACGGCGCTGAGCCGCCCGTTGCCGTCGTAGGTGTAGCTCAGCGTCGTCGTGCCCAGCTTGTCCGTGAGCGACCGTGTGCTGATGAGGCCTCGGCTGTTGTAGGTGTAGGCCAAGGCGAGGGTGGTCACGCTCCTGCTGTCGGTGTGGGTGATCGACGCGGGCTTGCCGGTGACGCTGTCGTAGGTCCAGGTCGACTTGGAGCGCGGCGTGCTGCGAGTCTTTACCCGACCATCCTTGTCATAGGTCATCGTGACCGTTCCGGCGGCGGAGGACACCACACGGTCGGGCTGCAGCGACTTGGAGCTGGTGTAACCGTAGCTCAAGGTGTCGCCGCTGGGCAGGGTGACGGCGCTCACCCGGCCCGAGCTGTCCCAGGTGTAATCGGTGACGGAGGCGTCGGGCCAGGTGATCTTGTCGACGCCGCCGTCGATCGTCCAGGCGAGCTTTAGCGCGCCCTCGTCGGTCTCATAGGTGGTGGGCTGGCCGACCTCATCGTACTCGATCGTGACGGTTTCGCCTGAGGAGGCGCTCATCTCCGTGACGCGGCCCGCGGCGTCGCGGCTGAGGTTGAACTCAACGCCCAGAGGGTCGGTCATCTCGGCGACGTCCCCGTTGGCGTCACGCACGATGCTCGTGGTGACCTCTCCCTCGAAGGTCTCGGCGACGTGGAGGGTGAGGGCCAAGGTCTGTGTGTCGAGGCCGCCCGTGGCCTCGGTGACCGTGACCGTGGCGGTGTAGCTGCCCGCGGTGAGCCCCGCGGCGTCCGCGCCGATCAACAGCGCGTCGCCCCCGGCCCCGCTCGTGTCGGACAGGGTCACCCAGGACTCATCGGCCTCAGCCTCCCACAAGAGGCTGCCTTCGCCCCCGTTCGTGACGAGAAGATCGACGGTGGAGTCTGTGGCGTAGCCCTCCAGCGCCACGACGACGCCGCTGGTGTCGGAGAGCTGCACGATGGGGCCGTCGTTGCCCTCGCAGTTCTGGTCGAGGCCGTCGCCGGGGAGCTCGATGGCCGCGGGGGAGATGTCGGCGTCGGCGTCGTCACAGTCGTCGCCGCCGTAGCTGTCGCTCTCAAAGCCGTCGCCGTCGGCGTCATAATCGCTCTCGCCGTCGCAGTCGGCGTCGAGGCCGTCGTAGTAGGTCTCCCGGGCGTCGGGGCTGACGCTGGCTTTGCTGTCGTCGCAGTCCTCACCGCCGTAGAGGTCGCTGTCAAAGCCGTCGCCGTCGGCGTCGTAGTCGCTCCCGCCGTCGCAGTCGGCGTCAACACCGTCATACACCGCGTCGGACACGCCAGGGTTCACGCTCGCGGTCGTGTCGTCACAGTCCGCGCCGCCCCAGGCCTCGCTCTCAAAGCCGTCTTGGTCGGCGTCGTAGTCGCTCTCGCCGTCGCAGTTCTGATCGAGACCGTCGTAATAGGTCTCTGTGGCGGCGGGGCTCACGCTCGCGGTCGTGTCGTCGCAGTCCGCGCCGCCATACACGTCGCTGAGGTGGCCGTCTTGGTCGGCGTCGTAGTCGCTGGATCCGTCACAGTCGGCGTCTACGCCGTCGTAGTAGGTCTCCGTGGCGTCGGGGCTCACGGCGGCGGTGGTGTCGTCACAGTCGGTGCCGCCAGAGGCCAGGGTGTCGTGCCCATCGCCGTCGGCGTCGTAGTCGCTCTCGCCGTCACAGTTGGCGTCTACGCCGTCGTAGTAGGTCTCCGCCGCGCCAGGGGTAGGCGCTCGCGGTGGTGTCGTCACAGTCCGCACCGCCAGAGGCGAGGGTGTCGTAGCCGTCTTGGTCGGCGTCGTGATCGCTCTTTCCGTCACAGTCGGCGTCGAGGCCATCGTAGTAGACCTCGGCGGCGCTGGGGCTCACGGCGGCGTCGGTGTCGTCACAGTCGAGGCCGCCGTAGGCGTCGCTGTCATAGCCGTCTTGGTCGGCGTCGTTGTCCGAGCCTCCCGAGCAGTCGGCGTCAAAGCCGTCGTAGGGGGTGTCGATGGCGCCCGGGCTCACGTCGGCGTTTGTGTCGTCACAGTCAGTGCTGTCGAGCACGAAGCCCGAGGGCTGCTCGCAGGAGTCGGCGGTGCTGTTGACGTCTCCGTAGCCGTCGCCGTCGGCGTCGGCGTACCACATCCGCGTGCCGGTGGCGCCCTCGCCGTCGATGGTGCCGTCACAGTTGTTGTCTAAGCCGTCACAGACCTCGACGCCGTCGGGGGAGATCGTCGCGTCGGAGTCATCACAGTCGGCGTCGTCGCTGACGTAGCCCTCTGGCTGCTCGCAAGCGGCCAGGGTGACGGACGGATCGCCGAAGCTGTCGCCGTCGTTGTCTTGGCGCCAGATCAAGGCGTCAGCGGCCTCCTCGTCGATGTCCCCATCACAGTCTTGATCGACGGCGTCACAGGTCTCGACGGCGCCGGGGAAGGTGCCCGACTGGGTGTCGTCACACTCCTCGCAGCCCGCGAAGCCATCGGCGTCGGAGTCGACGTTGTCGGCGAGGCCGTCGCAGTTCTTGTCGGCGTCTTCACAGGCGACGTCGGCGCCGGGGAAGGCCAGCGGGTCGGCGTCGTCACAGTCGCCCTCGACCGTGGCCCAGCCCGCGCCCGGGGGCTCGCAGGTGATGAGGGGCTCGCCCGCGCCGAAGCCGTCGCTGTCGCCGTCGGCCCAATACGACACGGAGAGGCCGTCGTCGATGGAGCCGTCACAGTTGTTGTCGACGCCGTCACAGAGCTCGTCGGCGGCGGGGTTGATGCTGGCGTCTTCGTCGTCACAGTCCGAGCCGCCGGCGAGGTGGCTCAAGAAGCCGTCGTTGTCTTCGTCTTCGGCGGGGGCGCCCAGAGTGTCGGTGGCGCTGTCCTCGACGTCGTCGCTCTTGGGGTTTGTCGGCACGCAGGCCGCCAAGGCGAGCAGGAGAGACGGGGCGAGCAGGGTGAAGCGCATCGTGGCCTCGATGGGGGAGGGGACAGGCGCCCAATGTAGCAGGAAGCCACGTTTTGGGGAGGGCTGGGACTGGCCGTGGGGCCGGGTCTGCGGGCGTCTTGGCCCAGGCATTCCGCCCTAGAAGGAGTCATCGAGCCCGGGCGTCTCGGCAGTTTTCTTGATGGGGATCAGCGGCTTGGCTCGTGCAGCCGCCGCCGCAGCGCGGGCAGGAGCGTCAGCGCGGGCAAGGCCAGAGCGAAGGTCAGCACAAAGTAGGGGGTGTAGCCCAGCGAGGCCGCGCCGTAGCCGCTCACCGCGCCGGCCAACACGCGGGTGAGGCCCGCCAAGGCCGTGAGCAGAGCGAAGCGGGTGGCGGTCTGCTCCCCCTCACACAGTCGCATGAGCAGAGTCAGGGTGGCGGCGGTGCCTAAACCTTGGCCGAGGCTCTCGCCGACGCTCGCCGCCATGACCGCCTCGCGGCTGGGGAAGGCCGCCGCCGCCGCGTAGCCCAGATTGGTGACGGCCTGGATGAGCCCGAGGCCCAACAAGCTCGGCCACAGCCCCGCCCGGGTGCAGATCTCGCCGCCCACCAAGGCGCCGAGCACGGTGAGCCCGGCGCCGAGGCTCGTCGAGAACAGGCCCAGCTCGGTCAAGGTCATGCCGTTGTGGATCCAGAACGGCTTCACCATCGGCGAGAGCGCGGCGTCGCCGAGCTTGTACAGCAGCACAAACGCCACCATGACCACGCCGCCGGGCCGCTGAACCCAGTGGAGGAGGGCGCCCCAGTAGTTCAGGGACTCTGACTCTGGGCGTGGCCGGGCGGGCAAGACGAAGGCGAAGGCGGCCAGGGCAAAACACGCCGCGGCGCAGAGCCCGTAGATCATCGGGAAACCAAGGGTAGGCGCCAACGCCACGCCGCCGCCGCCGACGAGGAGCACGGCCCCGCGCCAGGCGGCGACCCGGGCGCCGTTGAGCCGGCCTTGAAGCGCGGGCGGGGTGACGGCGGCGGCGTGCCCGTCTACGGCGATGTCTTGGGTGGCGCTGGCGGTCGCCATCAACAGCAGCACCGCGGCGGCGGCGGGGCCCATGGGCAGGCCGGGCAGGGCGAGGCAACAAAGGCCGACGAGGGCCAAGGCCCCGCTCACCCAGGCCCCGGCGCGGCCAAAACGGTCTACGGCGGGGGCCCACAGCGGCTTGAGCGTCCACGGCAAGCCCAGCAGGGTGGCGAGGCCCACGGTCTCTAAGGACGCGCCCTCGGTGATCAGCCAAGCCGGGGCGAGCTCGTTCACGACGCCGTACGGGAGGCCGCTGCCGACGTAGAGCACGACGAGGGGGCCCAGGGTGCGGGCGGCGGACGGCGCGGGGGGAGCGGCGGGCGCGGCGGTCATGGGGCCTTCGCTGGTCGAGTGGGGTCTTGGGGAATACCCTCCCGAGGAAGGAAGGACCAATGGCCCGTGTGCTCCTCGGCGTGACTGGATCCGTCGCCGCGATTCGTGCTCCCGAGCTCGTCGCCGCGCTCATCGACGCCGGGCATGAGGTCCGGGCGATGGCGACGGGCTCGGCCCTGCGCTTTTTTGATCCGGCGAGCCTGCCCGCGGGGGTGCTCCACACCGACGCCGACGAGTGGCGTTTTGACAGCCACCAAGATGGCCGCTGGCGCCGAGACGACCCGGTCCTGCACATTGAGCTGCGCGCTTGGGCAGAGCGGCTCCTGATCGCGCCCCTGGACGCCCACACCCTGGGCAAGCTCGCCCTGGGCCTCTCCGACAACCTGCTCACCTGCGTCTTTCGCGCCTGGGAGCACCCGCGCCCGATCGTGCTCGCCCCGGCGATGAACACCCTGATGTGGGAGAGCCCCCAGACCGCCCGCCACCTGCGCACCTTGCTCGAAGATCACGGCGTCGAGGGCGCGGCGCTGCCCAACGTGCGGCTCCCCGAGGCGTACCTCTCCCACTTCGGCGGGCCGAGCTGCCCCCACATCCACCTCGTCGGCCCCGTCTCAAAACGTCTGGCCTGCGGTGACGTCGGCGTCGGCGGCATGTCGTCGGTGGCGGAGCTCGTCGAGGCCGTAGACCGGGTGGTCTAGTCTCCTCAGGACGGGGGCCGCCCCGCGAGCACGCTCTCCTCCAAGACTGACCCCGGCGCAGCTCCCGCACGCCGACGCCGGCCTCGGCGAGCAGGCGCATGAGCACCACTGAAGAGGCGTCGGGATCGGCGTCTTGGGGCGGCAGCTCCAGCAGCTCCACCACCCCCTCGACCTCTTGAACGCTCAGCTCGTGGTGGGGCAGGGCCGCGCGCAGGGCCTCCAGGGGCGGCGGCGCCGAGAGCCGCCAGCGCACCCGCCGGGCCTGGGCGGTCAGCTCGGACATCGGCCCGAACATCACCACCCGGCCCTTCTCCAAGATCACGGCGTAGTCGCAGATCTGCTCTAGCTCGGTGAGGTTGTGGCTAGAGATGACCAGGGTGGCCCGGCCCTTCTGCTGGCGCAGATGTTCGCGCAGGCTGTGGGCCTGGACCGGGTCGAGGCCCGCCGTGGGCTCGTCGAGCAGCACCAGCTCGGGCTTGCCCAGCAGGGCGGACGCCGTGGCGAGGCGGCGGCGCATCCCGTGGGAGAGGGTGAGGATGGTGTGGTCGGCCCGCGCGTTCAGATCGACGGACTGAATCGCCCGCTCGGCGGCGTCTTTGGCCTCCCCAGCGCTGAGGCCCTGAAGCTCGCCCATAAACCGCAGAAAGTCTCGGGCGGTGTGGCGCTCGGGCAAGGCGGCGTCTTGGGGCAGCACGCCGACGCGGCCCTTGTGAACCGACGGCGAGAACGGGCCGAGGCCGAGCACGTTGACGCTGCCCTCATCCGGCGGCAGAAACCCGCAGATCACCGAGAACAGCGTGGTCTTGCCCGCGCCGTTGGGGCCGATCAGCGCGCAGAGCGCCCCCGAGGGCACCTCAAAGCTCATGTTGTCCAGAGCCCAGGCCCCGCTGCGCCAGCCGTAGCGTTTTTTGAGGCCGCTCACCGACAACGCCGAGGGCGCGCTCATAGGTTCCTCCGGGCCATGATCGGGTAACCGAGGCTCCAGGCGCACCACGCCAAGGCGACGAACACCCCCGCCGGGGTCAGCCAGCCCCAGCCGGGCCCCCACAGCGCGCCGATCCAGGCCTGGGGCAAGAGCACCTGGACGGACTCGGCGACGGCCTGCATCCAGCCCTCAAGCACCTCCGCCTCGATGACGCCATACGCGATCCAGGTGAACGCCACGGCGGCCAGGGCGATGAGCCGGGCGAGGTTCACGTTCGCGGTGAGCTGCGAGGCCGCGACGCCGAGGCCACAGAACGGCAGGCACCACATCCACAGCCTCGGGCTCATGCTCAGAAGCGTCGTCATCTGCTCCAGAGGCGGGTTGTTGATCATGCCCAACATCGCCACGGCCCACACCCCCAAGGTAGAGCCGAACACCGCCACGCCGAGCAAGAGGGACAAGCCCAGAAAGCGCCCGGCGACGATCTCCAGGCGCCCCGCGCGCACCAGCTCAAAGCGGATCGAGCGGTCGTGAATGTCGCTGGAGACGGCCTCGGCCCCAGCGGCCGCGGCGATAAACGGCAGGGTGCCCAGGCCCGTCCAGAAGTGCGTGACCGTGAGCAGCGGCAGCTCCAGGGCCCACTGCAAGAGGGCCTCATCGCCGCCGACCATCGCCCGCATCATGTCCAAGAAGTCGACGTCGGTCTTTACGGCGTCCATGAGCGCGCCCGGCGTCTCGGTCTGGGGCACACGGAGCACCCGGGCGACCTGGTTCTCTAAGACGAGCAGGATGCGGGTGAAGCCATAGGCGCTGCCCGAGGCGACGAGGCCAAACAGCGCCACGAGCAGGAGCGCGCTGCGGGTGCGCAGGGCCCGGGCGAGCATGTACCGGGCGATGATCAACGAGTCGCGGACGGGGCCGGTCACGGCTGGCCGCCCAGCGCCCCGAGCTTGTCGACGAGCGCGGGATCGACGTAGGAGAAGGGGTCGATGGCGCCCTCCTCGACGGCCTCACGCTGCTCGGGGGTGAGCGCGTCGTAGATCTGGTCTTCAGCGTTGATCAGGGTGTCCAAGGCGTCGGCGGCGAAGGCCATGGCGTCGCGGCGGCTGGGCTCCTCGCCGGACTCTAAGGTGGCGACGAGCTCATCGGCGAGCACGGAGAGCGAGGCGTTCATCGTCTCTACGGCGGCGTCGATGTTCGCGAGCTGCGCCTCGCTGGGCTCCGCGCCCTCGACGAGGGCCTGCCGGGCCTGGGCGCGGCGGAGCTCCAGCGCGGTGCGCGCGGCGGACAGCCCCTCGGTGTCGGCGGCCACCTTCTTCGCGGCCTCGGTCATCTCGGCGCCGACCTCCTCTTGGGCGGCCTCGCCTTCAGCGACGGCCTCAGCGATCTCCGGGTTCTTGGCGGCGATCTCTTCAGGGTCGCCGTACTTGAGCGCGGGATCTTCAGGGGGCGTCGGCGCCCGGCGACCCGCCCCAGCGGCGAGGAGCTGGGCGAGCTCGCTGCGGATGCCCGGCCCGCACTCGTTGTCCTCTAGCTCCTCGATCTGCTCTCGCAGCTCCGCGACCTCAGCCCGAGGCTTCACGCCGCCGAGCACCATCCCCACCACAAACGTGAACGCGGCGATCACAAAGGCGCGCATCTTGCCCACTCCGGCTCGTAGGAGCCCACACTGAAGGCGTGGGCACCCCCATAGCTATCCGAAGATCCCCTCAATTGGGAGGATCAGGCGGTCAGCGCGCCCAGACCCCGCAGGGCCTCGGCGAGCTCTTCGGCTTGTTGAACCGGCAGCCCCGCCGCCTGGGCGGCTTGCGCGACGCTGCGCTGGCCGTCGAGGGCCTGGAGCAGCCGACCGGCCTCGACGATCGTGGGGATCGGCGGATGGGGCCCGCGGAACAGGAGCCAGGCCGTGGGCCTCGGGCGCCCGGCGCGCAGGGCGGACGGCGGCCCGGGCAAGATCGCCACGTCACACAGGCGGCGCATCGGCTCACCCGGGGCCCCAGGCGGCGCCGGGGAGAGCAGCTCGGCGAGGCTCGGCGCCTCGTTCACCGTGAGCCCCGCGAGGCCAAACCGGTCGAGCTGGGCCTGGAGGTCGCTCTCTAAGTGAAGCTCACCCCAGGCGAGGCGGGTGGGCAGGTCCTCAGGCGGCGGGGAGGTGAGGCGCACGGCGGCCAGCTCTCCCCGGGCGACGGCGCCGCAGAGCTCCGCCCGGCGCGGCGCGAGGGCCTCGCCGGGGATGGACACCACGGGCGGCAAGGGCAGGGGCGCGCCCTGAATCACGGGCAGGTTGAGGAGCGCGGCGAGGGCCTCGGCGCCGTCCTCGGGGTGGTGCTGGGCCACGGCGTCGGGGCGGGCGCCGTCAAGGGCGCTCATCACCCAGTGCACATCGGGCTCGGGCCAGCGGCCATCGGCGCCCATGGGCCAGCCCTTCGCCTGGGCGACGATCTCCGCGGCGGCGACCAGCACGGCCAAGGCGGCGCCGTCGGGCCGCTGGGTCCAGCGTTGGCGGGCCTCGTCCACCATCGACGCCAGGGCCCAGGTCTGCACCCAGGCCACCAACAACGACGCGGCGGCCTCGCCGTCTCCTTCAGCGAAGGCCGCCCGGAGCTGATCTCCCAGGGCCGCGCGATGCTCGCCGCTCATGGCCGCGGCGGTGAACAGCCGCTCCCGCAGGCGCACGCTGAGGTTGAGCTCCCCCGGGGCCTCGGCGGCGCCGGTCAAGAAGGGCCCCACGGGGCGAAGGACGAGGCTCATGGGCGGTCCTCCAGGCCGTCGCTCGGCGGCGCGAGCTCCGCCTCGACGGCGGGGCCGCCCACGGCGGGCACCCAGAGGTTCGAGTACACCGGCACGGTGCCCTCCGCGAGCTCGGCCAAGGGCAGGCGTCGGCCCAAGGATCGGTAATCAGGCCGCCCGGAGGAGTAGAGGATGATCACGGGGTGCTCCGGCGGGTAACGGCGCAGCAGCACGTCGCGCAGCTCCACCAACATCTCCGTGCTGTGGCGGTCGTCCAAGGCGTCGCCCCCGGCGGTGAACTCGCCGAGCTGGAACAACAGCGCCGGGGTCTCGGCGTCCAGCGCCACGCCGTCTCGGGCGACGTTCCACGCCGAGTAGAGCTGCAGGCCGCGGTGCCCCGTCCAGTACACGCGGTCGAGCACCAGATCCACGAACGAGACGCCGTGGACGAGGCGCAGGGGGTGGCCCCGGGTGGCGCACAGGCGCCGGATGAGCAGCACCGCGTCGTTCACATACAGCGGGCTCCCGGCGACGAGGTAGACCACGTCGAGGCCGTCCTCAAAGGCCCGGCGCACCAACATCTTCGCCAGGTCCTCATAGGCCTTTGGGCGATCTACCCCCGGCATGCCGTAGAGGTAGTCCAAGGAGCGGATGGGCAGCCCCGGCACCAGGCGCTCGGCGGCCTCGCGGGCGTGCGCGAGGCCATACACCCTGGCGCCGCGCTCCAAGGCGGCCTCCAGGTGCTCCATGGCCTCTAAGGTGACGTGCTCACGGCGCGCGGGGCCTAAGCCGATGATCGTGAGGGTGCTTGGCATAGGCGCATCGGAGCACAGCCCGCGCCGGAGATCAAGGCGCGGGGGGCGCCGGGCTCGGCGGGGGCTCCGCGCCCTCTACGGGCAGGCCCAGGGCGGCGGCTTCTGCCTCGGCCTTCTCCCGGGCCATCCGTTTCCACAGGCTCTCCCGCTTGTGCGGCTGATCGCCCTCACACACCTCGCCCTCGGGGCACTCCACCTCGGGCGGCGGCGGCGGGTGCTGGTGCGGGCAGCCACCTTTGGGCGCGGTGCCCGGCAGAAACGGCGCGCTGATGCCCCGGCAGGTGCCGTTGGAGAGCAGGCCGGTCTGGGTGCAGATCCAGCGGCGATCGAGCTTCTCGCCCTCAAACTCGCGCTGGGGCAGGCCCTTCGTCGCCGCGTTCATCCACCAGCCCCACAGGGGCGAGGCGAGGTCGCTGGCCGAGGCGCCGATGCGCACGGGCGTGTCGTAGCCCAGCCACACCACGCCGACGTAGTCCGGCGTGCCGCCGACAAACCACAGGTCCTTCTCATCGTCCGTGGTGCCGGTCTTGCCCACGGCGGGCCCGGCGTACCCGGCGATGCCGCCCGTGCCCCGGCTCGCCCCGCCGGTGCCGAACTCGATCACCAGGCGCATGAGGTCGCGGGTCACCGCGGCGACGTCTTCAGTGAACACACGCTCCAGAGGCGCCCGGTCGTCTAGGCGCGTCGCGCCCGAGGCGTCGATGGCCACGAGGATCGGGCTGCCGACCACGGCGAAGCCCCCGTTCACGATGGCGCTGATGGCCTTGCCCATCTCCAGAGGCGTGACCTCGGCCTGGCCCAAGGCGAGGCCCATCTCTTTGGGGAACTTGCTCGTGTCAAAGCCCAGGCGTGTGGCGAGCTGAATGAGCGGCTCGGGGCCCCCGGCCATGTCCAGCAGAGACGCCGTGGCGATGTTCTGGGACCAGGAGAGGCCATAGGCCAAACACACGCTGGGGCTGTACTCGCCGCCGACGTTGCGGGGGGTCCAGGTGGGCGCGTGCTCAAACTTGTGCGGCGCGTTGGACACCGTGGTGGCCGCCGTCACCCCGGGGAGCTGCACCCCGAGGGCGTACACCAGGGGCTTAAACGAGGAGCCCGACTGGCGTTTGGCCTGGGTGGCCCGGTTGAAGTCGGTGTGGGTGGTCTGATCGCCGCCCCACAAGGCCACGATGTTGCCCGTCTGGGGCTTCATCAAGACCGCGACGGACTGGAGATCGCCCTCGCCACGTTTGCCCAAGACCCGCTGGAAGTACGCCGTGCGCTCGGGGACGAGCTTGTCTGTGGCGGCCTGGGCCACAAGATCCAGGGCGGTGAACACCTCCAAGCCCGCGCCATAGACCACGTCTTGGCCCAGGGCCTCTACCAAACGGGTGCGGCTGGCCTGCATGTACGCCGGCCAGCGGGGCTCGGGGAGCGGGTGGGGGACGGCGCCGATGGGCTCGTTGAGCGCGTCGGCCACGTCATAGCCGGCCTCGCCCATGCGGGTGAGCAGGCGGTCGCGGCGGGCCTTCACCACTTCGGGGAAGCGGTCGGGGGCGTAGCGGCCCGGGGCGGGCAAGACCGAGACCAAGGTGGCCGCCTGGGCCAAGGAGAGGTCCTTCGCGTCCACGCCGAAGAAGTGCCGAGACGCGGCCTGGAACCCGCAGATCGAGTACGAGCCGCTCTGCCCCAGGTACGGCACGTCGAGGTACATCTCCAAGACGCCCTCTTTGCCGAGCTCCTGCTCCAAAGCCACGGCGAGGAGCGCCTCGCGGGCCTTGCGGTCGAAGGTCTTCTCGCGCTGCTGGGTGAGGTTCTTGGTGAGCTGCATCGTGAGCGTCGAGGCGCCCTGCTGGTAGCCGCCGCCCTTGAGGTTCGCGATCACCGCTCGGGCGACGCTGCGCACGTTCACGCCGCTGTGCTCGTAGAACTCCTCGTCTTCGCTGATGAGCAGGGCGTCGATGAGGTGCTTGGGGGCCTCGTCCAAGGGCAGGTGCTCGCGGACCTCCCCCTCGGGGCCCACGAGCCAGCCCAGAAGCACGGGCTCCAAGGCCACGGGGCGGGTCCAGCCGTCTTTGCCCGGGGGCATCACGCCTTCAGGGAAACGCCCGCCGCGGGGGATGACCTCGCCGGTCTTGGGGCAGACCTCCCCCGGGGCTTTGGGCGGGCAGGACTCGGCGTAGCCGCGCTCCTTGGCGTGGTTGACGAGGCGATCCTTGGGGAGATCCAGCGGCGCGGCGTCGGACCAAACCCGGGCGGGGAAGCTCCATCCGGCGTGGGCGACCTTGTGCCCGCGGTGGTCCTCAGCGAGCTGTTTGGCCTGGGCGCGGGCGTCCGTCCAAGCGCTCGCCGTGATGACGAGGACGGGCAGGAGGAGCGCGAGGAGCGTCCCGAGGACGAACCAGCGGAGCTTAGGGCGGGCCATGGCCGCACCCCTTATCGCCGCGCAGGCGTCGCCGTCGAGGCCCGGCCTTGTGCCTCTGGTGAAGCCGACGTAAAGGTGCGCTCCCAACCCCTGCCCCCCCGCGCCGGAGGATTGATGTCTGCCCCCACCTGGCTCTACGATCGTGTCCGGGACTGGATGTCCCCCGAGCCGCGCCTGGCCTGGCTCCTCTGGCAGCTCCCCGACGCCAGCCGCGCCGTGGACCCAGGCCCCGCCGCGACCATGGCCCAAGAGGCGCTGAGCCTCTTGGCCGCCAAGAACGAGCCCTGGGTGACGATCTATGTGCGTCGGGTTCAGGCCCAGGCCGTGGCCCTGCGCGCCCTGGACTTAGGCCGTGGCCTGCCGCTGATCCACGCCGCCGTCAGCGCGGTAAGGGCCGGTGAGGGCGACGACTGTCCCCTCGCTGAAGGCTTCACCCTCGATCTTTGCGCCGCCTGGGCCCTGGTGGACGCTGAAGGCACGGCCTCTGAGCGCGAGCGGCTGGCCCAGGGCGCGCTCTTGGACATGAGCCGCCGCCACCCCTTGCGCGCTGAAGGGGAGGCCACCTTGGCCGCGGCGCTCCTGGATCAGGGCCGCGTGGAGGAGGCCCTGACCCGCTGCCCGGCGCCAGAGGAGGGGGATGACCACGGGCTCGCCCTGCGCGTCAACGTGCTTCGGGCCTCGGGTCGGCTCACCGAGGCCCTGGCGGCGGTCCCCAGCGCCGCCACGTCCCCCTGGTCCGCCGCTCTGCGCGCGGGGCTCCTCGCCTCGTTGGGTCAGCGCGCCGCCGCCGTCGAGGCCCTGCCGCCCTTGGAGGAGGTAGAGCGCCTGCCCGCCGCGTGGTTGGCCACGGCCCAGGCCGTCTCTGAGCTCGTCGTCGCCGGGGCGTTGAGGCTTGATCACCCCACGTTCTCGCGCCTCTTGGGCTGGTCCCGCCGACTTCGTGCCCAAGGCGCGGCGCGACCCTCCCTCAACCTGGCCTACGCCTTGGCCGACGCCGTCACCGCGGCGCCGGGCGCGGCCACCTTGGCCGGCGAGCTGCTCCGCGAGGCGAGCGCGGCCACGGCGCTGCTTCGTGACCCCGAGCCCGCCCGCGCCACGATCGAGGCCCGCTTAGACGCCGCGCGGCAGGCCGCGCTTCGGGCCCTGCCCCAAGACGCCACACAAGGCGACGCCCCGCTCACCTTCGACGCCTTGTGTTTCGCCGCCGCCCGCTGGCCTGAGACGCCCAAGGTGCAGCTCTCCGCCGCCGCCGCGTGGCGAGACTACGGCTTCATCCGGCGCGCGGCCTCTACCCTACGCGCCGCCCACGGGGCGAGCCCGGGCTCCTTGCCTGTGGCCGAGGCCCTCGCGCGGGCCTTGATCGAGACCGGCGCGCTGGGTGAGCTAGACGGCCTCCTGCGCGTGTGGGCCGCCCGTGAGCCCGACTGGGCCCAGCTCGCGCTCAAGGCGGAGTCCACCGCCCGAGAGGCCCAGCCCCAGCGCGGCGATCCGCGGGAGCCCCTGCGCCACCTGCTGAGCCGCTGGCCCGGAGACGGCCTCGTCTGGCGTCACCTCGCGGCCTTGGAGCGCGACGCGGGGGACTTTGCCGCCGCGATCCAGGCCCTCGACGTGGCCGCGGCGCGCCTGCCCCCGGCGGAGGTGGACTGGGAGCGCCTGTGGGTAGGCAGCGTGGTGGGCGCCTGGGCCAGCGTGCGCGCCGCCGCCGAGCGCCTCGGCCTGCCGGTGACCCCAGGCGAGGGCCCCATCGTCGAGGACTGGGGCGCGGTGGAGCTGCACGTCGGCGAAGGGGAGGTGGTCTTGGGGCGGCGCACCGGCCCGGCCACCGCCGTGGTGACGACGCTCTCGCCCCCCGGGGCGCCCCAGCGGTACGCCGACGAGGTGGTCCTTCACCCCGACCTGCTGAGCGCCCCCGAGGCCCACACGCCGCGCTTCATGGTGAAGGTGACGCTTCTGGAGGGCGGCTTCGCCTGCTACAGCCTGCGCGGCCCCCGCCCAGCGCCGGACGTTCTGGACCTGATCGAGTCCCGGCTGCGCGGTGAGGGCGTGGTGGTGCGGCCCATCGTGGCCGCGCTGGCCCGCGACCCGTGGAGCGGCGACGAGCACCCTGTCTACAGCGCCCTGCTGGGCCTGCCGCCCGAGGTGACCACGTCCAGCGTGGCGGGCCTCATCGAGCAGCTCACCGCGCAGAGCGGCGCGCCGTTGTTCGCGCCGGAGCTGCTTGAGGATGGAGGTCTCACCGAGCTCGCCGCCGAGCACGCCGAGCAGGCGGGGCGCTGGGGTCTGGGGGCGGCGGGGCGCTGAGGCTCGGCGAAAAAAGCCACGCTCAACAGGTTGTGAGCGCCGTCATGCTCTACGACACACCCCCCTTGGAGGCCCCGGACACGAAGATCGGCTGGTCGACGGCGTTGCGCCTCACCGGCCGGCCGCGGCGCGCGCGAGAGGCGTGACGGCGACGTGATGGCGACCTGCCCCGGCGCGCTTACGTTGTGGAGGCCAACACCACAACTTTGGGGTCCGACATGTCGCTCATGTGGCTGTTTCTTCCAGGCCTCTTCGCCCAAGAGCTGGTCAACCGCACCAACGATCCCAGCGACGCCCCCGAGGCCAGCCCTGAGGCGGCCGCCGCGCAAAAGCTCGCTGAGCTTGGGGCCGAGCTCGCCGCCGCCCAGGTGAAGGCGGCTGACCACGCCGTGCTCTCGCGCATCGTCGCCGACGCCACCACGCTCCTCGACGAGGGCCTCTCCTCGTCCCAGCGGGTCGGCGCCGCCCAAGATCTCGCCACCTTGGGCGATTCACGGGGCCTGCCGTTCTTGCTCTTCGCCGTGCGCCGGGCCGGGGACGCCGAGGTGCGGGCCCAGGCGATGCGCGCCGCGGGCTCCTTTGACGATCCGGCCGTCCGCCAGCTCGCCTCCGAGGGCTTAGAGAGCCCCAGCCAGCCGCCGGTCCTGCGCATCGCCTGCATGGACGTGCTCCTGCTCACCCCCGATGAGGCCCTGGGCGAGCGGCTCTACGCTTTGGCGGGTGACCGTGAGGCCCCCGAGGCCGTGCGGGAGGCGGCCCTGGCGGCCCTGAACACCCATTACCCCGTGCTCGTGCAGCTCCGCGGAGAGCCCGAGGCCCTGGGCCTCACCCTCGGCGCCGTGCCGGGCATCGTCGCCAACGGCGTGGCCGGCGGGGTGATGCTCTCGTCCATCGGCGTGCTGGGGCAGAGCGACGTCGGCGTGGTCATCGGGGCCATCGGCGGGTCGTTGGTGGGCGCCGGCACCGGCACCACCTACGCCTTGACCCGGCCCCTCACCCCGGGTCAGAGCCTCGCCTACACCCTCGGCGTGGCCTCTGGGCTCAACATCGGCGTGAGCACGAGCTTCATGTTGGGCGCCGGTGACGAGGCCAGCGCCGCCTTCCGCGCCGTCGGCGTCGGCGCTGGCGCGGTGATGGGCTACCGCCGGTTCAAAAAAGACCCCACGGTGAGCGACGTGATGGAGGGGGCCATCGGCGCCCACCTGGGCCAGCAGCTCGCGTTTGGGGCCCATGACCTCATCGTGCCTTCGCCGCCGTTCAAGTACTCGTACTACGACGACCAAGCGGCCTATCGGGCGTGGGGCGTTGAGCTCGACCAGTGGCGCAAGCGCCGGGTGGGCGTGGCGCTGGGCGGCCTCGTGGCGGGCGGCGCGGCGACCGCCTTGGCCCGTGACGCCTGGGATCTCAGCGTAGAGGACGCGGTCTTTGGCGGCGTGGTCGGCGCCGAGGGCGCTTGGATCGGCGGCTGGCTGCCGGTGGCCATCGACGGCGAATACCGCAGCGGCGCCGTGCGGGTGGGCTGGGTGGCGGGCACGGCGGCGGGCCTGGCGCTCACCGAGCTTCGCCCCGCGAGCGTGCAGCAGAGCTTCTTCACGGCCTATGGCGCGGCCGCGGGCAACGCCTTGGGCGCGGGCCTGCCGATGCTCGCAGGAACCAAAAAAGACCGCGTCGTCGCCCGGGTGATGCTGCCCGTGGGCGCGGCGGGGGCGGCGGCGGGCTACCTCGCGGCGGACGCGCTGAGCGTCGATGGCGGCGACGGCGCGCTCTTGTACATCGGCGTGCCGATCGTGCTCGCCCACAACGCGGCCTTGGCCAGCGGTCTCAACCGCCTCACTGATCTGCAAGGGGATCAGGCGACGGGGCTGTTCTTGGCGGGCTCGGGGCTGGGGGCGCTCGGGGCGGCCGCCTTGGGCGCGAAGACCGACCCCACCGCCGCCCAGGTCGCGCTCGTGGCCAGCGCCGGGGCCTGGGGCGCCTGGTATGGCGTGCTCACGCCCATCGCGCTCAACATCGACACCCCAGACGGGGCCCTGATGCTCAGCGGCGTCGGGCTCGCCGACGGCCTCATGGTGGCGACGGCCCTGGCCCAGCTCCCGGCGGTGGGCCTCAAGCCGCGCAGCACCCTCGCGCCCCAGCTCTTCGCCGTCGGCGGCGCCACCTTAGGCGCCTTGGGCGTCGCCTTGACCACGGACAGCGGCCAGGCCATCGCCGGTGGGGCCTTGGTCGGGGCGAGCTTGGGGTTTGGCGGCGGCACAATCTTTCAGGTCAGCCGGGACCACAACGTCGCGAAGGATCGCCAGGCCCTCGCGCTCTTGCCGCGCCCCGACCTGCATCGTCTTCCTGGGCATTGGTCGCCGTCTTTGGCGCCGACGATGATGGAGGACGGGTCTCCCGGCGTGGCGATGGGGCTGACGATCACGGGGCTGTGAGCCGATGGCGGTGAGCGCAGGGGCCCACGGGCCGGGTTACGGGGGCGCCATGACCCCCCCTCCTGAGCCGCCCTCCGGCCCGCCGGCGTCGGAGCTCGTCGTGCTCGACTGGCGCCTCGCCGCGCGCACCGTGATGGGCGCGGTCCTCGTGCTCGCCGCCGCTGGGGTGGCGGGCTTGGCCCTGCGTGAGCCCCTCATCACCGCCGGGGCGTGGTTCTTCGGGCGCTTCGGCGTCTGGGGCATGTTCTTCGGCACCATCGTCATCGACGTGAGCATCATCCCGCTCACCAACGAGCCCTTGATGTTGTTGGCGCTGAGCGCGGATCAGTCGCCGTGGACGGTGTTCTGGGTGACCTCCGTGGCGAGCTGGCTCGCGGGGGGCTTGGGCTGGAGCATCGGGCGGCTCATCGACCGCTTCACCCCCTTCGGGCGGCGGCTCTGCGCGCGGTATCCGGCGATGACCGACCTGCTCCGGCGTTACGGCGCGGTGGCGGTGGCCTTGGGCGCCACCACGCCGCTGCCGTTCTCGGCGTCTACCTGGCTCGCGGGGCTCCTCGGCGTGCCGCTGCGTGGGGTGATGGTCGCGAGCCTGTTCCGTTTCCCCAAGACCGCCTTTTACCTGTGGCTCTTGATGCAGGGCTGGGCCTTGGGCGCCTGAGCCCTGGCAGCCCCGGGCGTAGACCAGTTAGGGTGGTGGGTCTGCCGCAACCCCCAGGAGTCTCCATGCGCTTCACGCCCTCCGCCGTCTCATTGGCCATGCTCTGCGTCGCGGCGGGCTGCACGGAGTACAGCGTCAAGGGCATCGACGACGAACAAGGCGGCATCGACTCCGAAGACGTCGGTGAAGACAGCGGCGACGAGGGCGGGGGAGACGACAGCGAGGTTGACGGCGACGTGATCTACGAGGGCTCGGTCACCGGCCGAATCTGCGATCCGTCCGGCGGCCTCTGGATCGTCGGCGCCACGGTCACCCTCACCGCCGACCTCAACGGCGACGGCACCACCGACGTCGAGATCACCACGACCACCGACGCCGATGGCTACTACACCCTCACCGGCGTGCCCGACGGCACCTGGCTCGTGCGGGTCGAGAAGGGCAGCTTCTCGGTGGAGTTTGAGGTCACCGTCGCCGGGGGCAACACCGAGACGGCCGAGGCGGAGTGCCTCACCTCTGAAGACGTCAAGATCGCCGTGGTCTCCGGGATGTACGACTCGATCGAGGTCGTGCTCGACAAGCTCGGCATGAAGTACGACCTCATCCGGGGCGAGTCTGGCAACCAGCACACGGCCTTCCTCAAAGACAGCGCGCGGATGGCCGAGTACGACATCATCTTCTTGAACTGCGGCATCTCCGAGAGCTGGATCGGCGACAAAGCCACCATCGCCGCGAACATCGCCGCCTACACCAAAGACGGCGGCTCGGTCTACACCTCAGACTGGGCCTACTACTTCTTCGAGTCCGCCTACCCCAACGCCTTGGATTTCCAGGGCGAAGACAAGACCTATGGCGGGGCCTACCTCGGCATGGCCAGCAAGATCAACGCCACGGTGCTCGACGCCGACATGCAGGCCGTGATCGGCGCGTCTACGGCGGATCTCAACTACGACCTTGACGCCTGGGCGGTGGTGACCTCCGCCTCGTCCTCGGCGACGGTGCTCATCGAGGGCGACGCCCGCACCTGGGGCTCCACGGTGAAGAAGTCGCCCTTGGCCGCCGAGATTCGCCCTGGCGGCCGCATGATCTACACCAGCTTCCACAACGAGCAGCAGGCCACGGTGCACATGGATCTCCTCCTGATGGAGATCATCCTCTCGTTGTAGAGAACGAGGCCCGCTTGGGGCCTGGAGATTGGATGTCTGAGAAACGAACGCGGCGCGCCGCTGAGGTCTTCCACAGCGAGCTCGCCCGGCTGATCCGCGAGGAGGTCAAAGACCCTCGCCTGACACGCTTGTCCATCACCCACGTCAAGGTCGCCGAGGGCATCCGCCACGCGACGGTCTTCGTGACCCCGCTGGGCGGGGAAGGGGACGGCAAGCGGCTCCTCAAGGGCCTCATCAGCGCGAGCCCGCTTCTGCGGCGGCGTCTGGTCCAGCTCTTGCGTCTCAAATCCGCGCCTGCGCTCAGCTTTGTCCTCGACGAGGGCATCTCCGACGCCGTGCGTATCACCAGCCTGCTCAACCAGATTCAAGGCGACGTCCCCCCAGAGCGAGACGACGCCGCGCCAGCCACGGCTGACGAAGGGCACGAAGAATGATCTCTGGCTTCATGGTGGTCGACAAGCCCCCGGCGGTCACCTCCCACGACATCGTCGCGATGGTGCGCGCCGTCACGGGCGTCGAGAAGGTCGGCCACACCGGCACACTTGACCCCTTCGCCACCGGGGTGTTGCCCCTGGCGCTCGGCGCGGCGACCCGCTTCATCCGTTTTCTGGACGAGAACCTCAAGGTCTACGACGCCACGGTGAAGCTCGGCGCGTCCACGACCACGGGTGACCCTGAGGGCAGCGTGCTCCGCGAGGCGCCGATCCCCAGCCTGGACGGCGTCGAGGACCTGCTCAAGACGTTCATCGGCGAGCGCATGCAGACCCCTCCGGCCTACTCGGCGGTGAAGGTCGAGGGCGTGCCGCTGTACAAGTACGCCCGCCGTGGTGAGGTCAAAGAGGTCGCCGCGCGGCCGATCCGCATCTTTGACATGCGCCTCGTCGACACCGGCCCCGACTGGCTGCGCGTCGAGATTCACTGCACCCGGGGCACCTACGCCCGGGTGCTCGCCGATGACATCGCCGTGGCCTTGGGCAGCGCGGGGCACCTCTCGGCCCTGCGGCGCCTGCAGTCGGGCCTGTTCACCCTAGAGAACGCGCTCACCTTGCCGGCCTTGTCCGAGGCCGTCGCCGGGACCGACGACTGGATGCGGGCGCTGCGCGGCGGCAAACACCAGCGCAAAGAGGATCGGGTGCAGTGGCGCCCTCGGGCGGACGTCGCCGCGGCCCTCGCGCCGCGTGTGGTCACCTTAGAGACCGCGCTCAAGCACATCCCCGCGGTCGAGGTGGGCATCTCCGCGGGGGAGGTGCAGCGCCTGGGCGAGCGTCTGCCGCCGCGCCTGGACACCCTCGCCGACAACGAGCGGCGGCTGGTGTTCGCGGGCGGGGTGTTGGTCGGCGTCGCCGAGCGCCTCGCCGGGGTCACCAAGCTTGTGCGGGTGAGCGGCTGACCGCCTGCCCCTCAGATTGACTACGCTCCCGCGCCGCGCTAAGTGGGCGCTCCTCTCAGGGTCATCATCGCTCTTCGGATCCTGTGGCTGGGCGGTACGAGGTCTTGACCCTGTACCTCGGCGCCAGACCACCCGCTGCGGGACACCGATTCACAGCCCCGTCTGGGGCCCACAGGAACTGTCATGGCGCTTCACAAGACAAAAACCGCCGAGATCATCGCCCTTCACGCCCGCGGCGAAGGCGACACCGGCTCCCCCGAGGTTCAGGTCGCGCTCCTCACCGCGCGCATCGAGCACCTGACCACGGAGCACTTCAACACCCACCGCAAGGACTTCCACTCCAAGCGTGGTCTGCTCAAGCTCGTCGGCCAACGTCGCCGCCTGCTGCGGTACCTCAAGGCGAATGACGAGGGCCGTTACCAAGCGCTCATCGCCAAGCTCGGTCTCCGCCGCTGAGGCCCAGAGGGCCGGAGGTACCCCCTCCGGCCCTCTTCGCTTCTCAGGGCACATTCCGCGCCGGTGTGTTGGGTTTCGTCGCCCTCCGTCGCCAGAGCGCCCGCCGCTCTGACGACGAAGGCCAACGGGATCCGCTCTCCGGCCATCTCATCAAGACTTTACAACGCCAAAAAGCAAAAAAGCGTCAAAAGAGAGAACTCATGCACGGTGTCACTGAACACTCCGTCTCCGTCCAAGTCGGCGGCCAGACCATCACCTTCTCCACGGGCAAGTACGCCAAGCAGGCCTCCGGCGCCGTGGTCGCCAGCGTCGGCGACAGCTCCGTCCTCTGCACAGCGGTCTGCACCCTCAAGCCGGGCCCCTTCGACTTCTTGCCCCTCACCGTGGACTACCAAGACCGCGACGGCTCCCGGGGCGTCATCCCCGGCGGCTTCCTCAAGCGTGAGGGCCGCGGCAACGAGCGCACGACGCTCATCTCCCGCCTCATCGACCGCCCCATCCGCCCCCTCTTCCCCAAAAACTTTCGCTGTGACACCCAGGTCATCGCGACGGTCATCAGCTACGACCCCAACCACGAGACCGACTGGTTGAGCCTCTGCGGCTCCTCCGCCGCGCTGCACGTCTCCGACGCCCCCATGGCCGAGGCCTGCGCTGGTGTTCGTGTCTGCCAGATCGACGGCAAGCTCGTCGTGAACCCCGACCTGGCCGGTCGCGCCGCGGCCACCCTGAGCATCGTCGTCGCGGGCACCGCGGACGCGATCATCATGGTGGAGGGCGGCGCGCATGAGGTCTCTGAGGAGGTCATGCTCGACGCCTTGGACCTCGGCCACGAGGCGATCCAGACGATCATCGGCGGCATCAACCAGCTCCGCGAGCTGGCCGGTCGCCCCAAGCGTGTGGTGGAGCCCCCCGCGGGCATCCCCGAGCACCTCACCGCCGCCGTGGCCAAGAAGAAGGAGGCCATCGAGGCCGCCTTGGCCGTCACCGGCAAACACGCCCGCCGCGACGCCATCAAGGCCGTGAGCGAGTCCATCAAGGCCGATCTGATCGACGCCCTCGCCGGGGCGGCCGACCTCGACGTGCAGCTCAAGCAGGCGGAGTCCGCCCTTGAGAAGCTCTCCACCAAGGTGATGCGCCAGCGCGTCATCAAGGAGAACCTGCGCATCGACGGCCGCGCCTCGGACAAGATCCGCGCCATCTGGAGCGAGGTCGGCATGGCCGCCCGCGCCCACGGCTCGGCGGTCTTCACCCGCGGCGAGACCCAGGCCTTCGTCACCGTCGCCTTGGGCACCGAGCGCGACAACCAGCGCATCGACTGGCCGGGCGCCACGGAGCCCGTGCGCAACTGGATGTTGACCTACAACTTCCCGCCGTTCTGCACCGGCGAGGCCCAGGCCCTGCGCGCCCCCAAGCGCCGCGAGGTCGGCCACGGCGCCTTGGCGCACCGCGCCTTAGAGGCCGTGCTGCCCAAGTTTGAGTCCTTCCCCTACGTGCTGCGCTGCTCGTCTGACGTCTTGGAGTCCAACGGCTCCTCGTCCATGGCGACGGTCTGCGGCTCCACCTTGGCGCTCATGGACGCCGGCGTGCCCATCAAGGCCCCGGTGGCCGGCATCGCCATGGGCCTCATCAAGGAGGGCGAGAAGTTCGCCGTCCTCTCCGACATCCTCGGCGACGAGGACCACCTCGGCGACATGGACTTCAAGGTCACCGGCACCACGGCGGGCATCACGGCCTTCCAGATGGACTGCAAGGTGCGCGGCGTGCCCCGGGCGGTGATGAGCAAGGCGCTCAACCAGGCCAAGGACGGTCGTGTGCACATCCTCGGCGAGATGGCCAAGGTCATCGCGGCGCCCCGGCCGGAGCTCTCCGCCCACGCCCCGCGCATCACCACGATCCAGATCAAGACCGACAAGATCCGCGACATCATCGGGCCGGGCGGCAAGGTCATCCGTGGCATCCAGGACAAGACCGGGACCACGCTGAACATCGACGACTCGGGCAAGATCATGATCGCCGCGACGAGCCAAGAGGCCACGGCCAAGGCCATCGCGATGATCCGTGAGCTCACCCAAGAGGCCGAGATCGGCAAGCTGTACCTGGGCGTGGTCAAGCGCATCGTAGACTTCGGCGCCTTCGTCGAGATCTTCCCCGGCACCGACGGCCTCGTCCACATCAGCCACCTCGCCAAGGAGCGCGTTGAGCGCGTCACCGACGTGGTGAGCGAAGGGGACGAGGTGCTTGTCCGCGTCATCGACGTAGACAAGGCCGGCAAGATCCGCCTGTCCCGCAAAGAGGCCCTCGACGCCTCGATGGACTTCTGATCCGCCGCCCATCCGGGCCAAGATCACAACACGCCGCGCGCCGGGGAGCCTCTCCTCGGCGCGTGTCGCTTTTTTGGGAGCCAACAATGTCTGCGTCAACGCCCCTTCGCCCCGACACGCTGACCCTGCCGGCGCTGCGCCTGCCCCACGCCGAGGGCCTGGAGCTGCCCGCCTACGCCACGGAGGGGGCCGCCGGGCTCGACCTACGCGCCGCGGTCGTGGAGCCCCTGGTCTTGGCCCCTGGCGCCCGCGCGCTCGTGCCGACGGGCCTCATCCTGCACATCCCCGAGGGCCACGAGGGGCAGATCCGCGCCCGGTCGGGCCTCGCCTACAAACACGGCGTCACCGTGCTCAACGGGCCGGGCACCATCGACGCCGACTACCGGGGCGAGGTCAAGGTGCTGCTCGTGAACCTCGGCGCCGAGCCCTTCACCGTGGCGCGGGGCGACCGCATCGCCCAGCTTGTGCTCGCTCGGTTCGCCCGAGCGGCCCTGGTTGAGCTGGACCTCGCGGAGACGGAGGCACAAAAAACCGCCCGGGGCGCGGGCGGCTTTGGCTCAACGGGCCTGGGCTGAGGCTCAGAGGTAGCCGTTCTCTTTGTACCAGCCGCAGTCGCCATAACAGACGTTCCCGACCGAGCCCTGCACGCAGGTGAAGCCCGCGGGGCAAGGGTCGTCGTCGGCGGGGCGGCAGGTGGTGAGGCAGAAGTCTTGGTGGCAGTACATGACGTTGTCGGTGAACAGGTCGCAGAACCAGCCGGCCTCGCAGTCGGCGTCGCGGCGGCAGGTGTCGCCGATGGTGGTGACCTCGCAGCTCATGCCCGCCGGGCAAGAGTTGCTGGGCGAGCCGACGTCGCAGGACTTGGAGCAGAGGGGATCATCGGAGGCGAAGCAGTCGCCGGTCACCGTGTCGCAGAACTCGCCGACGGGGCAGTCGAGCTCCGTCGTGCGGCAGGCGGCTTCAGTGCAGGTGCGGGTCTGGGTGTTGCACGCCTCGCCGGCCATGCAGTCGTCTGCGGTTAAGCAGCCATCGGAGCAGCGGAAGGAGCGGGGATCGCAGTATTGCTGGATGCCACACTGCGTCGAGTCCGTACACTCCGCCGCGCGGCAGGCCTGCTCGTAACAGACGAAGCCGGGCTCACACATGGTGTTGTCGAGGCACTCGGCCGCCGAGGGCCGGTCGCAGCCCGCGAGGAGCAGGAGGGAGATGAGGAGGTTCAAGGGGCGCTCCCGGTGTCTTCAGTGGTGGAGCCGGCGCAGAAACCTTCGGGGTCGCCGTCGCCGAAGTCGTACCGAATGGCGATCTGGGACGAGGGGCCGGGGAGCTGGTCACGCTGAAAGACCACCGCGGGGAGCGCCGTGCCGTCGTCCTGCTCGACGAGGGTGTAGGTCCACGCGCCGTCTTCGCAGGGCAGCGCTGTCTCGTTCACGCTGACCTCGATGGAGTTCGGGGCCGGCAGGTCGGTGAGGTAGAACGTGTCCATGAGCCGGGAGGCGTTCAGGGACAGCTCAGTGATGATGTCGGAGAAGGAGTCCGCGCAGATGCTGCCGGAGACGCCGCTGGACTGCGCGGCGACGTCGAGGTAACGGTCGCCCCGAGAGCTGCCGGCCTGGGCCGCGGACGTACACTCTTTGACGTTCGTGACCACGAGCGCCGAGGCGTTAAACACCGCCCGATCCCGGGAGTCTTTGATGTCCCGGAGCTGGTTGACGTAGTCGGCGGTGGGCAGGGGCGAGGCGTCCTCTTCATCGGAGACGAAGAGCACGCTCAGGCTGGCGGAATCGCGGATGAACCCGGCGTTGGTCGTAGAGACGCGGGGCTCGGTGAGCGCGAGGTACGCGGCGTGCAGGCCCATCTCGTTGCCCGAGCCCGCGGTGCCGACGCTGACGATCTCGCCGAAGACGTCCGAGGCGTTCTCGGTCTCGGTGGTGATGATGTCGCCGAGGATGTTGCCCGCGGACTCGGCCATCACGTCGGTGGTGATCACGCCGATGTGGTAATCGACGTTGGCGTCGGTGAAGAAGCTGATGAACTCCTCAAAGTTCGTCGAGAGCTTCGACTGGTAAGGCCCCATCGAGCAGGAGTCGTCTACGACCAGGAGGATGTCGACCTCGGAGGAGGGATCCTGGTAGAAGACGTCGCCCCCGTCGCGCACGATGACCGTGTAGTCTGAGCAGCCAGCGGCGAAGATGAAGGCCAGAGTGAGCGGCAAGCGCATGGAGGCTCTCCGATGAACACAGGAGGATCAGCAGAATGCCCCAAGCTCATCAAGGCGTCAAGCCAGGGTCGTGTTGATGTCGCGCTGGGCTGATCCGCGTCTTCGTCGGGCGGAGCGACTGCTCACGCGCGGTCTCGGCGCCTTGGGTCGGCTGGTGGGGCGCCCAGACGAGCCCTTGCTCAACCGGCTCACCGGCCGCGACAAAGGCGGGGAGGGGACGGCGGCGCCGACGGTGTACACGGCCCTGGCCGCCGGGCGTCGGGCCCTGGCCGATGGGCGGCTCGGCGAGGCGCTCTATCAGTTTGAGCTGGCCACACGCCTGGATCCTGAGGAGCCTTGGGCGTGGCATGGGCGCGGCGACGCGCTGCAGCTCGGCGGGGGCTTCGCCGACGCGCTGACAGCCTATGAGCGGGCGCTCGCCCTACGCCCTGAGCTGGCCTTGGCCCACAACGGCCGGGGGAACGCGCTCATGGGCCTTGGCCGCGCTGAAGAGGCCGTGGCCGCGTGGCGTGAGGCCCTTCGCCTCGATCCCCAGGCGCCGTGGCCCCGGGAGTCCCTGGCGCGGATTGGTGAGCCCAGCCGTTGATTGGGGTGTGTCAGGCGCCCAGGGCGCGTTAAGGGGCCAAGCCGTCATCTTCAGGAGACCTCCGCGATGCTTGAGACCCTCGCCAAGGGATTTCGCAACGCCCGCAACAAGCTTCAGGGCCGCGCCACGCTCAGCGAAGAGAACATCTCGGACGCTCTGCGTGAGGTCCGGGTGTCCTTGCTCGAAGCCGACGTCGAGATCGGCGTCGTCAAGCAGTTCCTCAACACCGTCAAAGAGCGCTCGCTCGGCGAGGTGGTGTCGCTCAAGTCGAAGGCCGGGCCCATGGGCGTCACGCTCACCCCGGGCGATCACTTCGTCAAGATCTGCCACGACGAGCTCACCGCGCTCATGGGCCCGGTGAACGAGGGCCTCAGCCTCACGGGCAAGCCCTCGATCGTGATGATGGTCGGCCTGCAGGGCTCGGGCAAGACGACGACGGCGGGCAAGCTCGCCCGTAAGCTCCAGAAAGAGGGCAAGAAGCCCCTTCTGGTGGCCGCCGACATCTACCGCCCCGCCGCCATCGACCAGTTGATGACCTTGGGCCGCAAGCTCGGCATCCCGGTGTTCTCGATCAAAGGCATGAAGCCCGTCGAGCTGTGCACCTTGGCGGTCACCCAGGCCAAGAACGTCGGCCGCGACGTGGTCATCTTCGACACCGCCGGGCGCCTCGCCATCGACAACGAGCTCATGGACGAGCTCGTGCAGATCAAGGCGAACACCAACCCCGGCAACATCCTCTTCGTCTGCGACGCGATGATCGGCCAAGACGCCGTGCGCACCGCCGCCGAGTTCGACCGCAAGCTCGACTTCACCGGCTTCGTGCTCACCAAGATGGACGGCGACGCCCGCGGCGGCGCGGCCTTGTCGATCAAGTCCGTCACCGGCAAACCCGTGAAGTTTGTCGGCATGGGCGAGGCCCTGGACAAGCTCGAGGACTTCCGCCCCGAAGGTGTGGCGGGCCGCATCTTGGGCTTCGGCGACGTGGTCAGCCTCGTCAAAGACTTCGAGCAGCACATCGACCAGGCCACCGCCGAGCGCGACGCCGAGAAGATGCTGCGCGGCGAGTTCTCGTTTGAGGACTTCCTCAAGCAGGTCGAGATGGTTCAGAAGATGGGCTCCCTCAAGGATCTCTTCGAGAAGCTGCCGTTCTTCTCCGACTTCAAGGACCAGATCCCCGCCGAGGCCCTGGACGACCGCGAGCTCGACAAGATCAAGGCGATGATTCACTCGATGACGGCGGAGGAGCGCAAGAACCCCGACGTGCTCACCGACTCCCGCTTCCGCCGCATCGCCAAGGGCTCGGGCACCTCGGCGGACGAGGTCGAGGCCGTCTACCAGCGCTTTCTGCAGGCCCGGCAGATGATGGCGAGCCTGGGGCAGTCCTCGGGCATGCTCGGCCAGCTCAACGCGCTGCGCAACGGCGGCAAGATGCCCGGCGGCATGGGCCGCGGCGTCAACCCCTTCGCCGGCGGCCCGGCCTTCGGCGGGACCGGCGGCATGGGCGGCATGGGCGGCATGGGCGGTGGCAACCCCTACGCCGGGATGCCCGGCTGGGGCGCGCCCCAGAAGCCCGAGGCCCCCAAGAAGCCCGCGCTCTCTGTGGACGAGAAGCTCGCCCGGCGTCAGAAGGCCAAAGACGCCCAGAAGGCCCGCAAGAAGAACCGCTGAGCCTGCTGGGCGCTTGATTCTCGGCGCTCAGGGCGCGGCGAAGGGCATCTCGGTGAGCTTGTCGACGGTGGTCTGGGGCACCAAAAACGCCGGGCCGCCGGACTCCTCACGGGCGACGCGGCCCCCCTCGACGGCCTCGCCGAGGATGATCACGAGGCTGCCGCCTTCACCGGCGCTGGCCTCGATGCGCCCGGAGACGACGTTCGGCTCGGCGGGGCGCGCGGCGCGGTCGGCCTGACCGTCGATGATGAACGAGATGGCGCCGACGCCCTGGGCGCTGTCGGGGGCGCCGTTGAGGGTCCAGGTCTCGCCGCTGCGGGTCCAGCGGGCGGTCTTGCCCTCCCAGGTGACGGTGAGGCTGTCGACCAAAGACGGCGCCAGGGGCACCAGGCGGGGCTCCAACAGCTCACCCAGCGGCGGCGTGACGGAGGCCTGGTCGCCGATGGTGCCGATGGTGCCTGACGGGGACTGGATCAGCCGCCCGCCCGCGCGCTCTTGGCCCAAGGGCAGGGTGATCTCGCCCGTTGGGGAGGTGAAGGTGAGCGCGGCCAGGGGCGGGTTGAGGCCGACCTCGGCGGGGCTCAGGTCCTCCCAGAAGGTCTCAAAACGTAGGGTGGCGAGGCGCTCGGCCAGGGCGGTGAGGCGGTCGGCGGAGGCGCGGCGGCCGTCGGAGAGCCACCACGAGCTGTCGGGCCGGCGCTCGGCCACCCAAGACTCCAGGGCGTCTTGCTCAAACCGTACGCGGGTGATCTCGTAGGGATCCACGTCTTGCACCACGGCGTCGTCCCGCAGCGCGGCGAAGGGCTTGAGCAAGGTCTCGTTGGGGTGGCCCGAGGCGACGAGCACCTCGCCGCCATCCAGGCGAACGTAGCTCTTGAAGCCCACGGGGCTGTCTGCGCCGACGTCTAAGCGCAGCTCACCGCCGCCCGCGCGGCGTAGGGTCAGGCTGGCTTTGGGGGTCTCCAGGCCGTAGGTGGCGGGGGAGGCGCCGGTGATGGGCTCACCCACCCGCAAGGCGTCTACGAGCTCGACGAGGCCGTCCAGATCGCTCGTCTTGCCTTTGGCCTGAATCGGGGAGACGAGGCGCCAGCCGCTCTCGCCGCGCTCGGCGATGAGGCTGCCCTCTTCAGTGGTCAAGGTGAGGCCGACGACCTCGGACGCCTTGATCTCGACGAGGTCTTTGTCGTCGGAGCTGGCCTCTTCTTCAGGAGCGGGCGGTTCGACGAGCTTGATGACCAGCACCAAGGCCACGAGCACAGCCGCGAGGATCGTCATCTGCTGGGTCTGTTTGTCTTCCATCGTGTCACCTAGTCGCCGGGCGGACCTCCCCTCTAGCCCCACGCGGCGCGCCGTCAAGCGCCGAGGGCCACGCCTTGCCGCGAAGGGCCCTGGGGTTAGCTTGCAGCCTCACGAGGAGCTTCCTATGTCGGATGACCAGAACCAAGAAGAGCAGGCGCCCGTCGAAGACGCTGAGGCGGGCCAAGACAGCGGCTATGACGACGGCGGCGCTGGCGTCGAGGTGCTCGTGGACGCTCGGGTCGAGGAGCTTGAGCGCCAGCTCAACGACACCACGGCGCGGCTGCGGGCCGTCTCTGGGGCCTACAAGAACGCCCAAGAGGAGATGGCCGCGTACAAGACCCGTCTTGAGCGCCAGACGGCCCTCAAAGAGGAGATTCAGCGCGGTGAGGTGGTCTCCCGGCTGTTTGAGCCCCTGGAGAACCTGCGCCGCACCCTCTCGGCGATGCAGCGCGCGGAGATCGACCCCACCCTGCTTCAGGGCTTAGAGCTCGTTCAGCGCGCGTTCCTGGAGGGTTTTCAGGGCCTCGGCCTGCAAGAGTTCGGCGCCGTGGGTGACGCCTTCAACCCCGATCAGCACGAGGCGCTCACCACGATGCCCGTCGCTGAAGAGCGTCTGGACGGCCGCGTCGCCCAGGTGTTCTCCGCGGGCTTCCGCGTCGGCACCCGGGTGATCCGCCCCGCGCGGGTCATCGTCGGCCAGTACACCGCCCCGGCGGGTGAGGCCTGATCCCAGTGGCTGATGCGCCCGCCGCCGAGCCGCTTCTGCACATCGCCCTGCTCCAGCCGGAGATCCCGGGCAACACCGGGAACATCGGGCGGCTGTGCATCGGCTTGGGCGCGCGGCTGCATCTGGTGTGCCCTTTGGGCTTCTCGCTGGACGAGAAGGCCGTGCGGCGCGCGGGCATCGACCACTGGCGTGAGGTAGACCTCGCGGTCTATCCCGACGACGACGCCTTCTTCGCCTGGGCCCAAGGCCGCAATCTGCGCCTGTTCTCTACCCGGGGCGCTGGGGTCTACACCCAGATCCCTTGGGAACGAGGCGACGTGCTCGTGTTTGGGCGCGAGTCCGTGGGCCTCGCCGACGCCCTGGTAGACCGCTTCGGCGCCTGGCGAATCCCCATCCCGGGCCCGGCGCGTAGCCTCAACCTCTCCAACGCCGCGGCGGTGGCGGCGTATGGCGCTCTGCAAGCCCTGCGCCCCGAGCTCTTCCCCGTTGAGGCCCCATGACTGACCGCAGCGATGACGTCTTTGTGCTGATCATCGCCGGGGGGCGGGGCACACGGTTCTGGCCTTGGTCACGGCGCGGCTTGCCCAAGCAGTGCCTCTCGGTGAACGGCGAGACGACGCTCATCCGCGCCACCGTAGACCGCGTGCTGCCCATCGTCCCCGCCGAGCGTGTGCTCGTCGTCACCTCCGCCGAGATGGCCGAGCCCCTGCGCGCGGAGCTCGGCATGTTGCCGCCCGAGAACCTGCTCGTTGAGCCCGAGGGCCGCAACACCGCCCCGGCGGTGGGCTGGGGCGTCTTGGAGGTGGGCCACCGCAGCCACGGGCGCAACGCCGTGATGATCGTGCTGCCCTCGGACCACCTCATCCGTGAAGAGGACGAGCTTCGGGATCTCCTGCTCGACTGCGCCGAGGCCGCCCGCGCCACAAACGCCCTGGTCACCATCGGCCTCGTGCCCACCCGCGCCGAGACGGGCTACGGCTACTTAGAGGTCGGCGGCGCCTTGGGCAGCTTCGGCGATCGCCCGTTCTTGCGGGTGAGCCGCTTCGTCGAGAAGCCCGACGCCGAGCTCGCCGCGCAGTACGTCGCCGGGGGCGAACACCTGTGGAACGCGGGCATGTTCGTGTTCACCGTCGAGGCCATGCGCGACGCGTACCGCCAGCACCTCCCGCGCACCTGGACGGCCTTGGAGCAGCTCCGCGCCCACCCCGAGCGGCTGGTGGAGCTGTACAACAAGATGGATCGCACCTCCATCGACTATGGCGTCATGGAGCGCCACTCCCACGTCTTGACCGTGCGCGGGGAGCTCGGCTGGTCGGACGTCGGGAGCTGGGAGGCCCTCGCGGACATCCTGCCCCCGGTGAGCGGCGGTGTTGGCCGAGCGGCCCTGGTCGTGAGCCACGACGCACAACAGAACGTCGTCTACGCCCCTGGGCAGACCGTCGCGCTCTTGGGCGTCGAGGGCCTCGTCGTGGTGCAGGTCGGCGACGTGTTGATGGTCTGCCCTCGGGAGCGCGCCCAAGACGTGCGGGCGCTCACCGTGGCCTTGGAGCAGCTCGGCGAGACGCGCCTGCTGTAGAATCCTGCGGCTCATCGCGCTCTGCGTTATGCAGGATGGCTCATCAAAGGAGGCCCCCAATGCTGCTCTTCACCTTCCTCTTGGCCTGCGCGGGTGACGTCTCGGTCGGCTGGTCCACCGAGGTCTGCACCGACTGGGTGCTTGACGACGAGCCCGTGATCACCGTGAACACGGCGGACAACGGCGACATCCTCGTGCAGCGCGAGGGCGTGATGGCCGGCTGTGACGACCGCTTCGCCCCCGACGTGATCGGCGAGGGCTGGACGATCCGCGTGTTTGAGGGCTGGGAGCCGGGTGAGGCCGCGGACGACTGCGAGTCTTGCTTCGCGCCTACGGTGCGCCTGATGGCGCCGCCCCGGGGCAAATACACCGTGCAGTGGTTCGATGAGAGCTCCGACGTGCTGCCCGTCGAGACCATCGAGTTCGACACCCGCGACTGAGATGCGCGCCCTGGTCACAGGCGGCGCGGGCTTCTTGGGCCAGCACGTCGTGGGCCTCGCCCGGGCGCGGGGCTGGGACGTCAGCGCCCCGGATCGCCGGGCGCTGAACCTCCGCGATCCCGACGCCGTGGCGCGGGCTGTGCGTGACCTTCGCCCAGACCTCATCCTGCACCTCGCGGCGATGACCTCCCCAGCCCAGGCCGAGGCGGATCCCCAAGGGGCTGAGGCCGACAACGTCGGCGCCGTGGCCGCGCTTCTGGGCGCCGCCGGGGACACGACGGTGGTCTTGGTCTCGACCTGCCACGTCTACGGCGTCGCGCCCGATGTGCCCGTGCCTGAGGACTCGCCGCCCGCGCCCGTGGGGGTGTACGCCCGCACGAAGGCCGCGGGGGAGGCCTTGGGCTTGGCGGCGGCCGCGGCAGGGCAAGACGTGAGGATTGTTCGACCTTTCCACCTCACGGGCCCCGGGCATCGCCCGCCGTACGCCCCGGCGGACTGGGCCGCGCAGGCGCGGTCGGGGGCCCCCAACATCCGCACGGGCCGCCTGGACCTGATCCGCGACTACCTCGACGTGCGTGACGCCGCCGAGGGCCTGCTCGTCGTGGCCCGATCCGGGCGGGCAGGGGAGATCTACAACCTCTGCAGCGGCGTGGGCGTGCCCCTACGCGCCCTCGCTGAGCTCATCGCCCAGGGGCGCCCCGTCGTCGAGGAGCCCAGCCGCGCCCGAGCCGGGGACGTGCTCGTTTTGGTAGGAGATCCAAAAAAACTCGGCGCCCTAGGATGGGCGCCAAGGATCCCGCTGGCGCAAAGCCTCGCGGAGCTGGTGGCGGAGGGCTGAGCGGCCTTGGGCGGCTCAGTCGCCTTGGGCGGTGGCGCCAGCGGGGCTGCCGGGGCCGCCGACCTCTTGGCGCTCGTCCATGACGCCGTCGCCGTCGATGTCGCGGCCGGTCTTCACGACCTGGCCTTGATCGTTGAAGTACTCCCAGTAATCGACCTTGCCATCGGCGTTGGTGTCGCGCTCTTTGCGGCGCAGCATGGGCTTCCCGCCGGGGGGCTGCTCGTAGTACTTCCAGAGGTCGAAGCGGCCGTCGTACTCGGTGTCGACCTCGGACATCACCCGGACGCCGCCCTGGTAGTGATCGACGATGTCGACCTTGCCGTCGAAGTCGTTGTCCATCTCTTCGCGCACGAGGCGGCTCATGTCATCGTAGAAGGACGTGATGTCGACCTTGCCGTCCCAGTTGAGATCGACGTCTTTGCGCACCAGCAGGCGCGTGGCCTGGGAGCGCTCCCGGTAGTGGTTGAACACGTCGGGCCGACCGTCGCTGTTGAGGTCGATCTCGACGAGCACGAGCCCCTCCTCGCTGGGGCGCTCAACGTAGGGGCGCGCCGCCTCGGCCGCCGCCACTTCGGGCGACTTGCCGGACTTTGGCCCGCATGCGCCCAGAGCGAGCGCGAGGAGAAGGGGAGAGACCATCAGGTGGCTTCGCAACATCCGCCGCGTCCATGAGATGAGGTTACGGACGCCAGAGCGTCTCGCATGACAAGTTTAGCGGTAAGCGGGGGTCTGTCAAATGCTCAGGGTCAGGAGGGGGCCGCGTGGGGAGGCTCATGCTATTCTGCGCCGCTCAAGGGCGCGAGGATGACGTGAGCACTGTGATGAAGGCCGATGGGCGTGTCCGACGGGTTGTGCTCGTTGATGACGAGCCTGTGATCCTCCAGATCCTCTCCGCGGTTTTAGAGGACGGCCCGTGGGAGATCACCGCGTGTGGGTCGGCGTCTGAGGCGCGGCGGGTGCTGCGCAGCGACGGCGTAGACGTGCTCATCACCGACAAGAACCTCCCCGACGGCAACGGCCTCGAGCTCCTCAAGCTCGCCCGAGAGGTCAACGACCTCGCCGAGGTGATCATCATCACCGGCTACGCCAACCTGGAGACGGCGCTCACGGCGATGGAGCTTGACGCCTTCGACTATGTGCTCAAGCCGCTGAACAACGTCTTCGACATCCGCAAGAAGGTGCAACGCGCCGTCGATAAGCAGGATCTCGCCCTAGAGAACCGCCGTTTGGTCGCGGATCTTCGCTCAAAAAACATCGAGCTGACCGCCGCGCTCAAGGAGACGCAGCAGCTCCAGTCCGAGCTGATCCAGTCCGAGAAGCTCGCGGGCATCGGCACCTTGGCCGCGGGCATCGCGCACGAGGTGTCTTCGCCGCTGTTCGGCATCATGGGGCTCGCTGAGGCGATCACCGATGAAGAGAAGCTCGAGCTCTGCCACGAGTACGCCCGGGACATCGTCGAGTACAGCCGGACGATCCGCGACATCGTGAAGGAGCTCTCGTCGTACTCCCGGGCCTCGTCCGCCGAGTACCTCACCACGGTGGAGCTCGCCCGGGTGATCGAGGACGCCGTGCGGCTGGTGGAGCGCTCGGCGGACTGCCGCGGCGTGACGATCTCTGTGGACGTGGCGCCCCAGACCTTCGTGCAGGCGCGCACGAGCGAGGTGCAGCAGGTCTTCGTGAACCTCGTCAAGAACGCCGTGGAGGCCATCGAGGACCGCGACGTCGGCACGGGCAAGGTCACGGTTCGGGCGGGCACCCGGGACGGTCGGGTGTGGGCGACGGTTGAAGACACGGGCGCGGGCATCCCAAACGACCGCTTGAGCCTCGTCTTTGACCCGTTCTACACCACGAAGGCCCCGGGCAAAGGCACGGGGCTTGGGCTCAACATCGTCTACCGCATCATGGCCAAACACCGGGGCCAGGTGATGGTCGAGTCTACCGTCGGCAAAGGCACCCGCTTCACCTTGAGCTTCCCGATCTCGGGCTGAGGAGCCGCACGGTATGCGGCTTCGCCCCCGCCTCACCCTGCTCATCGGCCTCGCGACGCTCATCCCGCTGGCGGTCGCGGGCGTGATGGCCACCACCGTGGCCCGGGACGCGCACCTCGCCCAGGCGCGTGAGCTCTACGCCCGGCAAGCCGACGGCCTCGCCGTGTTCGCCGCGACCTGGCTCTCGGCCCAGGTGCGTGGGGTGCAGCTCATCGCCTCGTCTTGGGACGTGCGGGCCTTAGATTCCGCCCGCGCTGAAGGCCTCGCCCGGCTGATCTACAGCCAATACGACGCGATCAACGTCGTCGTGCTCCTCGACGCCGAGGGTGAGCCCCTCGTGGCGCCGACGGCGATTCGAGACCCGGCCTTGCTCACCGGGGCCTTGGCCGAGCATGAGGCCGTGGATGAGGCCCGCCTCGGCGAGCTCGTCGCCCGGATGCCCTACACCCAGGCGCTCACAGACGGCCTCGCGTTCGGAGAGGCGTACTTCCCGGCGGGCTCGCCCCACGCGGTGATGCCTGTGGCCGTGGTCAGCTCGGGCGGGGACGCGGTGATCGGCGTCGAGCTGAGCCTGGCGGCGGTGGAGGAGCAGCTTCGGCGGCAGGCGAGCCGGGGCGGCGCGGCGTTGATCCTCGATGAGCGGGCGAAGCTCCTCGCCGGGGACGACGCGGGCCTGATCGAGCCGAGCGTGCTCGCGGGCTTCACCAACCAGGTCGAGGGCTGGATGACCTTGACCTCCGGCGACGGCGAAGACGCGCTCGTGGCCTTCGCCCCGGTCTCGGACCTGGGCTGGGTGGCGGTGGTGGCGGTGCCGTTGCGGGAGGCCACCTTGGGCGGGCGGCAGATCGCCCAGCGCACGGTGTTCATCTATGTGCTCGCCACGGCGCTGGTGGCGACCATGGGGTACATCGGCGCCCGGCAGATCGCCCAGCCCGTCGTGGCGCTCAAAGACACCGCCGTGCGGCTGGGCGAGGGTGAGCTGGGCCGTCAGGTGCAGATCGAGGCCCAAGACGAGCTCGGCGAGCTGGCCGGGGCGTTCAACCAGATGTCGGCGCGGCTGTTGTCGGATCAGGGGATCATCGCCGCGAAGAACGCCGAGATCGAGGCCTGGAACCGCGAGCTCCTCGCCCGGGTGGAGGCGCGCACGACGGAGCTTCAGGAGTCTCAACAGCGCCTCGTTCACACCTCCCGTATGGTCGCCGTGGCCGAGCTCGGCGCTGGGCTGGCGCACGAGCTGAACAACCCCATGGCGGGGATCCTCGGCATGGCCCAGCTCGCCCGGGCGAAGGGCGGCGGCGACGTGACGCCGATGATCCTGGCCATCGAGGAGCAGGCCCAGCGCTGCCGGGTCATCCTCGCGAGCCTCACGAGGCTCTCTAGCCGAGGCGCCGTAGAGGAGCGCGCCCCGCTGGATCTTCAGCAGCTCCTCGCTGAAGTGCTCGTGCTCGTCGGCGGCAGCTTTCGTGACGGTGACCAGCACCTCAGCCACGAGCGCGAGCCTCCGCTGCGTGTGCTGGGGGACTCCGCCCAGCTCGCCCAGGCCTTCGCCCAGCTCTTGCGATCCTTACGCACGGCGCTTGTGCCCGGCGGGCGCCTGTTCATTCACGGCGTCGCCGGGAGCGAGGAGGTGCGGGTCAGCTTCCGCCTCTCGGGCTGGCGCGGCGCCGGAGGGGACGACTGGCTGGCCTCGGGCATGGGCTTCTGGGTGGCGCGGCAGGTCTTCGCCGAGCACGGCGGGCGCCTCATCGAGCCCCAGCCCGGCGCGGAGACCCCGGTGTATATCGTCACCCTGCCATCCGAGGCCGCGCGCCGTACAGATTCGCCGCGCGCGGGGTAGAATCGCCGCGTGAGAGATGTGGTCCAGGTACTCGTCGCCGCGGTGGCCGTGCTCGTGTTGGGCGTGGCCGCGTGGCTGTGGCTGTTCGCCGCGGATCCCCTCGATCCCGTCGTCGTTCAGCAGGTGCGCGGTGAGGTCACCCGGGTGCGCGGCGGCGTAGAGGCCCCGGCCACCCTCGGCGAGGCGCTTCGCGACGATGACCAGATCCGCGTAAACGACGGCGCGGCGGTCTTGAGCATGGGCCAAGACACCCGCCTCACGCTCCACGAGGGCGCGAGCCTGCGGCTGCTTGGCCTCGCTGAAGATGGCCTTCGGGTGGAGCTTGAGAACGGTCGGGTAGAGGCCACGGTGCGCCCGGGCACGCCGAGCCTGCGGGTGTCGAGCCGCGGACGGGGCGTCGTCGCCCAAGACGCCGACTTCGCCTTGGCCGTGGATGACGAGGGCACCTTTGACTTAGAGGCCCGCCGGGGTGATCTCGGCGTCTTCGGCGTCGATGGCGTCGAGCGCCTGGGCGAAGGCCAGCGGCTCTACGCCGCGCCGGGCCAGTCCGCCACCGTGGCCGAGATCCCCAGCACTCTGCTCCTCGACGTGCCTTGGCCTGAAGGTGGCCCCACCAAAGAGACGTCGATCACCGTGCGCGGGGTCAGCGCCCCCGGCGCGAAGGTGGTGGGCCCCGGCGGGGTGAGCGCGCGGGCGGGGCCAGACGGCGCGTTCACCCTCACGCTGGCCTTGGCCGAGGGGCAGAACGAGCTGACCTTAGAGGCGACGGATCTCCACGGTCGGCGCTCCACCGCCGTGGGCCGGGTCGTCCGGGACACCACGGGGCCTACCGCTGAGTTTAGGCTGCGCTGATGTTCCTCTCGCTCCTCATCGGCCTCGGGCTGGCCGCTGCCCAGACGGTCGTGGTGGTGGACCCTTCGGGGGGCCCCCAAGCCGGGCGAAGCGCCGCGCTGGAGGTGCTGATCTGGGGCGATGACGACCAGGCCGGGCCCGCGCTCACCGGCGCGCGGGCGTCGGTGGGGGTGGTCGAGGAGCTGGTTCAGGGGGAGTCGCCGGGGCTCTGGATCGTGCGTTACGCCGCCGCCGCGCCGGGAGAGGTGCGGCTCACCCTGAGCCTCGCCGACGGCAAGCAGCTCACCGTGCCCCTCACCGTGGCGCCCCTTGCGCCGTCGGGGCTCGCCGCGCCCGACACCCTGAGCGTCTGGGCTGGCGCCGACGCGCCGCTGCGCCTGCCGTACACCGCCGCGGGCCTCAGCCCCGACGCGCTCTTGTTCGTGGCCGGAGAGGGCAACGTCGTCGGGACAGAGCTGACCCCGGGCGGCGTCGATGTGCTCTGGCGCCCGGCGGAGGACCAAGAGGTGCGTGTGGTGGCCTTGGGCGCCTTGGACCTTCGCCGCCCGGGCGAGTCGCCGCGCTGGGGCTCGGTGAAGGTCAACGCCAAGATGCCGATCGAGGTGAAGACCGAGCCGGGCTCGAGCCTCGTCGTGCGGGTGGGCGGGCGCAGCTACGGCCCCGTGGTCGCGGGCGCCGACGGCCTGCTCGCGCTCTCCGTGGAGGTGCGCGCCGGGGAGGTGCTCGGCGAGGCCACCTTAGAGGACAAGGCCGGCAACCGGCAGCGCACGACGCTCACCCTGGTGCGAAACCCGCGCCCCAGCCTGGTGGCGATGATCGGCGGCCCCGCGCGCCAAGGCGCCGCGCCGCCGCCCCTGTGGGTGTACGCCGTAGACGCCCAAGGCCGCCCCTGGGCTGGAGAGACGCCGAGCTGCCGGGCGGCCGGCGGTGAGCGGCTCACGCTGCGCGCCGTGGAGCCCGGGGTGTGGAGCGCGCGGCTGCCCGTGGAGCTCGTCGAGGACGCCTTTGAGCTGCGTGTGGACTGCGCGCTGGGCGACCGCTTGGCGCTGAGCACCGCCCGCGCGCCCTTGGACCGGGGCACCCCCGCCCGCATCAGCCTCGCCGTGTGGCCCACGGAGCTCACCGCGGATCTCCCCGTCTCCCAGGTGCGGGCGTCCGTCGAGGATCGCCGGGGCGAGCGCCTCGACGTCGAGGGCTTGAGCTTGGCCGCCGAGTTTGGCGGCATCAGCGGCGTGGCCGCCGAGGGCCAGTCCTTACGCGCCGACCTCACCGCGGACAACACCGGCCCCGAAGACGCCGTGATCGCGACCTGGCGCTCACCGCCGGGCCAAGGCGAGCCCTGGGAGCTGCGCCTGTTCGCCACGGTGACGCCGGGGGGCTTGGAGGTGCTCGCGAGGCCCTTGGACCGCGCCGGGCGGCCCTTGGTGGGGCTCACCGTGACCTTACGCGCCGGAGACAAGGCGATCTCGGCCGTCACCTCTGAGACGGGCTGGGCGCGTTGGGCCTTGCCCACCCCCGCCGGGCCCAGCTTTGTGGAGGCCGAGGTGGGCACCTTACGCCGCCGGGTGATCGTCGCCCCGGGGCTCATCCGCGCCGTGCCCGACCCCAGCACCCCCGAGCTCATCGCCCGGGTGCCCGTGACCCTGCGTGTGGGCCGGGTGAGCGCCGTCTCGGTGAGCGTCGAGCCCCGGCAGGTGTACGCGGGTCCGCAGGGCTACGCCGATGTGCGGGTGATGCTCGTGGACCGCGCCGGTCGCGCTGTTCCCGACGAGGCCCTGCTCATCGAGACCGATCTCGGCCAGGTGGAGCCCGCGCGCCCCGCGCCCGATGGGGGCTACGTCGCCCGCTGGACGCCGCCTCCCGGCGTCACCAACGGCCTCGTGAAGATCCGCGTGCGCTCGGTCAACGGCGCCTTCCCCGAGACGCAGACCACCTTGGACCTGCTGCCGCGCCCGATCAGCCTCGCCCCGGCGGTGAGCTTGGGGTGGATCACGTCTTTGGGCGCGGTGAACGCCCCCCGGCTCGGCGCGCAGCTCGACCGCCGCGTCGCCGACGTGGCGCTGCCCCTCTACGCCCGCGTCGGCCTGGGCTGGTACATGACCCGCGACGCCGTGACCGACCCCGACCGGGGAGGGGAGGTGACGCTCTCTGCGCAGGCGCTCAACGTGAGCGCGCTCGCGGTCTTACGTCGTGAGCGTGGGCCCTGGGCGAGCTGGCTCGGCGGCGGCCTCGGCGTCACGCCGCTGCTGATGAGCGCGACCTTAGACGGCGCGCCGCTGTACTCGGGCCTGGGCATGCCCTTGCCGGGACCGGTGGGGGTGCTCGGCGCGGGCCGCCGCTGGTCCAACGGTGAGGTCTTCGGGGAGCTCGGCGGCTACGGCGCGGTGCTGCGCGGCTCGGAGTTTGGTTATGAAGGTCAGCTCGGAGGCTTTGCGTTCAGCCTCGGATACCGCATAATCTATTAAAACGTCTGCAGGAGCGTCTGACCGCGGAGGTCCTATCTCCCTGAGCTTCCAACACGCCGCCGCCCGCGGGGCCCGCCTTCTCGGTGGGCTCGTGGTCGCGCTCGCCGTGGGCTGCACCCCGGCGTTGCCTGAGGCGTCCTTGGAGGCCGTGAGCCCAAGCTGGGGCTGGGTCGGCGAAGAGACGCCCATCACCGTTGACGGCGTGGGCCTGCTCCCGGGGCTCAGCGTGCAAGGTGGCCTCGGCGGCGAGGTCAGCGTAGACGCCCAGTTCAGCGCGGCCTTGGTCCGCGACGACACCCGCCTGCCCCTGAGCGCGGTGGAGCTCACCGAGTACGACCTGCTCACCGCCCGCGTCCCGAGCGGTCAGCCGACGGGGCTCTACGATCTGGAGGTCACCACCCCCCAAGGCGACGTGTTGACCCTGGCGGACTCGTTCACCGTGAGCGCCACCCGCGCCGACCGCATCGGCCTCGACTACGAGTCGCGCATCTACACCGTCAAAGAGGCCGTCACCTTGATCTTAGAGGTGCGTGACCCCGACGATGAGCCCGTGGTGCCCGGCGAGCCCGTGCCCGTGCTGATCACCGTCGAGTCCAACCTCGGCGGCGAGGGCGTGGTGTTTGACCTCGACGACCCGGCGCTCCTCGACGCGGCGCTCCTCGACGACGCCGTGGGGGTCTCTGGGTCCATCGACGCCGACGGCCGCACGAGCATCACCCTCACGTCCACCTTGCCCGACTACCTCACCGTGAGCGTCACCCCCGCCGAGCCGGGCTCACCCCTGGCGGGCGCCCAGGCGTTTATCCCCTTCGCCGCGGGCGCGCTGGCCGAGGTCTTGATGACCTTGGAGGGGGAGACTGAGGGCTCCGCTGATCCGCTGGTCGTCGAGGCCGGGGTGCCCTTCGACGTCAACTTCACCTTGGTAGACGAGGACGGCCTCATCGTTGAGGATCCCCCGGTCCTCATCTCCTTACGCGACCGCTGCGGCGGCCAGGTGGAGCCTTCAGAGGTGCGTGTGGAGGGCCAAGCCCAGGTGCCCATCACCGTCACCCGCGCCACGGGCACCGCGAACTGCCGCCTCAACCTGCTCGTCGCCTCGGGGCCGGCCATCGGCGAGTCTTCAGAGTTTGAGGTGCTCCCCGGCGAGCTCAGCGCGTTTGATCTGCGCACCCCCAAAGAGACGGGCTACGAGGTCACCGCGGGGGAGCTGAAGCTCAACCTCGTGATCGGCGCCGTAGACCTCTGGGACAACGCCGTCGTGGATTACGACGACCTCGGCGCGCTGCAGCTCAGCGCCTGGATCGAGGACGCCAGCGGCGACGAAGAGGCGGAGATTGAGGGCAGCCGCTGCGAGGAGTGGGTGGCGGGCACACGGTTTTGTACCCTGGCGATCCAGACCGCCGCCGACGCCTTGTACATTCGCGCTGAGGCCGACGGCGTCAGCGGCGAGAGCAACACGCTCTTGGTCAACGCCGCCGCGCCGGAGACGCTGAACGCCGTCGCCGAGGCCACCACCGTCATCGCCGGGGACGACACCCTCACCCTGCGCCTCTTCGCCCGGGACCGCTTTGAGAACGTCGTGCCCCTGGACGCGCTCTCCGCCGAGGACGTGCTGATCAACGACGGCGAGATCACCTGCGACACCATCACCTTTGACCCCACGGGCATGGCGCGGCTCTCGGGCTGCGTGGCCACGGTCGTCGGCAGCGGCCCGCTCACCGTCGCGCTCACCGTCGAGGGGGTTGACCTCATCGGCACCACGGGCACGGTCACGGTTGAGCCCGGCGCCGTCGCCATCGCTGAGCTGACCGCGCCGACGACGGCCAAGGCCGGAGACGCCTTCGGCGCCGAGCTGAGCCTGTATGACGAGTTCGGCAACCTCTGCACCGGGGGCTCGGCCACGGTCACGATCACGCCCAGCGCGGGCAGCATCGCCCTGGACGGCGTGAGCACGACGACGCTCTCGGTCACGAGCGGCGTCTGGGCCGGGGACATCGAGCTCTCGGCGGCGGGGGACATTCGCCTGAGCGTCGCCAACTCCAGCGCCGTGGAGATCGGCGAGTCCACGGTCAAGGTCAGCGCCGCGAGCGCCTATAGCCTCGAGGTGAAGCTCGGCGCGGTCTACGCCTGGGTCGGCGAGCCTACGTCGGCGCGGGTGAGCGTCAAAGACAAGTTCAGCAACACCGTCACCGACTTCACGGGCACGATCACGCTCAGCTCGGACAGCGCGCTCTTCGTCTCCGTGGTCACCGCGGACGTCGTGGACGGCGTGGCCGAGCTCGATCTCACCTGGGACAGCGCCGGCCTGGATGATCGGGTGAGCGCCAGCTCCTCCACGGGCCTCACCGGGCGCTCCTCTCGCGTAGACGCCTTAGACCTCAACTGCGCGAGCGGGCCCACGGCGGCGCTCTCCTTTGATGGGGACGCCGAGGCCAACGTCTGCCTCGTCAGCGGCTCGGCCAGCCTCAGCGCCGACGCCACGGCCAGCGTCGCCGGGGCCCAGGCCATCAGCGTGACGCTGTTTGACAGCGGCGTCGGCGAGGTCACCCGCACCAGCACCGGGCGCTCGACGATGTTCTGGGACGAGGCCGGGGTGTACCTGCCCATGGTCATCGTCGCCGATCTCTCCGCCTGCGCGGATGTCGTGAGCGGCGTGGTCTGGGTCGAGGAGCAAGGCCTGCCCGCTGGGGACGTGAGCGTGAGCTTGGGCCACACCAGCCGCAGCGCCGGGGGCTCGTCGTCGGTCTCCGATACGACCGTCTCCGTCCAGGCCTTTGACTGCGCCGGGGACTACGCCAGCGGCGCCTCGCTCTTTGTGCGCGCCGACCTCGGCGCCTTCGTGGGCCCCACCGCCACGGGAGAGGGCCTCGCCGTCACCCTGAACAGCAGCGGCGAGGCGAGCTTCACCTGGTCCGCCGCGGCCTTGGCCACAGACGGCGTCGCCACCATTCACGCCGGCAGCCTGAGCGGCTCGGCCTGGGGCGCCGCCAGCCTCAGCGTCACCGGCGACAGCACCCGCCCCCTCGTCGCCGCCGTGACCCCCTCCGGCGCCACGTCTGAGACCTGGACGACGATCACCGTCGACTTCAACGAGCCCCTGGCCGCCGGGGACTACAGCGGCAAGGCCACGCTCACCGGCCCCGCGGGCTCCCTGCCGTTTACGACCTCGCTGAGCGCCGACGGCAAACGCCTCACGATCACCCCGTCCAACCCCGTGATCGGCTCGGCGGGCGCCTACACCCTCACCTTGTCCAGCGCGACAAGCGCCAGCGCCCAGATCCGCGACGACTCGGGCAACAAGCTCGACGGGGCGATGAGCGGCGCGGCGAGCGCCTGGACGAGCGTGTTCGGCGCCGTGGGCAGCTCGGGCCTCACGATGACCTCCTGCGCGCCCTCCACGACGATCCTCACCCCCGACGGCGACGACACCGCCGCGTCCACGAGCCCCGAGGAGTCCGACGGCGTCACGATGAGCCTCGGCGCCAGCGCCACCCCGACTCGTTGGCGGCTCACCGTCACCGACGCCAGCGGCGCCGGGCTTCGTACGGTCTGGGCCACGGCCACAGGCGCGACGCAGAGCGTGGTCTGGGACGGTCGTGGGGATGACGGGCGCTTCGTGCCCGCGGGCGTCGTCACCGTCTCCGCCGTGGCCATTGACGCCACCGACAACCACTCGACCCCTTGTGAAGTCTCGGTCTCTGTGACCGAACGTTACCTCTCCCCGGAGTGAGCTTGACCGACGATCCCGCTGATGAGCTGCGCACCGCCCGCCTCGCCGAGCTTGGGCTCTTGGCGGCGTCCCTCGCCCATGAGGTGCGGCAGCCGCTCTTTGCCATCAAGTCGTTGACCCAGCTCGCCGACGCCCAGCTCGCGCGTGGAGGGGACGCCGCCCACGCCCGCTCGCTTTTGCGCTCGCTCTTGGAGCAGGTGGATCTGCTTGAGCGTGTGGTGGACGGCGTTCGTTTGTACTCCCGCGCCCCGGGCGAGGGTCTGAGCCCTGTTGACTGCGCGGCCTGTATCGAAGAGGTCGTGGCCTTGATGCGCCACCGGGCCTTGGCGCGGCGGGTGACCTTGCGGGTGGAGCTTGGCGACGGCCTCTCCGCGGGCCTCGCCGACCCAACCGCCCTCACCCAGATCCTCGCGAACCTCACCCAGAACGCCCTGGACGCCAGCCCCCCCGACTCGATCGTGGTGCTGCGCGCCTTCCGGTTTGAGGAGGGCCTCGCCGTGGAGGTTCACGACCAGGGCTGCGGCGTGCCCGAGACCCTCTCCGAGCGCATCTTCGACCCCTTCTTCACCACGAAGGCCCCCGAGGAGGGCACGGGGCTTGGCCTGGCGCTCTCCCGTCGCCTCGCGAGCGCCTGGGAGGGCCGCCTGGACCTCGTGCCCAGCGAGATCGGCGCCTGCCTTCGGGTGACCTTGCCCGCCTTGGGCAACGTCCAGCGCCGTCGTGCCTGAGCGCGGCCAGACGGCGCGTGGCCGGGCAGAGCCGCGGGCGACGACGCCCTTCCCGATGGTGGTGGAGCGTGGGCTGAGCCCGGGCGACGCCATCGCCGTGACCAGCTTCCCCCAGCAGCTCCTCACCCTGCGTGTGCAGCGCTGCCCCTGCGGCGGGCGCCTCGGCCTGGGCGTTGACCAGCGCCTGGAGGCCCACGGCGCGCGGATGCTGGAGCGTATGGAGGCCCGCTGCGTCCGCTGCGATCGGATGCGCCCGATGTGGTTTGACATCAGCGCCTACCACGACGATCCCGCCGCCCACGGGCGTTTTGACGAGCTGGTGCAGCTCCTTCGTGAAGGGGTGGCCTTGATGGACCAAGGAGCCTTCGCCGCCGCCCGGCCTCGGTTTGAGGAGATCGTCGCCCGGGAGCCGAGCTTCGCCCCGGCCTGGGCCAAGCTCGGCATCTGCGCCGTGGCCACCGACAACCTGCCCTTGGCCCGCCGCGCCTTCACCACGGCCATCGGCCTGTGCCCCATGGAGGCCACCCACCACATGCTGATGTCCCGGCTGCTGGAGCGTGTGGGCGAGACCGACCGCGCGCGCTGGCACCGTGAGGTCGCCGAGGCCCTCGACGCCCTGGTGGACGACGACGAGGCGTGAGGATACGGCGGCCCTTCCCCCCCGATCTGGAGCCGACCGCCATGTCCGACCTTCCCCAAGACGACGATGAGCTCAAGGGCCTGCCCGAGCTGTTCATGGCCGCGGTGACGCTCAAAGATCGCGGCGAGCTGGACAAGGCCCGGGATCTCCTGCGGGAGGTGCTGCGCCGTGAGCCCCGCCTGGCCGAGCCCCGCTTAGAGCTCGGCCGGATTCATCTGGACGCCGGCCGCGTGGAGGACGCTGAAGTAGAGACCCGCGAGGCGCTCAGCATCTTGGAGCGCGGCGGCCGCTGGCTGGAGTCGCTTAGCGAGAACGAGATCCTCTCTGTGGCCCATGGCCAGCTCGCGGAGATCCTCCGCCAGCTCTCAGACAGCGACGAGCTGCTCTTCGGCGACCCAGACGTGTGGCGGCGCACCCTCGCCGAAGCCAAGGCCCACTTCGCCAAGAGCGTGAAGCTCGACCCCACGAACGCCCACTCCGAGTACCACTCGTTCTTCTTGGGCCTCGCGTCCGACGCCGATGGCGACGGAGGCCTGCAGAGCGGCCTGCCCGGGGGCCTCGCCCAGCTCGACGCCGCCGGGGCCTTTGACGAGGCTGAAGACGACGAAGAGATCCGCTTTGAGGAGCACTAAGGCGAAGGTGCGGTAAAGTTCGGGGATGACCAAACGTAAGATTGAGATGACCTGGCGTTGTTCGGCCTGTGACACCGTCAACAAAGGGCGTCACAAGGTCTGCCAGAGCTGCGGCGACCCAAAGGGCGCTGATGAGCGCTTTGAGATGCCCCAGGACACGGCCCAGGCGGCGACGGTGACCGACGCCGCGCTGCTCAAGCTCGCCCACGCCGGGGCCGACTGGCGGTGCGGCCGCTGTGACGCGCACAACAGCGGCGCCCGCGCGAGCTGCTCCCAATGCAGCGCCGCGCGAGAGGCCGATTCACCGTCTCGGCCCCCGCGGCCCGACCCCTCCTTCGACGGCGAGACAGAGCCCCAGGCCTCTTCGCCCAGCGCGGCCTTTGGTGTGGCCGCCTTCGTCACCTTTGCGCTGCTGATGTTCGGCGGCTGGCTGCTCAAGGGGTGGCTTGATGAGCGGCCTCGGGACGTCGTCGTCGCCGAGCTGTTCTGGTCTACGACGGTGCGTGTTGAGCGGTACGCGGCCTACCCCCACGAAGGGTTCGCCGAGAGCCGCCCCGAGGCGGCGATCGACGTGGTGAACAAGGGCCCGCGGCACCACCACGACGAGAAGATCCTCGACGGCTACGACACTGAGCACTACACCGAGACCGTGCCCGACGGCACACGCACCGAGACCTACCAGGAGCAGGTGGTCTGCGGCCAAGACTGCGTAGACATCCCCCAGAGCTGCTCCGAGACCTGCACCCCCGACGACAACGGCTTCGCCACCTGCACAGAGACCTGCTCCGGCGGCGGCCAGTCCTGCACCCCACAATACTGCTCCGAGACCCGCACCCGTGAGGTCCCCAAGACCCGCGAAGAGCCACGCACCCGGCAGGTTCCACGCTACCGCTATGAGCCCAGAGCCGCGGACTGGTTCGCCTGGCGTCTGTGGTCGTGGGCGCCGAACCGCACCCTTGAGGAGCGCGGCGACACGCTCCCCGTGCGTTGGCCCGACGACGCGGCGATCGCGCTCGGGGTGGGCCTCGCTGAAGGGGAAGACGAGCGCAGCGCCCGGGAGGGGACGTTCCGCGTCGCGTTTGACGACGACGGCGAGCGTCTCTGGCTCAGCTTGCCCGACGAGGCCGCCTTGGCGGCGCATCCCCTCGGCGCGCCGCGCAAGATCCGCGTCGTGGACGGCGTCGTCACACTCGTGAGCGAGGACGAGAAATAACGCGGCGCCGCCGCCTCACCGCCTCACCGGTTCGCGCAGAAGCCCGCCTGGGTGGAGCCGCCGGGGTCGAGGGTGTTGTTCCAGCTCTCGCCGATGAACACGTCGGTGCCGTCGGCCTCTTCGCTGTATTGGCTGCTCCAGACGGTGTACGGCGTGCCTGAGAGGCGCGTGCGCACCTCCCAGGTCACCCGCAGATCGCTGTTGTTGGTGACGTACAGATCGGCGCAGTAGCCCGCCGTCCAGTCGGAGTTGATGACGATCTCAAAATCGACGTTGCCCTCGGCGGAGCTGGCCTCGCCCCAGTCGCCGGTGTCTTCAGGCAGCTCATCCAGGGGCAGGCGGTCACCCAAGGCGGGGGTGTCCAGATCCGTCGTGGCCTCTCCGGCGCGCACAGAGAGGTGCTGGCTCACCAGCAGGGCCTCTTGGGGGCCGGTGAGGGGCATCCCGCCCGGTGCGAAGGAGTCGGCCACGGCCACGGCGTCGCAGGTGAGGCCGGCGTCTTCATACAGACCCGCGGCGTAGCTGAACCACACGCGGCTGTAGCAGCGCTGCACGTCGGGGCTCGTGGCGAGCAGGGCGGAGAGCTCCATCAGGCCGTCAAACTCGCCGTCGCTCGACACGCTGCCCTCGATCCAGCCCGTGGCGTCGATGGGGTGCTCGCCGTCCATGGTTCTAAAGCGCCCGACGCCGTCGTACGCCTCAAACCCGAAGCCGATGGGGTCGATGAGGCGGTGGCACGACTGACAGACGGGCTCTGTGGCGTGGGTGGCGTAACGTTCGCGGGTAGAGAGCGACGGGTCTACGGGCGGCGGGGAGGTGTTGAGGTTCGACGGCGGCGGCGGCAGGTCTTGGCACAAGAGGTGCTCTCGCACGAGCAGGCCGCGGTGTACGGGGCTTGAGCTCGCCGAGAGCGCCCAGGTGGTGAGCACCGAGCCTTGGCTGAGCAGGCCGCCGTATTGTACGCCGTCGAGGCTCACCCTACGAAATCCTTCAGCGTCGGCCTCACCCGTCCCGGGGCTGACGCCGTAGTACGTCGCCAGGCCATCGGTCATGTAGCTGTGTCGGGCGAGGAGAAGATCGGAGATCGTGGCGCCGCTCGCGGCGAGGTCGTTCACCAGCCGCCGCGTCTCCCCGGCCATGGCCTCACGCACGGTCGTGGTCAGCTCGGGGTACTCCGTGGTGTCGCGGCTCACGATGGGCAGACGGTCTAAGTCGAGCCAGTCCTCAAAGAACGCGGCGATGACGTCTTCAGCCCGGGGGTCGGCGGCGAGGCGGTCGGCCTGGGCGCGCAGGCCCTCGTCTGTGTCCAAAGCGCCTGACGCCGCGGCGTCGAGGAGCTCGGTCATCGGGGGTGGTGCCCCAGAACAGGTACGAGAGCGCCGTGGCCCGCTCCCAGCCGGTGAGGTGGTACAGGCCGTCTCCCCCCTTGGCGCCCAGCTCCATGCGGTACAGAAAGTGGGGCGACTGCAACATCGCCGTGATCACCCACCGCGCCCCGGCGTCGAAGCCGTCCTCACGCGCCACAGACTCCCACAGGCCAGGTAACGATCGAGATCGTCCTGGGTGAGCGGGCGGCGGAAGGCGCGCAGGCCGAAGTCTTCGATGAACACCGTCGCGCAGGCGGTGTTGCCGATCTCCGCCGGGTCACAAGGGACGAGGAGCGTGAGATCGGCCTCACCGGCGGCGGCTTCAGCGGCGGCGCGCACCTGATCGGCGAGCAACGAGGACACATCCAGGGCCCCGGCGTTGTTCATCAGGCCGCCGATGACGTCGTCCGCGGCGAAGCCTTGGCCGCGGCTGGAGGCCTGGCCGAGCAGATCGGTGACGCTGCGGTCGTACTCGTCGTGGGTGAGGCGGCGCAAGAGCCGCGGGCCCGGGGCAGGGGACTCACAGGTCTCGTCCGCCACGGCGGAGTCGCCCCCGTCGTCTTTGTCGCGGCGCCCGCCGTCACAGGCCCAGAGTCCGAAGGGTAAAGTGATCAGGAGGAGACGTCTCACAGAACCCCCATCGGGCCGGCGCCGCCGCTTGGGTCGCCGAAGGTGTCGAGGTCAAGTCCGAAGGCCTGGCAGATCGAGACGAGCACCTGATGTTGGCTGTAGCCGGTGGCGTCCAGATAGCGGCCCGGGGTGTAGAGCCCGCCGCCGGTCATCACCCAGGGCACGCTCTCGCAGGTGTGCTGGCGACCGTCGCCGAGCTCTTTGGCCCACAAGACCAGGGTGGTGTCGAGGAGGGTGCCGTCGCCGTCGGGGTCGGGCAAGGCGGCGAGCTGGGCCAAGGCGTCGGCGACCTGCTCGGCGAACCACCGCTCACAGTCAATGAACTGATCGACGCCGGCCTGGTTGCTGTCGTCGATGTGGGAGAGGCTGTGGTGACTGTCGGACATGCCCAGCCAGGTGAACACCGCCGGGCTCACCGTGTGGCTCATCTGCAAGGAGACGACGGGGCTGGCCCCGCAGGCCAAGGCCGCCACGGCGAGCTTGATCTGGGCGGAGGTGACATCGGGGAAGCTGTCGTTTGACTGGGACGAGGTGACCGAAGGCGGCAGGGGCGCCTCGCAGCTCTCCGACGGGCTGAGGCTCTTCTCAAGGGCCCGCAGCGACTCCAAGTGGGCGTCGAGCTTCACCCGCTCCTCGCCGCCGATGACGGTCTGTAAGGCGGAGACCTCGCCCATGAGCAGGTCGAGCACCGACTGTTGCCGGGCGAGGCGCTGGGCGGCCGCTTCAGCGTCGCCGAGCACGTCGCCGTACAGGCGGGTGTAGACGTTCAGCGGGTCGTCGTCGGGGGTGACGTAGCTGCCGGGCCCGGCGTAGCTCATGCGGGTTTGAGAGGAGCCGCCCCAGGCGCTCGTCTGAACACCCAGCTCAATCGAGGGGAAACGATAGCCGCCGCCGATGGCCCCGGCGATGACCTGATCCAACGACGCGCCTTTGGTGACCGAGCTGGCGTCGCCGTTGCCGGTCAACATCGCCGCCATGCCGCCCTCGTGGTTGTCGGCGTCGAAGAAGTTGAGGCGGTCGAGCACGATGAGCTGATCACGCCAGTCGGTGAGGGGCTCCAGCACCGAGCCCGCGGGGAAGGTGAACGAGCGCTCGCCGCCCGTGGGCCGCCAGCGGCTATGAACCGTGCCGTTGGGCGAGAACATCACCAACAGGCGTTTGGGCCCCGCCGCCGGGGCGGCCTGGGCGGGGCGGACGAGCCCCCGCAGAAACGGCGCGGCGATGAGCGAGGCGCCGAGGCCACGAAGCAATCGGCGGCGGGTGTGAATGACGGCCATGAGCGCTCCTGAGACCCCCTTAGGCTACCGCAGCGCGCGCCGGGCCGCCTCTGCGGGGTCGCGTCATCGGCGGACAGGTCGGCGGATGATGCGCCTCGACCGCCCGCTTCTCGGCAGGCGGGAAATTTTGGGCCTCTTGATGCTTTCAGTCGCGGACAGCGGGCAATTCGACACACCCGCGGCGCTTGGGGTACGAGAGATTCTCCTTCACCCAACGGAGCCCCTGGTTCACCCTCCTCTCGCTCTCCGCCTTGTCCTCCTTCACCCCCGGCGGAGACCCCCCCTCCGGAGGGGGAGGCTCCGGCCGCCTCGGAGACCCGGCTCTTCCTTGGGCATCATCGACGGCGAGGTGATCTGGTAGGTGATCGCCGCCTCGGCCTTCGGCCGACCGCCTTCTTGGAAGCCAAAAACAGGAGAAGGGCAGAATGGGGGGGACTCGCGGGCGGGCCCCGGGCGGGCCTCACCAGCGGTGCCCGAGTTCACCCGCCTCTGTCTCGCCCTCTTCGCTCTTCACCTCGGCTGCCTCTCGGGGGCAGGCCCCCCGCCGGAACACCGCCTTTGGGCATCAGCGGCGGGGTACTGGACGTCGCCGCCTCGGCCTTTGACGATCTCTTCTACGCCAACATCTTCACCTACGGCGACGTCACCGAGGTTGAGGTCATCGCATACCCAACCTCGGGCGGCACCCGCACCTTCGAGCTCGACGAGCGCGGCGCGGGCACCTGGTACGGCGAGGCCTGGGGTGACGACCTCAGCATGGACTGCGACGACATCGGCCGCGTGCAGTTTGAAGTCGTCGCCAGCGGGCCGGATGGCTCGGTGAGCGTGATTTACCAGTAGGCGGGGCGCTCCATGCGCGGCGCCGGGTGACGTCGGCGGAGATCACGCGCGTTTGGCCGCTGCGCCGGTCGGCGGCGGCGTACATCACGCCGCCGCGCGCCCGCCCTCACAACATCCGGTCCTCCAACCTCCCCAACAGCGCCAGCATCTCATCGGCCCAGGCCTGCACCTCCTGGGTGTTGGCCCAGCCCGCCGCGCCGGACCGCGCCGTCGGCGTCTCGCCGGTGACGTTCACGAGGTTCGTCATCTCGTTGGGGTCGTGCTGAAGGTCGTAGAGCTCCCACTGCGGGCCCTCGACTCCCGCGGGGTCGAAGTATTTGTTGAGCTTGAGCTTGGTGGTGCGGGCGCTGCGCACATGGTTCGGCTGGCACACCGCGCCGGGGCCCATCCAGGGCTGGGCGGGGGTGCCGCGCACGCCCTCAATCACGGCGTCCACCACCTGCCCGAAGAACTCAAACTGCTCGTCCGAGGAGCGGTTGTGGGCGTTTGAGAGCGAGGGCAGGGGCGCGGTGATCTCGTCGTCGGTGATGAACAAGATGCCCTCCCGCGCGGTGCCGTCGCCGTCTCGCACGCTGGCCACCTCTCCTTCGGGGGCGCCGACGAGGCCCGAGAGATCGGCGCCGGGCAGGGCGGGGCAGTCATGGGTCTGGGAGAGCCAGGCCGCGAGCTTCTCGCGCTCGTCTTGGTCAAACCCGGCGAGACCCAGCACGGTCGGCACCACGTCGATGTGGCTGGTGAGCGCGCTCACGGTCACTGGCCCGGCGTCGAGGTTGGGCGTCTGGGGGCGCACCAAGAACGGGACGTGGGTGGCCTCGTTGTAGGCCGTGTGCCACTTCTCGATCATCATGCCGTGCGCGCCCGCGTACTCGCCGTGGTCGCCCAAAAACACCACGGTCGTGGTCTTGTCGAGGCCGGTCTCCTCCAGCACGTCGAGCACACGGTTGATGTGGGGGTCTACGACGGTGTGTAACCAGGCGTAGATCTCCAAGAACTTGATGCAGGCGTCGTTGGGGTCATCGGCCAGGGCGAAGGGGATGCAGCTCTTCAGCGTGGCCTGGACGCCCAGGCGGCCTTGGCCGGTGATGTTGGGCAACATCACGCCGATCTTCGACGCCAAGGCGAGGCCCATCTTGTACGCGTACTCTCGCTGGCACGTCGGCTTGGTGGAGAGGTCTTCGTCCTGGCTGGGCGTGGGGTTCACCAGGCCGTCTGTGCTGAATCCGGTCTTGTTCAGCGGCACCGCGGCCACGCCGCCCGCGGGGGGCAGGCTGCGCTGGCCCTGGAGCGGCACGGTGAGAGAGCCGAAGGGGGACTGCGCCGTGGGATCGTTCGGGTCGGAGTCGGGCGTGGGCATCGCCTGGGAGATCACGCCGGGGTAGGTGGCGATGTCGTGGGGGTTCGTCAGCGAGAGCACGGCGAGCCAGGGGCGGCTCTCTGTGTTGGGTTGGGGGCCGTCGGGGATGAGGTGGTCTTGGTAGCCGACCTTCCGCGCGTAGGGCAGGCCCATCGCTTTGCCACGAATGAACGCCACGGCCTGATCGGTGAAGCCGATGTCGCGGTACACGCCTAAGTTTGTGTTGAGGCTGCCGTGGGGCTCGGGCCAGCTCTCCTCCCAATGGGAGAAGCCGTAGCGCTCGAGGCTGTGATCGGGCGGGTTGGAGACGTGCCACTTGCCGAAATACGCCGTGTCATAGCCCCCGGCGCGCATCCAGGCGCCTAAGGTGGGCGGGCCGCTCTCGGTGAGCCAGGGGAAGTTTGGCGACTCGCCGCTCTTGAACAGGCCGTCGGTCTGGGTGACCCCGGTGCGGGTGCTGTATTGGCCGGTGTAGATCGTCGCCCGGCTCGGCGTACACGCGCTGGACGCGATGTGGTGGTTGCGGAACACCCAGGCCCCTTTGCGCAGCCGGGCGAAGCCGGGCAGGGCGCTGAGGTAGGGGTTGTCGTCGCCCAGGTCGTCGATGAAGCCCAGGATGCGGTTCAGCGCGTCGTTGAACCCGGCGTTGGGACCATACGAGAAGCGTGGGTATCCGATCTGATCGCAGGTCAGGATGAGCACGTTCGGGCGGCCTTCGGCCCGGGGAGTGTGGGGCTGTCGTTTTGACATCGTGGGGCTCCGTCGGTTGATGGAGCCCTGATTTTAGGGCGAAGATCAGCCCAGGGCCGCCATCCCCATCCACATCACGCCCACGGCGACGCTGAGCGCTCCGGCCACGGCCAAGGCCCGGGAGAGCTGGGCTTCGCGCACGAGCGCCCCGGCGCTGGCGGCGAAGGCGCCCATGGTGATGAGCGCCGTGAGGCCGTATGCGCCCAGGTAAATCGCCGCGTCGGCGGGCGGCAGCGCCATGGCCGGGAGCGCGCCCAAGAGGTGACCCCCGCCCGCCGCGCCGTGGAGGATCCCAAAACCAAAGGCCGAGTGCCGGTGGCGCGTGTGCTCGCCGACGACGGGGTGCTCCGGCTGATCGACGGTCACGTCGCCGATGTGAACGTGAACGTGGCCGTGCTCATGGGTCGCCTCGTGCTCATGGGCGTGACCGTGCACGATGACGAGGCGGCTCTGGGCCAGGGTGCGAAGGCCCACGAAGATCAACAGCGCGCCGACGACGAGCTCCGCCGCGCCGGAGAGCGCGTCCAGGTTCACCCGCTCCCGCAGGACCTGCCCGACGAGGCCCAAGGCCAAGACGCCGAGGCCGTGGCCCAAGCCCCAGGAGGCGCCCACGGCGAAGGCCCGGCGGCGATCGGCGATGGCGAAGGGGAGGACCGCCGCGAGGTGATCCGGGCCGGTGAGCACATGCACCGCGCTGGCGGTGACGGCGCCGAGCGCTAACAGCGGCAGCTCCATGAACAGCTCCGAGACGAGGCGCGCCACTAACCCCGGGGCGTGTTGACCGGCAAGGACCGCTCCGCGGTGAGTTCGCCCGCGCCTCCGGGCCCCCGACACGTTATCCGCGAGAGGTGAGCCTCCGATTCCGCGACGCCGACCGACGGGTGATCCTCGGCGTGCATGACCTGCTGAGCGTCGGCCCCCGCGAGGGCAGCTTACGCCTGAACCTCGCCCAGTCCCAGCAGGCGCGGATGGCGGCGGGCCGCGCCGTTCACCAAGACGTGCAGGCCAGCCGCCTCGCTGAAGACGAAGAGTTCATCGCCGAGCACTCCATCCGCGTGACCTTCCCGGTCTTGGGCTGGGACTGCACCATCCGCGGGCGCCTCGACGGGCTCAGCCGCGAGGCCGGTCAGCTCTGGGTCGAGGAGTACAAGTCCACGGGCCTCAACGCCCGGATGTTGGCCGACACCCGCCTTGAGGACTGGCCCGACTACCGCGCCCAGGTGGCCCTGTATTGTTGGCTGCTCTCGGCCTCCGGCGCGGGCTCGGCCTTGGGGCGCCTGGTGTTGGTGAGCCTCGCCGACTCCTCCCGCCGCACCTTCATCGTGCGTGACCCCATCGACGAGACCCGCGCCTGGGTGGAGGCCCAGCTCACCTGGCTCATCACCCGCCGCGAAGAGCGAAACGCCCACTTCGCCGCCCGCCGCGCCGTGCCCGTGCCCTTCGCCCATGAGTCCGTGCGCCCGCTGCAAGAGGACATCTCGGCCCAGGTTCAGGCGAGCTTAGACGAGGGGCGGCTGTTGTTGTTGGCCGCGCCCACGGGCTCGGGCAAGACGGCGGCGGCGCTCCACGGGGCGCTGCGATCCTGCTACGAGCAGGGCCACAAGCTCTTTGTCGCCACGGCCAAAGGCACCCAGCAGCGGCTCTTTGAGGAGACCCTGGGCGCCATCGCCGCCCAGGGCTTGCCCCTGCGGGCGGTGTCGATCCGGGCCCGGGAGAAGGCCTGCCTGAACGGCGTGGTGGACTGCCGCCCCGAGGTCTGCTCCTACGCCGCGGGCTACTTTGAGCGCGCCCCCGCCGCCGCCGATCGCCTCGTGCGCCGCGGTTTGGCCCCGCCCCATGTCGTGCGCGCCGAGGCCGAGGCCGTGCACATCTGCCCCTTTGAGCTGAGCTTAGAGGTCGCCGAGCGCGCGGACGTGGTCGTGGGTGACTTCAACTACGCCTTCAACCCCCGGGCCACCCTGCGCCGGGTGCTCGCCGACCCCAACGAGCGCTGGGTGGTCTTGGTGGACGAGGCCCACAACCTCGTCGAGCGCGCCCGGGAGCAGTGGTCCCCGGAGCTGCGCGCCTCGGACGCCGCCGCCGCCATCGAGGAGCTGCGCGACGCCGACCCCGGGCGTTTTGGCGCGAACATCCAGATCATGGAGGAGCTAGAGCAGCTCATCGTCGACGCCGGTTTAGACATCGACGGCCCGGTGAGTGACCAAGGGGAGGCCGTCGTGGGCCTACGCCGGGGCGTGCTCCGCGATCTGCGCGACCGTGTGGATGAGCTGGCCATCGAGTACGCCTTGGCCCGCCGGGATCGCCCCACCGACGGCGGCGGCGACAGCTACCAGCACGTCGCCCGGGCGCTCATCGACCTCGTCGCGGCCTTGGACGAGGCCGAACAATACGGCGCGAGCGAAGACCTCGTCGCCATCTGGCGCGGCCGGCCCCGACCGGCGCTCAAGCTCGTGTGTTTAGACCCCTCGGCCTGGATGGGGCGGCGCTTCGCGGAGCTGCACGGGGCGGTGCTGATGTCGGCGACGCTCTCGCCGCCGAGCTTCTACCGCGATCTGTTGGGCTTGCCTGAAGAGCGCGTAGACATCGTCGAGCACGCCTCACCCTTCCCGCCGGACAACCTGCACGTCGTCGTGGCCCCCCGCATCTCCACGACCTACCGCGACCGCGACGCCCACCGCGCCAAGACCGGCGCGCTCCTGGGGGAGCTGATCCAGGCCACGCCGGGCAACGTCGCCATCTTCTACAGCGCGTTCTCGTTGTTGCGAGATCTGGCCCCGCTGGCCGAGGTGTCAGGCCGCGAGAGCCTCGTGCAGAGGCCGAAGATGAGCGAAGACGAGCGCTTGACCATGCTCGACCGCCTGCGGGAGATCGGCCCGCCGCGGGCGCTGCACGCGGTGCTGGGCGGCGTGTTCGCTGAAGGGGTTGACCTCCCAGGAGGTATCCTTCAGACCGTGATCATCGTCGGCCCGGCGTTACCCCAGGTCGGGCTGGAGCGAGAGCTGATGCAGGAGCGGTTCGAGACTCGGTATGGCCAAGGATTCCTCTACGCCTACCTCACCCCCGGCATGAGCCGCGTCGTTCAGGCCGCCGGGCGCCTCCTGCGGGGCCCTGAGGACCGCGGCGTGGTGGTGCTCGTAGACCGCCGCTTCGGCTGGCGTGACTACGCGGCGTTTTACCCGCCGTGGTGGACGCCCCGCTCGGCCGTAGACCCCGCCGCTGAAGTCGCCGGGTTCTGGCGCCCAGGCCAAGGAGGCGCGCGGTGAAGCGTGGGTTTGAGGTCACGTCCAGCCGCGAGCTGATGGAGCAGCGTAAGCCCTTCGAGGCCCTGGAGCGCCAGGTCGTCGAGCGCGCGCTCAAGCGCCCAGGAGAGCTCGACGGCCCCGTCGTAGACGCCCTGCGTTACGTCATCAACTTCGCCAAGCTCTGCGCCGCCCGGGACGTGGACGGCCACGATCACGACCTGCGCGACGCGCTCTCGCCCTTCGCGTGGCGGGTGCGGGAGACGCTAGAGGCCCGCCTTCGCGATGAGTCCGAGGGCCTCTGGGCCGCCGCCCGGGTGCTGCCGGAGCTCGTGACCGCCACCCGCCAGCGCCGCGACGCCCTGGTAACGCACCTCGGCTTGGATCTAGAGGCGCTCAACCGTGAGGTCTGCACCCGCAAGCTCGTCTTGGTGCTCGGCGGCGGCGGCGGCGCGGGCTACGGCTACGCCGGGGTGTTCTCCAAGCTCGCCAAGTACGATCTGGTGCCCGATCTCATCTGCGGCACGTCCATCGGCGCCTTGTTGGGCACCTTCCGCGCCCGCAGCAAGTTCTACGACGCCGCCCAGCTCCAAGAGGCGAACAAACGCCTGTCATTCAACACGGTCTTTCAGCTCGCGCCCGAGCCCTCCCGGTATGGCCTGCCCGCCACGCTGCGCCTGCACCTGCGCGCGGCCCTGGGCGACTTCTTACGCACCGAGAGCGGTGAGGTCGCGCGCATCAACGAGCTGGCGATCCCGATGCGGATCATCGGCACGGGCCTCACCGTTGACGCCATGCGCCACTCGTTGGACTTCTACGAGCACTTCTTGGACGACGTGGTGCGCCCCGGCGGGGCGTTCCGCCTGCGCGGCCTGGGCAAGATGGCGAACCTCGCGCAGATCCTCGCCGAGTTCGCCAACAACCCGCAGTCCTTACGAGAGGTGATCTTCGGCGCCGACCCGGGCACTGAAGAGATGGACGTGCTCGACTGCGCGGGGTTCTCGGCGTCTGTGCCGGGGCTCCTGCACTACGACGTCCACCGCGACGACAAACGGATGAAGATGCTCTTGGACCGCCTCTACGCCGAGCGCGGCATCACCCGGCTCACTGAAGGCGGCGTGGTGAACAACGTGCCCGCCCGGGTGGGCTTCCGCGAGGCGATGGAGGGCAAGCTCGGCGGCGTGCGTAACCACGTCATCCTCGCGATTGACTGTTTCCCGCCGCGGGCCTCCAGCCTCTTGCTCTACCCCATCCAGCAGATCGCCCGGGCCAACGTCACGCGGAACATCCCCTACGCCACGGTGTACCTGCCGCTGCAGCGCACCTTGAGCCCGATGCAGCTCGTGGCCTCGGTGGAGGACGTGGGCCGGGCGGGGCGCTGGGCGATTGAGGAGCTCAAGCCTCACATGCCATACATCAACCGCCTGATGACGCCGATCGCGGCGCTGGCCTAGGTCGCGGAGGCCACCGCTTGACTTCCGCGCCAAGCTTGGCCATGCTGCTTCTCCGATCTGACAAACCCCTCGTCCTCCTTCACCTCTCCCGCTCGGGATCCGTGATGCGCGTCGTCTTCGCCCTCTGAACCCCCAGCGCCCCGCCGTGCGCGGGGCCTCACTGAGCGAGCGCCGCGACTCTGGGGCGCCTCGCCCTGGAGATCTGTATGAGCCCAAGCAGCAGTGATGGCCGCCTGACCTTGGAGCAGGTCTTGGCCCGCCTAGAGCCGATCCTCGAGGGCGTCATCGCCCCCCACGCCGAGGCCGTTGACCGTGAGGGGCGCTTCCCGGCGGAGACCGTGGCGGCGCTCGGTGAGGCGGGGCTGTTGGGCTTGGTGACGCCCACCGAGCACGGCGGGCTGGGCCTGGGGGTGGTCGAGGCCGCCCAGGTGGTGCACCACATCGCCCGGAGCTGCGGGAGCAGCGGCATGGTCCTCTGTATGCACTTCTGTGGGGCGCTCGTGATCGCCGCCGCCGGGGACGCCGAGACCAACCGCGCCATCGCCCGCGGGGAGCACCTCTCGACCCTGGCCTTCTCCGAGGCCGGCAGCCGCAGCCACTTCTGGGCGCCGCTCTCAACCGCCACAGACGAGACAGACAGCGTACGTCTGGACGCGCAGAAGAGCTGGGTCACCTCCGCCGGGGTGGCCACGGCGATCGTGTGGTCGTCGCGGCCGCTGGCCGCCGAGGGCCCCTCGACCTTGTGGCTGGTGCCGTCGAGCACGCCGGGGCTGCGGGTGGTCGGCGCCTATGACGGCTTGGGCCTGCGGGGCAACGCCTCGGCGCCCGTCGTGGCCGACGGCGCGCGGTGCCTCCGCCGCGCGGCTCGGCGCGGACGGCGCGGGGTTTGATCTGATGATGGGCGTGGTGTTGCCCTGCTTCAACGCCTGCAGCGCCGGGGTGTCGCTGGGGCTCATGGAGGCGATCTGCGCCCGCAGCGCCGCGTGGTGCGCGGGCACTCGACACACCCACCTGGGCAGCGCGCTGGCCGATCTGCCGACGATCCGTGGGTACCTCGCGCGGATGCGGATTCAGACCGACATGGCCCGGGGGCTGTGGTTGGACACGCTCCAGGCCATCGCGGCGGGCCGCCCTGACACGATGCTGCGGGTGCTGGAGGTCAAGGCCGCCGCTGGGGAGAGCGCCCTTGAAGTCGCCGCCTTGGGCATGCGGGTGTGTGGCGGCGCCGCGTACCGCCGGGAGGTGGGCGTCGAGCGCGCGTTCCGCGACGCCCGCGCGGCCCAGGTCATGGCGCCGACCTCCGACGTGCTCTACGACTTCATCGGCAAGGCCGTCTGCGGGCTCCCGCTGTTCTGATTCACTGACTCACACAAGGTGAAACGATGACTCTGCTGCTCGGCGCCGTGGCGTATGATCCCAAGGTGGTCACGATCTGGGAGGGGTTCTGCGCGCTCTTCGCGCGGCATGGGCTCGACGTAGATTATGTGCTCTACAGTCACTACGAGCGGCAGGTCGAGGCGCTCTTGTCGGGGCAGGTTCATGTGGCCTGGAACTCGCCCCTCGCGCACCTCCAGACCGAACGTCTCGCCGCACGGGCGGGGCGTCAGGCCACCGCCTTCTGTATGCGTGACACCGACCAAGACCTCACGAGCCTCGTGCTCGTGCGCCGGGACGACCCCGCGCGAGGCCTCGCCGATCTCAAGGGCCGGGTTGTCGCCGTGGGCGCCGCGGACTCGCCCCAGGCCACGCTCATCCCCCTGGGCGCCTTGATTCAGGCGGGGCTGCAGCCGGGGGTGGACGTCACCGTGAAGGTGCATGATGTGCTGCGGGGAAAACATGGCGATCACATCGGCGGTGAGCGAGACGCCGTGCGGGCCCTGGTTCGTGGCGAGGCCGACGCGGCCTGCGTCATCGACGGCAACCACCTGCTGTTCACCCGGGAAGGCACGCTCCCGCCGGGCGCCGTCCGGACGCTTTACCAAACCCCACCCTATGATCACTGCGTCTTTAGCGCCTTAGACACAGCGCCTTCAGCCGAGGTGGCGCGGCTCAAGGAGCTGCTCTTGGCCATGTCGTACGATGACCCCGACGCGCGGCCGCTTCTGGACCTGGAGGGGCTCAAACAATGGCGTGAGGGGCGCACGAGCGGCCTCGCCCAGCTTGACGAGGCGATCACGAGGCTGGGGAGCATCGACGGCTGGGTGAATGAGGCGGCGGCGCGGCTGTGAGTGAGCCTTTGTCCGTCCAGCTAGGCGCCTTAGGCCTCGATCGTGGCGGGCTCATTCTGCTCAAGCGCGCGCTCGTGGCCCTGACGCCCGGCGCGCAGCTCGAGGTCTGTGGGGAGTCTCCTGAGCTGGCGGTTCACCTTCGCGCCTGGGCCCGGGCCCAAGGCCACGGCTTCTCTGAGCAGAGCGGGCGCCTCTGGCTCACCCGTGGGGTTCACGGGCGCTGGGGAGGGGCCGAGCGCGCGGGGGGCGTGGCGGCGGCGGTCGAACAGCCCAAGATGAGCTGGGGCCTGGCGGCGCGGGGGGCCTTGGTGGAGGCGGGGCCGACGACGCTCCACTTCCCGTTGGCGGAGAAGTCGCAGGTCTGGGCGGACGAGGTGGGCAGGCTCTACGCCCAGGCCGCCGCCGCGCAGTGGGATCCGGCGACGGCGATCCCCTGGGACGCGGAGATCACCCACCCCGAGGAGGTCGAGGACGCGGTGGTGCAGGTGATGACCTACCTCATCGAGAACGAGACCGCGGCGCTGTTGGTGCCCGCGCGCTTTTTGGGGCAGCTTCACCCCCACTTTCGTGAGGTCATGCAGCTTCTGGCGGTCACCGCCGCGGACGAGGCGCGGCACATCGAGGTGTTCACCCGCCGGGCTTGCCTACGCCGGGAGACCTTGGGCCTCTCGACCCATGGCGGTCAGGCCTCTCTGCAGACGCTCCTGGAGGAGCCCGACTTCGCCCTGGCGAGCTTCTTGTTGTCTGTGCTGGGAGAGGGCTCGTTCTTGAGCCTGTTGTGGTTTCTGCAAGAGCACGCGCCGGACGTCATCACACGGCAGGTCTGCCGCCTCGCCGCCCAGGATGAGGCCCGCCACGTCGCCTTCGGCCTCGCCCATCTCAGCCGCCACGTCGCCGTTGATCCTGGCCTACGCGGCCGCTTGGCCCAGGCGATACAGAGCCGTAACCAGGCGCTCGCCCAGACGGCGGGGCTCAACGAGGAGGTGTTTGACGCCTTGGTGGTGTTGGCCGCCGGGAGCTTTGAGCCAGAGGCGATCGCCCGGGGCCATGACCGCGTGCTCACCCTACATCACGACATGGACCACGGGCGACGCGTACGCCTGGAGCGTCTGGGCTTCTTGACCGAGGAGGCCGCCGCGCTGAGCGCTCTGCACACCCGCAACTTTATGTAGATCAGTCCAAGTCAAACCGCAGCTCTTTGACCTCTCCGGGCTTGAGCACCACCTCGCGGCTGGTCACCCGGCCCGTCGAGAGCACCTCCACCTGAATCAGATGCCGCCCAGGGGCCACGGAGATGTTTGTGTAGGGTGGCTTCTTCTTCACCTTCACGCCGTCGATGCGCAGCTCCGCCAGGCCTTGGGTGATGGTGACGGTGAGCAGCGCCGGGGTGTTGGGGTCAAGCTCGGCGGGCGCCTCGGCGGCGGCGGGGCGGGGCTCGGCGGGCTCGGCGACGGTCGCGGGCGCCTCCGCTGGCGGCGGCGTGGGCGGCTCGGGCGCGGGCACAACCTCAACGGGGGTGTGTAGGGTGGGGCTCGTGGGGCTCAGGCCCTCGGTGTTGAGGGGCTGGGCGGTGACAGCGCCCGGCGCGCGGTCGGGCGGTGGTGTTGCGCGGGCGTCGTGGGTGCGGGCGCGCGGTTGGCGGGGTGACCGGCGGTGCGCCGTCTCGACGGGGCGCCCGGCGCCGCGGGCGGGGACGTCATCTCCTGCACCCTCTGCGGCTCCTCCCGCGGCCAGAGGATCACCGCGAGGGTGATCAGCGCCACAGGAATGAGCCAGAACCGCTTCGCGCGGCGTCTCTCGGCGGTCTGTGTGGGCGCGGGCGCGTTTACCGCGGCGGGCGGGGCAGGGGAGGGGGCCGCGGGGGCCACAGGCGCGGCCGCCACGGTGGTGAGCGCGTCCTCTTCAGGGACCGGCGGCGGCGCCAAGGCCAGCCGCCGCGCCGCCTCTTCAGCGCGCTCCGCGGCCAGGGCCTCTACGACCAAGGCCGCGAGGCGCTCCCGATGGGGCTCTGGATCGCCCACAAAGGCCGCCAAGGCCTGCTGCATCGCCCGCGCGTCCACAAAACGATCCTCGGGATCCCGGGCCAGGGCCCGGCGAACGATGGCCTCCAAGGCCTCCGGCGCGCGGCCTTCAGGCAAGGGCGGCACCTCGGCGTCTCGCACACGCTCCAGGGTGAGCAGGCCGGAGTCGGTCTTGAACAGCCGCTGGCCCGAGAGCGCCTCCCACAACACCACGCCCAGACCGAAGAGATCCGAGCGCCCGTCCAGGGGCGCGCCGAGGGCCTGCTCCGGGCTCATGTAGGCGACGTGCCCCTTCAGGCCGGCGCCTTGGGTGGTGAAGGTGTTCGCCGCCGATCGCGCCACGCCGAAGTCGACGATCTTCACGTCTCCTTGGGTCGAGAGCAAAAGATTGGCCGGGCAGATGTCCCGGTGCACCACCTTGAGCGCCCGCCCGTCGTGGTCCACGAGGCGGTGCGCGGCGTCTAAGCCTCGGGCGACCTCGTGGCCGACGTAGGCGACGACCTCCACGGGCAAGAGCCGGCGGCGCGACGTGAGGCTGTGCAGCGCGCGCTGCAGGTTGAGGCCGTGGACGTGCTCCATCGCGAGGTACCACTCGCCATCGACCTCGCCCAGATCGTAGAGCTGCACGATGTTCGGGTGGTGAAGGAGCGAGGCGATGCGCGCCTCGTCCACAAACATCGCCAAGAAGGCGGGATCCGCGGAGAGCCCCCGCAGGATTCGTTTGATGACGAGGCGCTTCTCGACGCCTTGGTGGGTCAAGGTGGCGCGCCAGACCTCCGCCATGCCCCCGGCGCCGAGGCGCTCATGCAAGGTGTAGCGGCCGAAGGCCTGGCCCGTCGCGCTCATCCGGGGGAGCCTTGGGCGGCGGAGGGGCTCGGTGAGTCGGCGGGGGCCGGGTTGAGGTGCGGCATCATCATCGGCGCCACCACAGCGGCGCAGTCCCGGCCTTGGCGCGCGGCGAGCAGGGTGATGTCGAGGATGAGGTGGTTCGTGGCGACATCGACCAAGGAGGGGTTGGTCGTCCAGACGGCCTGGTTGTCGGCCTCGGGCTCGGCCCCGCCCAAGAGCGCCTCGCGGCGATCGATGACCAGGAGCAGCTTGTGGGCCCATCCGGCCTTGGTGTTCGCCGGGGCGTCGTCGGCCCACACCGAGAACCCAGGCGGCGGGGCGTCGCTGGGGGTGGGCGTGTGCAGGACGAGGTGCAGCTCCGCTGGCAAGAGGCTCAAGGCCGGGCCGAGGCGGCGCAGCTCACGGGGCCAGGCCGAGAGCCACACCGAGCGCGCCGCGCCACGAATCATCTCCGCCGCGCGCACCATCACCTCGTCATAGCGGCTGAGGATCCAGATCGGCTCGGGCATCACCCGCTTGGGCAAGGCGTTGAGCGCGTCGCTGAGGGTCAACAGGCGGGACAAGGTGCCCCGGCGCATCGTCTCGATGAGCTGGTCGGGCCGCGTCGGCACATACCGCGCGGGCTCGTCGCCGATGGCGAAGGCCGCGCCGCTCTGCTCCAAGCGCCGCAGCACGGTGTACACGGCGCTTCGTGGGATGCCCGAGCGCGCGGCGACCTCGTAGCCGGTGAGGCCCTCGGCGTCGGCGTCTTGGGCCAAGGTCAAATACGCCAGCGCCTCGTTTCGGGTGAGGCCCAGGGCGGTGAGCTGGTTGAGCACGCTCTCTTCCACTCGCACTCCGACACCATGGTGACTCCAAACGGAGTCACGTCGAAGCCAGGGTATCGGCAGATCGGCGTGAAGGTCAAGCGGCGGCGCCTTCGTCGTCGTCATGGGTCTGGAGCGCGCCGTGGAGCTGTGGTACAACGGAGCGCACGCGGGCCATCGAAGGCGCGCGACATGTTCATGGAGCAGCCGATGTCAGGACGTCTTCATCTGCCGCGCGCGCTGGCGCTCAGCCTTCTGCTTGTCGTCGGGTGCCCGACCCCGCCCGAAGAAGGCGGCGAGGGCGCCGGGGGCCAGCCTCCTGCCGGGGGCCCAGCGCCCGACGGCCAACAACAACCCCCGGGCGGCGGTCCCGCGCCAGGCGGCGAGGGCGCTCCGGGCGCCGTCACCCCCGGCGGCCCCGGCGACACCTCCAACGCCAAGTTCGCCACGCTCATCGCCGAGGGCTCCCCCACGGTCACCATCACCGTGAACGTCACGGGCGCCTGGGGCAAGTCACAGCTCGACTTCTTCGCCCTGCGCACCTCCGACGACGGCAAGCAGACCTCCCCCGTGGCGCTGCACATCGAGCGTTGGGACGGCACGAGCCCGGTGAAGATCGTCGCCCCGGCCACCTTGGCCGACGACATCTACGTCAGCGCCGCCCAGCTCGACGACAAAGACATGCCCAAGATGGAAGACACCGCGGGCGGCTCCGCCGCGACGCCGATCAAGCTCGCCGGTCAGGATCTTGAGGTGAACCTCACCTTGGGCCAGCACGCCGACTGGTTCAACAAGATGCGCCAAGACCTGCCGCCGCCGGATCCCTCCAAGGCGCCGATCCCGCCGGGTGGCCCGGCCACCCCGCCCACGCCCGGCGCCGACGGCACCCCTCCGGCGCCTCCGGCGGGCACGCCCCCGGCGGCCCCGCAGTAAGGGCCCTCGTAGATGGGCGCGGGCTCAGAGCCAGCCCGCGCCCTCTAAGGTCTCCGCGATCCAGCCCGAGAGCCGCACATGGCCGTCTTGGCTGAGGTGGCAGTCGTCCAAGAACAGATCGGGCTCCCCTGTCTGCCAGAGCTGCTCGGCGGTGTTGAGGTAGAGCCCGCCCCGAGACGTGGCCAGCTCCCGCTGCATCTCGGCGTAGGGGCGCATGGGCTGGGGGTCGGGGTTGAGGCCCTCGGTGAGCAGCATCACCCGGGCGTTGTTCGCCTCGGCCAGATCAAACAGCGCGCTGAGGTTGTCGGCGGCGTCCTCGACGGGCACGGCCACGGCGCCGCCCCGGTCGCGCAGGCCGAGCAACATAAACCGCAGGCCGCTGTACAGACGAAGCTCAGAGAGCTTGGCCGAGACCGCCGCCGCCGCGCCGCCGCCGCGCTGGTAACGGGCGTACAGATCTCTGTACGGCGCGGGGCTCGTCGTGAGGATGTCGTTGTGGCCGACGTAGACCACAAAGATGTCGGCGTCGAGGCGCTGAATCTGGCTCTCGACGTACAGGCGGACGTGCAGGCTGTTCCAGCCGCCGACGCCTTGGTTCACCACCTCCCAGTCTTCATGGCCTCGTCTCTTGAGCGTCTCTTCAAGGCGTTTGGGCCAGAACTGGTCGAGGTCGTCCATCTGGTACGCGCCGCCTGTGCTCGACCCACCCAACGCGACAATCCGCCGTTTGTGGGGGTCGGGATCCGGCGGGCGAACGGGGAAGCTGTCGGCGGGGTAGGCCTTGTGCTGCTGAATCTCCAAGAGCTGGGCGAACTCCTCCCGAGCGCGCTCCCAGCCCCGGCCCGTGGCCCAGGTGGAGAAGGTCGCGGTCTTGCGCAGGCCCACCTCCGCCTGAACCGCGAGCACCGCGCACAGCGCCCAGGAGATCAGCGGGCGGGCGGGCACCGGGTGCGTGTTCACCCAGACCAACAAGGCCCAGGGCAGCGCGAGGCCGCCGAGGAGCGCCGGGCCGACGCTCAGCCCACCAAAAGCCGCGGCGACGGCGGCGCCCACCCCGGCGGCCAAGGCGAGGGTGTGGGGCAGGCGCAGGCTGGCGCTGGCCACGGCGAGGAGCATCACCAGCGCTGGCGCCCCGACGAGCAGCGCCGGGCCCGCGGCCTCGGTCACATGGATCAGGCGCAGGCTGTCCAGAAGCGCGCGGAGATCCCCACGAAACAGCGGCGCCATGAGCAAAAGCGGCGAGGCGGCGATCAGCCAGGACACACGCCGGGCGAGGGCAAACACGCCGAGGGCGCCGCCGAGGAGCGTCAGCCCCGCCTGGGCGACCCGCGAGCGCCCCAGGCCCGAGAAGTTGTCCTCAAACGTGGGCTGGCCGGGGATCTCTACCCGCACAGACTCAAGCTGCACCCGGCGCACCCCGGCGCCAAAGAGCACGGCGCCGCCTTGGTGAACGGACTCACAGCGCATGACCTCTTGGCCGTCGAGGGTGACGCCCAAGACACGTCCTTGGGCGCTCAGCCCCAGGGTGAAGCGCTCGTCGGTGGGCGCTTTGGCGCTCGCTGGGGTGCAGCGCATGTCGGGGCTGGTGATCGACGCCCGGGCGCTGCGGTCGATGAGCACCGAGCCGACGCCGTTTCGGGCGGCGCCGCTGGGGAACGCCGCGCCGCTGGGGCGCTCAAACCCCGGCGGCAGGCTGCGAGGCCCCTCATCTCCCGCCTGAACCGGTCCGCCGGGTCCACCCCCGGGCCCGCCGGGTCCGCCGGGTCCGCCGGGTCCGCCGGGTCCGTTCGTGGCGCCGGGCATCGGCGTGAGCTGAGGGGCGCCGGGGCCCACGCCGCTGGGTCGCCCGAGCTGGGGCGCGCCAGGGCCGACGCGGTCGAGGTGCTCGCCCAGGTACACCCGAAGCTGCCCATCCTGCGGCACCCGGGCGGTGAGGGTGATCTGGCCCTCGGTGAACGACGGCACACGCGGCGAGGCGCCTTGGTAAAACGAGAGGTCCAAGGCCCGGGGGCTGCGGCCAAGCTCGCCGTTGAGCGCGGCGGTCTCGATGGGCACTGAGGACGCCCGCAGGCGCCAGCGGTCGGGATCGGCCTCGGGAGACAGTCCCACGGCGGTCTGCCACAGGCCCTCCCCAAACGACAGGCCGATGAGGGCGCCCAAGAGACGTCGACGGTGGGTCATCGTAGGGCCTCCGCGAGCTGCCGCGCGAGCTGGTCGTTGCCGTCGGCGGTGAGGTGAACGGGATCCTCAACAAAAAACGCTGTAGACGGCAGAGTCGGGCTGAGCACCTGGGCCTCGGCGGAGAGGGTCTGGAGCGCGGCGAGGTGGGCCTCGGGGCGGCGCTGCATCGGGAAGGCCACGAAGGTGACCTCGGCGCCCGCGGCCTCGGCCTGGGCCTTGAGCGCGCGGAGGTTCGTGAGGTAGCGGTCGGCGGGCACCCGCGTCGTGGGCCCGGCGGGGGCGGCGGCCTGACCTTGAGGTTTGGGGCGCAGCAGGCGCAGCGCCGACATCAGGCGCAGGTCGGGCGCGCGGCGCGGCGCGCGGCTGTGGTCGGGGGCGGGCGCGGGGTCGGCGTCCCGCACGAGGTAGGCGATGAGCACACGCTCGGGCTGAATCGACAGGGCGTTGTGAAGGGTGAGCAGGCCCTGGTGGCTCGTGTAGCCGGGCACGCCGCCGTTCACGACCGGGCGCCCCAGGGCCGCCTCCAGGCGCGCGGGCCACGCCTCGTCCTCCTCAACGCCCCAGCCGAAGGTGGTGGAGTCGCCGAGACAGATCCAGGCGCGCTGCGTGGGATCCGGCCCCCGGTAACCCAGGCGGTTGGTGCGCACGGTGAACTCGGCGCCCCCCTCGGGGAAGGGCAGGGCTCGAGGCGGCAGATCGGGGCGTAACCACCACAAGCTCCCCGGATCTCCCGCGTAGATCCCCGGATCTGGGATGCCCAAGATGCGCAGGATCAGCTCCGCGCCGCCCAGGAGCGCGGCGGCGAAGATCGCCGAGAACATCAGGTTTCGGAGCGCGCGCGTCATGCAGCGCCCATCCTGCCACAACCCGGCCCGGCGGCGCGTTGACTTCTGCCCGACGCCTAAGGATACTGCGTCTGTGAGCCCTGACCGAAGAGAGGTCCTGATCTGGGCTGGAGGTGCCCTGCTCATCCTCGCGCTCGTCGCCGCGTGGTTGTGGTGGACTGCGCCCGAGCAAGACCTCCTCCCTTCCCAATACAACTACGGTGTGTTGTGAGCGCTTCTCGCCGAACGGTTCTGCGCGGCGCCTCGGCCTTTGTGGCGCTCGCCGGCGTCGTCGGCGGCGTGGCCTGGCAGCGCCGCCGGGCGACGGAGGCCCTGGAGTCCGAGCCCATCGCCGAGCCCTGGGCGGAGCTCGGCGCCCAAGGCCACTGGCTGCGCCCGAACCTTCGGGGCGCCCGAATGGTGGTGCCCGATCGCCCGCACCGCGTCGAGGAGGCGCGGGAGCCCTCCCGCCGCGCCAACCTGCGGCGCACGCGGCGGTTCTCGGTCTCCACAAACGCCGATCGCCTGCGAATGGGCGAGATCACCGCCGCCCCGGCGCCGGGGGTGACGCGCCTCGTCGCCATCGGGGACTCCGTGACCTTTGGCTGGGGCGTCGAGGTCGAGGACGCCTTCCCCGCCCAGCTTGAGGCGGAGCTGCTGCGCCGCGGCCACAAGGTCGAGGTGCTCAACGCCGGGGTGCCCGGCCAGCACCCGCCGACCATGGGGAGCTGGCTCAAGGTCATCGCGCCCCGGTATGGCGTGAGCGGCGTCCTCTTCAGCCGTCGTGTCGCGTTCAACGGCCCGAACCCGATTCAGGGCTACGCCGACGCGGTGCGCACCGGCCAGCGGGGCCTGCCCAACGCGCGTTTTCAGATCATCCTGCCGCCGATCAGCCGGTTTGACGCGGGCTCGTTGACCGCGAACCCCGCCGGAGAGGGCGGCCTCATCCGCCAGCAGCTCCCCGACATCCCGCTCTTGGACCTCACCGACACCTTTCGGGCCGCCCAAGGAGAGCGGGGCTTTGGGCTCAAGGCCACGGCCACGGGCAAGCTCGCCTTGGTGAACCTGAGCTCTGGGGAGGTGCTCGTCGAGGCCACCGCCGATGGGCGTGACCTGCCGTGGGCGATCTGTGAGGCCCTGGACGAGGACGACTCCCTGCGTGAGCCGCTGATGTTTGACACGGGGCACCCCGACGCCGAAGGTTTTGTGGTGTACGCGCGGGCCGTGGCCGACCAGCTCGAGGCGGGCGGTTGGTTCAACGCATGATCGACACGCTGCGCGCCAGAGGGGGCGGCCTCGTGGGGCACCTGCTCTTGGCCCTGCTCATCACCGGGCCCGCGGCCCTGCGCCCGACGACGACCCTGCTCGGCAGCCCCAACGTAGACGTCTGGAACCACGCCTGGGGGCCCTGGTACTTCTTGGCCTCGGCCCGGGCGGGCAAGCTCCCCTGGGAGACGACCCTGCTCGCCGCGCCCGACGGCGGGGTGCTGTGGTTCATCGATCCGCTCCTGGGGCTCTTCGGCGCGCCTTTGGCGGCGGTGATCGGCGTCGCCGCCACCTGGAATGTGATGATGACCCTCGCCGTGGCCTTCGGGAGCTACGGCGCCTGGCGCTTCGCCGAGGCCCTGGGCGCCCCCGCCCCGGCGCGATGGGTGGCGTCCGCGGCCTTGGCGGGCAGCGCGTGGCTCTCGTGTGAGCTGCACAACGGGATCTCCGAGGCCGTGAACTTGGGGCCCATGGCCTTGGCCTTGGCCTTCACCGCCGAGGCCCTCAACGCGCCGCCTGGGGCGCGGCCCTGGGTGAAGGTGGGGCTGGGCGTGGGCCTCGCGGCGATCGTCTCGCCGTATCTGGGCCTCGCGACGGGGGTGTGTGTGCTCGTTCGGGCGCTCGGCGCCTGGCGCTGGGCCTGGGCGGCGGCGCTCACCGCGGTGGCGTTGGCGGCGCCGACGATCATGGCCTTACGCGCCCAGCTTCAGCACCCCTTCGGAATCATCAAACATCCGCCAGAGATGAACGCCATGTTGGCGGCGCACAACGCCGTCGATCCCCGGGCGTTCTTGGCGCCGCTGGGCTTTCGATCCGTTGACCTCAGCGCTGAAGGTTTCGAGCACTCGCCTTACCTGGGGCTCGTGGCCTTGGCGCTGGGCGTCTGGGGTGTGGTTGGCGCCGAGCGCCGGGGGGCGCTTCTGGCCTGGGCGGCGGCGGGGCTCACCTGCGCGGCGCTCGCGCTCGGCCCGTATCTCTATTGGGACGGCGCCTTCGTCGAGGTGAGCGGTCGAAAGCTCATGTTGCCTTGGGCGTTTGTGCAATCGGTCATCCCCGGCCTGGCGATCACCCACCCCCTGCGGCTGGCGGCGCCGACCCTCGCGGTGACCGCGGCGCTGGCGGCCTTGGGCGCGGCGCGGCTCGGCCCCCGGGCCTGGATCTTCGTGGCCCCGGTGCTCCTCGACGGGCTCTTGTTCTCCGGCGCGCCCTGGCCGGTGACGGTGAGCCCCGCGTCGATCCCGGCGGTCTACGCCGAGATCCCGGCGGGGGGTGAGGGCGTGGTGCTCGACCTGCCCACGGACGCTGGCACCACGATGTCCACGAGCCGCTACCTCTACTACCAGACCGCCCACGGTCATCCGATCCCCTACGCGCCAGACGCGCGGGCGGCGACGAGCCCGCTCCTGCGCCGCGCCAGCTTTCGAGCCCTCGCGGCGCTCTGTCGTCGTCGCGCGGATGAGCAGACAAGTCTAGGCTTTGACGGAGGACCTCAAGATGACGTTCGTCGCGGGGATCTCACGGCGGAGGGCGTTCGGTACGTCATTCTTCACCGAGAGATGGATCCCCACGTCACCCCTGGCCTACGCGCGGCGTTGGAGGCTGGACTTGGCCCAGGAGTCGAGATCGGTGACGCCGTGCTCTGGGACCTCAACGCGGCGCCGTAACACTATTTTTACAGGTCCTTGACGTGTGAATGTCCGGGCTGGTTTGATCAGCGCACCCTCGAAGGACCCTCCATGACCACCCGCGCGCTGATGTCGTTTGTTTTCTTGATGAGCGGGGGTCTCAGTCTGTTGGTGATGGGCCCGGCGCTGTTGGCCGGGGAGGCGCCGGGCGGCGGTCCGGACGTGGTCTCGACGTTGTGGGGCATGTGGTGGTTCCAGCAGGCGCTCTTTGAGGGGGGGCTCAGCGGCGAGACGACGCTCGTGAACTTCCCTGTCGGCGCCACGGGCTCGGTGCTCTCCCCGACGAGCGCGCTGTTCTTCGCCTTGACCGAGCCCCTCGTCGGGGTGCCGTGGGCCTCGGCCATCGCGTCGTTGGCCCAGGTCTGCCCCTTGGCCATGAGCGTGGCCTGGCTCACCCTGCGCCTCGGCGGATCCCCTGCGGCGGCCATCGCCTCCGCCCTGGCGCTGTTCGCCGGTCGGCCCCTGCTCTACGATCTTGGAGAGGGCTCTGTCGTCGCCATCGCCGCGTTTTATGTGCCCTTGGGCCTCGCGGCGATGCTCGTGCGGATGCGGGAGGGGGTGAGCGGCGCCTTCTGGCTGGCCTGGTGTATGGGCTTCACGGCGATCG
>JADKFE010000029.1 GCA_016717595.1 Deltaproteobacteria bacterium | reverse complement strand
CGCCGAGGTGGACCTCCTCGCCAGCCTGCACGACGAGTTCATAGGCACCAACGCGCGGGGCAAGTGGGCTCACGCTCCTCCGCCCCTCGCCCCTGACCGCCCGAGGAGCTCGCGAAGACCACCCCCGATCGAGACGTGTGTCCTCCTTCGTTCGGTGGCCACCCAGGAGCATGCCCTCTTCGACCCGTTTCCCACCCACTGAGGACAAGAAGCGCCGCGAGCGCGAGTACCTCGACTCCCTCGACGACGATGAGTGGCCCATGAGACGCTACGAGCTCCTCGAAGAGTTAGGCCGCGGCGCGTTCGGCGCCGTGTGGCGCGCGCGTCTCACCGGGCGCGGCGGCTTCTCCCGCGAGGTGGCGATCAAGCTCTTGCACACCTCGGTCACCGAGCACGAGCATGGCGCTGAGCTCCTCGCCCGCCTGCGCGACGAGGCCCGCATCTTGGGGCTCCTGCGTCACCGCGCCATCGTGCAGAGCTTTGAGCTGGTGCATTTTGAGGAGGGCTGGGCCGTCGTGCTGGAGCTGGTCGAGGGCGCGGACCTCGGCGCGTTTGTGTCTCGTGCGGCGCCGATGCCGGTCTCGGTGGTGTGGGAGATCCTCGCCGAGGTCGCCTCAGCCCTGCGCTGCGCCGCGGAGACCCTCGGCCCCGACGGCGCGCCGCTCCTCGTTCAGCACCGCGACATCAAGCCTCAAAATCTCCGCGTCACCGCCGGGGGTGAGGTGAAGATCCTCGATCTGGGCATCGCCCGCGCCGAGTTCGCCGCCCGTGAGGCCGAGACCCAGGCCGTTCGATACGGCACGCTGGGCTACATGAGCCCCGAGCGCCTCGCCGGGGTGGATCTGCCCGCGGGCGACATCTACGCCTTGGGCGCCACGGCGGCGGAGCTGCTCCTGGGCGAGCCTCTGGGCCGCGCGCTGCTGAACCCCGACGCACACAACGCACAGATCGCCGCCCGGCTCGCGCCGCTGCCGCTCACCTTGGCCGAGCGTGGGCTCTTGTGTGTGATGTTGGCCGCCCGCCCTGAAGATCGCCCCAGCGCCCGAGAGGTGGAGCGCCACGCCCGCGCCCACCGCCTCGCCCGTGGGGCCGAGGCCCCGAGCCTCTTGGGCTGGGCCGAGGGCGCCGTGCCCAAGGTCGCCCGGCGCCCGGGTGAGCGGCTGGCGGCGCCGCGGGCCCTCACCGAGCAGCTCAGCGCGCCCAGGCCACCCGAGCCTCCGCTCACCGTGGGCCTGCCGCCGCCGCCGGATCGCCCGCGGGTGAGCCTCGCGCCGTGGGTGTTTGTCGGCGCCTGCCTGAGCCTATTTGTGGGGGGTGTGGCGCTGTTGGTGGCCGCGCCGCCGCGCTCTGAGGCGGCGACCGCGCCGGTGGAGGTCGTGGTGGAGGCGCCGCCCCCGCCCGTCGCGCCCGTCGAGGCCCCGCCTGCGCCCTTCGCGCGCTGCGCCGCCCGCGCCAAAGGCCGCGGGGGTGGCGGTCACCGTGGCCCCCGGGGTCGGGGCCGTCACCTTGACCCGCGACGGCCAGCGCTACACCCTCCCGGGCACCCTCCCGCCGGGCACCTACCACGCGACGATGACCGGCTGGGGCGCGGAGACCAAGAGCCGCCTGGAGATCCGCGAGGCCTGCGCCGTGTCTTGCGACCCGGTGCTCAAGCGCTGTCGGGTGGAGCCAGGGACTTAGGGGGGCCGCGCCGTCGTGGTTGAGCTCTTCTAACGTGTGGCGCTGCGTCCAAGGAGACGATCGGCGCCGCACATGCGCATGGAGTGCCGTCGGTGTCGACGGTCGGCTCTGCACGCGCACATGGGGCTTCGTTGGTGTCAACGGTCGGCTCTGCACGCGCGCATAGGGTGCTGTCGGCGTTGACGGTCGGCTCTGCACGCGCGCATGGGGCTCCGTCGACGTCGACGGTCGGCTCTGTACGCGCGCATGGGGTGCCGTCGAGGTCGACGATCGGCGCCGGTCAGGTTCCGCACCGCCGCAAACCCGAACTGGCGCCGGTTTGGGGTTCTCCGCCGCCGCAAAGGGGCAGCAACCCGGCGCCGGTTTGGGGTTCTCCGCCGCCGCAAGGGGCAAACCGGCGCCGGTTTGGGGTTCTCCGCCGCCGCAAGGGGCAAACCGGCGCCGGTTTGGGGTTCTCCGCCGCCGCAAGGGGCAAACTGGCGCCGGTTTGGGGTTCTGCACCGCCGCAAGGGCAAACCGGCGCCGGTTTGGGGTTCTGCACCGCCGCCGCAAACCCAAACCGGCGGCGGATCGGGGTTCTGCACCGCCGCGAGGGGCAAACCGGCGCCGGTTTGGTGTTCTCCGCCGCCGCAAACCCCAAACCGGCGGCTGCACGCGCGCATAGGGCTCCGTCGGCGTCGGCGATCGGCGCGCACCCCCCGACGGATGAGTTTTCACGCTCGCATGAGGCACCTTCGGCGTCAACGATCCCCTCTGCACGCGCACAAGCTCTCGGACTACCGGGGTCACCCCAAGCAGGCGGCGGCGCCAGCGCCCGCGCAGCCCACGAAGTAGCCGAGCGCGCCTGAGCGCGGCGGGCGGCGGCGAGCCGGGGACCAGGCACCGGTTGCGGCGGGTTCGGTGTACGATCCCGCCCAGGCGCCGCCGCGCGCCGCCCAGGAGGCCCAGGATGTTGTCCACCGTCGCCCTCGCCGCGCTCTCGGCGCTGTCTGCCCCGGCCTTCGCGGGGGTCGAAGACGTGGTCCTGGACCTCAAGATCACCGAGCCCATGGGCACGCCGATCATCGAGGGCCAGTTCCCCCTGCCGTTCCGCCAAGAGGAGCGGCTGTACCTGGGCGGCGAAGAGTACGTGTTGACCGTCACCGCCGAGCTCTACGCCGAGGGCAAAGGGCTCTCGGGCTCGACGGTGACGGTGACGGCCTTGGTGACGCGCCTGGACGGCGTGAACCAGATCCCCACCCGGGTGGCCTCGCCCAGCGTCGTGTTGACCCAAGACCAGCGCAAGACGGCCACCGCGCTGGTGCCCGTGGCCAGGCCGATCACCGGGGCCGACGGTCAGGCGCTCCACCAGCTCCGGTTTGTGGTGGAGGGCGCGTGGAGCGAGGGCGCCCGGGAGCTGGTGTCTGTGCGAGACCGCCGCCAAGAGCCCGTGGCGACGGGGCTCACCGTGCTCGCCTGGTCCGACGCCCCGCTCTACACCCAGCCCGGCGGCTACTCCATGCGCCTGCGCCCGGCGGAGGCCCTCACCCTAGAGGCCCCCAACGCCGTCATCGCCTGGCAAGTTCTTGAGGACCAAGGCGAGTTTCTGCGGGTGAAGAGCCTCACGCCCCGAGACAGCCGCGATCACTGCTTTGGCAGCACGCCGCTGTTCGCCGACATGGACCTGCGGGTGTGGATTCGCCGCGAAGAGCTGCTCCTGCTCACCCGCACCAGCGCCACGATGGAGTACAGCGACGGCACGGCGAGCCTGTTGAGCGCGGGTGTGCCCCTGCTCCCGGTGCCCGGTCAGGCGCTCTTTGGTCACCCGGCGTTTCACAGCGTCGCCAACGGCCTTCACTTCACCATCGGCCTGCCCGACTACGCCATCGGCCTGGGCTACGAGCCTCTGCGCGGCGCCGTGGCCTTGGCCGATCGCCCCCAGCGTGTGGCCGTTGACGCCTCAGGCAGCGTCGGGCGCAGCGCGAGCGGCGCGGTGCGGCCCGTGGCCAAGCTGGACGAGGTCGGCGCCACCCTGTTCACCGCCCCCGGCGTGAGCCCGGCCACCGTGGTCGTGGGCGGCGCCTGCGGAGAGCACCGGGTGAAGGTGGACTTAAGCCGCGTGAGCACCCCGCCGCCTACCGAGGCGGACTTCAGCTTCGGCGAGGCCGGGGCAGACGCCGCGCCCCCCGCCGGGGAGCTGTTTGAGCTCGGCGAGGTGATCTACGGCCCCGACGGATCCAAGATCGGCGTGATGCTGCGGGACCACACCTTCCGCGTGAGCCCCACCCGCAAAGGTGACCTGAGCTGCATCGACCTCAGCCAAGAGGGCGCGCTGATGGGCCTCCTGCCCACCCCCGACGCGCTGATGACCCCGGTGTTGTTGTGTCGACGCCCTTGATTGCACGAAGCGGGGGGCTTTTGGGATAAGAGGCCAGACCGCCTCGGAGCCCGCGTGCCCAACCGCCTCTCGAACCAGACGAGCCCCTACCTCCTCCAGCACGCCCACAACCCCGTGGACTGGTTCCCGTGGGGCCCCGAGGCCCTGGCCCTGGCCCGGGAGACCGACCGGCCGATCCTGCTCAGCGTGGGCTACTCCGCCTGCCACTGGTGCCACGTCATGGAGCGGGAGAGCTTCGAGGACGCCACGACAGCGGCCTTGATGAACCGCCACTTCGTCAACATCAAGGTCGACCGCGAGGAGCGCCCCGATCTCGACGCGCTGTACATGCAGGCCGTGATGTTGTTCACCGGGGGCCACGGCGGCTGGCCGATGACCGTGTTCTTGACCCCCAAGGGTGAGCCGTATTTCGGCGGCACCTATTTTCCGCCCAAGGCGTCGCGGGGGATGCCGAGCTTCACCCAGGTGCTTGAGCACGCCGCGAACCTCTACAGTCAGCGCCGCGACGACGTGCTGGCCATGGGCCGCGAGGTGCTGGAGGAGCTGGAGAGCCTCGCCCGGATGCCCAGCCCCCACGGCAAGCTCAGCGACGGGTGGTTAGAGTCCATCGTCACCGGGGCCGCCCAGGACTTTGACGCCGAGCACGCCGGGTTCGGCGGCGCCCCGAAGTTCCCGCCGCACGGCACCCTGGCCGCGCTCTTGGCCGCCTGGCGCCGCACGGGAGACGAACAAGCCCTGTCTATGGCCACGGCCACCCTAGACGCCATGGCCAAAGGCGGCATGGCCGATCTCGCCGGGGGCGGCTTCGCCCGCTACTCCGTGGACGCCGAGTGGCGTATCCCCCACTTCGAGAAGATGCTCTACGACAACGGCCAGCTCGCGCCCATTTATCTCGACGCCTTCAAGGCCACAGGAAAGCCCCACTACGCACGAATCGCCCGAGAGCTGTTTGAGTTTGTGCTGCGTGACCTGCGCCTGGAGAGCGGCGGCTTCGCTTCAGCCTTAGACGCCGACAGCGAAGGCGAGGAGGGCGTCTACTACACGTTCACCCCCGGCGAGCTGCGCGAGACCTTGGGCCTCATGGACGGCCTGCGGGCCTGCGCCTTGTTGCAGGTCACCGAGGCCGGCACCTTTGAGCACGGTCGGAGCGTGCTGCGCCTAGAGCGCCCCCAAGAGGAGCTCGACGAGACCGACCGCGCGCTCTTGGACCGGGCCCTGCCCAAGCTGCTCGCCCGACGCCAAGCCCGGGTGCCGCCGGGGCGTGATGACAAGGTGCTCACGGCCTGGAACGCCCTGATGATCGGCGCCTTGGCCAAAGGCGCGGCCACCCTTGGCGAGCCCCGTTACCTCCAGGCCGCCAAAGACGCGGCGCGGGCGGTGTTGGGCGACGGCGGGCGGCTGTTGCGCAGCCAGATGGACGGTCGCCCCGGCCCGGCGGCGTTCTTTGAGGACTACGCCTTCCTCTGTGACGCCCTGATCGATCTGTACGAGGCCAGCGGCGAGGAGGCCTGGCTCACCGAGGCCCTGCGCCTCGCCGACGCGTCTGTGTCTCTGTTCTGGGATGAGGACGGCGGCGGCTTCTGGCTCACCGGCCGAGACGCCGAGCCCCTCGTCGCGCCGAACAAGGCGCTCATCGGCGGGGCGACCCCTTCGGGCAACGGCGTGGCCACCTTGGCGTTCACCCGACTGGAGGCGCTCACCGGGCGCACCGATCTGGGCGAGAAGGCCGACCGTGTGCTGCGCTCGCTGCAGCCGCTCTTGAGCCGGGCGAGCCGGGCCTTTGGCCCCGAGGCCATCGCCGCGGCGTGGCGCGCCGGTCGCGCTCTGGAGATCGGCGTGGTCGGCCCCATCGAAGGTCGAGAGGCCCTGCTCGCTGAAGTCCGCCGCCGCTACCTGCCCTTTGTGGTGCTCACCGCCGGGGACGCCCCCTCGCCCCTCACGCCGTTCATGGCCGGGCGCGCGCCCCAGGGCGGCCTCGCCACGGCCTATGTGTGTGAAGACGGCGCCTGCCGCCTGCCGGTCACCACACCCGAGGCCCTGGGCGCGCTCCTGGACGAGCTGACCCGCCCCCGCCGCCGCGCTGGGGCCACAGGCCGCCTCACCGCCCCGGAGCTCCCGAACGATCCCAGCTTGTGGCTCAACACAGAGGCCCCGCTCCAGCTCTCCGCCCTGCGTGGCCAGGTGATCGTGCTCGACTTCTGGACCTACTGCTGCGTGAACTGCCTGCATGTGCTGCCTGAGCTCGCGGCCTTAGAGGCGCGGTTTGAGGGCCAGCCCGTCGTGTTTGTGGGCGTTCACAGCGCGAAGTTTGACGCCGAGCGAGATCCCGAGAACGTGCGCCGGGCCTTGGGCCGCCACAACGTCACCCACCCCGTGCTCTTGGACCCCGAACACGCCGTGTGGAGCGAGTACGCCGTGAAGGCCTGGCCCACGCTGATGGTGATCGACGCCCAGGGCAAGATCGCCTGGCAGGGCTCGGGTGAGGTGCGCCGGGACGTGCTCGGCGAGATCGTGCGCCGTGTGTTGGCCGAGGAGGAGTCCCCCGCCGCGCCAAGGCCCCTCACCCACAGCGCCCCGCCGTCAAACACCACGCTCCTCTACCCCGGCAAGGTGGCCCTGTGGCCCGATGCCGCCGAGCAGCTCCGCGACACCGACCCCTTCGGCCCTGACGCGCGACTGTATGTCTCTGACACGGGGCACCATCGGGTGATCGAGGCCAGGCTTGGCCGCGGCCCCGACGGTTGGCCCGCGGCGCGGATCCTGAGGGTGTGGGGTGACGGCAGCCCCGGAGATCGTGACGGCGCGTCTCCTCAGCTCAACAGCCCCCAAGGCCTCGCCCGCGACGGCGCGCTCCTGTACGTCGCCGACACCGGCAACCACAGCCTGCGGGTGGTGAACCTTGAGGACGGCCAGATGCGCCGCGTGGCGGGCTCGGGCCGTCTGGGCAAAGGAGACGGCGGCGGGCGCCGGGGCCCCTTAGAGGCCGATCTGCGCTCCCCCTGGGACGTCGCCGCCGCTGAAGGGGTGGTGTTCATCGCCATGGCCGGGGCGCACCAGCTCTGGGTGTATCACCCCGACCGTGGCGCCTTGGGCCCCTTCGTGGGCTCGGGCCGCGAGGAGCACATCGACGGCGCCCCCAACGAGGCCGCCTTGGCCCAGCCCTCGGGGCTCCTGCTCCTGGGCCGCTTTCTGTTCTGGACAGACGCCGAGACCTCCAGCGTGCGCCTGTTTGATCTCGCTGAGGGCCGGGTGAGCACCTTGGTGGGCGCCGGTCTGTTCGACTTCGGCGACATCGACGGCCAAGGCGAGGCCGTGCGCCTGCAGCACCCTCTGGCGATCACCGGCGGCGACGACGCGCTCTATGTGGCCGACACCTTCAACCACAAGATCAAACGCCTCGAGCTCGGCGAGTCCGTGACCGTGCGCACCCTCTGCGGCGGAGATCCGGCGGAGCTGTGTGAGCCCGGCGGCCTGTGCATCGCCGGGGAGTTTTTAATCGTCGCCGACACCAACAACCACCGCCTACGCGCCGTGGACTGGCGCACCGGGGCGATGCGGGATCTGCCGCTGGACTAATCGGGCCGGTCGGGGCTCAGCGCGTCGTCGGGCCAAGGGCCGATGAGGCGCACCTCGGGGGTCAACAGCACCCCGAACTGGCGCAACACCTCTCGACGGGCGAGGCGGATGAGCGCGGCGAGCTGCGCCGCCGTCGCGTCCCCGGTGTTCACGAAGAAGTTCGCGTGTTTGGGGCTGATCTGCGCGCCGCCGATCTGCGCGCCTTTGAGCCCGGCGGCCTCGATCAGCCGCCCAGCGAAGTCTCCGGGCGGGTTGGTGAAGGTAGACCCACACGAGGGCAGATCCAGAGGCTGGGTGGCCTTCCGCCGCTCCAACAGGGCCTTTCGTTGGGTGATTCGGGCCTCGACGCCCTCTGTGATCAACCGGAGCAGCGCCCGGGTGAGGATGGCGCCAGAGGGCAGCTCCGCGTGGCGATACGCGAACCGCAGCGCCTCAGCGGGCACCTGGCGAACCTCGCCGCCGGGCAACACAAACTCCACGGCCTCCACCAGATCTTTCGCTTCGCCTAAGGTTGTCCCCGCGTTCATCACCACGGCGCCGCCGACCGTGCCCGGCACCCCCGCGAAGGGCTCAGCCCCGGCGAGACCGAGCTTGTCCAGGCGGTTGATGAGCACGGTGAGGCCCAGGCCCGCCCCCACCCACGCCCGATCGGCGCTGATCAGGTTCAGCTCACACAGCTCACCGCCCAGACGGAGGGTGAGCCCAGGCACGCCGTCGTCGTGCACCAAGGCGTTTGAGCCTCGACCCAGCACGGTCATCGGCTCCCCCAGGGCCATCACCCCTTGGAGCTGGGCCACCGTGCTGATGTCGAGCAGACGCTCCGCCGGGCCGCCCACACGCCAGTAGACCAGTCGGTCTAGGCGTTGGTTGGGGCTGACCTTGACGCCGAGGGCCGTCAGCGTGTCGTCGAGGCTCACTTGGTGCTCTCCACCCGCTTGAGCGTCTCCCCGTCGTACCGAACGCCGCCCTTGATCACCTCAGTGATACGAACGCTCGCCCGAATGTCGGCCAGCGGATCCCCATCAATCACGATCAGGTCGGCGAGCTTGCCCACCTCCACCGAGCCCAGATCGTCCTCAAAGCCGAGGGTCCACGCGCCGTTGATCGTCGCCGCGCGCAGCGCCGCCTCGTTGCCCAACCCTTCAGCGAGCGCCCACAGCTCCCAATGCGGCCCGATTCCTTGCACCTGGCCGTGACCGCCCAGGTTCACCTTCACCCCCGCGGCGGCGAGCTCTCCGGCGGCTTTGGACACCTCACGGTGAAACCAGTCCTCGTCGTTGATCACCAAGGTGCGCCGCCGCAGGTTGCGGTCTACCCACTCCGCCGGGGTGAAGCGGGTGAACTTGGGATCGTTCAGCAGATCTTCCGTCTGGAAGTAGTAGTTCTCGCCGCTCACGCCGCCATAGGCCACGAGCAGGGTGGGGGTGTAGCTGGCGCCGCTCGCCGCGTAGAGCCCGATGACGTCGTCGTAGAGCGGCGCGTTGGGGAGACTGTGCTCGATGTCGGTGTGGCCATCGACGATCATCGTGAGGTCTTGCCACAGATCGCCGCCGCCCTCGGGGTAGACGTTGAGGCCCTCCTCGGTGGCCGCGGCCAAAACCCACTGGCGCTGGGCCCGGGCGGGCTGCTGGTACGACTTCACGCCCGTGGCGCCCATGGCCTTCATCCGGGCGAGGTGCATCCGGGCGTCGTCGAGGTTCTGAATGTCGCTGCGATCTTTGCTCTTGGCGCCATAGAGGATGTAGCCCGTGGAGAACACACGGGGGCCCAGCTCTAAGCCGGCGTCGATACGCTCAGACGTGGCGAAGACCGTGTCGTTGTGCGCCGAGGGATCAAACACGGTGGTGACGCCATAGGCGAGGTTGATCTCATGGGCCCAAGAGCGCTGGGGCTGGGCGTCGGAGACGCCGTAGTGCAGGTGCGCGTGAACGTCGATGAGCCCGGGCATCACCGTCTTGCCGCCGAGATCCACCACGGTCACGCCCGGCGGGGGCGGTGACGTGCCCACGGACACGATACGCTCCCCATCCACCACGATCGTGCCGCGCTCAATCACCCCGGCCGCCCCCATGGTGAGCACCCGGGCGTTTACGTAGGCCACCTTGCCGTAGCCCTTCGCCCGGGGCAGCCGCGCGTCGAGGTCGATCGGCGCGGCGCCGCCAAACAGCTTGGGCCCCATCGCCCAGCGCGGGCCGTCTGTTGTTGTCCAGCTCAGCCAGTCCCCGGCGCTCTCCGACTTTGCGGCCACGGGGAAGGCGCCCCCTTTGGGGTTCAGCTCAATGGCCTGACCGCCGGTGAGCGGCAATGGCGCGGTGTAGACCTTGTGGCCCTCCACAAACGCCACGGCGTCGCCTTTGGGGGAGACGACCACCTCAGCCGCGCGCTCCCAGCGGGCGACCACCCGCTCGTCGCGGCCGTAGAGGTCGATGGAGACGAGGGTGGTCTTGGGCGCGGAGTTCGGGGCGCCCGTGGGCTCATCGGTGAGCTTGTACAGGCGTTGATCGTCTGGCGTGAAGGTCACGGGCTGGCCGCGGTTGGCGCCGCCGGAGCCGTCGATGGTGCCGAGATCCCGCACGGTGCCGTCGGCCTCACGAAGCTCTAGGCGAAACCACAGCTCCGAGGCCGTGGAGTGCCCCCGCAGCGGCGCGCCGGAGCCTTTGAGCCAGGTGATCTGTGTGCCGTCGTGGGAGAAGGCCGGGGCGAGGTACTGCGCGGGGGCCTTGGTGAGACGCTCCTCAGCGCCCGTCGCCACGGTCATCACCCGCACGTCTCCTTGCTCCACGTCGTGCCAGGTGGCGTAGACCAGGCGCTCGCCGTCGTCGCTCCACCGCGGGGCGATGGGCCTGCGGCTGCCATCGGTGATCGCCCGGGCGGCGCCGCCTGAGACGGGCTGTAACCACAGGCGCCCCAAGGCCTCAAACACGATCTGATCCCCCTTGGGCGACACAGACGGCCAGCGCAGCATCTTCGAGCGCACCTCATCGGCCTTGGCGACGGGGTGTTTGAAGCGCACCGGGGCGGCGAGCTTGTGATCGGCCTTGGCCGAGAACGGGATCGGCAAAGCCACGCCACCTTGGGCGTCTACCGAGACCAGCTTGCCTTTGCTCCACAAGACGATGTTTTTGCCGTCGGGGGTGAAGCTCGTGTGGGGGTAGACGCCGTTGAGCGTGAAGCCCTCTTGGTTGTCGTGGTCAAGCTCTACGGCGCCCAGGCGGGAGCGCGCGCCGGAGGCGGGGTCGTAACGCTCCAGCACCGTCTTTCCGGCCACCCGGCGCAGGATCACCAGCTCGCCCGTCTTGGGGTTCACCGCGGGGCGGAAGGCGCCGCCGGACTCCCCGGTGAGCTGGGTGCGCTCGCCGGTCTCCAGATCCAAACGAATCAGCTCCCAGAGGCCGTGGTTTGGGTCTTGATTGTACTGAAAACGGGCGGGGGTAGACGAGAAGTAGATCGAGCGGCCGTCGTTTGAGAACGTGGCGTCGTTGGGGAACGGCAGCTCATCGGTGGTGGTGAGGCGCACGCCGTCGGCGCCGCCTTTGGCGTCGAGCAGCCACAGCTCACACATGCCGATGGAGCGGGTGTCGGTGATTCGTTTGCGGGCGAGCACCCGCTGGCCATCGGGGGACCACTCGCCCTCGACAAACCGCTCGGGGCGGCCCTCGGTGAGCTTGGTGGTCACCCCGGTCTTGAGCTCCAGGATGTGCAGCTCTTGGTTGCCGTCGCGGTCGGAGACGAACAACAGGCGCTCGCCGTCGGGGCTGTAGCGCGGGTCGTTGTCCCAAGAGGGCCCGTCCGTGAGCCGCTTGGCCTCACCGCCGCCGATGGGCAGCTCATAGAGGTCGCCGAGCAGGTCAAAGACGAGGCGCTCGCCGCTGGGGTGCACGTCCACGGACATCCAGGTGCCCTCGCTCAGCGTCGCCGCCCAGCTCTTCGCCCAGCGCGGGGAGCTGGAGATGTCCCAGTCCTCGGGCTCTTTCTTCTTCGCGCAGGCGAGGTTGGACAACAAAAGCGACAGCGCGAGGGCGACGGGCAGGCGCATTCTGGCGGCTCCTTCGTGGGGTCTCGCCGTTTAACCCACGCCAGGGGACTTCGTGAGGCTTGCAATCACCGGGGGATGCTGCCAAACTCTCCGCGCTGCTCACCCCAACAGGAGACCCCACCATGCGCTTCACCCTGCTCGCCTTCACCCTGGCCTTCACCGCCGCCTGCGGCGACAAAGACACCGGCACCGACTCCGGCGGCGGCGACTCCGGCGCCTCCGAGGTCGACGCCATCCTCGCCCTCACCGGCGACGCCACCGCGGGCGGCACGACCTTCTCCAACACCTGCGCGGGCTGCCACGGCGCTGATGGCGCCTCAGGCTACGCGGCGAACTTGGTCGAGGAGATCCCCTCCAAGGACGACGCCTTCATCGTCAACATCATCATCAACGGCGACGGCGGCGGCATGCCCGCCCAGGACCTCAGCGACCAAGAGGTCGCCGACGTGCTGGCCTACGTCCGCGCCACCTTCGGCGGCTGATTCAGCCCAGCGGCGCCCGGGGGCCTAACCCTCGGGCTGCACGCTCTTCACCAAGGGGGCGAGGTCGTAGCCCGACTCGGTGATGCCCTCCAAGATGGTCTCGTAGAGCACCTCGTCCATCTGCGGCTCCCGGTTGAGGATCCAGAGATACTCCCGGTTCGGGTGGCCCACGACGGCGTACTCGTAGCCCTCCTCGTCGAGGTCGATCACCCAATAGTCCGCGGCGAAGGGCCAGAAGAACTGCACCTTCAGCTTGGCGTTGGTCTCGGCGTCGACGATCCAGGCTTTGCCGGTGATCGACTTCTCGTCACCGTCAAGGGTGTCCTTGAAGCACTGGTTGAACACCTCAACATCCCCGTTGTCTTTCAGGGTGTAGGTCGCCGTGGCGCCGACGCAGTCCTCTTGGGAGCGGATGGGGTAGGCGGCGATCTCGTACCACAGGCCCATGTAGCGCTCGGGATCTACGAAGGGCACGACGTCGAGGGTGGACTCCGGGGCGGTGTTGCGGCCGCAGGCGGCGAGGAGGCCGAGGAGGGGCAAGAGGTGACGCATCGAGAGCTCCAGTCTGTGATCCCTCTATGTCCCGGGCCGCCGCCGCGTGCGCAGGAACCTTTGAGGATCCTGATCAACCCGCCTGACGGCTGAGCCCGAGGGTCTGCAACGCGAGGCGAAGCGCGAGCTTCTCCACCAGGTGTCGCCGCTCGGGCAAGAGCGAGGGCGGCAGGTCGTCGGGCCGCGAGGCCTCATCCGGGCAAACAAAGGGCTGCACCCAGCCGGTGGGGCTGGCCGTCCAGCACTCGCTGTAGGCGTAGGGGCTGCCGTCGGGGTTTCGGCCCTCGACGGTCACCCAGGCGAGCTCCCCCAGCACGACGCTGCGCTGCACCCGCTGCCCCATCCGGCGGGCCTCGCGGTACGCCTGGCCGTCTTGGGTGAAGTCGGCGGTGACGCCGGTGGCGGTGATGAGCTGGGCGCGGCGGGCCTCGCCCTCAACGATGAAGGCCTCGATCTGGGCGCGCAGCCGGGCCTCCACGCCCGAGCGGCTGAGGTGCGCCTGTCGTTCGGCCTCATTCACCCACACCGAGGCCGGGGGCTCAAACCGGCGGCGCTCCCCAGGCATCTCGACCCCGGCGAGGTGCCGCCACACCGAGTCCTGAAGCTCCGCCATCCACAGGCTGTGGCCCTCCTCCCGCATCCAGGCCAAGAGCCGCTCACGCGGCCCCTCGGGCAGCTCCGCCAAGGCCACACCCCGCCGGGCGGCGTCCCAGATCAGGTCTTCAGCGCTGTCCCAGCTAAAGCAGGGCTCAGACAGGCTCGGCGAGAGCTCCACGGCGCGCTCACAGCTCAAGACCGCCTTGGCCGGGTCGCTGCGGTCCACGACCACCGGGGCCAAGGCGTCGTTCAACATCGGTGTTGCAAGCTCAATCGGCCGCGCGAAGGCGAGCCCTTCGGCGCCGCCGAACAGCTTGGCGGTGTTGATGCCCACGACGCGGCCCCAGGCGTCCAAGAGCGGCCCGCCGGAGCTGCCTTGGTTGACCGGCGCGTCGTGCTGAATCGCGCCTTGGTGGATGGCGCTGACGACCCCCGCGGTGAACGACCAGGCGCTCTCATGGGGGTGGCCCAAGGCGTAGACCCGCTCGCCGGGCCGGGGCGGCTCGTCGCGCAGCGGCAAGATCGGCAGCCCCGACGTGTCGCCGAGCACCCGCACCACGGCGAGATCCAGGTTCATGTCGCCGCGCACGAGCTCGACGTCCAGCAGCTCGTCCGCCTCCTCAAACAGCGTGCGGTCCAGGCCCCCGTCGATCGGCGACCACGAGCGCCGCGCCGGGTCAAACAACAGCGCCCGCAGCCGCGTGGCCCCGCGCACGACGTGGGCGTTCGTGAGCACCAGCCCCGGCGGCCGCACCAAGAGCCCCGCCCCAAACCGCTGCCCGCCGCCGTCCAGCTCCGCCACCAACAACACCACCCCCGGCTGCGCCGACGCCAACATCTCCACGGCGTCCGGCGCCGTAGGCGCGACGGGCGCGGGCGCGGGCGCGCAGGCGAGGAGGAGGAGGAGGGGGAGCAGCAGGATTCTCATCGGTCCTCGGTGGGTGGGTGCCCAAGCCTGGCAGAATGTAAACCCGAGATTCACCTCGGCGCAGGAGCTTACGAGATGGCGAACGTCTGGCGCGAGGAGGAGCTGCTCGCGGCGATGTACCTCTACACGGTCTTGCCCTTTGGGCGGCTCCACAAAGGCACACCCGAGATCATCCAGCTCGCGAGCCGCCTTGGGCGCACACCGTCGAGCGTTGGCATGAAGCTGAGTAACTTTGCCTCTCTGGACCCGGCTCATCAGGCCCGAGGCGTGAAGGGGCTCTCCGGCGCCAGCCGAGCAGACCGAGCGGTCTGGTCAATGTTCACGGCGCGCTGGGCGGAGTCCGTGGAGCGCGCCGCCGACACCTATGACGCGCTGATGCGGGCGCCCGGTGAGGAGACTGAGCGCTCAAGTCCGCTCACCCCGCCCGTCGGCCCCACCGAGGTGAGCCGCACCACCCGCGCTCGCCGAGGCCAAGCCTGGTTTCGGCAGACCCTCGACGTGGCGTATGAGCAGCGCTGCGCGGTCTCCGGCTGTGATCTGCCTGAGCTGCTCATCGCCAGCCACATCGTCCGCTGGGCGGATGACGAGACCCACCGCCTCAACCCCCACAACGGCCTCTTGCTCTCGGTGATCCACGACCGCGCCTTTGAGGCCGGGCACCTCACGCTCACCGATGACTACCGCGTGTTGATCTCGACCCAGGTGCGACAGAAGCCCGACCCATTGATGCGACAGGCCCTCGGCGCGTATCACGGCGCGGAGATCCGGCGGCCGGTTCGGTTTCTGCCTGATCCACAATTGTTGCGACAGCACCGCGAGACCCGTTTTTTGGGCTGACCCGCCGCGCTACTGCGGCCTCGTCGCCCGCCCGATCGCCCACTCCAGCACCCCGAACGGCAGCACCCGCTTCATCATCGCCCGCACCCGGGCGCTCCCGCCCAAGACGTTGCGTAGCCCGGGGCTCGGGTCGTGCAGCAGCGCCACGATGGCGTCGGCCACGTCCTGGGGGTCGCCGCTGCCCTGGGCGGCGATGCGGTCAAACAGCGCCTCGGCTTTGCGGGTGTAGGGCGCATACGCGCTCGTCGTGTCCAAGGCGTTGCGGCCTAAGGTGCGGTTGCGGCCCAAGATGTCGGTCTTGTAGGGGCCGGGCTCCACCAGGCAGACCTGCACCCCGAAGGGCGCGACCTCGTGGCGCAGGGCCTCGCTCATGCCCTCCAAGGCGAACTTGGACGCGGCGTAGGCCCCCAGGCCGGGCAGGGCGAGCAGGCCGGAGATGGAGCTGACGTTGATGATGTGGCCGCGGCCTTGGGCGCGCATCGTGGGCAGCACGAGGCGGGTGAGCGCCCACACGCTGATGAGGTTGACCTCTAAGACCCGGCGCAGCTCGTCCTCCTCAAGCTGCTCTAAGTAGCCGCCGAGCGCGATCCCGGCGTTGTTCACCAGGCCGTCGAGGCGGCCCTCGTCTTGGAGGATCTGGGCGACGGCGGCCTGGCGCTGCTCGGGGCTGACCACGTCCAGGGCGATGGGCTTGACGGGCAGGCCCTTGGCGGCCTCACGCAGGGCGTCGGCGGTGTTTGGGTCGCGCAGGCCGGCGTAGACGGTGTGACCGGCGCGGGCGGCGGTGACCGCGGTGAGCAGGCCAAAGCCTGAGCGGCAGCCGGTGATGAGCAGGACCATGGCTCAGCCTAAGGTAGAGGTGGGGGCCTCGATGGACCGGCTCACGATCACCCGGGCGCTTCGGTGGTAGCTGAAGTACGCCCAGGCCCACTCGGTGAGCACCGCGATTCGGTTTCGGAAGCCGACGAGGAAGAGGATGTGGATAAACAGCCACATCGCCCAGGCCAAGACGCCGCGCAGCTTGAGGGCGCCGATCTCGGCGACGGCGGCCTTACGACCGATCGTCGCCATCGAGCCCTTGTCGTTGTAGACAAAGGCCTCGGTGGGGCGCCCGGCGAGGCGGCTCAAGAGGTTCTTCGCCGCGAGATCGCCGCCTTGCATCGCACCTTGGGCGACCCCAGGCACAAAGGAGCCATCGGCCTGTTTGGCGGCGGCGAGGTCACCCACGACGCTCACCTCGGGGTGGCCGGGCACGGAGAGATCGGGCTCGACGAGCACACGCCCGGCGCGGTCCAGGGGCACGCCCATGGTCTCGGCCAAGGGCGCGCCGCGCACCCCGGCGCCCCACAGCACCGTGCGGGCGATGAGCTTGTCGTCGCCGAAGCTCACGCCGGTCTCGTCGATGTTGGTCACCCGGGCGTTGAAGCGGATCTCGACGCCGAGGGCACGAAGCTGCTCGGCGGCGGCCTCGCTGGACTGGGCGGTGAAGCTTGTGAGCACGCGGTCGCCGCCCTCGATGAGCACCACGCGGGTCTTGCGGGGGTCAAAGTTGCGGAAGTCCCGGGCCAAGGTGTTCCGGGCGATCTCGGCGATGCTGCCCGCGAGCTCGACGCCCGTGGGCCCGCCGCCGATCACCGCGAAGGTGAGCCACTCCGCACGTTTGGCCGGATCGGGCTCCTTCTCGGCGGCCTCAAAGGCCAGGAGGATTCGCCGCCGGATGTCCAAGGCGTCGGTGAGCGTCTTGAGCCCCGGCGCGTGTTTGGCCCAGGCGTTGTTGCCGAAGTAGTTGTTGATCGCCCCGGCGGCCAGGATGAGGTGGTCGTAGTGAAGCGGCCCCCCGGTGAGGTGCAGGCGCCGCGTGCCCAGCTCTACGGCGCTCACCCGGTCCAAGAGCACTGTCACATTTTTTTGAGCGCGTAAAATGCGACGGATGGGCGCGGCGATGTCCGGCGCGGAGAGCGCGGCGGTGGCCACCTGGTACAACAGCGGCTGGAAGAGGTGGTGGTTGTGGGCGTCGATCAGGGTGATTCGCACCGGCGCGTCAGCCAGGGCCTTCGCGGCCTCTAAGCCGCCGAAGCCGCCGCCGACGATCACGACATGGGGGATCTGCGCGTTCATACGCCCTCCTGGGGGGAAGGCTCTATCCTGTTCTGCGCCCCGCTGGGCTCAGCTCGCGGCGCGTCCTTCGCCCTTGAGGTGGCTGTAGTACCACTGGCGGAAACGTAGGGTCGTCTTGTCGCTGGCGACGGAGGGCTCCTCCGAGGGGTGCGGCACCTCCACGGGGAACGACGACTCGACCACAGCCTTGTCTTCGCGCAGGATGCGCAGGTTGAAGCGGTCGGTGAGCATAAAGAAGGGGTTGTACAAGCCGAACCCACGCACGGCGGCGAGCACCATGCGGGTGTGGTTGGGGCTCGTGGGCACACACCAGACGTGCATCCGCAAGAAGAAGCCCTCGTCGCTGATGTAGAGCGTCATGCCGTTGGGGCGCATCCAGTCCAGCCGCGCGTCGGGCTGGCCGTCGATGGTGGTGTGGCTCACGAAGCCATGGGGCAAAGGCTCGATGCGCTGCTCCATCTGCGAGCGGTCGGTGAGCTGCTTCTTGAGGTCGCGGCCGATGGTGCCGCCGTGCACGAAGGGCAGGTGCGGGTAGTCGAGCATGTTCTCCATGGCGCGGGTCCAGTGGCAGGCCCACTCCTCGTGGTGGATGAACACGCTCACGTCGTCGCGGGAGAGGGCCTCGGGGATGTGGGGCAGCTCAGGCGCCTCAGCCCCGGGCGCCGTGTACACCCAGATCAGGCCCCCGGCCTCGTGGCTGGGCAGGGCCGTGGCGCCGAGGCGCTCTAGCTTGGCCTCGGGGTTGTAGGGGACGTGGGCGCAGGCGCCGTCGCCCTTAAAACGCCAGCCGTGGAAGGGGCAGATGAGCTGGCCGTCTTTGACCGAGCCGATGGAGAGCTCGACGCCGCGGTGGGGGCAGCGGTCGATGAGCGCCCGGGCCACGCCCTGGGCGTCGCGGAACAAGACGACCTTCTCTCCGGCGAGCTGGCTGGCCACAGGCGCGGCCTTGAGCGCCGTGGAGGGGAGGATGGGGGTCCAGCACGCCTGAAAGTCTTGGAACATGGCTCTCTCCTATTTCGTATATCGAATGGTATATTAAATTATGAGCGCCGTCAACCCGCGGCGCTTGAATCATTGATTCAACGCGGCTACATACACCCCATGCCTCGCACCGTCGGCGCCCGAAACAGCGACTATGACCTCGCCCGCGATCGCCTCCTCGACGCGGTCATCCCGCGCCTGACGGTCGCTGAGGCCGAGCGCCCGAGCTTTCGTGAGCTGGCCGACCACGCCAAAGTGAGCGTCTCCACCCTTCGGCACTACTTCGCCGACCGAGATGGCCTCGTCATCGCCGCCTTCGTCCGGATGCACGACTTAGGCCGGCAACACATGGAGTCCGGCGTGCTCTTGGCGTCGTTGCCCGCTGAAGAGGCCCTGCGCGCGTACTGCGAGAACCTGCTCATGGGCTGGATGAGCTTCGGCGTCGGCGCCATGCTCTCCACAGCCCTGGCTGAAGGCATGAACCAGCCGCGCCTGGGCCCGGCCTACGTCTCTGAGCTTTTGGAGCCGATGATACAGGGCTGTGAGGCCCTTCTGGCCGGGCTCGTCGAGGCCGGGCGCCTGCCGCCCCTGGACACACGACTCGGCGCGATTCAGCTCATCTCGCCGGTGTTCATCGCCCTTCTGCATCAAGACACCCTCGGCGGCGTGGCCTGCCGGCCCCTGGATCTCGCGGCCTTCGTGCCCGCCCACGTCCGGGCGTTCTTGGTCGGGCACGGGGCTGGGCGCGGCGGCGCCGAGGGCGCCCTCGACGTGGCTCAGGCGGGCTCGATGCGCCCCTCGACGCCGGGCAGCCCGAACGAGGTGTAGGTCTTCCCGGCCTCGAGGCCCTCGGCCTGGCTGGCGCGCAGCACGACCTTAAACGACGGCGTGGGCTTCTTGCCCCGGCCCCAGTCCTTCACCAGCTCCGAGCGGAGGAACGGGGTCCAATAGTTGCGCTGGCGGGTCAGGTACACGGCGCGGAGGAGCTGGGGATCGCCAGGGAAACCTTCGGTCACCCGCAGGCCGGGGACGCCGTGCAGGGCGCGGATGAGCGTCTCGTCTTGGGTCTGCACCGGGATTCGGCTGGCCAGGGTGCGAAGCTCGAGGTGAACCCGCACGAGGGGCTCGTCGCTGTAGGGGAACTCCTGCAGAAACCGCTCGACGGCCTGGGCCGGGTCGCTGCCTTTGTAGCCCCGGGCCCGGATGAGCTTCACCGCCAGCGCGTCGTCGGGCCGCTCGGCGGGAAAGGCCGAGACGAGGCGGTGAAGGCGGTCGGCGTCGCTGAGGCCCTTGAGCCCTTTTCCGTCGCCGAGCACCTTGAGCATCCGCTCTTGGTCATCCGCGCGCTGGGCGGCGAGCTCATCCCGGCGAAGCTCGGCCGCCGTCAGGGGCTCGACGGTGTTGACCGTGATCTCAAAGGTGGGCCGGGGCGGCGCGGGCGTGGCGAGGCGGGCCATCACGGCGTCGGTGTCGGGGTGGCTGTCGGAGTACAGCCAGGTGTGGGCGAAGCCGCGGTCAATGAGCCGCTCGATGAGCTTGGTGAACGAGGACTCGCGGTAAGAGACGAAGCCGTCGTTGTCCCAGTGGTGGAAGGTGGCGGACTCCCCTTCACCGATCATCAAGACGCCCCAGGCGTCGTCGCTGCCGAAAAAGAACAGCACCTGGGCGTCCTTCTCGACGGCGCCGTCCTGAAAAAAGTACTTGGGGAACCGTTTGGCGCTCTGGCGGGGGATTCGGTAGGTGCGGCGATAGCTGTCGATCATCTTCTTGCCGTCGGAGTCCAACGCCACGAGCTCTAAGCCGTGCCACTCCTCGGGCTTGTCGGCGAAGGCGTAGCGGAAGACGAGGCCGTTACACTCTTGGTAGAAGGCCATCATGTCGGCGGGGAGCTTGGAGGCCCACTTGCCGAGGGGCCCGCTCCAGGGGGCGCTCTGCTGGTGCACGATGACGTCGCTGCGCTCGCTGATCTCGGCGATACGAAGGAGCAGTCGTTGGGCGAGGGTGAGGGCGGACATGAGGCGCTCCAAGGCGGATCGTGGGCCGGTCGCAACTATCCCAGCGGGGGAGAAGGTCGCAACCTCGGCGGCCTCACAGCCGACCCCCATCAGGAATCCGCCTACGAACGGAGACCTCAGGATCACGATGAGCGACGAGACAGACTTTGACGCCGTGGTGATCGGCGCGGGCTTCGGGGGCCTCGGCGCCGCCCTGCGCCTCGCTGAAGGCGGCGCGAAGGTGGCCTTGTGTGAGGCCCTCGCCTACCCCGGCGGCTGCGCGAGCACGTTCACCCGGCGAGGCGCCCGCTACGAGACCGGGGCGACCTTGTTCTCGGGCTTGGGCGAGGGGCAATTTTTGCGACAGCTCCGCGACCGCTACGCCCCCGAGCTTCGCCTGGACTTCCCCGACCCCGTCGTCGAGCTGCGCGCCCCGGGCCTCACCCTGCCGATCCCCAAAGACCGCGACGTGCTGATCAACGCCCTCTGCGCTCTGCCCGGCGCGCCCCAAGCCCGGCTGCGGGCCTTCTTCGCCGAGCAAGGCCGGGTGGCGGCGGGGCTGTGGGGCCTGTTCAACGATCCGGCGCTGTTGCCGCCTTGGGATCTTGGCGGTTTTGCCCGCCTGGTGGGCCGGGCGCCGGGTTTGGTGGAGCTGGTGCGGCTCATGGGTCGGCCGCTGAGCGCGGCGGTGAGGCGTCACGGCTTAGAGGGCTTCTTGCCCCTGCGGATTTACCTCGACGCCGTCTGCCAGATTACGGTGCAGGCCGCGAGCGACGAGGCTGAAGCGCCCTTCGCCATGGCGGCCATGGACTACTACTTTCAGGGCGCGGGGCACGTTCACGGCGGCATCGGCCAGCTCGCCTGGGCCTTGGCCCGCGGGGTGGAGGCCCAAGGCGGTCACTTTTATTCGGCCTGTCGCGTTAAATCCATCCGCCGCGAGGCCGGGCGCTGGGCGGTAGAGGCCCGGGGGGAGACCCTGCGGGCGCCCCTGGTGATCACGAACCTGCTCCCCCAAGACCTGAGCGCGCTCATGGGCGCCACCTCCGGCGCGATCCCTCGCTTGGACCGCTTGGGGGAGGACGTCGCCGGGGGCTGGAGCGCGGCGATGTTGTACCTGCGCATCGACCCCCAGGCCTGCCCTCGCCCCGAGGCCCACCACGTCGAGCTGGTGATGGACCCATCACGGCCCTTCACCCACGGGAACCACCTGTTCTGCTCGGTGAGCGCCGCCGATGAGGAGCGCGCGGACGACGGCGCCCGCACGGTGACCATCTCCACCCACGTCTCGATCCCCGAGCTTCTGGCCCTGCCCGCCGAGGGCCAGGGTGAGCGCATGCGACAGATCCACGAGTCGATGCGACAGACCCTCGCGGCCTTGGCCCCAGAGCTTCACGCCGGGCGCCGGGCGGAGATGACGGCCAGCCCCCGCACCTGGCAGCGGTTCACCCGGCGCAGCCAGGGCCTCGTCGGCGGGGTGCCCCGGCGGGCGGGCCTTCACCACTACACAGCCTTCTGGCCCAGCGCCGTGGCCCCGGGCCTGTACCTCGTCGGCGACAGCGTCTTCCCCGGGCAGTCCGCCTTGGCGACGGCCCTGGGCGGGCACAAGCTCGGCGCTTACCTCTTGCGTGGGCGGCCCGCGCCCAGCGTCTCCCTCTCGCCCCGGCCCGCCGATGTCTCTCCTCGACACGATCCTTGACCGCACCGTCGCCTTGAGCTTTGACCGCTCGGGATTTTTGCGACACCAGCGCCGCTTTGTGCCGGGAGACCTCGACGTCGACCTCAGCGGGCGGGTGATCATCGTCACCGGGGCCAGCTCAGGGATCGGCCTCGCCACGGCGAAGGCCCTGGCCCGGCTCAAGGCGCGGGTGCTGATGGTCGGCCGCGACAAGGCCCGCACCGAGGCCGCCGTCGCTTTGGTTCGGGCCGAGGTGCCCGGGGCCCAGGTGCGGGCGGAGCTCCTCGACGTGTCGCATCTCGCCGCCTGCCGGGCCTGGGCGGCGGCGCTGCCCGAGGGGGAGGTTCATGGCCTCATCCACAACGCCGGGGCCCTGGTGAGCCGGGTGATCCGCACCCCTGAGGGCTTTGAGAGCACCTTGGCCTGCCATGTGTTGGGCCCGATGGTGCTCACCGAGGCCCTCGCGCCGCGCCTGCTCTTGGCCCAAGGCGCCCGGGTGGTGTTTGTCGCTTCAGGCGGCATGTACAGCCGCCGCCTCGATGTAGACACCCTTCACCACGACCAAGACAAAGGGTTTGACGGCGTGCAGGCCTACGCCGACGCCAAGCGGGCCCAGGTCGTGCTCAGCGAGCAGCTCGCCGCGCGATTTAACGCGACAGGTGTGACGTTCAACACCATGCACCCCGGCTGGGCCGACACCCCCGGCGTCGAGAAGGGCCTGCCCACCTTTCACCGCTTCACGGCCAAACACCTGCGCAGCCCTGAAGAGGGCGCCGACACCGTGGTCTGGCTCGTGGCCTGCCCCAGAATCTCCGGCGAGCGGGGCAAGCTCTGGCTCGACCGCGCGCCCCAGCCCACGCACCTCTTGCCCTGGACACACGAGGACGAGGCCGAGCGGGACAAGCTCTGGGCTCAGGTTCACGCCTGGGCGGAGGTGGATCCGGGCTGGACGACGGCGCTGCTTAGTAAGTGACCGCCGGTCAATAACCGCGCTCCAGGCGCCACTGGGCCACTTCAGCGCTGTATCCGGCGCTCTCCAGCACCTCCATCATCAGGCCGAGCTGGGTGGGGTCGTCTTGAACGAGCACGAGCAGGTTCGTGGGGGGCTGGCCGCTCTCGGCGGCGTACTGCGACACCACCGTCTGGGACGCGGCGGCGTCTCCGGCCACGCCGAGCATCAGGCCGGTGACCCAGTCGCGTTTGTAGCCCGAGAACATGTTCTCACCGTCATCGGCGATGTCCACCAGCCGCGCGGCGACGGCCTCGGGGCCCCCTTCAGCCATGAGCCGCCGGGCGTCGCCGTAGTCGCTGTCATCAAAGGTGACCGCCCGGGCCATCATGTTGATCACCAGCTCCCGGGGCACCCCGGCGGCCTCCAGGGCGTCGGTGATCGCCAAGACGTCGCCCGTGTCTCGCACCCCGGTCTCACGGAACAAGAGCGAGGGGTCGTTGAGCACGGCCTCCTGCAAGGCCGGCCAGCCGGGGGTGCCCGCTTGGGAGGCGAAGAACTGCGCCCGGGCGTTCACGTCCCAGTCCAGAGCGTGAGGGCCTCGGTGGCGCTCACCCCAAAGGCCGTGGGGTCAAGCCCGGCGTTCACGAGCTGGGTCACGGCGGCCTGGCGGTAGTCGATGGGCACCTCAGCGCCCAAGAACTGCTCGGGGTGGGCCTGGGCGAAGCTCGTGAGGGCGTCGGCGTAGGGCGTGCCTTGCAGGGCGGCGATCATCCCCGCTTGGCTTGAGGCGTCCGGCATGCCCAGAAACATCCAGGCCACGGGGCCCGCGTCGGCGTAGGGGAAGGGCTCGCCGTGAACCTCGGCGTAGCGGGTCAAGAAGGCCTGGCTGTCGATGAGGCTGGGCAAGGCGTCGAGGTACACCGTGCGCTGCTCGGGGGTCATGCGGTCCAGGGTGAACGACACATCGGCGCCGCCATAGCCCGGGCCGCCGTCGATCAGCTCATTGAGCAGATCTTGGGGGCCGGTCAGGGGCAGATCCACCTGCAGAGTCGCGCCCTCCCGCAGGGACGCGGTCAGCTCGGGCGGGAGCTGCTCGGCCCACTGCAAGAACCGTAAGGTGCCCTGGGCGCCCTCTTCTTGCTGCTCTGCGGCATAGAACATGCGGCGCAGCATCATGTCGCGGGTCTCGTCGTCTTGTACGTCGGCGATCAGCGCGATGACGTCGAAGGGGGAGCCCTCGGCTTTGGCGAGGTAGGGGCTCTCTTCAGTGTAGGCGCTCAGCCCGATGCGCAGGTAGAGCTCTTGTTGGATGGGCGGCAGGGTGGCGAAGTCCGAGGGGTTGGCGTTCGCCACGTCCGCGAGGGTCTGGGCGACGAACAGCGGGTCATCGGCCTGATCCCCGAACAGCGCCACGGTCTCCTCCGTGGTCATGCCGGTGTACACGGCCAGCTCATCCATCGGCACCTCGGCCACGTCCGGGCCCAAGCTCACGTCGCCGGTCACGGGGTCAAAGCTGAGGCCCCAGTCGGTGTTGTCGTTCAGAAACGCCCGCATCCGGTTCTCGATGGCCTCGTCCATGCCCTCGAGGCGCACATCCACCTCCCCTTGAGAGTCCAAGGCCGTGTTGATCGCCTGGAGGTCGTCCTCCTCGAGCCCCAGGGCCAAGGTCATGCGCGGCGAGCCGTCAACAGAAGCGTTGTCAAACGCGCCGCTGGCGAAGAGCGCGCTCATCGGGTCGTTGGGGTCGATGAGGTCGGTGAGGCCGTTCTCGCGGATCCAGGCGGAGTTCGCGTCCTGCTGCTGGTACATCGACATGAACGGGCCCGTCTCGGGGTTCACCGAGACGCCGGAGAGGTGGGTGTCGCGGGAGAACATCCACTGCTCTTGTTGGTCGAGGAGCAGGTTCGTCTGCCAGTCGCCATCGACGTTGTACAGGAGGTCGGTCCAGGTCTCGCGGTTCATCGACGAGGTCAAGGCGAAGCCCAAGGCGCTGAGGCTGGTGCTCTGCTGGAACGCCTGGGAGAAGCTCTGCTCGGAGTACGTCGCGCCGTTGACCTCGGGGCCGCCGCGGGTCTCGCGGGACGACTGCGCGTCGAGGTAGGCGCGGTTGGCCTCGGTGGCGTAGGCCGCGACGGCCTGGGGGTTCGTGAGATCGACGTTCTGGGGGATGACCCCGGTGCTCGCGGCGTAGTCCAAGGCGCCGGGCAAGGCCTGGGCGTTTAAGTACATGTCCAGGGCGGCGCGGCCTTCAGTGGTGGTGATGTCGGGGATGGTGAAGGTGACTGAAGACGCGGTCTCGTCTGTGTCACGTCCTGAGATGCCGAAGGGCCCGGCGTTGAGCCCGGCGCGGAAGGTGTCGGCGTCGAGGCTGGTGACGGTGATGGTCACGGCGTTGCCGTCGCCGCGGGCCACGGTGACCTGCTCCGTGCGCTCCTCTTCAGCCCCGGCGGTGACGTTCACGGCCAAGGTGCCGAAGGTGCCGCCGCCGCCCGCGCCGCTGGTCTGCTCGATGATGATGCCGTCGCCGGGGGCCCAGCCGAGGATGGTGTCGGGATCGAGGTCACTCACGGTCTCGATGCCCTCGGTGCGACCGGCCATCTCGGCGGCGACGGCGTCGCGGAAGGCGCGGGGGTCGGTCTCGGCGAGGGTGGGGTCGAGGCCGGGGAGGTTCTGCACGCTGGTGAAGGCCTGCACGGTGAGGCTGCGGCTGAGGCTGCCGTCGGCGCCGACGACGAAGGGGCCCACGGGCACAGCGCCGCCGCCGCCCAAGGACTGCCCTGAAGTGCTGCCGTAGAAGATCATCCCCGGGTTGCCGTTGGCGTCGGGGGCCACATAGGACGCGAAGTCGGCGTCTTGGAAGCTCACCGCCAACGAGGCGTTGTAGCCGCCGTACTGGGCGGATCCTCCGGCGTTCACCCCGGTGATCTCGCCGCCTTGGCCGAAGCTCATCGAGGCGTAGGCCAAGGCGAGGAGCTCTTGGTCGCCGATCTTGGTGCTCACGCCGAGCTGCCCGCCGGCCTGGAGCGTGCCGTTCTGGTACGAGATGCGGGGCCCGGCGACGAGGGCCGTGTCGCGGAAGCTGCTCAAGGGCACGAGCCCCGAGAACTCAACGCCGTTGTTGACTGAGAGGCTGGTCTGGGTGTGGCCTTGGCTGGCCTCTAGCTCAACACCGCCGTTCACGAAGCTCGCGCCGCCCTGCCAGCCGGACTCGATCTGGTTGAGCGCGGCCTCGTCAGCCTCGGGCTCGGCGGCGGCGGCGGCCTCGCGGGTCTCCAGGTTTACCCCGGCGGCCTCGGTCAGGGCGGCGGCCTCCGCCATGTCTACGTCGTGGTCGGTGACGACGTTTCCTTGGGCGTCGAGGATGAGCAGGGCGCCCTCTCGCACGGCGGGGTCACCCTCGGCGTTGCGCTCGTAAGGCACCAGGGCGAAGGTGCCGTCGGGGCGCTCGGTGACGTAGGCGTTCGTGAAGCCCAAGGCCTCAAGCTGGTCGAGGGTGCCCGCCTTGAACAGGGCCGAGCCTTGGTCGGGCAGCGCACCCGGGCCGAAGAAGGTCAGGCTGCTGCCCAGGGCCATCTCTTGGTTGGTGACGCTCGGGAGGTCGGTGCGCCCGTTTCGGTACACACGGATGCCGTCGGTCCCGGCGAAGGCCATCACCGTGGTGCCGCTGTAGCGCGCGAGATCCCCCTCAAAGGTCCACATCGTCGAGGGCATGCCCATGTCGGTCCACAGGCCGGGGTTCTGGGCGAGGTAGTGCCCCCAGGCCACCTGGTTGTCGTCCCAGCTCCCCTCAAACGAGACGCCGAAGGTGGCCTGCACCTCGGCGGCGTGGGCCGCCCAGTCCTCACCGTCGATGGCCAAGGTCGTGTGAATCTCGGCGCCGAAGGGGTTGAGGCCGTTCATCGCCGTGGCCTCAGCCCAGCCTTGGCCCAAGATCGAGTTCTGCTCGACGATGGCCGCGTCCAGCTCCGCCCCGCTGCGTTTGGCGGCGTCGATCTCCGCGCCGGCCTCCCACAAGGTCAAGCCGACCACCTGCATGGCCTCGGGGGGCAGGTCTTGCACCATCGCCGGGAGGTAGGTGGAGAGGATCGCGAGCTGATCCGGGGGCAAGGTGAGCGCGCCGTCCAAGGCCGCCCGGATGGTGTCGGGGTTTCCGGTGAGCAGGTCGGTGTACAGCGCCGCGGCCTGGGGCGGCACGGGCGTGGTGCCGTCGCTGATCGCCTCGCTGAACAAGAGCCCTTGGGTGGGCGCGAGGGGATCGACGCTGACGTCGGGGGCGATGATCCGGGTGGGGTCGGCCACGGTCACGCCGTTGACAACGGTTGTGTTGCCTGTGGCGTTGGTGGCCGTGGAGGGGCTTGACGGGTCTACGGTGAGGTCGGTGGGCGGCAAGAAGGCCATCTGGCCGTGCTCATCGGTGACGCCTTGGCCTTCAGCGGCGAGCTGAATCCAGACCGCGTCCCGCATGAGCTGGAGGTTCTCCAAGGCCGCGGCGTTCTGGGCGCGCTGATCGGGGCTCATCTGCTCAATCGCCGAGACCTGACCCTCCAAGGCGAAGTACAGCCGGGGGCCCAAGGTGGCCCAAGACGGGAGCTGGCCGTCTTGAACGAGGGGCGCGCCGGTCCAGGCGTCCTCCAAGAGCCGCACGACCATCTGCGCGTCTTGGCCGCTGTCTCCGGCGCTGGGGTAGAGGCCGCCGTAGACCAGATCGTTGATCGTCATGCGGGCGAAGAGGTCGGCCTGGCCCGCGGCCTCGTTGCCGGTGAACGCCATCGGCGCGTTGGTGACCGTAGGCGTGGCCATGAGCAGGTGGCCATACTCGGCGAGCAGGGGCAGCATGTGGGCGGGGGTGCTGCGCTCGCCGTTCACCTGGGTCTCGACGAAGCCGTTCTCGTTGGCCCAGGCTTGGGGGTCGTTCTCGGGGCCCAGCTCGGCGCGGGCGTGGGGGGCGTAGTGCTGCCAGTCGATGCTGTTGAGGTTCTCGTCGCCGTTGGCGTTGGCGTAGGCCCCGGCGAGCTGCAGGGCGGCGTCGTCAGGCACCCCGGCGGCGAGCAGCTCCGACCACAGGCCCACCATCGTCGTGGCCGTCGTCGAGCTCACCTCCCCCTCATAGGCCGAGACGTCCATGCCCCGGGCGGCGAACTCGGCGATGGAGGAGCCTGAGGCGGCGCGGTAGTCTACATCAAGGGTGTTGACTCCATCGGCGCCCAGCGCCCCGTAACAGTGGGCCAAGAGCACGGAGTCTACGCCGGACTGCTCGGCGAGGTCCGCCATCACCCGGGCGTCGTAGACCTCGTGGCCGGGGCCGTCTTCAGGCTTCATGAGCTGGCCGCCGGGCAGGCCGTGGGTAGACAGCACGAGGCGCTGGAACTCGGCGACGCCCATCAGCGCGGCGACCTCGTCCATGCCGGCGTTGTCGAGGTGGATGGAGTTGTCGAGGTGGGGCTGGGTGGCGCGGAAGTCGGCCTGGGTGGCGATCTCCCAGTCGAACCAGCTCAAGAAGAGGTTCGCGGGCTGGTCGGGGTCGAGGCCGCTGGCGAGATCGACGGCGGCGGCGGTCTGCAGGGCGGCGCGGTCGGCGTCGCTGAGCCCGGCGGCGGTCAGATCGCTCCAGGTCAAGGCGCTGGGGTTGGACTGCAGCACGGTGAGGGCCTCAACGGACACGCCGAGGGCCTCCGCCGTGGCGGCTTGGGCCTCGGGGCCGTCCACGAGCGTGGAGTCGGTCACGCCGCGGAGGTGGTCCAAGAGCGGGCTGGTCTGGGGCGCGGCGCGGGGGTAAGGCGCGGCGACGCTGGGCTCCACCACCTCACCCGGCGCGGCGGGGCCTGGGGGCGCGGGGTAGGTGGGGCCGCTGGAGCTGGGGGCGCTCACGAGCTTGACGCCGCGCTCATCAGGGCCAAGCGGCGTCTCCGCGGGGGTGGAGTTGACAACAACAGGATTGTTGACCGGCTCAACGACTGGCGGAGCGGCGGCCTCCACCTCGGCGAGCAGAGTCTCCGTGGCGACGATGGCCGCGTCCCGCTCGGCGTTGAGCTGGGCGGTGTGGGCGGCGGCGTTCACCTGGAGCTGCTGGGTCAACAGCGCGGCCTGGGCGGCGACGGCCTCGGCCCCGGCGTCGGCGGCGGCGATGAGCTGGGCGGCGGCGAGCTCTCCTTGGGCGATGAGCTGCTGGGCCTGGGCCTCGGCGGCGGTGATGAGCTGCTCGGCCTTGGCCTCTCCGGCGGCGATCAGCTCTTCAGCTTTGGCCTCCCCCTCAGCGCGGATCGACGCGGCCTCGGCCTCGGCGGCGGCTTGGGCCTGGGACTCCTCTTCGGGGCCGTCGAAGGGGCCCGAGGCGTTGGAGGCTTGGCTGGCGGCGGCTTCAGCGGCGGCGCGGGCGGACTCGGCCTCGGCCTGGGCCTGGGCGCGGGCGGCGTCGGCGGCCTGGGCCCCGGCGTCGCGAACGGCGGTGGCTTGGGTGGTGGCGGCGGCGCGCACCTGCTCGGCGAGGAGCTGGGCCTGGGCGAGCACCTGGGCCCGGGCGGCCTGGGCCTGGGCCGTCAGGGCGGCCTGGTCGGCGGTGGTCTCGGCGCCCAGGGCGGCGGCTTGTTCGGCGGCGGCGGCTTCAGCCTGGGCTTGGGCCTCGGCGGCGAGGGCCTCGGGGTTGGCGCCACCGCCACCACCGCCGCCGCCCTCTCCCCCGCCGCCGCTGGGGGCCGAGGCGGCGTTCTGGGCCGACTGCAGGGCGGTCTCGGCCTCTTTGGCGTCCTCTTCAGCCCGGGCGACGCGGTCTTTGGCGCTCTGCAGCTCATGGGGGGTCGGCGCGTTGTGCAGATCTTCGGGGTGGCCCTCGGCCTTGGCCCGGGCCTCGGCCTCTTTTTGCCGGGCCTCGAGGCGCTGAAGGTCGGACTGGGCCAGCTCCCGCTCGCGGTCGGCGTTGGCTTTGTCGAACTCAAGGCTGGTCAGCTCGCCGTCGCCGCCGCTGGCGCTGGCCGCCTCGGCGGGGAGGTCCAGGGCCGGGGCCTCGGTCTGGGCGGGGGTGACGGCGGGGGGCACGACGGCCTGGGACGTGGTCGTAGACGGGGCGGTGGGGCTTGAGGGGCTGGTCTCGGTGACCACGGGGCTCTGGGCCTGGGCGCTCCCCTCGGCGGGGGTGACCTCGACGGCGGGGGCGGCGTCCGTGGTGGGCGGGGCGGGGCCCTCTTCATCGGCCTCACGGCGGGAGAGGCGGGCGGAGATCGGCGGCGCCGCGGGGGCCTCGGCGGGGGCGGCGGCGGGCTGGGCCGTGGCCTCTGGGGTCTGCCCCTCTTCAGTGAGCCCGACCTGGGCGGCTTCAGCGCGCTGGGTGATGAGCTGGCCTTCAGCGCTGGCCTGGGTGTCGACGATCTGGCCGAGCCCGGCGGCGGCGATGGGCGCGGGCGGGGTGACGGCGGCGCGCTGGGCGGCGCGGTCGTTGGCCTCGGCGTCTAAGGCGGCGTTGAAGCTCTGGTTGACCAGCGCGAAGGCCTCCTCGACGCTGGACGCCGTGGTGGGCAGGCTCGACGAAGGCAACGAAGGCGTTGTGACGTTAACAGGTGGCGCCGGAGCCAAGGCTTGGCACCAAGGCGGCCGTGGGCGCGGCGAGGGCCTGGGCGTCTCCGGCCTCAACGACGGGGTCGGCCTCGGGCAGCCGGGCGGTGAGGCGCTCCACCAGCCGGGCGGCGATCTCCCCCGGCAGCCCGCCCACGGACTCGGCGAGCTGGGCGGCCAAGGCGCTGGGGCTCTGGGAGACGGCGGCGCCGGGCGGCGGCGGCGGGGGCGAGGGGCTCGACTCGGCGAGCATCGGGTCGGCGGCGGCGCCCTCCAAGGCCTCTGAAGCCAAGGCCTCGCTGGCGGTGGCCTCTTGTTCGGTGGGGTCGGAGGGGCTGGAGACGCCCTGTTTTCCGGCGAGGGCGCCCTCCTCCCACTGGCCGACGTGGGTGGCCTCGTGCAGCAGCCGCGCCATGCCCTCGACGGAGTTGAAGTTGAGCATCCCGGCGCCAAAGAAGACGTGGTTCTTCTCGGCGAAGGCCTCGGCGTTGATCGTGTCGGCGGCTCGGGCGGCGGCGGGGTCGTCGTGAACCCGCATCTTGGAGACGTCGCGGCCCAAGGCGGCGGAGACCCGCTCTTGTACGGGCTCGGGCAGGGGCCGACCTTGGCCAGACGGGAGCTGAAAATCCTGCGGCAGCGCACCCCGGCGCAGGGCGGCCTGATTGTGCCGGTTGGAGCGCAGGGCGCGTGAGAGCATCGGGGCGTCGGCCAAGGCGGCGGTGAGCTGCTGGGAGTACCCCGCGTCCTCCTCGGGGCTCATCAGCGCGTGGCCCAGGGCGAGGTTGCCCACCCGCTCGTGCAGCTCGCCCACCCAGGCCCCGGGCCCATCGACGAGGGCTGAAGGCGTCGTAGACGGACCGCTGGCCTGCCGCTGGGGCTCCGTGGTGATCACATGAGCGGGCGCCGACTCGCGGCGCAGGTCAGGACGACGGGACATGGAGACCTCCGAGGCCCAAGTGTACCGTGAAGTCTAAGATCCGATAGACACAACAACTCTCGAGGGCTTGGGCGGGCCAGCGGCGCCCTGGCGCGGTCATTTCGAGCGGGGTCTCGTCTGGGGATAGGCGGGGAGGGAGGCCGCTTGGCGGAGCGTCGGGCGCGTGGCGCCGAGGGCGGCGCAGCCCAAGAGATGATTCGGCACAGACTTTGGCGCGCTTCATCGCGGCGAGAGGCGGCGTCGTAGGCGCCAACGCGCACCTACCAGCACAAGGCGCCTGGGGCCGTGCTACGGTGAGCCCGATCCTTCTGGAGTGCCCATGGCCCGCTCTCTCCCCCTCGCCGCCTCCATCACGCTCACCCTCGGCGTGTTGTCCGCCGCCCTCGCGCCGAAGGACGCCAGCGCCTTCTGCGGAACCTACGTCGGCGGCCCCGACGCGGCGCTGTTTAACCGCGCGTCCAAGATCATCGTCACCCGCCAAGAGGACTCCACGACGCTCACCTTGGCGAACGACCTCGTCGGCGACGTCACCGACTTCGCCTTGGTCGTGCCCGTGCCCGAGGTGCTCAGCGCTGAAGATGTGCGGGTGGTGGCCCCCGAGCTCTTCACCCGCCTCGACGCGTACTCCTCGCCGCGCCTCGTCTCCTACACCTGCGACGACTTCGCGAACGACTGGTCTGACACCGGCGCCGTCGCCCAAGACAGCGGCGGCGGCGATGGCGGCGGAGAGGCCGAGGGCGTCACCGTCGAGGCGAGCTTCTCTGAAGGGGAGTACGACATCGTGATCCTCTCGGCCACGGAGTCCGCGGCCCTGCTCACCTGGCTGGACACAAACGGCTACGCGGTGAGTGAGACGGCCGGGGAGCTCCTGCAGGAGTACATCGACGCCGGGGCGTACTTCTTCGCCGCCAAGGTCAGCCTCACGGCGCTGCCTGAAGAGGCCACGTTCCTGTCGCCCTTGCAGCTCCGCTACTCCGACCCCGTGTTCAGCCTGCCCGTGCGTCTGGGCACGGCGAACGCTGAAGACGAACAAGACCTCATCCTGTTCGTGATGGGTGACGAGGGCCAGACCCACATCAGCAACTACCCCCAGGCCGAGGTGGAGGACGAGTGCCTCTTTGATGAGGCCGCGTTTGAGAGCTTCGGCGCGTTTTATGACGGTCGTTTTGTGAAGGCCCTAGACGACGTCGGCCGCGACCGCGCGTCGTGGGTGCTGGAGTACGCCTGGGATCCCGGCTCGTGTGACCCCTGCTCTGGTGAGCCCTTGGACACCGAGGTGATCGAGGAGCTGGGCTGGGTTGGGGACTGGGGCGGCGCCACCTTCACCCGGCTGCACCTGCGTTATGGCCCCGGCGCCGTTGACCAAGACCTCGTGCTGTACGGGTCCAACATCCGCGACCAGGAGCAGGTGCGGTATGTGCTCTACGATGAGGCCCTTGAGGACCGTTTCCCGCGCTGCATCGACGGCTGGGTGGACGACCCGGGCTCTTGCGACGACACCCCAGACGACGACGATGATGACGAGGTAGACGACGGCGAGGGGGATCCCGCCGAGGTCGACCGCGGAGACGAGCCCAAGATGAGCTGCGGGACGAGCACAGTCCCCGTGAGCGGTGCTCTGGGCCTCGCCGCCCTCACCTTTGTGTTGGGTCGGCGGCGCGCCCGCCGCTGAGCCTCCGCCCCATCAGAAGCTCTCACCCGACCAAAAACGCAGCAGCGCCGCGCCGTCCACCACATAGCCCATCCCCTGTTCGCCCGTGGCGAGCATGGCGCGTGGGCTAGAGACGGCGAAGTCCGACACACCGTCGCCGTTCAGGTCGCCCATGGGGCTGAGATGAAGGCCGAACGTCGCGCCCTCGTGCTCGCCCAGGATCACGTCATCATAGTCGTTCAGCTCTATCCGCCCCGTCGTGCCCAGCGCGCCTGAAGAGCGATAGACAAAGAGCGCTCCCTGAAACCGCATCGTGCCTGTGTGCTGGCGGGCGACAAGCGCGATCTCCGGGCCGCCGTCACCGTCGAGATCCCCCAAGGAGCGCAGCTCAGTGGTCATCGAGCCCGGGCTGCTCTCGGCGATGATCCACTCGGCGTCGTCTGTGGTGAGCTCACCCCGAGGGCTGTTGATCGAGCCCGTCGTGAGGAAGATCGACGCGCGGTCGCCGCTGAACTCGTCGGCGAAGTTCTGATGCCAGGAGTGGATGAGCAGATCGTCTCGCCCGTCGCCGTCGATGTCGCCCAGACGTGCGCCCGGTGGGTGGGCCTCGACCCATCCGTCCCAGTATTCCTCGACCATGGGCTGGGCACCCTGTACGGTCAGGTCGGCGGTGGCGAGGGTGCCCGCCTCGCCCCGCGCGGTGAGCGCGCCGCTGGAGAGCAAGAGGTAGGCCGTCGCCATCCACCGGTCGGCCGCCGTCCCCAACGCGCCCACGAGCACGTCGCCGAGGCCGTCACCGTCGATGTCGCCCACGGCCTCAATGTGCTCCCCGGCGTAGACCCCCCCGGTCTCTCCGGTGAGGGTGAGGTCCGCGTCTAGCTCGCTCAGCTCCGTGAGGCCCCCGGACAAGGCGCCAGAGGAGAGGTAGAGGTAGACCGAGCCGGCTCCCCCGCTGGTGTGGTCCGCGCCGAGCATCAGGTCGCCGAGGCCGTCACCGTCTACGTCGCCGAGCCCTTGAGCGCTCCGGTTAAACCGCTTCTGCGCAGCGACGCCAGAGAGGTGAAGGTCCGCGTCGTCGACGCTGATCCTTGTCGCAGCGCCGCGGGCGAGCGCTCCAGAGGAGAGCAACACATAGATTGTGTCGGTTTCTGCGCTTCTTGAAACTGGGTCAGACCCGACGAGCAGGTCACCGAGGCCATCACCGTCCAGATCACCCGCGGCGGCCGCGTGCACCCCGGCCTGCATCCCCGCGGAGGAGCCGACGATCATGATGTCGGCGTCGGCGACGGTGAGATCCACACCGCGCCCGGCGGCGAGGGCGCCGCTGGAGAGGAAGATCGCCACGCCGCCCGCCTTACTGGCGACAAAGTCCAGCGTAGGTTCCGCGTGGGCGAGGTCCGCGCGCCCGTCGCCGTCCAGATCGCCGACGTTGGCGAGGGTGCCGTAGCTCCCACCATGGTCATAGAAGATACGAAGGCTGGCGTCCCAGAGGCTGTCCACCTCACACAGCGCCCGCGCGCTGGCCTCGTCATCCGGGCAGCCCTGCAACACGCCATCCCCGCAGATCTCTGGGGCGCCTGAGTACACCGCCGCGTCATCGGGCGCGCAGTCGCCATCGACGGGGGCGGTCCCAGGAGGCGCCTCACAGGCCGTCACCGCGCCCTCGGCGACACCTTGGCCGTCGCCGTCGGCGTCGGGGAACCAGGTCGGCGCGCCTTGGGCGTCCTCGCCGTCGGTGAACCCATCACAGTTGTTGTCTACGCCATCGCAGAGCTCTTGGGCGTCTGGATGTACGGCCGGGTCGTCGTCGTCACAGTCTACGGAGGCGAAGGCGCCGTCGCCGTCGGCGTCTACGGGGGCGCTGTCCTCGGCGCTGTCCTCGGCGCTGTCGTCCGCGCTGTCGTCCGCGCTGTCGTCCGCGCTGTCGTCCGTGGGATCGGCGGGCTCTTTGTCGCCGCAGGCGATCAGGAGGGTGAGCGAGAGCGTCGTGGTCATCAGGAGGAGGGCGCGCATGGGCTGTGCTCCGGTGTGTTGACGAACAGAGCGCACGAGCGGAGCTTTGGATCACCGGGCACGACGAGGTGGCTGGCGCGCCCGCCCCTTGGCGATGGGGGCGGGCTCAGATCCGCCCGGAGGCGCCTCCGGGGTCATTCACGGATCCTCTGAACCCGCCCTCCAGGGGCTTTTTTCGCCCCCTCACCGCACCTCAATCACCACCTCTTCGGATCGGATCGTCGTCCAGGGCAGCTCAGCGCGGACGCGGTGGACACCCGGGCTCAGGGGCCAACGCGCGGCGTAGGGGGCCTCGACCAAGGCCCAGGGCTCGCCGTCGATCACCCACAGCACCTGCTCAGCGGCGGGGGTGACGGCCACACGCAGGGCGAAGGTGGCGGCCTCGGCGGGCTGCTCGGGGTCGATGGTCAGGCGCTCGCCGCCCCGGGGGGAGAGCAGGGCCAGGCTGGGCTCGGCGTCGGTGGGCGCGGCGTCTTGGGCCAAGGGCAGGCCCTCGGCGGCCGCCCAGTCGAGCCAGCGGGGGTCGGGGCGAACCACCACTCGGCCGGCCTCGACCGTGTGTGTTGTGCAGGGCTCGGGGGCCTCGGCGACGTGCTCTTGGGTGGTCTGGCCGCAGGCCTCCGTCGCGGCCTGGCCGGAGAGCGGGCAGACCTCCACGAGCGGCCAGCCCGCGGGGGCGGGAAACTGTGTGTCGGAGAGGCCGTCGGCGCGGTCGGCCTCTAGCTCCAGAAGCACACGCTGGGCCAAGGCCGCCCCGGCGCGGTAACCGCTCGCCGCGGTCATCGGGCGCCAGTCGGGGTGGCCGATCCAGGCGACGACGAGGTGGCGATCGGTCCAGGCCACAGCCCAGGCGTCCCGGGCCTGGGGCGAGGTGCCCGTCTTCACCGCCGTGGGGAACGGCAGCTCGGAGTAGCCCATGCGGGGGAAGCTCGGCAGGCGGGCCTGAGGGTCGGCCAGCCACAGCGTCACGAGCCGCGCCACCTGGGGCGAGAACATCCGCGTGACCTCGCCGGGCTGGTCTTTGACCCAGCTCAAGGCGCGTTTTTGGCCCTCCAGGGCCAGCGCGGTGTAGGCCTCGGCCACCTGCAGCGCCGTCGTGCTCAAGCCGCCGATCACGAGGCCATAGCCGACCTCTTCAGCGGCGGCGTCTCCTCTGTGTAGGCCCAACGAGACGAACCGATCAAACAGGGCGTTGAGCCCCACAGACTCGGCCAGGGCCACGGCGGGCACGTTTCTGGAGTTTCCCAAGGCCACACGCGGCATCAGCGGGCCGAGGCTGCGCCCGTCGGCGTCGTGAATGCCGTCTCGTGCGCGGCCGACGTCAAACAGGGGCGTGTTGGGCTGAATCACGCCGCGCTCCAGGGCCTCGGCGTAGGCGAACGGTTTGAGCAGGCTGCCCGGCGGGCGCGGGGTGCGGGTGAAGTCGATGGACCCGGCGACGCTGCCTTCGCCCCAGTCCACGGAGCCCACCGCGGCGAGCACCTCGGCCTCGGGCAAGCTCACCACCACCAGGGCCGCCTGCCCCGCGCCATAGGGCGCCCAGAGGTTGAGCTGCTCCCGGGCGGCCTGCTGGGCGAGACGCTGCACAGAGAGATCGAGGGTGGTGGTCACCCGCGGGTCCATGCCTTCAGTCCACTTGAGCTGGCGCTCCAGGGCCAACACGGCGTGGAGCGTCTCCGAGGGGCGGGTGTGGCGCAATGAGACGCCGATCGTCTGTAGCTCACGCCGGGCCTGGGCCAGCTCCGGCTCTCGCAAGAGGCCGTCTTGGGCCAAGGCGTCGAGGATCCGCCCCGCCCGGGTGATCGCCCGGCGGCGCCCTTCAACGCTCATGGGGTTGTGACGGCTGGGCGACTGCGGGATGGCGCACAGAAACGCCGTCTCGGCCCAAGAGAGGTCGGCCACGGGCTTGTCGAGATAACGCCGGGCGGCGTAGGCGATGCCTTGGGCGCGGTTTCCATACGGCGTGAGACGCAGGTAATGGGCGAGCAGGGCGTCACGGTCGTAGCGCGCGGTGAGCATGAGCGCGACGAGGGCCTCGGTGACCTTGTTGGGCAAGGTGCGCGGCGCCGGGCGCTGCATCCGGGCGATCTGCATGGCGATGGTGGACGCGCCGGAGATCACCTCCCCGGCGGCGAGGTTCTGGCGGATGGCGCGCACCACCGCTTGAGGGTCGACGCCGGGGTGGGTCCAGAAGCGGCGGTCCTCCAAGGCCAGGGTGGCGGCGGCGACACGCCAAGGCACGGGGTCGAGGGGCCAGGCGCCCAAGTCTTGATCGTCGCCGCGGCCCACCTCGCCGAGCAGCTCACCGTGGCGGTCGAGCAGGGTGAGGCTCGGCGGCGGCGCCTCCAGGGAGGCCCGCGAGGCCGCGAGGAGCACCCAGGCGAGGGTGACGACGAGCGCGACGAGGGCGGCGAGGCGGCGGCGGGACATGGCTCTGGGCGTATCACGGGGGGGCAACGAAGGGGTGTCGCGGGCTCACGCGGCCGCCCCCTACCCCAACACCTGCCGCCGCAGCCACAGGTCCAAGAAGATCAGCGTCCACAGCTTCGCCCCATGATCCGCCTCGCCCCGGGCGTGGGCCCGCGCCAGCTCCCGGATCGCCTCGCCTTGGAACAGGCCCAGGGGGTCGGCGCAGACGGACTCGATGCGGTCCCACAGCGTCGCCTCGCCCTCTCCGCGTAACCAGCGGTTGAGCGGTGAGGAGAGCCCCCCTTTGGGGCGCCAGACCACGGCGTCGGGCAGGCCTCGGGCGGCGAGCAGGCGCTTGAGGGGCCACTTGGGGTGCCACACGCCGCGGCGGCGCTTGATCTTCGCGCTGCCGGGCAGGCTGTGGCAGACCCGCACCACGTCGGGGTCCAGCAGCGGAAAACGCAGCTCCAGGCCGGCCAACATCGACACGCGGTCGGCGCGGGCCAAGGAGTCCTCGGCCAGCCAGCCGCGCAGGTAGACGTGTAGGACCTCGTTGATCGGGTCGGTCTGGACCTCGTCGTAGAGCGGGCTCAGCAAGGCGAGGCGCATGCCGGGGCGCTGCAGGGACGGGTCGCGGAGGATTCGCCCGCGCTCTTCAGCGCCGAACACCTTGGAGCCGCCGATGAGGCGCTTGAGGCCGAAGTGGGCGCCGGGCTCTAAGCCGCTGGCGCCGGTGAGGCGGCGCAGGAGCGGCGGCAGGTGGGACTTGAGCCGGGCCGTGCGCAGCTCGACGGGCAGGCTCGTGGCGCGCACGCCGCCGAGGAGCTCGTCGCCGCCGTCGCCGGAGAGGGCCACCCGGGTGCTGAGCCGGGCCGCGCGGCAGATGAGGAGCTGGGGGATCGCCGCGGGGCTCGGCGGCGGCGCGCCCATGGCGTCTACGGTCTCCTCCAGGGACGCCACGAAGCTCTCCCGGGTGACGTGGACCGTCTCGTGCTGGAGGCCCAACAAGGAGGCGACCCGCCCGGCGAAGGCGCCCTCGTCGGCGGCCTCATCGTCAAAGGCCACGTTGAAGCTGCGCACATGGCGGGAGCGCTCGACAGCCAAGGCGGCGATGGCCGTGGACGCCGTGCCCCCGGAGAGCAGCACCCCGGCGGGCTGGTCTGTGGGCAGGCGGCGCTCCACGGCGCGGCGCAGGGCGCGCTCAAGCTGGTCCCGGGCCTCGTCTTCGCTGGGCTCGGAGGCGTCGGGGGCGGCGTAGTCGTAACTAGACCAGCGGTCTACTCGTACGCCGTCGGCGTCGGCGCGCAAGACGCAGCCCGCGGGGAGCTGCATCACGTCGCGCAGCAAGGTGCGGGGGGCGTGGGTGTAGCGAAAGCTGAGGTACTCCGCGAGGCGATCTGTGGCGACCTCGCGGCTCACCCAGGGCAAGAGCAGCAGGGCGCGCAGGTCGCTGGCGAAGGCGACCTTGCCGTCGCGGGCGGCGTAGTAGAGGGGGCGCACGCCCATGGGGTCGCGGGCCAAGAACAGGCGTTTGGTGCGGCGGTTCCACACGGCCAGGGCCCAGTCGCCGTGCAGCTTGGAGAGCGCCTCGTCGCCCCAGCGGGCCAAAGACGCCAAGGCGACCTCGGCGTCCCAGCCGCCGGGCTCTTGGCCTTCGCGGCGCAGGCGCTCTTGGAGCGCGCCGAGCTCGTAGATGCGGCCGTCGAGCACCAAGGCGCGCTCGGCGTCCACAACAGGCTGGGCGCGACCATGCACCGAGAGCGCGATGCGGCGGTGGGCGATGGCCGCCTCACCCTCAGCCCAGAGGCCCGCGTCGTCGGGGCCGCGGTGGGCGACGGCGAGGGACATTCGCTCGACGAGGGCGCGGTCCGGCGCGGGGCCACGGAGGTGTACGAGTCCGGCGAGGCCACCCAAGGGCGGATCCTCCGAGGGGCAGGGGTCGGGGCACACGATAACCCATCCCGCGCCCCGAACGGGCGCCCCGCGGTGTAGAGTTCGCCTATGCCCACCCTGCTCTTGGCCCTGATGACGGCCTGCGGTCCCGAGACACCTCCCCCGGCGCCGCGCCCCTTGGACGTGGTGCTGGTCGTCGTCGACACCCTCCGGGCCGACGCTTTGGGGGTCAACGGCTCGGCCTTCCCCGCCACGCCCCACCTCGATCGCCTCGCCCGGGAGGAGGCCGCGAGCTTCTCCCGGGCGTATACCTGCGCCTCATGGACCTTGCCGTCGGTGGCCTGCCTGCTCACCGGCCTGCCCGTGTGGCGCCACGGCGTCGTGCAAGACCCCGCCGACGCCGACATCTTCGGCGCCTTGCCCGCCGAGGTGCCCACGGTGGCGACGATCCTCCGCGCCCGGGGCTATCGCGCGGCGGCGTTTATGAACAACGCCTTCTTGGCGCCGCAGTTCGGCCTCCACCGGGGCTTTGAGCCCTACGACTACCGCGGCGCCGACATCCTCACCCACCGCAGCGCCCAAGAGAACGTCAGCTCGGGCCTCGCCTGGCTTCGCGGAAGCCCCGACCCGAGCCTGCTCGTGCTGCACCTCATGGAGCCGCACTACGACTACTACGCCCCTGAGGCCCAGCGCGGCCAATTCTCGGCGAGCCTGCCCCACACCTTGCCGGACGGCCCCTTCGACGAGGCGCGCTGGGCGGCGTGGACCACCGGCAAAGAGACGCTCTCCCCTGAAGACCAGGCCTATGTGCGGGCCCGGTACGCGGAGGAGGTCTTGGCGACGGACGCGGCCCTGGGCGCGCTCATCGAGGGCCTCAAGGCCGATGCGGCGCGCTGGGAGCGCACGCTGTTGGTGATCACCGCCGACCACGGCGAGGAGCTCTGGGACCACGGCCGCTTTGAGCACGGCCACACCACCCGCTCCGTCGTGACCCGGGTGCCCTTGCTGATCAAGGCCCCGGGTGTGCCCCCCGGCGACAACCGCAGCGTCGTCTCCACCGCCGAGCTTCTGCCCCTGCTCACCGATGGATCCGGCGAGCTGGCCGCCCTGGCGCGTGGCGGCGTCACCGTGCCCGGCCGCGCGGCGATCTCCGAAGACATCCTCTACGGCCCGCCCCAGCTCTCGATCATCACCGACGACCTGCGCTTCACCTTGGCCCCCCGCGACGGTCAAGCGCGGCTGTGGGCCGTGTCGCCAGACGGCGTCGAGGGCGCCCTGCTCTCTGACGACCCCGCCCAGCGCGGCCGCGCCGAGCCGCTCTACCAGGCCCTCGGCGCCGCCCGCGGTGGGCTCAACCCGACGAGCCCCACCCAGCCGGTCACCGTCGAGGACGTCGAGACCTTTGAGATGTTGCGCTCCTTGGGCTACGTCCCGGAGCCCAGAGCCCAGCGCCAGCGCCTCCTCCAGCCCCCAAACGCCCATGATCCTGTTTGAGCCCTGCACCTTTGAGGCCACCCTGTGGCGGGTGGAGGCCCCCGGCGGCTGGACCTTCGCGCCGGTGCCCGTGGAGCACGCGCCGCCGGTGGTGGCGGGCTGGGGGCGCACGCCGGTGCGGGCCACCGTCAACGGGCGGAGCTGGGACACGAGCGTCTGGGCCGACAAGCGGCACGGGGCGCTCTTGCCCGTTCCCAAAAACATCCGCCAAGGCAAAGAGGCCGGGGATGTGGTGGTGGTCAGCCTCGCGCCGCGGTGAGGGGGTCGGGGCGTTGTGGCAGACTGCCCGCGCCGACCCCCAAAGGAGCGTCTGTGCCCGCCCTGCTCGTCGCGCTCACCGCGCTGATCCCCTCCGCCGAGGCCGCAGAGCCCGCCGCCGAGCTCCCCGTCACCGCCCAGGTTCCCGCCTTCGTGGGCCTGGATCGCTCCGGCGCGCCGCTCTCGGAGTCTAGCCCGGCCACCCTCGTCTCGGTGACGACCGGGCGCGCCATGGACGCCCAGCTCAAGCCTCGGCCCGCTGGCGCCTTGGAGCTCACCAGCGCCCTGTCTCCCGCCCGGCGCGCCGCCGCCCTGCAGCTCGGCGTCTCTGGGGCCATCGCCGCGGGCTTGGAGTCCGACGTCGCCCTCGTCGGCGCGGCGCGGCTGACCTATCGTCGCCCCGATCCCGCCTGGAACGCCCCCGGCCTGACCGTCGCCGCGGCGCGTGTGGCGAGCTTCGACGGCGGCCAGCTCGACGCCTTGGGCCACGACACCACGTCGGTGTGGGTGAGCGGCGGGCTGCCCCTTCAAGCGCGCGCCCAGCTCACCCTCGGCCTCTCCGGCGCCCGCAGCGACGCCGACCAGCTCGACCGCCTCGCCACCACCGCCCGCCTGCGCCTCGCCTTGCCCGGCGCGCGGCTCGTCCTGGAGGGTGGCGCCGCCGTCGTGCGCCCCTACGCCATCCACAGCACACCCCGACCTCAGGCCAACCTCACCCTCGGCGCCGAGCTGCCCGTGAGCCAAGGCTCCTGGGTGACCGCGGACGTGGGCCTGTCGTTTGACCCGCGGCTCAACCTCGTGACCTTCACCCAGGCCGTGGACGTGCGGTGGGGGGTGAACGCGGGCTGACGACCCTAGCCCTCCACCCCATCCACCCGCCCCGGGAGCTGCTGCAAGAGCCACGCCGGGGCCTTGAGCTGGGGCTCGTGGGCCTGCTCGGCGCAGACGCGGGTCATGGTGTCCTTGAGCTCGCGGAGGTTCTGGGGCCAGGGGTGCAACGAGAGCGCCAGGGTGAGGCGCTGGCTCAAGGGGCGCAGGGCGTCGTTGGAGGCCGCGCGGCCAAAGGCGAAGGCCAGGGGGATGAGGTCTTCAGCGCGCTCGCGTAAGGTGGGCACGGACACGACGCGGCGGCTTAAGTGCTCGGCGAGGTCGGGGTCGAAGGCGCCGCCGCGGACGAGGCGGCGCAGGTCACCGCCCGCGGTGGCGAGGATACGCAGGCCCTCGCCGTCGCCCAAGGCCGTGATGTGGTCGGAGATCGCGCGCTGCAAGGGCATCGGCGCCAGCTCGATGTGGGCGAAGGTGATCACGCCTTGGCCGACCTTCGACCGGATCCGCTCCCAGCTCGGCACGCTCTCCGCCGCGCAGTCCACCACACCGTAGGGGCCGCGGTGGCGGGAGACGCGGTGCAGCTCGGCGGCGGCTTTGCGTCGACCCACGCCGCTCTCGCCCACGAGCAAGGCCGGGGCGCTGCCCGGGGCCACGGCGGTGAGGTCGTGAATCATCGCCATGAGCGCCGGGCTTGAGCCCACGAAGCGGGGGTTCGGCGCGGGCGCGAAGCCCCGGGGCTGCAAGGTGTAGAGCAAGGTGAGCTTGCCCAAGGTGATCACGTCGCCGTGCCGGAGCGTCGCTGAAGACACCCGGCGGCCGTTCACCGCCGTGCCGTTGCGGCTCTGCTGGTCCTCGACGACCACCTCGGCCCGGCCCTCGGCGCGGATCACGCAGTGGCGGCGGGAGAGGCGGCCATCGTCCAGAGCGCCGGGGCCGAGCACCTCCGCGCCGCGACCCAGCTCAACGGGGGCCTCGGGCGTGACGGGGAGCTGGCGGCCGAGCACGGGCAGCTCGGGGTGGTAGATCACCGTGAGCGTCGGCACGAGGCGTGAGGCCCGCGGCACCGTGGCCTGAGGATCGATCTTGCTGTCTTGGGGTGTGCGTTCTTGCACCGGGGGGCGCTCCTCTTGGCGGCCGCGTCTGCGGCGCCCCCAGCATATTCGATCGGCAGGCCGGGCGGTGACCGGGATCCCCGCTCCGAGCCCTCCACCGCGCTCAGACCGCGCTCAGACCGCGCTCAGGGCCAGCTCCACCGCCGCCCGGGCCTCACGCAGCCCCAGACGCTCGGCGAGGGCACGAATCCGCAGGAGCGCGTCGTGCGCCTCGGCCTCACGCCCCAAGACCCGCAGGGCCAAGGCCCGACGCCACAGGGCCGAGACCTCCAAGGTGGGCTCCCCGGCGCTCGCCGCCCAGCTCGCCGCGGCCTCACCCTCCCGGGCCAAGAAGCCCCAGGCGTGCTGATCCGTGGCGATGTCGAGCAGGCGGCTCCAGGCCCGGGACGCCCGGCGGTTGTCGTTCAGGTCGCTCATGGCCACGCAGATCGCGCGGCCCAGGGCGGCATCCGCCTCCTCCAGCTCCCCCAGCTCGGCCAGAGTGTTGCCGTAGGAGAACCAGTAGTCGAAGCGCTCAGTGGCGGGGAGCAGGTCGAGCAGGCGCGGGAGCAGACCACGCTCGAAGCGCTCCCGGGCCTCGTCGAAGCGGCCCAGGTCCATGAGCACCCAGGCCCGGCGCATCGCCGCCACGGCCAAGAAGCAGGGGCTCGCCGCCAAGGTGTCGGCCTCGCTCCACACACCTTCAGGCGAGAACAGGCGCTCCCAGGTGTTGAGCGCGTCCTCGTGACGGCCGACTCGGGAGAGTCGCGCGGCCTGGTTGAACAGGGAAACCAGCTCGGGGCTGACGCCGTTGGCGAGGTGCATGTGGCCTCCAGGGGGTGTTGAACCCTTCATTTGCAATACGTATGCCAGGGGCGAGTCCTTGCTTACGGCGCTCTGTCGTGGGGCGGCGCGGCGCGGGAGGTGCTCCAAAATGGAGCAGCGCCCCGGATTGGCGCAGCGCCGCTGGATTGCCGCCCACCCTGCGCCGCCATATGACGCCGGGATGCGGACCACCCACCGGCTGCTCCTCGGCGACGCCCGCCAGCTCAACGGCGTAGAGACCGCCTCGGTCCAGCTCATCGTCACCTCGCCGCCCTACCCCATGGTGCAGATGTGGGACGAGGTGTTCCGCGCCCTGAGCCCCGCCTCGGGCGAGGCCCTGGACGCCGGGCAGGGCATGGCCTGCTTTGAGGCCCAACACCAGGCCCTCGACGCCGTGTGGGCGGAGTGCGCCCGGGTGCTCGCCGACGGCGGCTTCTTGTGTGTGAACATCGGCGACGCCACCCGCAGCCTCAACGATCAGTTCTGCCTCTACCCAAACCACGCCCGCGTCCTCACCGCGGCGATGCGCCTGGGCCTCACGCCCCTGCCCGACATCCTCTGGCGCAAACCGAACAACTCCCCCAACAAGTTCATGGGCTCGGGCACCTTGCCCGCCGGGGCCTACGTCACCTATGAGCACGAGTACATCCTCATCCTGCGCAAAGGGGGCAAACGCCTGTTCTCCAAGGAGGAGCAGGCCCGCCGGGCGGCCTCGGCGTACTTTTGGGAGGAGCGTAACCAGTGGTTCTCCGACCTCTGGACAGACCTGCTCGGCGCCGATCAGCGCCTGGTGGACCCCGAGGCCCGGGCCCGCAGCGCCGCTTACCCCCTGGAGCTGCCCTACCGGCTGATCCTGATGTACTCCATCGAAGGGGACGTGGTCTTAGACCCCTTCTTGGGCACCGGCACGACGTCTCTGGCCGCGCTGGCGACCGGGCGATCCAGCGTCGGCGTAGACCGTGAGCCAAGCCTCATGGCCCTCGCCCGAGACCGCCTGTTGAGCGCCCGGCCCTGGGCCGCGTCCCGCGCCGCCGCCCGCCTCACCCACCACCACGACTGGCTGGCCCAGCGTGTCGCCGCCGGGAAGCCCCCGGGGCACGTCGCCGAGTCCTTGGGCGTGGGGGTGATGACCCGTCAAGAGCGCGCGCTGCGCCTCACCACGCCCACAACGATCTGGGCCGAGGGCGAGCAGGTCGTCGCGCCGAGCACGTCGAGGTTGTGCCGTCAGGCGTTGGCCCCACGGATGAGGCCCCGAAGCGCCGACTCCAGGCGCCGCAGGTCGACGGGCTTGGCGAAGTAGGCGTTCGCCCCAGCGCCCAAGCAGCGCTCCTCGTCCCCACGCATGGCGACGGCGGTGTGGATGACGACGGGCAGGGCCCCCCAGACGGGGTCGGCGCGTAGGCGGCGGGTGAGATCGAGGCCGGTGAGCCGGGGCATATGAACATCGGTCAGCAGCACGTCGGGGCGCACAGTGGGCAAGAGCGCCCAGGCGGCCTCGCCGTCGTCCGCCTCAAACACCTCCCAGCCAAAGCTCGTGAACAGCTCACGCAGAAGCTCGCGGGTGTCTTCGTTGTCTTCAGCGATGAGCAGGCGCCCGGCGGGGTCGGCCCTCGGGGTGGTCTCTGTGGCGGGTGCCAGAACGGGGCTCTCCGAGAAGCCCGCCTGCCGCACAGGCAGGGTCACCACGAAGGTGCTGCCTTCTCCGGGCGCCGAGCGCACGCTGACCCGCCCGCTGTGCAGGGCGACGAGGTGGCTCACCAAGGCGAGGCCCAGGCCCGTGCCCCCGGCGTCGGCGGGGTTCTGCGCGAGCTGCTCAAAGGGCCGAAAGATGCGCGCCTGATCCTCCAGAGAGATGCCCAGGCCCTTATCCCACACAGTAAACGAGACCTCGTCGGCCCCTTGGGAGACATTTATGCCCACCTCTCGGCCCGAGGGCGTGAACTTCACGGCGTTGCCCAAGAGGTTGATGAGGATCTGTTTGACCCGGCGGGGGTCACACTGGAGCATGGCGGGCTCGACGCCGACGTCTGTGCTCAGGCTGACGCCCTTCTTGAACGCGAGACTGCGCACAAACTGCGCGCTCACCCGGGCGAGGTCCGCCGCGTCACACCAGTCGAGGTCAATGGGCAGTCGCCCCGACTCGATGCGGCTGAGATCGAGCAGGTCCTCGATGAGGGTGAGCAGGTGCTGGGCGCCGCGGCGTAAGGGGTCGAGGCCCCGCTGCTGCCGGGAGCTGAGCGCCCCGTAGAGGCCCTGGTGCAGGAGATCCGCCGAGGTGACCACCACCGAGAGCGGCGTGCGCAGCTCATGGCTCATGTTCGCCAAGAAGCGGTCCTTGGTCCACATCATCTGCACCAAGGCCGCGTTGGCCGAGGTCAGCTCGGCGGTCTGTTCGGCCACACGCTGGGCGAGGGCCTGGCGCTCGTGCTCCAAGGCGCGCTGGGCGTTTCTCGCCTCCAAGGCGCCAGCGACGATGTGGGAGATGAGGCGAAGGTCGTTTATCTCGGACTCCGTCCACTCATGCGGCTTACGCGAGGACAACGAGATCGTGCCCAAGGGCGCGTGCTCTGGGCCAACCCGCACGGTCAACATCGCGCGCACCTGATAACGATCAAACTGGGGCCGCAGCGGCGCAACGGCGCTGTCCAGCTTCCAGGTGTCGCCGATGGCCATCACCTCTTGAAGGTGAATGTGGGTCATGGCGGCTTGGTTCGCCCCGCCCGCCAGCAGGCTGTCCTGCCAAGGCGGCGCCCCCTCAACGGTCCACTCCACGACCCGCGGCGCGGCCCCCGTCGCCCGGGCGGTGAGCCCGACTGAACACCGCGTCATCTCCGCGCGCTGGGCGATGGCGCCGCAGAGGCGCACGAGGCGCTCCTCGATCTCTTCGGGGCTCTGCCCGCCGACGAGGCCCTCCACGAGCGCCCGGCTGGCCTGCTCTAGCCGAAGCTGGTCTTGTAGGCGCCGCGAGGCGTTGATCTGCTCACGAAACTGCCGCACGGCGAGGCCCGCCAAGGTGACCTCAGAGAGCTGCTCGGCGTCACGCTCTTTGGCCAGGAGCATCGACTTCGCCTGCTCCAGCTCTTGATCGGTGAGGAGGATCTGTCGGGAGATCGGCAGGTAGAAGCGCCACACCGCGAGGGCGAGGGTCACCAGCGGCAGCAGGATCAGCGCGAGGATGAGCAGCAGGAGCGTGCGTAGACGTGGCAGACGCGCCTGCACCTCGGCCACCATGGCGTCGACCATCGCCGTCACATAGCGCAGGTGCGCCTGGCGACGCGCCGCCCCGGCGTCCCCTCGGCCATCGGTCTCCATGACCGCCTGGGCGTAGGTCGAGTCGAATCGCTGGAGGATCGCCAGATTCCGCGAGACCAACGCCTGCCGAACCTGCGCGTGGCGGCTCGACCAGCCCTCCTTGTCGTCGACGTCAGCGCCGGGCTCCCCTGGCGAGATGGCGATCCGTAGGCTCTCGTTCAGCTGCGCCAACATCTCCCTGGTGCGCCTGATGGCCGGCTCGATGCCACCACGCCGCACGACCAACATCGCCCCAAGCATGACCTGCATCAGCGCGACCACCAGCAGCGCGGCGGTGAGCTCACGCACATGGCGGCGCAGATGTCCACGCGGGATCGGGGGCTGGGCGTCGGTCATCAGGGGATCAGGGGTGGTGGCGGGGGTGAAGTTGGCATAGAGACCCTTCATCATAGGGCTGCACCCTGAGGGATTCTATGACGCGCCGGTTTCTTCCTCCGATCCTTCTGCTCGCCGCGGCGCACGGCTGCGGCGCGACGACCGACTGTGAGCGGCGCGATCCCTACCCCGCGATCCTCACCGGGGCCGAGACCCTCAGTCAGCGTACGGGCTCGCTCAGCTTCGTCGCCCGCGACAACAACACGCTCACGGCGACCACCTACCGGGCCACAGGCTTCGACGAGGCCACGGGCCCCATCGTCTTTGTCCTGCACGGCGCGAGACGAGACGCCCAGGCCTACCTCGCGGCCATCGCCCCCTACGCCGAGCGCGCCGGGGCCTTGGCCATCGCGCCGGAGTTCCCCGAGCGCCTCTACCCCAACAGCGAGGACTACACCCTGGGCCTCGGCGTCGACGGGCCCCCCTCGGGCGGCACCTACGACGCCGGGGAGTGGCGCCCCGAGAGCGACACCACCTTTATGGAGCTGGAGCACCTCTTTGAGGCGATCAAGGGCGCGCTCCCCGGCGCCGGGTCTCGCTGCGATTACCTCGTCTTTGGCCACAGCGCCGGGGCGCAGTTCACCCACCGGCTCTTGTTGTTCCACCCCACGGCCCGGGTGAGACGCGCCGTGGCGGCCAACGCCGGCTGGTACACCCTGCCCGTCTCCAGCGCGGGTGATCCCAACACAGAGATGCCCTATGGCCTCACGGGCTCCCCCGTCGGGAGGAAAGACGTCACCCAAGCGCTCAGCCGAGAGCTGATCGTGCTGCTTGGCCAGGCCGACACCGCCACCGCCGATGAAGATCCCGACCTTCGTGGCACAGACGAGGCCCAGGCACAAGGCACAAACCGCCTGGAGCGTGGGCGGCACTTCATGGCGACCGTAGAGGGTCTGGGAGAGCCCCACCGCTGGACCCAGAGCGAGGTGCCCGGCGCCGCGCACAACGTCACACAGATGGCGGGCTCGGCGGCGTGGTGGCTGTTTCGCCCCGACGGGGCCACGCCCTGCCAGCCGTCTACGGCCGCCGAAGGCGCGGGGATCGTGTTCAATGAGGTGCTCGCCGACCCGCCGAACGACGCGCCCGGAGACGCCAACGGCGACGGCGCGCGGGACAACCTGCAAGACGAGCTGGTGGAGCTGGTGAACACCGGGGACAGCGCGGTCTGTCTCGCGGGCTGGGGCCTCGGCGACGCCGAGGACTCCTTCCGACACAGATTCCCCGTCGGGACGAGCCTGGGCCCCGGCGAGGCCCTGGTGGTGTTCGGCGGCGGCGTGCCCACGGGCCCGTTTGGTGGGGTGACCGTGCAGATCGCCGACTTCGACGGCAGCCTCAACCTACAGAACGCCGGAGACGTGCTGCGACTGTCTACGCCTGACGGAGAGACGGTCCTGGCCCTGAGCTGGGGTGACTGTGCCGAAGTCTGCCTGCGCTTCAGATCATCTCAGCGACGATCTGGAGCGAGACGCGGCGATCACCCGCTCGCCGGAGATCACCGGCGCCTTGGGTGACCCACGGCGGCGCGGGCTACTCACCGGGCACAGCGGCCGACGGCGGCGCGCTCGTGGAGTGACCGCCCGAAATCTGTGCTGAATGACGCCCGACTCAGCCGCCGAGGGCCGAGGCCCGGGTGACGGCGCTGCCGACCTGACGCATCGTGTTCGCGGCTTTGTCCACCGCGCCCTTGGCGTCGCCCATGGCCGTCTTCACCGAGTCGTTCACGCTGCTCGTGGCGTCGCTCACGCCCTTTGTGGCGGATGCCATCCCGGAGGTGACCGCGCCGTTCACGTCGTCCATGGCTTTGTTGGCGGCTTGGGTGACGGGGTCCAGCGCCGCGGAGACCGCCTCGCTCGCCGCGGCCGTGGCGCCAGCGACCGCCTCTGTGGCCTTCGCCGTGGCGCCGCTCACGGCCTCGCCGGCCTTCGCCGCCGCGCCGGTCACCGCGCCCGCGGCCTCGCCGATCTTCCCCGTGGCGTCGCTGATCGCGCCCGTGGCCTTCGCGGCGAGGTCGGGGGCCACCTGGCCGACTGTGTCGTTGATGAGGCCGCTCACGCCGCCGAGCTGCTCGGTGAGCGCGCTCTGTACGCCGCCCACCGCGTCGTTGAGCGCGCCCGTCGCCGCGCTCACCGCGCCGTTCATCGCCTCGCTCACCTTGGTCATCGCGCCGTTGATCTGCTCGGTGGCGGCGGCGACGGTGTCTTTCACCGTGGTCGAGAGCGTGTCGAGGCCCTCGCGGAGCTGCTGGGTGACGTCTTGCACCGCGGACTGAACCTTGTCCGCGACCTGGCTCATGGCGTTGTTGAGGCCCTCCGTCACGCCCGCGACGGCGTCGGTGACCTTGCTGGTGATGCCCGCCGCGGCGTCCTGAATCTTGCTCGCGGCGGCCTCAAGACCACCCTTGAGGGAGTCGACGATGCCCGCGCCGGCCTCAGAGAGGTTGGAGGCGAGATCCCCCAAGCTCGACTGCAGGTTGGACGCGATGTCGCCCAAGGAGTCGCTGATGGAGCTGACCACCCCGGCGGCGGCGTCTTGAATGGACGAGGCCACGTTGGAGATCGCGCTAGAGAGGTTCTCGGCGAGGCTCTGCGCGGCGCTCTGCAGAGAGCTGGCGATGTTTGACGCCGCGTCGGAGAGCGCGGATGCGGCGCCTTGGGCCGCCTCGGAGAGCGCCGAGGCCGCGTTGCCAAGCGCCGCGGTGGCGTTGCCGATGGCGGCCTCTAGGGGCGCGGCGACCGCGGCCAGGGCCTCTTGCACCTTGGCGATCACATCGGGCAGGTGCTTGGCGTCAGGGAGCGTGAGGGGCGAGGCCATGATGGACCTCCTCGTCTTCAGAGGGGTGGGGCCCAGGCAGTTTAGCACAGGCCGCCCGAATGAGACGATCGAAGCTCACACGACCCGAAACTCTCAGCAGCCGCTCTGCACGGCGCCGGTGTCGAGGGCGACCCGCTGGCACTGGAGGAGCTTGGAGCCTTCGCCGCTCACGACGGTGAGGGCGAGCTTGTCGGTGTAGACCGAGGCGTTGTTCCCGGCGACGGCGAGGCGGCCCGCGCCGTGGGCGTAGACCTTGGCGCTGTTCCCGGCCACGGAGACATCAGCCTCCCCGGCGATGTACAGCGTGGCGTTGTTCGCGGTGACGGTGACCTGGGCGCCGGGGCACACCAGCGCCTTCACGTCGTTGTTGATGAGCACCTGCTGGCCCTTCACCACCGTCACCCCGGCGGGCACGACGATGGAGCACGCGGCCTCATCGGCCTTCTCACCCTTGGCGCCGGGGGTGGCGGCGACGGCGCCGCTGCGGGGGTCCACCTTCACGCCGCCGGGGAGCTTCACGTCGCCCGCGATGGCCACCGAGGCGGCGAGGGCGGCGGTCAGAGAGAGGGCGAGGGCGATCCGCTTCATGGGGTGCTCCTTTGGGGGTGCGGGCTGGAGAGCGAAGGTTTGCCGTATCCCGACGGGGCGGCTCGGCAAGCGGCGCTTGAGGACCCAGATGGGTGAACCCTGCGCGCAGACACGATATTGCCCCAAGATATGCCCCGCGTCTTCAACGTCCTGAGCCAGCTCCTCGTCTTTAGCCTCAGCGTGTGGGTGATCATCACCCTCGGGGGCTATGTCGCGCCGCGCCTCGTCTACCCCTTCGACATCGAGTGGATGGAGGGCGGCATGCTCGTTCACGCCCTGCGCTTAGAGCAAGGCCTGCCGCTCTACCCCGCGCCGAGCGCCGAGTTCATCCCCTACATCTACCCGCCGCTCTACCCGTTCTTGATCAGCCTCATCGGTGAGCCGTCGTACCTCGTGGGCCGGGGGCTCTCGATCGTGGGCACGCTCCTCGCCGCCGCCGCCGCGATCACCGCCGCCCGACGTGAAGGCGCGCCGTGGGGGATCGCCGTCGGGGCAGGCGCGGCGTTTTTGACGACCTGGGAGGAGTCGGGCACGTTCATGGACCTCGTGCGCGCCGACGCCGTGGCCGTGGGCCTCGCCGCCTGGGCGATCACTCTGGCGCGTTTTGCCAGCCCCGCCCCCGTCGTGGCCTCTGGCCTGCTGCTCGCGTTGGCGTTTCTGGCCAAACACAACCTCGCCTTGTTCGGCCTGCCCATCGCCTTGTGGTTGTGGTGGAGCGTGGGCTGGCGCCGGGCGGCCTTGTTCACCGCGGCCTCTGCGGGCCCGGCGCTTCTGGCGACGGGGCTCTTGCAGCTCGCCACAGACGGCATGTTTCTGACCTACCTCCTCGGCGTGCCCGCCACACACCCCCTGGTGGCGGACCGGGCCCTGCCGACGATCACGAAGGAGCTGCCGTCGTCGTTGCCGCTCTTCGCCGCGGCGTCGGTGGCCTGGCTCGCCGTGACTCTGCGCCGTCGGGGCGAAGGGGCGCCCTTGTGGCTGGGGGTGCTCGCCGTGGCCGCCGGGGCCTGTATGCTGATGCGGGCCCATCACGGCGGCTTCATCAACGTGCTGATGCCCGGGCATTGGGCCGTGGCGGCGGCGGGCGGCGCGGCGATCGGCGCCTTCTGCCGGGCCTTTGAGGGCCGGGCCTGGGCTGTGCCCCTGGTCGCGGTGCTGTTGAGCGCCCAGCTCACCCGCACCGGCTGGGAGAAGGCTGAAGACTATGTGCCCACCGAGGCCGACCGCGCCGCCGGAGAGCAGCTCCTCACCCAGCTCCGCGCCGTCGAGGGCGAGATCTTCGCCCCGCAGTTCCCCTGGTATCCCCACCTCGTCGGCAAGAAGCCCAGCCTGCCGCTGATCTCGCTGTGGGACATCCAGCACAAGCGCGGCCCGCTCTACCAGAACCCCTCCGTCGTCGAGGAGGCCATGGCCCAGCAGGTCTGGGCGGCCCTGCTCGTCTCCCAGAAAGACATCAAGTACGGCCAGCGTGAGCACTACAAAGAGGGCGCCCGCATCAAGCTGCCCGGTCGAGCGTTCAACACCCGCACCGGCTGGCGGGTGCGTCCGGCGGCGCTGTGGGTGCCCAAGACGGCGGCCGACCGCGCCGCTGAGGCCGCCAAGGCCCTCGCCGCGCCCAAACGGGCGCCCCCCGCCTCAGTCGGGGAGCCGCGCGACGACGACCCCACCCTTACACCCGATCCATAGGCGCCCCTCGGTGGAGCCCAGCGCCCAAGGCCGGTCCAGCGGGATCTTCACCGGGTGAGGCCAGCCGCCGTCTTCGCTCACCCACAGGCCCCCCTCAGCGAGCAGCCAGAGTCGGCCATGGGCGTCGGTGTGGAGGGCGTAGGGCTCCCGGTCGCGCTGGCGCCAGGTCTCGCCGTCCCAGCGGTGCAGGGCCCCGGCGGCGCAGGCCCAGAGCTGTTTGTAGGCGAAGCCCAGGTGGCGCACGGGGCGGCCTTTGCCCATCGCCACGAAGTCGCGCACCTTCTCGCCGTCTACCTCCCAGAGCTGGCCGTCGATGGTGCCCGCGAAGGTGCGGCCCCAGGCGACGACGAAGGCGATGCTCTCGGGGGGGCCCACGCCGCCGTCAAGGCGCAGGCGCCAGCCCATGAGCAGGCGCGCGCCGTCAGAGAACACCGCGCGCAGGTCGTCAAAGCCCCCGGCGCCGTCCAGGGGGTGGCCTCTGCCCGCGGCTTGGCCTCTGAACGGCCACTCAAAGCGGCTGCGCATCGTCCCGATGTGTAAGACGCCGTCGTGCACCGCCATGCTCTCTACGCGGCGGCTCTCACGTCGGGCGCCTTGGGGGAAGGGGAACGCCATGAAGCGCCCGGCGCGCCAGAGGGTGAGGTCGTAGTCGCTGCCCAAGGCGACGTCGCCGGTGGGCAGGGGCAAGATGCAGCGCACCATCGCGTGCTCGGGCAGGCCCAGCTCTGACGCGCCGTGGCGACCGAGGACGTCGAGGGAGTTGATCACGGCGGGGCGCTCAGGAAAGCAGGGTCGGCGGGGGTAGCCCAGGATCGGCGTGGCGTTGCGCGGGGCGCGGCCAGCGCGCTCAGGATAGCGGAGGGCTCCGCCGTGGGCGAGGCCCTGGGCTGAGGAGCGACGATGCTGGATGACCTGGGCGCCCCGGCCGACCCCCTCTCGGTGATCATCGAGGTGCCCCGAGGGGGCCACATCAAGCGCGCCTTAGACGCCCAAGGCCAGGTGAGCGGGGTGCAGCTCCTCTCTCCCCTGCCCTGCCCGTTCAACTATGGCTGCGCCCCGTCCATCGACGGCCAGGACGGTGATCCCCTCGACGCCATCGTGCTCGGCCCCGCCCTTCGCTTGGGCGACCGGCTCACCTTGCCTGTGGTCGGGGTGGTGCGGTTCATGGACCGTGGCGCCGTAGACGACAAGTGGATCCTCTCCGCGACCCCGCCGACCTGGGCCGACGACCGAGCCCTGCGCCGGTTCTTTGGGCTGTACGCCTTGGCGAAGCGGCTGGTGAACGTCCTGCGGCGCGAGCGCGGAGAGACCTCCTTGCGGGGCGTGGAGTGGAGGATCCCGCCCCTGTCATCGTCGGGCTGAACATGATTTGAGGATTACTTCCGCAAGAGATGAAAGTTTTCCTTCACCGATCCCCGCTCGCTCAGGCTAAGAAGGCCCTCTCGCCTTTTGTGGAGCACAGGATCGAAGGATGAACGAAGCGCTTCGGGACCTTATCGACGAGCTATACAAGCACAAGGTGCGTGTGCCGATCAACCGGCTCACCCTCGGCCTGCTCGACGGCTTGGGCGAGCTCACAGACCCAAGCGCCGAGGCTGAAGAGACGGCGCTGCGCTCGGCCCGAACCCTCTTGGCGCGCCTGCAGGGCGTTGATCTGGCCAGCCTCAGCGCGGATGAGGCCATCGACCACACCCTCGCCGTGCAGCTCTTGGAGCAGGAGCTGTTCTGGGGCGAGGCCCGGTTTAACGGCCGCAGCCACCTTCAGCAGACGCCCATGGCCGGGGACGAGCTGGGGGACGGCGTCTACCTGATGTTGGTCAACGACCCGCGCCCGGCAGATCAACGGCTGGACGACATCCTCGCCCGGCTCCTCGCGACGCCGGCCTTCTTGGAGCGGATGTTTCGCCGCTTGCACACCCCCGTCGCCCGCTGGACGGCCCGGGAGCTCTCCACCCTCGACGGCCTGCCCTCGCTGCATGACACCGTCGAGCGTCTCGCTGAAGAGGTCCACTACCCCAAGCTGGAGGCGCTGCGCGCCGCCCGCGCCACGGCCGAGGCGGCGATCACCCGCTACGCCGAGGCCCTGCGCGCCCTGCCCACCACCCCCCATCTGCACATCGGCGTGGAGCAGACCGAGCGCCTCCTGCGCGCCAAAGGCGTCACGCTGAGCCTCGACGCCCTGCACCAGCTCGCCCGAGACTTTGTGGCCCGCAACCGCGACGAGGTCGAGGCCCTGCGCGCCCGGCTCGTCGGCCGCTACGGCCTGCCCCAGGACACCACCGCCGAGGCCCTCCAGGAGCACCTCAACGCGCGCTTCGCCGTGGCGCTCCCCGACGGCCAACTCGAGGCCGTGCTGGAGGTGTACGAGGCCGAACACCGGGCGATCTTGGCGTTCATTCAGGCCCAAGACCTGTTCCCGATGCCCCCCGACCACGACCTGCGTATCCTCCGCACCCCGCCGTTCATGGCGCCGCTCATCCCCGCCGGGGCGATGATGCCGCCGCCGCCGTTCCGCGAGGGCACCCAGACAAGCCTCGTCTACCTCACGCTCTCCGAGGCCCTGCGGGACGAACACACCGCTCTGTCGATCCCCGCGATGATGGTCCACGAGGGCATCCCCGGCCATCACCTCCAGCTCGCTTGGGCCGCGGGCCACCCCTCCATCGTGCGTCGGCTCACCTCGGCGAACGACCAGGCCGAGGGCTGGACGACGATGCTCGAAGATTGGATGCTCGACCAAGGTTACCGCGCCGAACAAGCCGACGAGCTGCGGTTCATCACCAAGCGGGACATCGCGCGCATCGGGCCCCGGGTGGCCATCGACCTGTTCTTTATGACCGGCGAGCGCCGCTTCTTGGACATCGGCGTGAACGTCGATCTCTCCCACCCCGACCCCTTCGTCGCCGCCGGGGCGCTCTTGCGCGCCGTGACGGGCTTCGTGCCCGAGCGGGTTGAGGCGGAGCTCGGCTGGTACTCGCTCCACCGGGGCGTGCCCTTGAGCTACCTGCTCGGTAACCACTTGATCTGGGAGACCAAACGTTCATTGGCGAACGCCGCGCCACCCAACGCGGATCCCCTCGCCCTAGACCGCGCCTTTCATCGCGCCTTTTTGGAGCTGGGCTCGATGCCGATGGCGCTCGCCCAGCGCGCCCTCCTCACGCGCGTCTTGAGCCCGATGGAAGCGCTGTGAAAGGCCTCACAACTGGTATCTCTGCGCCCTTTTGGGGTATTCTGCCCCCCGACGCCCAAGAGCTCCAGACCAACCCCGCCCCCCCTTCTCCAGCACGCGGCCCTCGTCGCGTGTTGTCATGACCCTCGAAGAGCGCCCTTGATTCCAGGGCACAGGAGACGCAGATGGCTCTACTAAAGATGGCTCCTCCGCATCCACACAAGGCGCGCTTCAGCGCGGCGGTCCTGGTCCTGATGTTGGCGCCGGGGCTTGGCCACGCGGCGGATCCAGACAACACCGTGTTCGTGGTCGGCAAGTACGCGACCGGCCAGGGGATGATCCGGGCCTACGACCTCAGCGACAGCAACGCTACGGATCAGGATGGGCGCACGCTGCCTACCACGGCGGCCACGAACGGCTACGTCGGCGTCGCGCTCGACCCCTCACCCAGATCCTCTACGTCTGTGAGCAGGGCAACCAGACCATCAAGGCCTATGACGCGAACGGTCTCACGGCGATCTCCCCTTCGACATCACCCTGGACGCCACGACCACCTGCGGCGCCTTGGAGATCGACCCCTTCCGCCGCATCCTCTACGTCGGCGGCGTAGACGCCTACTCCATCAACGGCGACTCCTCCACGGGCAACTTCGGCACGCTCCTCTCGGCCTCCGACGGCAAGAGCACGGGCAAGGCCTGCGCCGATGGCAGCGACGGCAACCAGCTCGTCCGCGACCCGATCAACAACCTCCTCTACTGCTACGACACCGAGGGCGGCTCGGCGACCACCTACGTCTACGCCTGGACGACGGACGGCCACTTCCCCAAGCCCGCGAAGTTCAACTGGGCGACCCCCAGCACGATGACCTCGTCGTCTACGGCGGTCACCGGCACGTCCAACGGCACCATCGCCCTGGACTACGACAACCGGCGGCTCTACCAGGCCCGGTCGTCAGCCGCGACGCGTGAGTACACCGTCAGCTCGTTCACCGCCGCGGTGAACAACGGCAACGCCACCACCCGCACGACGAGCGCCCCGGCCGACACCCAAGGCACCCACTTCGTCACCCACTCCACCTTCGGCACCTCCAAGGTGCTCGTGGACACCGGCGACGCCGACGTCTGCTTCTACGCGTGGAGCACCTGGTCCACCGCGGGCACGCTCACCTGCGACACCAACTGGAACAGCCCCTCCACCCAGGTGCCCGCGGGCGTCGAGTTTTACCCCTTTGACGAGGCCGAGGCCGACGACGACGGCGACGGCATCCCCGACTCCGTCGAGGTCGGCGCGTACGACCCGGGCTTTGTGGTCACCTCCAGCTACGCCCAGCTCCACGACTCCGACCCCACCACCACCACGGACCCCGACGACGCCGACACCGACGACGACGGCCTCGACGACGGCGAGGAGGACGCTAGACGGCGACGGCAACCACGACTCCAACGAGTCCGACCCCAACGACGACGACACCGACGACGACTGCATCATCGACGGCGAAGATCCCAACCCTCTCGCCGATGACGACAGCGACGGCGACGGCCTGCTCGACAGCCTTGAGGCCTGCACGCTGCTCACCGACCCCTTCGACGTGGACTCCGACGGCGACGACCTAGAGGACGGCGACGAGATCAACACCTACGGCTCTGACCCCCTCGATCCCGACTCCGACGGTGACGGCCTGCTCGACGGCGAGGAGGTCTTCGACTACGGCACCGACCCCAACGACGACGACACCGACGGCGACACCATCAAGGACGGCGAAGAGGTCACGGGCTCCCGCAACACGCCTTACGGCAAAGAGCCGACCGACCCCCTCGACCCGGACAGCGACAACGACGGCCTGACGGACGGCGCCGAGGTCAAGACCCACAAGTCTGACCCCAACGACGCCGACACCGACGACGGCGGGCGCAGCGACGGCGACGAGGTCAACATCGACGGCACGGACGTGCTCGACGGCTCGGACGACCTCGTCGACACCGACGGCGACGGCCTCACCGACCCCGAGGAGGCCGAGCTCGGCACCGACTCCAAGAACGCCGACACCGACGGTGACGGCCTCTCCGACGGCGAGGAGGTCCTGATTCATGAGACGGACCCCCTCGACGAGGACACCGACGGCGACGAGCTCCTCGACGGCGAGGAGGTCAACGACTACGGCACCGACCCCCTCGACGTAGACACCGACGGCGACGATCTCCTCGACGGCGAGGAGGTGAACGACACCGAGACCAACCCGCTCAACGCCGACACCGACGGCGACGGCTTGGGCGACGGGGATGAGGTGAACGACCACCTCACCGATCCCAACGACCCCGACACCGACGGCGACGGCCTCACCGACGGCGAAGAGGTCAACGACATCGGCACGGATCCCCTCAACCCCGACACCGACGGCGACGGCCTCACCGACGGCGCCGAGGTCACGGGCTCGGAGAACGACGACTACGGCAACGAAGAGACGGATCCCCTCAACGCCGACAGCGACGGCGACGGGCTCTCCGACGGCGAAGAGGTCAACGGTCGGACGGACGAGGGCGAGACCTTCAACCCCTCGAACCCCAACGACGCGGACACCGACGGCGACAGCCTCGACGACGGTGTTGAGGTCGATGGCTCGGAGAACGACGGCTACAACAACGACGCCACCGACCCCACGAACCCCGACACCGACGGCGACGGCCTCAGCGACAGCGACGAGACCAGCGGCACGAAGAACCCCTTCGACGGCAAGGCCTCCGACCCGAACAACCCTGACACCGACGGCGACGGCGTCAACGACGGCGCCGAGGTCACGGGCTCGGAGAACGTCGATTACGGCAACGCCCCGACGGATCCGCTGAACGCCGACACCGACGGTGACCGCCTCAACGACGGCGAAGAGATCAACGATCACGGCTCGGATCCCAACGACGTCGACACCGACGACGGCGGCATCGAGGACGGCCAAGAGGTGCTGGACGACGCCACCGACCCGCTGAACGCCGATGACGACGGCGAGATCGTGCGCGGCGGCGACTACAAGGGCGGCGGCGGCGTCGGCTGCGCCACCACCGAGGCCCCCGCGGGCGCCGGTGGCCTGCTCATGGGCCTGCTCGCCCTGGTCGGTCTGAGCCGCCGCCGCCGTTAGGCCGCGCTCACCCCCTAGGCGATCCTCACGCCCGCCGTGTCCTTCGGGGCCCGGCGGGCGTATCTCTGTGGCAGCATAGCGGGGCGCACACCCCTTGAGCTTCGGAGCCCCTCGTGACGACCCTGCCCGGCGCCCGCTCCTTGGATGACCTGCGCGCGGCGGCGACCGATCCCCACGGCCGCCTCGCGCTCTGTGTCACCCTCTACCGCCTCGCCAAAGAGGCCCAAGACGCGGGGGATCTGGACGGGGCCCGCGCCTTCGCCCAAGAGCGGGTGACCGTCGCCCAGGCCCTCGCCGAGTCCGCGCCTGACGACGCCCCCGCCCAGCGGGAGCAGATCGAGGCCCAGGGGTTCGCCGCGCGCCTGCTGCTGCGCCTGGACGAGCCCGCCGAGTCGTGGACCCACTTCGCCGCCGCCTTACGCCACGGCGAGGCGCTCTTGGAGCGCGATCCGCACCCCGCGCACTTCAAGCGGGTGATCCTCGATCTTCAAGACGCCGGGCGGCTGTTGTTTGGCGCGGATCCCGGCGGCGGCCTCAGCCTCACGCTCAAGGGCGCGGAGCTCGCCGATCGTTGGCTCGACGCCGAGCCCGAGTCCCGGGCCGCCGCGAGGATGGCCGTCGAGCTGGGTGAGGAGTGCGCCCGGGGCCTCTACGACGGTCAGGCCTTTGAGCACGCCGCCCGGGCCTGGGCGGTCGTCATCCGGGGCCGCGCGCTGCTGTTTCCGACCGCGTCTCGGGCTGAAGAGCCCACGCTGAGCCTGGCCTTGGCCCACTACCACCGCGCCCTGTGCCTCGTCGGCGAGCCCCGGCAGGGGGAGCTGGCCTCGGCCCGGGCCTTCGCCGCCCGCGCCGAGGCTGAAGGCTGCCGCCACTCCACCCTCACCCAGCTCCAGCGCGCTCTGGATCGGGCGTAGCGGCGCCGCCCCGCGTGGGGTAGAGAGGCCCCCATGCTCGTCACCCTCATGCGCCACGGCATCGCGGAGTCCTTCGCCCGGAGCGACGCCGACCGACGCTTGACCGACGCCGGTGAGCGCATCGTGGACGAGGTGATCCTCGGCCTGAAGTCCTGCGGCTGGTGCCCCGGCGCGATCGTGTGCTCCCCCCTCACCCGCTCCCGGCAGACCGCGGCCATCGCGCTCAAACATTTCCCGGGCACGCCCCTCGACGTGCTGCCCGCCGTGGTGGAGGCCGACGAGGCGCTCTTGGCCGAGCTCGGCGCCCGGGAGCTCATCGACCCCCTCGTCGTCGGCCACGAGCCCGGCCTCTCTCGTTTGGCGGGGTCTCTGCTCGGCGCCCGGGGGGTCTGCACTTCCAGCCCGCCACCGTCGCCTGCCTTCGGGTGGACTCTCTGCCGCCGCGCACCCCGGCGGAGCTGCTGTTCTTGGCGCCGCCGCTCTTCGCCCGGCTCTTCCAGTGAGCGCCGTCGCCCCCGCCGCCCCGCCGCGGGTGGCCGTGGTGGACCTGGGCTCCAACTCTCTGCACCTCTTGATCGCGGCCTTGCCCCCCGGCCAAGCCCCGGCGCTCCTCGCCGTTCACCGCGCCCAGGCCGAGCTAGGCCGCCACATCAACGGCCGCATCGACCCCGCCCGCGAGGCCCTCACCCGGGACGCCTTGGCCGAGATGGTCAGCCTCGCCCGCGCCTGGGGGGTGGACGTTGTGGAGGTGGCGGCGACGGCGAGCCTACGTGACGCAGAGGACGGCGTTGAGGTCGCCGAGCGGCTCTCGGCGGCCACGGGCGCGCGGGTGCGGGTGCTCAGCGGCGCCGAGGAGGCCCAGGCCACGTTCTTGGGGGTGTTCGCCCGCGCGGGCCAGCCCGGCGAGCGCCTGTTGGTGATCGACATGGGCGGGCGCTCCACCGAGCTGATCCTCGGCGAAGACGGCGGGATCCTCGCCGATCTCTCGCTGCCTTTGGGCCACCTGCGCGAGTCCAGCCTGAGCCCTGAAGACGAGGTGCGGGCCGCGCTCAGCGCCGCCGACGCCGCCCGCTTCTCCGCCGCCCAGGTGGACCGCGTCGTCGTCACCGCGGGCACGGCGCTGACCCTCACCCACATGGCGGCCTTGGCCCGGGGCGAACACGGCGAGGAGCGCCACGGCCGCGCGGCGACGCTTGAGGAGCTGGCGGCGGTGGCGGAGCGCCTCAACACCCTGCCTCTGGAGGCGCGGCGGGCCCTGCCCGGCTACGACCTCCGCCGCGAGCGGAGCCTCTCCCGGGGCGCCTCAACTCTGGTGGCCCTCTGGCGCGCCCTGGGCGTGAGCCGGGTGGTGGCCTGCGAGGCCGGGCTGCGTGAGGGGCTGATCGCCGCGCGACGGCGCTGAAGGGGCTCTGGGGCCGCTGACAGGATAAACCCTCGCGTCCTGCCCCCGGAGCCCCCCTCATGGCCGTCAACCGCGCCGCAGTGGTCGACCAGCGCTTCCTTCAGCACGTCGCGAGGCTCACGCCGGGCCCCGCCCAGGCAAACCTCGACGCCGCCGTGATCCCCGGCAGCGGGCTCAGCGGGCGCCTCGCGCTGCAGCTCTTTGAGTCGATGATCGCCAGCCGTCACCTGGACCTGGCCTCGCGGGATCTCAAGTCCCGGGACGCGAGCTTCTACACCATCGGCTCGGCCGGGCACGAGGGCAGCGCCGCCGTCGCCGCGTCGCTGCGCCCCACGGACATGGCGTTTCTGCACTACCGCTCGGGCGGTTTTTTTGTGCAGCGCGCCCGGCAGGTGCCCGGGCAGACCCCGCTCCTCGACGTGCTGCTCGGCGTGACCGCGGCCAAAGACGAGCCCATCGCCGGGGGCCGCCACAAGGTCTTCGGCTCAAAGTCTCTGTTCATCCCGCCCCAGACGAGCACCATCGCGTCTCATCTGCCCAAAGCCGTGGGCGCGGCGTTCACCCTAGAGCGCCGCAAACGCCTGGGCCTGCCCTTGGACGTGCCTGAAGACAGCGTCATCGTCTGCACCTTCGGCGACGCCTCCTCCAACCACTCCACGGCGCAGGGCGCGATCAACGCCGCGTGCTGGTCGTCGTTCCAGAACGTGCCCGTGCCCGTGCTGTTTGTGTGTGAAGACAACGGCATCGGCATCTCCGTCACCACCCCTTCGGGTTGGGTGGCGGCGAACCACCAGAACCGCCCGGGGATGCGGTACTTTGGCGGCAGCGGCCTGGATCTCCCCGAGGCTTACGACGCCGCCCAGGCCGCCGTCGCGTATGTGCGGGAGCACCGCCGCCCGGCGTTTTTGCACCTCAAGGTGGTGCGCCTTCTGGGCCACGCGGGCTCGGACGTGGAGCAGAGCTACCGCAGCGAGGAGGAGATCGAGGCCAGCGAGGCCTTGGACCCTCTGCGCCGCGCGGCGACGCTGTTGATCGAGGGCGGCTGGGCGAGCCCCGAGCTGCTCACCCAGCTCTACGAAGACACCCGCGCCCGCTGCGCCGCCTTGGCCCAAGAGGCCGCCGACCGCCCCAAGCTCACCACCGCTGAAGAGGTCGTCGCGCCCCTGGCCCCACGCCGCCCGGCGCTGGTTGAGGCCGAGGCCCGCCGCGCGCCCGACGCCGCCGCGCGCCTCACCTTGTGGGAGGGCAAGCTGCCCGAGGCCGACCGACCGCGCCACCTCGCCGTACAGATCAACCGCGCCTTGGGCGATCTGCTCGTGAAGTACCCCGAGCTGATGTTGTTCGGCGAGGACGTCGCCAAAAAAGGCGGCGTGTACAACGTCACCACGGGCCTCAGCCGCCGCGCCGGGGTGGGCCGGGTGTTCAACACGCTCTTGGACGAACAGACGATCTTGGGCCTCGCCATCGGCGCCGGGCACCTGGGCAGCCTGCCGATCCCCGAGATCCAGTACCTCGCTTACCTGCACAACGCTGAAGATCAGCTCCGGGGCGAGGCGGGCAGCCTACAGTTCTTCTCCCAGGGCCAGTTCCAGAACCCCATGGTCGTTCGTATCGCCGGGTACGCCTACCAAAAGGGCTTCGGTGGGCATTTTCACAACGACAACTCCGTGGCCGTGCTGCGCGACATCCCCGGCCTCGTCATCGCCAGCCCCAGCCGGGGGGACGACGCCGCGGCGATGTTGCGCACCTGCGTGGCCGCCGCCAAGGTAGACGGCGCGGTCTGTGTGTTCTTGGAGCCCATCGCCCTGTACATGACGAAGGATCTCCACCAAGACGGCGACGGCCTGTGGAGCACCCCCTACGATCCCGACGCCGACCCCGCGCCCATCGGCGTGGGCCGGGTGACCGGCGAGGGCCGGGATCTCACGATCATCTCTTGGGCGAACGGCCACTGGATGAGCCAGCGTGTGGCGCGGCGCCTGGAGGAGCAGCACGGTCTGCGCTGCCGGGTGCTCGATTTACGATGGCTCAACCCCTTGCCGATTGAGGACATCTTACGCGAGGCCGTCGCCACGGGGCGGGTGCTCGTGGTGGATGAGACGCGGCGCACGGGCGGCGTGTCTGAGGGGGTGCTCACGGCGCTCATCGACGGCGGGTTCTCGGGGCGAATGGCCCGTGTGGCCGCCTGGGACACCTACATCCCGCTCGGCGCCGCGGCCAATCTGGTGCTGGTGCAAGAGCACGACATCGAGGCCGCCGCCCTCAAGCTCGTCGGGGGGAAATAACCCATGTCTCAGACCACCCCACGCCGTCTGCTCCTGCTCTGCCCTGGCCGCGGCTCCTACGGGCGCGCCCAGATCGGCACCTTGCCGCCAGAGAGCCCCACCGTACGCCAGCTCAACCAGCTCCGCGCCGAGGCCGGTCGCCCCACGCTCACGGCGCTGGACGCCACGGAGCGGTTTTTCCCGGCGCTGCACCTCGCCGGAGAGCACGCCTCGCTGTTGACCTTCGGCTACACCTTGGCCGATCTGGAGTCTCTGGACCCAGACAAAGCACAGACCGTCGCCGTGGTGGGCAACAGCATGGGCTGGTACACGGCCTTGGCCGCCGCCGGGGCGCTCCCGCTGCTGGACGCCGCGCGCCTCGTCGAGACCCTCGGCGGTTACCAAGAGGCCAACGTCATCGGCGCCCAGGTGCTCTACCCCACGGCGGGCGACGACTGGCGGGCCCACGCCGTGCTCACCGGGGCTGGTGGAGGAGGCCCTCAAGCTCCCCGGGGTGTACCGCTCGATCCGTCTGGGCGGCATGACCGTGTTTGGTTGTACCCGGGAGGGCCTCTCCGCGCTGAACGAGACCTTGCCCAAGCTCCAGCGCGGCGACCGCACCTTCCCGCTGCAGCTCCCCCTACACTCGGCGTTTCATACGCCGCTGATGGCGCTCACCTCGGCCCGGGCCCAGGTCGATCTAAAGGATCTCCCCTGGCGCTCCCCGGCCCTGCCGATGGTGGGCGGCGACGGCAACCACTACGGTCGCACCGCGTCCCCGGCGGCCCTCGCCCGCTACACCTTGACCACCCAGGTCACCGATCCGTTTGATCTCAACCTCTGCCTGCGCGCGGCCATGGGTGAGCACGGCCCCGACGCGGTGCTTCTGCCCGGCCCCGGCAACAGCCTGGGCGCGGCGACGGCGCAGATCCTCATCCAGCTCGGCTGGCGGGGTCTGCGTGACCGCCGTGATTTTGAGGAGGTCCAGGCGAGCCCCCGGCCCTTGGTGATCAGCATGGACCGCCCCGAGCAGCGGGCGCTCGTGTGTCGTTGACCGAGGATCCTCGCCGCGCTGCCCTCATGGAGGCCCTGCGCCTCAAAGAGCTGCCCCGGGCGGGCTGGGCGCGTGTGGGCGTACAGTCGCCGGAGAGCGTGGCGGCGCACTCCTGGGGCGTGGCCTGGCTGGTGTTGGCCCTGTGCCCACCCCACCTCGACCGCGGCCGCGCCTTGGCCATCGCCATCCTGCACGATCTCGCCGAGGTGCGTGTGGGTGACCTCACCCCGCAGGACGGCGTGCCCAAGGCCGAGAAGGCCCGGCGGGAGCGGGAGGCGCTGGTGGGGATGGTCGCGGCGCTGCCGAACGCGGAGGCGTTGACGGCCCTCGCTGAGGAGTACGGCGTGAGCCCCGAGGGGCGCTTCGTGAAGGCCTTGGACAAGCTCGACATGTTGTTGCAGGCGCGGCGGTACTCCGAGGCGCAGGGCGTAGACACGGAGGAGTTTGTGGCCTCGGCGCTGGCGGCGCTGGAGGGGGAGTGGGCGGGGTTGGGGGGCTGAGGAGCGCCGGGGGTTGTGAACCGTGGCGCCGTCGTCCTCTTGATGCAGCAAGCGCGGCGGGTTGTAAGCCTGCACCGCGGGTTTGGGTGATCTGGATGGGGTCTGCGGGTCGGTCTGCTGGGAGGCGCCGCCAATTTACCAGATTGTACAATTGAGGCCTTCTAGGTGCGGCCAGGACTCCTGGCGCCACTTCGGAGGGCTTCTTTGCGCGGCCAGGATTCTTGGCGGCACTTCTGAGGACTCTCCTAAGCGCGGCCAGGGATTCCTGGCGCCACTCTGGCGCCATCCCCACCCTCCACACTCGCGCCTGGACGCCCCCACCCCACGTTGAGGTCCATCAACACGAGGGGTGGGCGTTTTTTGAGGCCGCTGGAGGCGATCGGCCGCCGCCCCGGCGCCCCCTTGACACCCGCCCCGCCCTTCAGGTACACAACCTACGGGAGGCTCAGTCTGCGCTTCCTTCTATCCTTCTTCCCGAAGGCTGTATCAGCGCGGACGCTCTCCTCCCAACCCCTCCGCGCGTCGGGGCCCCGGCGGCCTCGGCGCCCGCTTGACACGGGCGATCTCCACGTTGTACAAGACCGGCGGGAGGCTCAGTCCGCGCTTCCTTCGCTTCACTCTAAGGTCTTAGCGCGGACGCTCTCCTCCCACCCCTTCTCGACCTGAGGCCCCTCTGACGCTCCGCGATCTGCTCGCCGCCCGTGATGGCCTCGTCGTCTTGCCGCCGGAGCTCGGCGAGCCAGAGCACAACGAGCGCGCCGCTCACGCCTTGGCCCTGGAGCTCGCGGAGCTGGGCTATGTCCCGAGCTACGCCTTGCTCACGCGCCTCGGCCGGATGCCTCTGGCGCAGCTCACGGCGCTGCATGGCTGGCTGCCCAAGGCGCTGGCCAAGGCCAAAGGCGCCCACGTCAATCACACGCCGCTCTACCGGCGCTTCCCCGACGGCGTGCCCAACGACACCTTGGCCCTCTGGATCCAGCGGATGCTGGTGCATTATCTCCAGCGTGAGGGCCTGCCGTGCATCACCTGCGGCGGCGTGGGCAGCACCCATGTGCTGCGGCCGTGTCACCACGTCGTCTGTGAGCGGTGTTTTGACATCACCGCCACGGCGGGCTGCCCGGTGTGTGGGACCAAACTCATCGAGGGCTCGCGGTTCTTCACCGCGGACGAGGCGCCTAGGCCCCTGAGCCCCAACGAGCGCTGGATCAAGCTCCAGGTGCTCCACCCCAGCGCTGAGGAGCCCGCCGCTCGCGCGCTCATGGAGCGTCTGTGCGCCCGCGCCCAGGCGATGAGCCCCGACGACGTCGCCGCGCTCAAGCTCCTCGTCGCCGAGAAGGGCCTCACGCTCCTGGATTGGCTGCCCGAGCAGATCCCCGTCAAAGAGAACCTCGCCATCGTGCTCGGCGGGCTCTTGAAGGCGCACCCCAACGACACAGCGGTGCACGCCCAGCTCAGCGCGCGGCTCAAGACGGCGACGGACGTGCTGCGGGTGATCGCTGTGCTCTCCGGCGCGGACGTGAGCCTGCAGGCCAAGACCAAGCTGGTGCCCGTCAAACACGGTGACCGGCGCTGGGACAAAAAAACCCTCGACAACAAACGTGGGGTCGCCTACCAGCCCATCTCCTCCGCGCGGTTTGTCGTCGCCAAGATGGGCCGCCCCATCCGCCGGGCGCTGCTGGGCCTGCTCAACGCCTTGCCTGAGGCCACCCTCGCTGAAGACCTTCACCGGCACAAGAGCCTCTGGCGCGGCGTGGGGGAGCGCCTGCACCCCTATGAGTTCGCTGAGCGGTTCCCGGTCATCGCCCGGGCGTTCGTGACCCTTCGGGGCACGACGGGGCCCCTGGCAGACGCCCTGATCGGCACATCGGACACGGTCCATCGTGACGCCAAGGGCCGCCCTGCGCTGAGCACCTTCCGGGGTGTCGCCGAGCGCCTGCTGCGCGCAAAAGACGTGGCGGGGCTCACCGCGCACCTCCGCGCCCGACCGGGTGAGCTGGCCCGGCGCTTGGACCTGCTCCTGCGCCTCGATCCCACGAGCCGCGCGCCGGATGAGGCCATCCTCGCCGTGGCCGAGCGCCTGACCACGCCGATGCTGCTCACGCTCACCACCGCCCTGGCCCGACGCCACGAGGCGGGCCCCGACCGCGTGTTTTTCCCCGCCACGCCGCTGTTCAACGCGCCGTCGGCCAAAGACACCCGCCCGCTCCTCTCCGCCGAGCGTGTTGGCCCGATCATCGAAGGTTTGGAGCGCACCCTGCTCACGCGCCTCGCCCGCCTGGACCCCGTGCAAGACGCGGTGATCGATGAGAGCTTGGCCCAGATCATCGTGCCGTTCAACGAGCGCACGGCGAGCGTCTCGGCGGTGAACCTGCCCCGAGGGTCGAGCCTGGCGCTGCCTGAGGGGCCCCTGCTGCGACTGTTCATGCACTGGTGCCAACCTCCAAAGGACGAGTCGTACACCGACTTGGACCTCAGCGTCGGCTTTTATGGGGATGACTGGGGCTATCGAGACGTCTGCGCCTATTACCACCTCAAGCTGAGCGCGGGCGGGGTCACCGTCGCGCGGTCCTCTGGCGACTTCACCAGCGCCCCGCACCCCGACGGCGCCTCGGAGTTTGTGGATCTGCTGCTCAAGAACGCCCGCAGCCAGGGCTACCGCTTCGCCGTGATGGTGGTCAACGCCTACTCCGGCCTGCCGTTCTCGAAGTTAGAGCGCGCCTTCGCCGGGCTCATGGTGCGTGAGGACGAAGACAACGCCATCTTTGACCCCCGCACCGTGCGGCTTCGGTTCGCCCTGGACGGCCCCAACGGCGTCTTTATGCCCTTGGTGGTGGATCTGGCGACGCGGCGGCTTCATTGGTTAGACGTCTCCCGCAAAGGCCAGCTCGCGATGAACAACGTCGCGACCTCCACCAAAGACATTCAGTCGGTGTGCCCACGGCTCCTCCATTATTTTGAGCACGGCAGCCGCCCGACGATGTTCCGCCTCGCCGCGCTGCACGCCGCCGCCCGGGCCCAGCGGGTGCTCGTCCGAAGCCCTTGGGCGACGAGTGAGCTGACCCGCCGCCCTGGCGAAGACGCCCACGGCCTCTTTCGCCGCATCCTCCACGCCCAGGCCGACACGCTCTATGAGGCCCTGCCGCCCTTGGATGGCCCCGTCTTCGCCGCGCTCAGTGAAGGTGACCTCTCGTTGCCTGAAGGCGCTGAGGTCTACGCGCTCTTCCGTGAGGCCGTCGCCGCGCCGCGCTCCGCCGCGGACCTGCTCTCCGCGCCGCCGGGCTGAAGCGGGTTATGAGGGCCACCCCAACTGCGGAGCCTGACCATGCCCGAGAAGCGCCTCTCTCACCTCAGCCCCGATGTTCGCGCCCAGCTCAAGGCCGTGTTCCAAGAGTTTGACCTCGACGGCGACGGCTTCCTCAGCGCTGAGGAGCTCCGCGCGGCGATGGTGCGCTTCGATGAGCACCTCACCGAGGGGGAGGCCAAGGCGCTCGTCGAGCGGTATGACCGGGGCGGCGACGGGCGGCTGAACGTCGATGAGTTTCTGCGGGCCCTGGACGCGGCGGCCTTGGGTTGAGTCGGCCTTGGGCTGAGTCGGCCTGTGTCCTGCGCTGGCGCAGGATCCGTCGAGGTGAGCGGCGCCGGGGCGCCCCAGCCGCGCCATAGATCCCGCTCAACCAGCGCGGAGGTGCGACATCCTCGGTGAACACGTCGGGATCTGGCGCGCGGCGCTCTTGTATTTCCTCTGCTATGTGCCGTTCACCGCGCTCACCAAGGCCTTGTCTTCAGGCCTCGTGCCGGGGCTGCCCGCCGTAGACGGCGCGGCGATCTTGCCGGCCAGCACGGCGGCCTCGGTCGTCGTCACCTTCTTGTTCTTGTTCGCCTCGGGCTGGTGGCGTGACGCGGGCCAGGTTCAGCTCGGCGGCCTGAGCCTGCCCGCGCCGAGCCGCTGGACGGCCCTCTCAGGCGCCTGCACCGCGGTGATCCTGGTCACGGCCACCTTGGCCTACACCTTTGAGGGCGTGTCCATCGTCTTCGCCATGCTCTTGATGCGCGGCGGGGTGCTCGCCATCGCCCCGGTGGTGGACCTCTTGAGCCACAAACGCCCGCGCCCGGCGGCGTGGATCGCCCTCGCCTTGTGTGGCCTGGCGCTGATCGTGGCCACCTCCGAGGTCAAAGGCTTCGGGCTCAGCGTCCCGGCGGGCATCGACATCGGGCTCTACCTCGCGGCGTATTTTGTGCGCCTGCGGCTCATCGACCGCCTGGGCAAAGCCACGGACCCCGCCGTCACCCGGCGTTACTTCGCTGAAGAGCAGCTCGTCGTCGCGCCCTTCACCTTGGTGATGTTGGGGCTGTTGGCGCTGTGGGGCGAAGGGGCCCTGATGACCCAGCTCCACGACGGCTTCACCGGCGGCGTCACCGGCCTCGCCTTGATCTTGGCCCTGCTCATCGGGGCGTTCAGCCAAGGCACGGGCATCTTCGGCACGCTCATCTTCTTGGACCCCCGGGAGTCGAGCTTCGCCGTGCCCGTGAACCGCTCGGCGAGCGTGCTCGCGGGGGTGGTCGCCACGACGATCTTGGCCTTGACCCTCGGCGCCGACTTCCCCTCGGCCCGTGAGCTGCTCGGCGCGGGCCTCGTCGTGCTCGCCGTGGTTGTCTTGAGCCGACATTAGCGCCTCAGGTGATCGTCGGTCAGTTTGAGGCCCATCCTTGGGCTAACTGAGCGCGCATGACCCAACCTCATGACGCCCTGTTTAAGCTGACGTTCAGCGAGCCCGCCGAGCTCGCGGCGATGCTGCGGGATCTGCTGCCTCCGCCCGTGCTCGCGCTCTTGGACCTCGACGGCCTCGTCGCCTTGCCCCCAGAGCAGCACAGCGCCGAGCTGCGCGCCCGCACCCCCGACCTGCACTTTCAGGCGCCTTGGCGTCCGGGAGGCTACGCCCACCTCACGATCCTCATCGAGCACCAGTCGAGCCCCGATCCGCAGATGCCGTACCGGGCCTTACGCGCGGCGATGCGGGTGTGGGAGCAGGTCGAGGGGCCGCGCCTGCCCGTCGTGTTGACCCTGGTGGTCGCCCACGGCGAGCGCCCCTGGACGGCGCCGCGCCGCCTCTCCGAGCTCTACGACGCCCCGCCCGAGGCCATCGCCGGGCTCAAGCCCTACCTCCCCGAGCTGGAGCTGTGGTTCGAAGACCTCAGCGTCACCCCCGACGACCAGCTCCCCGGCCAAGGCGGCGGCCGCCTCGCGCTCCTGCTCATGCGCCACGCCCACGAGGGCCGCACCCTGCCGCTCCTCAACCAGCACCTGCCCCTCTACGAGCGGGCCCTTCGTGAGCGCGGCGACCACTGGGCCGCGGCCGTGTTAAAATACGCCATCTACCTCAACCAGTCGCGGGTGAGCCCCGCGGAGACGGAGCGGGCGATGGCCTTACTACATCCTCCCGAGCGTGAGCAGGTCATGAGCTGGATGCAGCGTGAGCGTGAGGAGGGGCGGCAGGAGGAGAGGAGTAGGAGCCTCTTGATGATGCAAAAAGTCATCCGCCGCGGCGTCCTTCACCGCTTCGGCACGCTGCGCCCTGAGCACGAGCGCGCCCTCTCAGAGGCCAGCCCAGCGCGTCTGGAGCGCTGGATGGACCTGATCTTCACCGCCCCCACCGCTGAGGCCCTCTTCAACGCGCCCCCAGAGAGGGCGGCCCCGTGAGCTGCAACGAGGCGCGCGCATGGGCCTACGCCGGCGCCTCTTCGCAGCCAGCGCAGACGAGGAGTTGGATGTGGCGCGAGGGTTTTGAGGAGGGGTGGCAAGAAGGGTGGCAAGAGGGTTTTGAGGAGGGACGGCAAGACGTCCTCCGCCGTGCCCTCGTCCAACGCTTCGGCGCCCTAATCCCCGAGCACGAGCGCGCCCTCACCGAGGCCAGCCCCGAGCGCCTCGACCGCTTGTTTGAGCTGGCGCTCACCGCGCCCACCGCCGCCGCCGTCTTCGAGACGCCTTCGGGCGGCGAGCGCGGCGCCGCCTAGGCCCCCGCCTCGATCGTGCAGATCGCGTCGGGGTGCTTGATGCGCAGGATCAGCGCCTCCAGCACACGGAAGGGGTGGTTCATACGCTCGGCGCCGAGGTAGGCCGTCGTCATGTCGATGGACACGGCGAGGTCGAGGTTCTCTTGGCCTTTGGAGACGAGCACGGCGACGTTGCCGCGCAGCACGTTGGACTGGAAGACCTCACCCTCGATCACCCGGCGCACGTTGTCGAGCTCCATGGTGCGGGAGTCCTCCCACAGGCGGTGCAGGTTCGCGTACAGGCGCGGCGAGCACACCAAGGCGTAGGGGCCGTAGTGCCCGGCCTCAAAGAGCTTCTCGGCGGCGTCCACCACGTCGCGGAAGGCCGCCCCGGCCCGGCCCCAGCCATCAGTGAGCGGGGCCACCTGGCGCTGGGGGTGGTTCATCAGGCCCTCGTAGCCCAGCTTCTCGTCGCCGTAGAAGATGAGCTGGTCTTCACGCTCGGCGCACCAAGACGCCGCGCCCGCCGCCGCCGAGACGTCCAGGGGCATGTTGAGCTGCCGGGCCATCTCCAGATCGCGCCAATGCAGCACGAAGTCTTTGTAGAGGATGGGGATGGTGCGGAAGCGGCGCTGGTCGGTGAAGATGCGCGTGGGGGACGACTCGCCGAGCAGGTCGAGCTGGCCGCTATCAGTGCCGGTGAACTCGTCGTACGCGATGGCCTGCACGCCGGGGCCCATCGGGCCATAGAGCTCGATGAAGCGGCGGCCCACGAGGCGGCGCTTGGCGGCCTCGATCACCGCGTCGTGAACCCGGCGAAACTCGGCCTCGTTGAGGGGGTTGTCGTTGTGGTTGGAGAACTGGTTCATGGGTGACCCTCTCAGCGGATGAGGCTGCCGATGGTGAACTGAGGCTTCGCCGAGACCGCCGTTGGGGCGGCGGCGCTCTGTGTTGGGTTCGGCCCGGGGCCGTGATCCCCGGAGGCCGCGGTGTTGAGCCGCTTTCCTTGCGCGTCCAAGGGCGCGTGGACCTTCTCCATCCACATCTTGTGGTCGGCGTCTACCTTCATGAGCTCTTTGGCGCAGACGGCGATGTGCTCCTTCTCCTCGTAGGCGAGGTGCAGCAGCAGGCCCTTGACCTCGGGCGACTGGGCCCGCTCGGCCAAGGCCAGGTACTCGTTCACCGTCTCACACTCCCGCGCCATGACGTGACGAAGGAGATCGGCGTCGTTCGACATCATGGACCCTCATAGAAGCGGGCGCCGTCGGCGGCCATCTTCCGGTAGGTCGCCGACGGCGCGTAGCGTGCGCCATAACGCGCGGCCATCGTGTCCATCTCGGCGACGAGCTGGGGCAGGCCCTGGCGATCGGCCCAAGAGAGCGGCCCGCCGGTGTTCGGGGCGAAGCCCAGGCCAAAGATCGCGCCGACGTCGGCGTCGATGGGCTTGCGTAAGATGCCGTCGTCGAGCACACGCCCCAGCTCGGCGAGCTGCGCCAGCATCAACCGGCGCTGCAGGTGCACAACGCCCGTCTCCGCCGGGGTCTCAGCCTGGACGAGCTCCTTGAGCCCCGGCCAGATTCGCCGGGGGTGCTCGTAGTCATAAAAGCCCGCCCCGGCCGCTTTGCCCGGCCGACCGGCGGCCACGACCGCCCGCACCAGGTCCAGGCCCGCGAGGTTGAGCTTCTCGCCCAGCACCGCCTCCCGGGTGGTGAAGGCGTGCATGCCCAGGGTGAGCGTCACCTCGTCAAACACCTTGAGCGGCGACATCACCATGCCCAAGGAGCGCGCGGCCCACTCCACGAGCACGGGGTCATGGCCCTCAGCCACGAGCTGGCAGCCCTCGAGCAAGTACGCCGCGAACAGGCGCGTGGTGAAGAAGCCGTAGCCGTCGTTCACCACCACGCAGGTCTTGCCGATGGCGCGGCCGAAGCTGAGGCAGCGGGCGAGGGTGTCTTCGCTGGTGAAGCTCGGCTGAATGACCTCTAGAAGCGGCATCTTCTCCACAGGCGAGAAGAAGTGCAGGCCGATGAAGCGGTCCTTGTTGACGGCGGCCTCTGCGAGGCGGGTGATGGGGATCGCTGAGGTGTTCGAGGCGAAGACCGCGCCTTGTGCGAGCAGGGGCTCGACCTCACGGATGACCTGGTGTTTGACCTTGAGGTTCTCGACGACGGCCTCAATCACCAGATCCGCGCCGCGCAGGGGCTCTAGATCGAGGGTGAAGGTGACCCGGCCCACGAGCTCGGCGCGCTCCTGGGCGCTGAGGTGCCTAAGCTTGCCCGCCTGCTCCTCCACCCGGGCCTGGGCGGCCTGGAGCGCCTCCTCGCGGATGTCGCGCACCACCACATCCAGGCCCGCCTTGGCGCACAGAAACGCCAGGCCGCCGCCCATCATGCCCGCGCCCAAGATCGCCGCCTTCTGAAACCGCGCGTCGGCGGTCTGGGGCAGGCCCTCTTGTTTGTCGGCGGCGTTCTTGCCAAACCACAGCGTGCGGATCATGTCCTTCGCCTGATCCGACGTGGCGAGCTTGGCGAAGGCCCGGCTCTCGATCTCCAAGCCGCGCTCGAAGCTGAGGCGGGTGCCCTCAAACACGCAGCGCAGCGCCGCTTCAGCCGCCGGGTAACAGCCCGCCGTCTTGGAGAAGAGGAAGGCCGCGGCGCCCACGGCCAAGGTGCGGGCGGCCTCGGTGCCCGGCTGAACGCCGCCGGGCAAGGGGGCCTTGGCATCCCAAGGCTGCTTGGGGGAGGGGTTTGAGGCGATCCAGGCCCGGGCGGCGGCGAACACGGCGTCCCGATCCGCGGCCAAGGCGTCGATCAGCCCGGCCTTCACGGCCTTGGGCGCCCGCACCGGCTGGGCCTGGGCGATGTGCTGCACGGCCTCTTGAAGCCCGAGGAGGTACGGCAGCCGCTGGGTGCCGCCCGCGCCGGGGATGAGGCCCAGGTTGACCTCGGGCAAGCCGACGAGCACCTTGGGGCTGTCCAGCGCGACGCGGTGATGGCAGGCCAAGGCCAGCTCATACCCGCCGCCCAAGGCCGAGCCCGTGAGCGCGGCGACGACGGGTTTGCCGCAGGTCTCGATGCGCCGATAGCCCGCGTTGAGCTGGCCGACGACGCCGAGGATCTCTTTGGGATCCCGGGAGGCGTAGACCACGTCGATGTCGGCGCCCACACAGAAGTCTTTGTGGCCCGAGGCCAAGATCACGCCCTTGAGGCCCTTGATGCCCAAGGCGGCGTCGAGGCCCGCGCTCAAGGCGGCCCCGAAGGCGGGGTTGATCTTGTTCACCTTGCCCGGCAAGGCCAAGGTGACGACGGCGACGCCGTCCTCTGCGTCGAAGGTGACGGTGACGCCGGGGGCGCTGACGGGAAAGGTCTCGGTGGCCATGGTCACACCCGCTCGATGATGGTGGCGACGCCCATGCCGCCGCCGATGCACAGCGTGATCAGCGCCGTAGAGAGGCCTCGGTCCTCAAGGGTGTCCAAGGCCGTGCCCAAGAGCATCGCCCCGGTCGCCCCCAGCGGGTGCCCCAAGGCGATGGCGCCGCCGTGGACGTTCACGCGGCTGCTGTCGAGGTTGAAGTGCTGCATAAACGCCAGGGGCACCGCGGCGAAGGCCTCGTTCACCTCAAACAGGTCGATGTCGCCGATGGACATCCCGGCCTTCTTGAGCGCGCGCTCCGTGGCGGGCATGGGCCCGGCCAACATCAACACCGGCTCGTCGCCCACCGTCGCCACGGCGCGGATGCGGGCCCGGGGCTTGAGCCCGTGGCGCTCCCCGGCCTCACGGTGCCCGATGAGCGCCACCGCCGCGCCGTCGACGATGCCTGAAGAGTTGCCCGCGTGGTGGATGTGGTTCACCCGCTCCACCTGGGGGTAGACCTTGCGGGTGAGGGCGTCGAGGCCGAACTGCTCGCCCATCATCGCGAACGACGGGTTGAGCTTGGCGAGCTTCTCGGCTGTGGTGTCAGGGCGGGGCAGCTCGTCCACGGCGAGCACCACCTGGCCGTTCTCATCGATCACCGGCTGAATGGAGCGGGTGAAGGCGCCGGCGGCCATGGCGGCGGCGGCGCGGCGCTGGCTCTCGGCGGCGAAGCGGTCGGCGTCTTCCCGGGTGATGCCGCGCAGGGTGGCGAGCAGGTCGGCGGAGATGCCCTGGGGCACGATGCCTACGTCGAGCACGAGGTCGGGGTCAAAGAGCGCGCCGCCATCAGAGCCCATGGGCACCCGGGACATGCTCTCCACACCACCGGCGAGCACGAGGTCGTGCAGGCCCGAGCCCACCATCGCCGCGGCGTGGTTGATCGCCTCTAGGCCCGAGCCGCAGAAGCGGTTGAGCGTGACGCCCGGCAGATGCAGCCCGAAGCCCGAGAGCAAGGCCGCCGTGCGGGCGATGCACGCGCCTTGGTCGCTCACCTGGGTGACGCAGCCGATGACGAGGTCGTCCACGGCGTCGGCGGCGAGGCCCGTGCGCGCCTTTACGCCGTCGAGCAGGCCCGCGAGCAGGCGCACCGGGCGCGTCGTGTACAGGCTGCCGTTGTCTTTGCCGCGCCCTCGGGGGGTGCGGACGCTGTCATAGACCCAGACGTCGGGGGCTTGGGCGGGCATGCTGGCTCCACTGCGGGATGAGGGCGCTCTTCGTGGCTTAACTCAATTTTACCGGACCCGGTTCTTCATGGATCGCTACACGCCGACGCCATTGGGGGATAGGCTCCTTCGCTACACCCTGGCGGCTGAATCATGTCTGCGCGGCTTGAGCCCTTCGCTGAGGACGCCCACTTCCCCGGCGCGATGAGCGAGCTCGATCTCATCGAGGAGCCCACGGCCCCTGACTTCGGCTGGGCGCTCGCGCAGGACGACGCCGAGCACCAGCGCCTCGCGCATGTCGCCCGCCGCTGCCAAGAGCTGAACCCCCTCGCCGCCGCTGAGCTGCCGTTGGAGACGCTGCACGCGCCGATCACCGGGGCCCAGCTCGTCACCGCGTTCTACCGCGGCGCGGCGCGTTGGCGGGCCGAGCGCTTCTCCCGGGGCTCGCCAGAGGCCCAGCGCCTCGCCGTCGGCCTCGCCGAGCTGCTCGCCGGGGCCCGAGAGTCCATCCGTTTCCCCACCATCCTCGCCCAGTGGCTGCGTGAGCTGCGCCTGTACTGCCCGCCGCCGAGCCCTCCTGGCGACGCCGCCCGCGCCACGGCCATCGGCCTCGCCCGCCAGGCCATCGACCTCGCCCGCGGCGCGCGCTGGGCCGAGGCCCAGGCCCTCGCCGACCGCGCCGCCACCCTGCACCCCCGCCTGCCCCGGGCCCGGGTCGTGCAGATCGTCACCACCTTGGCCCTGGGCCGCATGTCTCTGGCCGACGGCGCGCTGAACCTCCAGGCCCTCGCCGTGCGCGGCAACGAGGAGGCGTCCGCGGTGTGGCGCCTCGCCGGAGAGCTTCTGCGGGTGGCCAAGCTGCACAGCCTCGCCGAGCGCCTCGCCGTCGACGCCCGGCGCGCCGCGGAGGACGCGGCGATCTTCGGGCTCTCCGATGTGCCGAGCCTTCAGAGCGCCTGCCCAACGTCGTCCCGCCCCCGCCCGTGGTCACAACCCACATCCCGCGCACTCCGCGCCCGGCCAGGGGAGATGGGGAGTAAAGACCCGCAGATCGCGAACCCCCCCGCAAGACGCTGAGCGCTGCACGATGACCCACGGACCCCCCATCGAGCTGCTGTTCTACGCGCTTCGCGGCGGGGAGACCTTCGGCATCGGCGTGCATGGCCCGCGGTTCTGGGCCTCGTTGGTGCTCAAGGGCCGCCGGGTCCACCACGCCGAGGGCATCCCGGGCCTGCTCGGCCCCCTTGAGGCCGAGCTTCCCAACCCCGCGCGCCTGCAAGGCCACCTCACGAACGACATCGCCTTGGCGATGGAGTCCGGCTTCGCCTTAGACGCCGTGCTCAACGCGGCCTGCATGGGCGTGGGCCTGTTCTTGGCGAGCCTCGTCGGCCGCGACGACGTGAACGGCCACCTCCAGCCCAGCCGTGTGCCCCCGGCGGGCTCGTTCCCCCTGCCCGAGCCGATGCTGCGCATCTTCTCCCGGGGTCTCGCCGAGCTGCGCAGCGCCGATCAGGTCGCCGCCGAGCTGCAGCCGTTCTTGTTCAACACCGTGCGCGCCGCCCCCGGCGCGCCGCCGCCCGAGCTCGACCCCATCGTCCTGCGCACCTTACGCATCGTGCGCCCCAACATGAACCTCAACGAGCTGATCATCGCCAGCGGCCGCCACCAGAAGGACCGCACCGCCCACGCGCTCCAGGCCATCGATCTGCTGTTGCAGACCGGCCTGATCAGCATCGACCGCCCCGACCGCGCGCCCCGGGTCTCCTTCGCCAGCTACGCCGATGAGCCCCAGGCCGTCGCCGCCGCCGAAGATCGCCCGTTCATCGAGATCCTCGACGCCGACTCCAACCCCCAAGAGATCGACGACGAGCACACGCCCCTGCCGCCCAAGCCGCCGCCCCCGTCCCCGGGCCCCGCGAGGCCGCCGCCGCCCCGCAAGGCCGATCCGATGCCCGAGGAGGAGGCCGCCGTTCTGGACCTCGCCGTGCGCTGCTCCGAGCTCAACCCCCTCGTCGTGCTCAAGCTCAGCGGCGACGCCCTGAACGACATCTTCACCCTCCAAGGTGTCCAGGCCGCCTTCACCCGCGAGGCCTCGGTGTTCCGCCCCGAGTCCTTCGCCCGCGCCTCCTTGGACACCCTGGAGGCCGTCACCGCCTTAGACGAGATCTTCCGCTCTAGCCGCGAGGCCCTGTACGACCCGGCCATCGTCGCCTTGTGGCTGCGTGAGCTGCGCGCCTTCGCCGAGCTGCCCCCCGAGGCCAACGACGACGACGCCCGCCGCGCCCGCGAGCTCTTCGAGCGCGCCCAGGCCCTCGCCTACCGCCGCGTGTGGACCGAGGCCCAGCACGCCGCGATGCTCGCCGCCCGCCTCGACCCCCGCCAGGCCCGCTACCGCATCCTCGACATCTTCTGCCGCGTCGCCGCCCGCCAGATCAGCCCCGTCGACGGCGTGATGAACCTCGACGCCCTGTTCTTGACCGAGCCCAAAGAGCAAGCCCTGGCCCAGGTGACCGCCGGGCGTCTGCTCAAGGCCGCCGGCCGCAAGAGCCAAGCGATGAGCCGGTTTAAGGCCGCGTTGCAGCTCGACCCCGACCGGGCGGACGCGAAGAGTGAGCTGGAGAGCACGCAGCCTTAGGGGGCGCGAGACGCGCTGTGTTGGACGCGCTGTGTTGGACGCTCTGCGGTGAGCGTCGTCGAGCGGGCAGCGCGCCGGGTCGGCCACGGCGCCGGCCGCCGTCGCTGACAGAGTGTGCAAGATCCGCGCCTCGGCTCGGCCTCCCGTCGGATCGCCCCCTAGGGGCCTAAAAGCCCTCACCTCGTGTTGATGGCCCTCACCACAGCGTGAAGGCGCTCGGCGGCGCCTCAGGGCTGGGCGCTCCCCCGCCCGCGCGGCCTCGTCGGCGCGCCGTCCCCTCACTCCCCTCGCAGGATCATCCCCAAGAGCGTCGGGTCGGAGAATCGCCGGGAGCCATCGCCGAGCCGCACGATCACCAGCTCCTCGGAGGGCACCACCACCAGTCGGTTGTCTTCGTAGCCCGCCGCGGCGAAGAGGTCCGCGGGGCCGTCTGGGTCCAAGATGCGCCCGTCCTCCGCCAAGCTGGCGAATGCGCTGAGGTCTACATCATCGGCCACATCTTCGTTGAGCCACAAGGTCATGCCATACGCCGGGTTCGCCGCGCTGCCCGTGGTGCAGCGGTCCACGCCGCCTTCAGGCAAGAGCGCCTGGCCCTGCCACAGCCCGCCGTCTCGCAACAAGACGCCGTACTTGAGCCACTCGTTCGCGGTCGTCCACGCGCCATAGGCCAACATCGGGTTGCCCGCCGGGTCGTGGTTCCAGCCCCCAAACCTCATGCCCATCGGCGTGAACAGTCGCGCCTCCAGGTACTCCAAGGGGCTCTGGCCGATCTTCGTGGTGATCAAGGCGCCGAGCGCCGCCTGGTGCGACGATCCAGCAAACGAACACCTCCCGGGGCGCTTCTTTCTGAAGGCGAGAGCCCACGCGGTAGGCGTATTTGTCCTCGATGCTTTGTTCCTCCCAAGAGCCTGTCCCGGGTCAAGGCGCGGTTGTCCTGGGCGACGCCGCTGGTGAAGTGCAAGAGCGTGTCGGGGGTGACCCCGGCCCCGGCGGCCAGCTCAGGCAGAGTGTCCTGCACGTCCTCGTTGAGGTCAAGCGCCCCGTCGGCCTCCAACAACAGCGCCAAGGCGCAGGAGAACGACTTCGTGCCCGAGAAGATGTGAATCGGCGTCGAGGGTCGTAGCGCCGGGCGTAGGACTCAAAGATCACGGCGTCGCCCCGCAAGATGACCTAGGGCGAGGCCATCGCGCGCCTCAGACCAGCGGGCGGCGGCCCGTAGCGCTCTGAAGCGCCCCGGTGACGGGCTGCCGTGGGAAGGTGTCGTCGATGGGGATCGCCGTCCGGAAGCTCTGCCGGGCTTGGGCAGCCCAGGCCAAGCGTGGCGACGAGCGCCAGCGGGAGCAGCGGGTTGAGCACCGCACACATAGACACCTCGAAGAGATCGCCAGAGTACACCCTGCACTTGGGGAGGTTCGTGGCGGCGCGACGACCTCGGCGCGCACCCCAGCGCACCACGACCCAGAGTAGCCCCCCGCGGCCCGCGCCGATTAAGCCGCCTGAGCCCCCCGGAGCCTCTCCAATGCGCCTCACCCCGGCCTCGTCGTGCTCACCTCGCCCTGTCCTCGCCTGCGGCCGCCCCGGCAAAGAGGGCGACGGGGGGGCTCTTCCGGCGACGACACCGGCGACGATGGGCCGGTGATCCCGCCCTGGCCGATGTGCCCGACGCCAGGCCCTACCTCAACAACGACACCCAAGGGCGGCACTACACCGACCTCGCCAACCCCGGCGACGTCTGCCCCGAGGGCTGGACACACCTCGGCGGAGGGTACAACACCGTGGCCTGCGGCAGCGGGGAGCCCGGCGGTGGCGCTCCTGGATGAGTCCGTAGACGGGGCTCATTACTCCACGTTTGACCAAGAGGGCGAGGTCTGCCCTGAAGGTTGGGAGTACGTCGGCGGCGGCTACGACAGCGTGGCCTGCCACAAAGCCGGCAACGAGGGCGCGCCGGTCACATCGACCAAGACACGGACGGCGTCCACTACGCGGATCTGCCCCACGCGGGCGAGGTCTGCCCCGAGGGTGAACCATCTCGGCGGCGGCAACTACACCAGGCCTGCCAGGCCCCGCGCGCTGGGCCGCGGCGTACCTCAACAACGACCAAGACGGCGTCCCCACGAAGAACCCGGAGCAGGCCCCGGGGAGGTCTGCCCTGAGGGCTGGCAGCACGTCGGCGGCGGCTATTACACCCAGGTCTGCGCGAAGGACGGCGGCGGGGCCATCGGCACGCTGAACAAGAACAAAGACCTCGTGCACATGGATGAGCTCGACAACGAGGGAGACGTCTGCCCCGAGGGCTGGAACTACCTCGGCGGCGGCTACCAGAACGTGGCCTGCGAAGGGGCCAAGCCGGGCAACGTGCTCCTGCTCAACGACGACGTCAACGGCGTACACATCGACGACATGGACAACCCCGGCGACGCCGCCCCGACGGCTTCGGCTTCATCGGCGGCGGGTACTACGATCGCCTGCGCCGACATCTGAGCCGCCACGGCGTAGAACCTGGGCGGACACTCCAGCTCAAGTTGAGGCAACCTCGCTTGCCCTGCGGCGCCCATGCGGCCTCGCTCCTCCTCGGCATGAGCGCCCATGTCTTCGTCGGAGCGAGGCCACCTGGACACCGCATTGCGGCGCGATCTTACGCACAACTTGCGCTGGGGGGAGTGTATCCTGTGGGCACACCCCCGCCAGGACGGCCCACGATGAACAAAAACCTCCTCCTCATCCTGCTCGGCCTCGCGGCCTGCGAGCCCAGCGACGACAAGATCCCGCCCGAGAGCCTGCCCCCCGGCGACAGCGGCGGAGAGGCCGTCGATGAGGACGGCGACGGATCCCCCGCCGGAGAGGACTGCGACGACACAGACCCCGCGGTGAGCCCTGACGCTGAGGAGCGCTGCGACGGCGTAGACAACGACTGCGACGGCGCCGTAGATGACGACGCCACCGACGCGACGGCCTGGACGGCCGACGGCGACGGCGACGGGTATGGCGCTGGGACGCCTACCTTGGCCTGCGAGCCCCCGAGGGCACGGTGAGCCAAGACGGCGACTGCTGACGACGCCGACGCCCGCTACAACCCCGGCGCTGAAGAGACCGACCGCGCCGATCCCAATGACTACAACTGTGATGGGTCTACGGGCTTCGCCGACACAGACGGCGACGGCTTCGCGGCCTGCCAAGAGTGCGACGACGCCGACGGCGCGGTGAACCCCGACGCCACGGAGGTCTGCGACGGCCTCGACAACAACTGTGACGGGATCACCGATGGCGCCGACGCCGCCGACGCCCAGACCGTCTACGCCGACACCGACGGCGACAGCTACGGCGACGCCGACTTCCCCCTCGTCACCTGCGAGCGCCCCGAAGGGTACGCCGAGCGCGCGCTTGACTGCGACGACGGCGACGGCGCGGTGAACCCCGACGCCACGGAGGTCTGCGACGGCCTCGACAACAACTGCGACGGCGCCACCGACGAGGACACCGCCGCCGACGCCAACACCTACTACGCCGACCGCGACGGCGACGGCCACGGCGACGCCGACTACGCCCTCGCCGCCTGTGAGGCCCCCACGGCTACGTCGCCACCCACGAGGACTGCGACGACGGCGACGGCGCGGTGAGCCCCGAGGGTGTGGAGGTCTGTGACGAGCTGGACAACGACTGTGATGGCACGGTGGACGAGCCCGACGCCGCCGACGCGGCGAGCTTCTACGACGACACAGACGGCGATGGCTACGGCGATCCCGACGCCCTGAGCCTGGCCTGTGAGGCCCCCAGCGGCGCCGTCGCCGACAACACCGACTGCGACGACGCCGTGATCAACATCAACCCCGGCGCGGCGGAGGCCTGCGACGGCCTGGACAACAACTGTGACGGAGACATCGACGACGGCGTGCTGGGCAGCGGCCTCGCCTGCCCGGCGTCAAGCTGCGCGGACATCCTCGCCGACCAGCCCGGCGCGCCGAGCGGCGACTGGCAACCTGAGCAGCGACGGCGTGGTGGAGCGTCGTCGAGTGCGACATGGACGAGGGCTGTTCCGTCGTCGTCAATGAAGACTTTGAGTCCGGGGCCTCAAGCTCCTGGAGCCTCACCACCACCTACAGTTGTGGCGCGTCTCCACCATCTTGGTGCGGCTACGGCATCGCTGCCGGGGCACCTCCTCACCGCCACCTGGGACGTCTCCTGGCTATTCCCCAAATACCGAGGCCCTTGGTCCTCTGGCGTACGACACTCAAGCTCCGACTCTTGGGACGGCGAGACCGGGCAGTTAAAGCGCCGCCGTAGACGGCGCGGACCTTTCTGGAGCGAGGCGCTCTACTGATTACGACGGCGCTGAGGTCCGCGGCTGGAAACCGAGGTTGTGAGGGCAGCTACGATGAGCGCCACGGGCTCTCAGCGCCACGGTGGCCCACAGCGCTGACACGATCACCGTGAGAGCCACCGTTCCGCGCTGAACCAAGACGCCGGAGACGAGTCCTTCGGCATCGACGACGTGCGGGTTCGCCTCGCGCTGACGCCCCACTTTGGCCAAGGCGTCCTCACCCTTTTCGGGGCAGGCGCCTGAGGCGCTCGTCGCCGTCCCAGCGCGCGGCGAGGGCCTCCCGCAGGCGTCTCGCAGGGCGGCGTTCTCTTCCACGGCGTACAGTCAGGCCGGTGAGGTACTGGCGAGAGGGCGCGGGCGTCGGCAAAAACTCCCGCAGGCGCTTAAGGCTGGCTTGCTCGCCCAGGACCGGGGTGGCGGCGATCATACGATCCTGGAGATCCGCCTCAAAGCTCACGAGAAGGTGGCTTAACGCGGTACGCTCGCCCACTTCACACACAAAAACACCCGATCACCGGGGCTCAGGCGCGGCGGTGGGCGCGGCGGTGGGCCGTGGGAGGGGAGGGCGGGCGGCGCGTCGTTGCGGGTGAGCGCCCCGGCGGCGGAGACGGCCTCGACCGGGCGAGGGCCCGCGCCGCGCTCGACCAGGGCGAGGGGGCCCAAGAACACAAAGAGCTGCACGAGGTGCTCACCGTTGGGGTCCACCAAACGAAGCTCACCCCGGCGCCTAGGAGCGCGGGCGTCGCGGTGACACGGACGGCAGCGGGGCGTTCGCCAGAGCGGCGCGGCGAAGAGGCGCGGCGGTGACCTCGGAAAGCGGCGCCTAGATCGTCCTTACAACTTCGGTGAGCAGGGCCTGGGCCCGGCTGCAGCGGCGCTGCCAGCCGATCTCGACGCAGGCGGGCCTGCGCTGGGTCGAGGCGGCGCGCCGTCTCCGTCCAGAGGGCGCTCGGCGATCCCCAGCGCTGGGCGAACGCCCGAAGCCCCCAAACGACCGCGCCCGGCCAAAGAGCACAGACGCCGAGGAGAGATCCCTGCGCAGCCCGCCCACACGACCGTCGGGCCCAAGGCCGGGGAGATCGCTGAGCATGATCGGCGTCTTTCGCCCTCGTCGGCCACGCCGGGCAGGTGGCGGCGCACGGTCTCGAGGGTCACATAGTCGGCCTCGACGGCGCGAAGGGGCGGCTATCGCCGCGTGCAGCTCGGCCAGCCGCCCCACCACGGGCGCCGCTCAAGATCCGCGAGGGCCTCATCGGTGACGCCCCGACCGTACAAGAGCCAGAGGACGCCGCGCGCAGGGCGCTTGGGGCCACGCTCGCGCAACGGCGAAACCTTAAGGCGGCTCGCCCTGTGGATGAGCGTGTCCGAGGGCGGGTTCGAACCCGGCGGGGCCGGTGGTGAACAGCGGCGTAAGGCGTCGGGCGCTGCGGAGAGGGGGCCCAGGTGCTCCGGGGCGACGGGGTCGCCCGGCGGGCAGACCGCGGCGGCGCAACGCATGAGGCCGAGGAGCTCACGCACGTTGCCCGGCCAGTGCCAGGCCATGAGCCCTCGGGCGGCCCCCGGGTGATCCACGGCTCGGCGACGGGGCCTCTGCGGGCGGCGACGTATAGCACGCGGCCCAGGCGCAGCACATCTTCGCCGCGCTCACGCAGGGGCGGAGGGTGGAGCGACTCCGCACTTCTCCTTAAGAGTCGGCGCGGAACAGCCCCGGGCCACCATCCGCGGAGATCGGCGTTCGTCGCCGAGAGCAATTCTCGCACGTTCACCTTCACCGGGCGGTCCTCACCCACAGGCGAAAAACTTCGCCTGGCAGCGCCCGCAGGAGTCATCCCTTGCAGCGCGAGGGGCAGGCTGCCCAGCTCATCGAGAAACAGGGTGCCTCTTCGGCGGCGCGGAAGGCCCCGGGGCGGCTGGTGGTCGGCGCCGGTGAACGCGGCTTGGTGGTGGCCAAAGAGTTCTCATACTCGGCGAGGCCCCCTCGGGGATCGCGCCCAGATCCACGGCGACGAAGCGCCCTCCTGACCGCTTCAGGCGTGAATCGCCCGGGCGAGCACCTCTTGCCGACGCCGGCTCGCTGACGAGGAGGAGGCTCAGGCGTGCTGGGGCGAGCTTAGGGGCCTCGGCGAGCGGGGTCGCGATCGCGGGCCTGCCGAGCACGGCGTCGAAGGCGGGGGTGATCCGGGCGAGGGCGGCCTGGCGCGGCGGCGGCGGGGAGGGCGCGGGGCTCCGGGCGCGCTGAAGCTCAATCATGGCGGGGACAGGCTCAGGGCCGAGGCGATCCAGCTCCCGGTGGGAGGCGTACCACCGGCCCGGTTCTCGGCGCGCCGTCTACCCCCTCGATCCAGGCCAAGGGGCGATCGTCCAAGACGGAGTGAGCTCCAGGCGACGAGGTCGCCCCTGGCCCACGCCCGGCTCACTGCTGAGGTGCACGGCGCAGGGGCGCTGCGGGCGTTGGCGAGCATGGTCAAGTAGGTCGGCCAAGCTCGGGTCTACGGCGGTGAACGCCACGCG
>JADKFE010000028.1 GCA_016717595.1 Deltaproteobacteria bacterium | reverse complement strand
GGGCCCGCGACCGTCAGCATTTTGCTTGGTGACGTTCAGCGATTGAGGTCTACCACGGCGCGCGGCGTTCGCTACACTGTGCGCACCCCTGATCTGGAGTCCAAGCGCCATGACGATCCGCACCTCCAAACACCTCGCCGCCTTCGCGGCGCTCATGGGCGCCCTGTCGCCCGCCCACGCCCTCGCCGCCACCTGCGGCGACAAGATCATCGCCTCCACTGAAGGCTGTGACGACGGCAACACCACCGACGGCGACGGCTGCGACGCCACCTGCGCCGTCGAGGTCGGCTGGGAGTGCGGCGCGGCGAACTTCAGCCTCGACTTCTCGGAGTACACGAACGACTCCGGCCATGACACGCCGGTCTGGTCGCTCTCCGCCGACAAGCTCACGCTCAAGCAGTCGCTCAACGCCGACCCCGCGGTCTACATGACCAACATCCCCATCACGGGGAACACCATCACCTTCACCCAGGCGGTGAAGTCGACGAGCGACGACGACTTCGTCGGCTTCGTGGTCGGTTTTGAGGCGGGCGACTTCTCAAGCTCCACCGCCGAGTGGATCCTCTTCGACTGGAAGCAGGCCACGCAGGCCTGGGGCTCGGGCACGGGCAAGCTCGGCTTCTCCGCGAGCCGCGTGACGGGCAAGGCCACCCCCGACCACCTCTGGAACCACATCACCACCGTGACCGAGCTAGGCCGAGGCACCAACCAGGGCTCAAAGGGCTGGAAAGACAACACCACCTACACCTTCCAGCTCACCTACAGCGAGACGAACATCGTCGTCTACATCGACGGCGTCAAAGAGCTGGACATCACCGGCACCTTCCCCGAGGGCAACTTCGGGTTCTACAACTTCTCGCAGCAGAGCATCGAGTACGTCCTCCAGAGCCCGCTGAACATCTCGATCTGCTCGGGCAAAGACAGCGACGGCGACGGCGTCACCGACCCCGACGAGACGACGGTGTACGGCACCGACCCCTACTCCGCGGACTCCGACGGTGACGGCCTCACCGACGGCGAAGAGATCATCGACTACGACACCGACCCCAACGACGGCGACAGCGACGACGACGGCCTCGACGACTTCTCCGAGGCCATCCTGGAGACCGACCCCAACGTCTCCGACACCGACGGCGACGGCCTCACCGATGGCGAAGAGGCCAACACCTTAGGCTCCGACCCGCTGAGCACCGACACCGACGGCGACAGCATCGACGACGGCGACGAGGTCAACACCACGGGCACCGACCCCACGAGCGACGACACCGACGGCGACGGCGTCGGCGACGGTGAGGAGGTCAACGACTACGGCACCGACCCCAACGATCCCGACAGCGACGATGACGGCCTCTCGGATCTGGAGGAGATCGTCGAGTTTGAGACCGACCCCAACGACGACGACTCCGACAACGACGGCATCGACGACTTCACCGAGCTCGCCGGCAGCGAGACCGACCCCAACGACCCCGACAGCGACAACGACGGCCTCGACGACGGCGAAGAGGTCAACACCACCGGCACCGATCCCAACGACACCGACAGCGATGACGACGGCCTCGACGACGCTGAGGAGGTCAACACCACCGGCACCGACCCCAACGACACCGACAGCGACGACGACGGCCTCGACGACGCTGAAGAGGTCAACACCACCGGCACCGACCCCCTGGACGACGACAGCGACGACGACGGGCTCTCCGACGCGGACGAGGTCAACACCACGGGCACCGACCCCAACGACGCCGACAGCGACAACGACGGCCTCGACGACAACGAAGAGATCACCACCACGGGCACCGACCCCAACGACAACGACAGCGACAACGACGGCCTCAAGGACGGCGACGAGGTCAGCTCCGCCGGCACCGACCCCAACGACGCCGACAGCGACGACGACGGCCTCGACGACGGCGACGAGCTGCTCACTGAAGGCACCGACCCCAACGACACCGACACCGACGACGACGGCCTCACCGACGGCGACGAGGTCAACACCCACGGCACCGACCCCCTCGACGCGGACAGCGACGACGACGATCTCAGCGACAACGACGAGATCACCGTTCACTCCACCGACCCCCTCGACGCCGACTCCGACGACGGCGGCCGCAGCGACGGCGACGAGATCAACAGCGACGGCACCGACCCGCTGGACCCCTCCGACGACCTGAGCGATCGCGACGGCGACGGCCTCACCGACTACTACGAGGAGAACGAGTCCGGCACCGACCCCGACGTCGGCGACACCGACGGCGACGGCGTGAACGACGGCGACGAGGTGACCGACGGCAGCGACCCGACGGACATCGACACCGACGACGACGGCCTCACCGACGGCGAAGAGGACGGCGTCGGCACCGACCCGACCAAAGCCGACACCGACGACGACGGCCTCACCGACGCCGTCGAGGTGAACGAGAGCGGCACCGATCCCCTCGACGCCGACAGCGACGACGACGGCCTCGATGATGGCGACGAGCTCGACGTCTTCGGGACCGACCCCTTAGACGCCGACTCCGATGACGACGACCTCCTGGACGGCGAAGAGCTCGACGTGGGCACGGATCCCAACGACGCGGACTCCGACGACGGCGGCCGCAGCGACGGCGACGAGGTGAAGGTCGACGGCACCGATCCGCTCGACACCTCCGACGACCTCGAGGACACCGACGAGGACGGCCTCACCGACTACTTCGAAGAGAACGTCTCTCAGACCGACCCCAACGACGCCGACTCCGACGATGACGGCCTCAACGACGGCGACGAGATCGACGCCGCGACGGACCCCCTCGACGCGGACACCGACGACGACGGCCTGGGCGACAACGACGAGGTGCTCGGCACCACGGACCCCCTCGACGACGACAGCGACGACGACGGCCTCAACGACGGCGATGAGGTCGGTCTTGGCACCGATCCCAACGACTCCGACAGCGATGACGACGCGCTCAGCGACGGCGACGAGGTGGATCTCGGCACCGATCCGCTGGACGGCGACAGCGACGCGGACGGCCTCGGCGACGGCGAAGAGGTCAACGAGACCGGCACCGATCCGCTGAACGAGGACACCGACGGCGGCGGCGTGACCGACGGCGAAGAGGTGGAGAACGGCTCCGACCCCCTCGACGGCGCTGACGACGCCCCGATCGAGGAGGAGGAGGACGACCTCCTCGACGGCGTCACCAAGGGCGGCGGCGGGCTTGGCTGCGCCACGGGAGAGACCGACGGCGGCCAGACCGGCGGGCTCTTGGGCCTCATGCTCGGCGCGGCGGCGCTCCTTCGGCGGCGCGCTCGTTGACGCTGCTCAGGCGCCTGCCCGGTCAGTCAACGCTGGGCGGGCGCCTGAACCAGACCGAGAGGTTGTTCGCGGGCATCTCGACCTTGCCGTCGAAGACCAGGCCGTTCGCCAGAGCGGTGTCTTCAACCGCGCCGAGATCCCGCACGCCCCAGCTCGGATCTTGCATCAGCAACATCCGGTCAAAGCGCTCATTTGACGGCGCGGTGTGCAAACCGTCGATCATGAACGGCCCATAGAGGTACAGGAGCCCCCCTGGCTTGAGCGCCCGCGCGGCGCCGCGCATCAGCGCCTCGGTACACTCCCACGGCGAGATGTGAATCATGTTGACGCAGACGATGGCGTCAAGGCCCGTCACTCCCCAGTCTTCTTCGCGCACGTCGAGCAGGCGCGGCGCCAGCAGGTTGGGGCTGCCTTCGGCGGCGCGCCAAGCGGCGATGCTCTCGACGGCGTCCTCGTCCCCGTCGGTCGGGATCCACCGGACCCGCGGCATTCGGGCGGCGAGATGCGCCGCGTGCTCACCTGTGCCCGAGGCGATCTCCAGCAGCGTGCCCTCCACAGGGAGGATCGACTGCAGCACCTGCAAGATCGGCTCACGATTGCGTAAGGTCGCCTCTGCGTGTCTACGACGGTCTTGGGGCATCCATCCTCCTGAGACGACCCTAACGCGGCGCGCAGGTGGGATCCCTTCGGGGTTATGGTGGCGCTGATGTTCTTCCCCCTCCTGCTCCTCGTGGCCTGCTCCAAGTCGGACGACACGATGTCCGACCCCCAAGCCTTCACCCGAGCCCTGGCGCGCGCCGAGGTAGACCCGCGCGCGGCCACGGAGCTCTGCCTTGACCTGGGCGAGCCCCGGATGCGCGCGGCGTGTATGTCCGAGGTCGCCCCACGCCTCGCCAAGTCCGACCGCAGCGCCGCGCTCACCGCCTGCGCGGCCTTGGGCGCTCCCCACGGCGCCGACTGCACGTTCCGCCTCGCCGAGACCTTAGGCGACTCCACCTTGTGCGCCCAGGCCGGTGAGTTCGCCGATGACTGCCACCTGCACCTGTTCTCGGAGCACCTGCGCGACTGGATCCCCGCTGGCGCGCGCCCGGGCAACGTCGAGGCCGTCGCCGCCTCTTGGATCTTGGACGCCGGGCTGAGCCCAGACGACCCCCGCGCCTGGTCGGCGGTCTACCGCTGGGTGCTCGGCCAGCAGCGCCCCTTGGACCGCGCGAGCTGCGACAACATCCTCGACGCCATGAAGCGGGACGCCTGCCGCATGACGGCCTTGGCCCACTACAACGACCTGCTCAACCACCTGCGCGACAAAGGGGAGCAGCTCTGCCAAGATCCCCTGCCCCCGCGGGCCCAGTTCGTCGAAGATCCCGACCTGCGCGCGCTCTTGATTGAGCGTCGCGGCAAAGACCTGTGCGACCCCAACGCTGTGCGCCCGGCCCCGGCTGGGGGCCTGCCCGGCGCTGGGGGCTGACGTGCTGGCGCTCCTGCTGCTCGCTTGCGGCGGCGGCGCCGACTCTGGCGAGACATGGCGCCTTGAGGACGCCGGGCTCTTCGGCCAAGAGAGCTACGAGCTGCTCGGCCTAAACGTCGATAACAGCGTGCTCGACGTGCGCGTGAGCCGGAACAACACCGGGCTTCTGCGGGGCGCGGGCACCTTCTCCCTTGAGCTCGACGGGCGCCGAGAGCTGCCCCTGAGCTACGGCCGGCGTGGCCCGCCCACGATGGTCACCGCCGCTCCCGACGACTCGGCGCTCCTGATCGGCCCGGACGGCCTGCGCCGCGACGGCCTGGGCTGGACGTTAGACGCCCGAGACGTAGACCTCGACCTGCGCCTGCGCCTCACGCCCACCGCTGAGGGAGGCCCCACCCCTGAGGCGGCCACGACGAGCCGCCGGGGCCGCTTTGGCGCCGAGGCCCTCATCGCTGCCGGAGACCTGCGCGGCGTTCTACGCGCAGGCACCCGCGACCTGCTCGTCGATGGCTGGGGCGTGCTCACCCGGCGTCGTGGAGACGATCCCCCTGCCCTTCGCGGCGCCGCCCGAAGCGCGCTCTTTCTGCACACCGCGGGCTTCTCGATGGGCATCGACCTCACCGGAGGCGCCGCCTTGTGCTGGGCCCGCTTGGGCGACGAGGCCCTGGACGCCCGAGACTGCAAGCTCTCCGAGGATGGCCGCCTGGTGAGCTTCGATCTGCGGCCCGGCGCGCCGATCGGCGGCCTCGTGCAGCTCTGGAAGCAGCCCAACGCCCAAGCCGAGCTCCGCCACGACCTGAGCGACCCCGAGGTCTGGCTGCTGAACGCCGTCTTTGGGCGGCCCACCCGATCCCTACGCGCCGGGGCGGCGACGGTGTACGGCCCCGGCGGGAGCTTCGCGGCGCAGGCGCTCGCGCTCACGGTGCGCTACGAGTAAAAGGAAGCCAAGGTGCGCACCGCACGCCGCGCCGACCCCGAGCCGCCATGCGAATCCTGTTCATCGACGACGAGCCCGAGAACGTGTCCCTCACCCGCGAGATCCTCATCGAGGTGCTGCGCGCTGAGGTCGACCTCGCCCATGACGTACAAGAGGCCATCGCGCGCCTGCACCAAACGAGCTACGACCTCGTCGTGACCGACATCTTCGTGCCCTTGGGTGAGGCGGTTCACGGCGGCATGGGCCCACGCGCACGCCGCGCCGCTGAAGGCATCGAGCACCTGGGCGGACTCGTGCTGCTCGATGAGATCGACCGCCTTGAGCACCCGCCCAAGGTGCTCATCCACACCGCCTGCACCGACTACGCGCTCATCCGAATCTTGGATGAGCACAAGAGCGAGCGTGTGCGAAAGCCCGCGTCGCCGGATGTGCTGCTCAAGGCCGTGATGGAGGCCCTCGGCGTCTGAGCGCGGCGTCTGGCCCTGAGTGCTGGTAAACTCAGGCCGCCAGGAGGGCACCGTGACCCCGAGCCCAGCTCCCCTTCCCCCAAGCCGCGCCCGGCGCTGGCTCTCACGCCTTGGGCTCGTCGTCGGCGGGCTCGTCGTCGGCGTCATCGCCGCGGAGCTCCTCGCCCGGCTCATCGAGCCCCACGGCGCGGCGGACATCCTGTTCAACGCCCCGGGGAACGCCCCAGACGGCCTCTACGTCACCGACAAAGAGCTGCTGCACCGCCCCAACCCCGGTCTGAACGTGACCGTGCGCTCCTTGGGCTACGAGGTGCCGATTCGGGTGAACTCCCTGGGCTTACGCGGCGCCGAGCCCGGCCCCGAGACCACCACGCCGCGCTGGCTCATCCAGGGCGACTCGTTCACCTTCGCCGCCCAGGTGCGTGAAGAGGAGACGACCACGGTGAAGCTCGGCGCGCTCTTGGGCTGGGAGACCTTCAACGGCGGCGCAGACGCCTGGGGCACCCACCAAGCCGCCCCGCTGTTTCGCCGCTTGGCCGAGCCGCTGGGCCTCGACGGCCTGGTGATCGTGTTCTTTCTGGGCAACGATCTCTTCGACAACGAGCGTTACCCCATGGAGCGCCAGCGCCACGCCAACCGCCCCGACGGCAACCCCATGGTCGGCGGCTTCACCCACCCCGTCGTGCGGTTTTTTACCCGGCGCTCGTACCTGCTCGGCCAGTGGCGGGTGCAGGCCGCCCTGCGTGAGTTCGCCCGGGAGGGCAGCCCCGAGCGTGGCCGCTGGCGGGGTGAGCTGCGCCTGTTCACCCAAGAGGGCCAAGGAGAGCTCGGCGGAAAGCTGCGGGCCACGGAGACCGCGCTCTTGGCGGCAAAACGCGCCACGGAGGAGCGCGGCGCCAAGCTCGTCGTCGCCATCGCGCCCCCGGCCTTCGTCGTCGAAGAAGATCGCCTCGCGCCGACCTTTGGTCTCGTCGGCTTAGATCCGGCCAAAGCGGAGCTTGACGGCCCAGAACGCCAAGTGAAGGCCCTGCTCGACCGCCTTGGCGTCGCCTCGTGCAGCTTGACCGAGCCCCTTCGTGCCGCGGCAAAGGCAGGCGAAGCGCCGTATTTTCAGTATGATGGTCACTGGACCGCCGCAGGGCACACCGTCGTCGCTCACACTTTAGCGAGCTGCCTGGAGACCCCTCGTTGACCCTTCTGTCCCTCTTCTTGGTCGTCCTCGCCTGCTTGCCCGAGCCTCCCCCTCCTCGGCCGCCCTCCCACGTCTACGCCTTCACCTCCGACGACCTCCGCCTCTGGACCGCCCAAGAGACGCCCGTCGCCGAGAAGTTAGAGAGCCTCGGCCTCACCGTGCGCCCAGACGGCGAGCTGTGGCTCACCGGCCTCGACATGGGCGGCAAACACAGCCCCGTGCGGGCGAAGATCCTCGGCCCGGCCCTGTTCGGCCGCCGCTTTGACGGCGAGCGCTGGGTAGAGGAGAGCTGGCGTTTCTCGGACTCCGAGGCCGTCGCGTTTATTGATCCACAGATGTTTGAGGACAGTCTGTGGTACGTCTCGCGCAAAGGCACCCACGGCGACCCGGCCAAAGACACCCAGCCCAACGACATTCGCTCCACGCCGCCCGCCCAGACCCGCCTCAGCGGCGTCGGGCTGGTCGATCCCAGCCCCGTACGTTTTCGCGACGCGCTCCTGCTCTTCGTCACCGACGGCCACAACCAGGTGAGCCTGTTCAGCGGCGATCCGCTGCAGAAGGTCCAGACCTTCAACAACGTGAGCGTGCCCTTCGGCTTTGTGCACAATGACGTCCTGTATCTCGTCGCCCAGCGCCCGATCAACGGCCGCCGCCAGCCGGTCATGGCCAGCTCAAGCGATGGCGTACAGTTCACCGAGTTCACCCCCCTGCTCCGCCCTGATCAAGCGCGAACCTGCACCAGCCCGGTGATCGGCCCCCTCAACGGCGGCTGGATCCTCCTGTGTGTGGATGAAGGTGTCGAGGGTGTGGCGGCGGAGGGCCAGCCGCCGAGGTGAACCTGTCCCCTCGGCGGCGGCTGGGTGGATCAGGGCGTGGTCAAACAAGCCGTGAAGCTGCCCGTGCTCGTCGCGCTCTTGACGTACAGACGATAGCTGCCCTTGGCGCCGATGTACGACAGGGCCTCGCTGGAGCTCGACGCGGTCTTCGACTTCTCGACCGTGTCCCACTTCGCCGTAGACGTGTTGTACTTCTGCAGGAAGATGTCGAAGTTGGCCGACGTCGTGCCCTCCAACGCCGCCTCGTGGGTGCCCTTCACCGTGGTGGTGTAGCCCTTGCTGTTGGGGTAGAAGCGGTAGGTGGCGCCGCTGGAGTGCGGCAGCACCCCCGAGAAGGTGTAGTCGTAGCCGCTGCAGGTGGACACCGAGGAGCCGTCGCCGACTCCGACGAGGGCCCAGGCGTCCATGACGGCCTCGTACTGCGGGCTCATCGCGCCGTAGAGGTCTTGGGCGGAGTCGAGCCAGGCGTTGCGGGCGTCCATAAAGTCTGAGCCGCTGGTGAGGTACCGTTTGAGCGCCCGGAACGCGATGTCCGCGGCGTCATCGGCGCCGACGCCGGTCATGGCCGTGCCGCCGTAGTCGGGGTGGTTTCCACCCTCAGAGAGCAGGTAATACGCCAGGTTCACCACACCGGCGTTGATGTGCACGCCGCCGCTGTCCTCAAAGCCGGTGTACATGTCGTCGTAGTGAGACGTGGTGAAGCCGTCGGCGCCGGGGTCATCCATGTACCGCACGGCGTCTCCCGCCGTGGACGGCGTGTAGCAGTCCTCACCGATCATCCAGGTGTCGGCGCTCTCGCCCAAGGCGGACCGCTCGACCATGGCGCCCATGATGTCGGCGTAGGCCTCGTCCAAGGCGCCGGGCTCACCGTAGTAGGTGAAGCCCGCGGTGTACGACGTCACGCCGTGGGTCATCTCGTGGCCGGTGATGTCGATGGTGGTGAGCGCGCTGAGGCTCGTGCCGTCGCCGTCGCCGAAGTACATCGCGCTGCCGTCCCAGAAGGCGTTGGCGTAGCGGCGACCGTAGTTCACGAACATCGAGATCACCGTGCCGGTGCCGGTCACCGAGCCGACATAGCCGGGGCCGCCCGCGTCGTCGAGACCGTCCCAGTTGTGGGTGTAGAGGTAATAATCCCAGACCTCAGCGGCGGCGTAGTGGGCCTCTACGGCGGACTTCTGGGAGGTGGCGTCAAACACCTTGTCGGCGTCGTACACATAGGCGGCGGTGGAATAACCGCCGTTCATGGTGAAGGTGCCGATGGCCCGGGCCGGATCTTCCAGATAGAAGTTTGTGTCGGATGTAGGCTTGGTGATCTTGATGTCCACCGTGCCGTAATAGTTTGTTTTGCCCGTCCCCGCGGCGGTGTGGAGGTTGTCGTAGCTGCGCAGCACCTCGCCGGTGTGCGCGTCCACCCACAGAAGCGGCATGGAGGTGTGCTCGCTGCCGTCGATGCGGCGAAGCTGCACCTTCCAGGCGAGGTGGTCAACGCCGTCAAGACGCAGCACCCACAGGCTCGTCTCAGGATCATCGGTGAGGGTGTCCCAGCCGATGCTGGCGCCCACGGCGCGCTCAATGGCGTCCCCTTCATCAACCAGCGGCGTGGTGTCGACCTGCACGCCGTCGAGGAGGTTGTCGGTGAGGCCGCGCAGGCTGCCGTCGGAGAAGAGGTGAACGATGGCCTCACCGTGCACGACGGGCACGCCGTTGAGCGTCTGTTGCACACGGACGTGGCGTAAGCCCAGCTCAGCGTCCTCCTCGACGCGCCGAACCTCGAGGTTGTGGAGCGCCAGCGCGGGCCGCCCCGCCAAGGCCGGGCTGAGGTGCTCCGCGCTCTGGGCGATGGCCCGGGCGGTGGAGGCCTCGGGGTCGACCACCGAGGGCGAGAGGCTGAGGCCAGGCTCAGCGGCCTCGGGGCTGAGCCCGCAGGAGGTGAGCATCGTGAGGAGCAAGAGGGTCGCCGGACGCTGGACACGCATTGGGGCTCCGAGGCTGTGAGGGTCAAGTCGCCCCGACAGCTTAGCCCCTGCGCCCTGCCCTTCGTGTCCGCGCCCCGTCAAACGGCGACCGGCGGCACAATCCGTTAGACCGGCTCACCGGCCTTGAGGGCGTGCTGGGTGGACTCTAACCACCGCTCGGCCTCCAACGCCGCCATACAGCCAGAGCCCGCGGCGGTGATCGCCTGACGGTAGACGTGATCCTGCACATCGCCGCAGATGAACACGCCGGGGATCTTCGTGCGCGGCGTCCCGGGCTCCGACGGCACGAGGTAGCCCGTCTCATCGGCGTCGAGCCAAGGGCGGAAGGGCCCGGAGTTGGGCTCATGGCCGATGGCCAAGAAGAAGCCGTCAACGGCCTGCTCCCGGGTGCTGCCGTCGCGGGTGTCCTTGAGCACGAGGCCGGTGACGTGTTTGTCGCCGAGCACGTCGGCGACCTCCGTGTGCCAGAGCACCTCCAGCTTCTCGTTCTGGAAGACGCGGTCCTGCATAATCTTCGACGCGCGGAGCTTGTCGCGGCGCACGAGCAGGTAAACCTTCGACGCGAAGCGGGTGAGGAACGTGGCCTCCTCAGCCGCCGAGTCCCCGCCGCCGACGACGGCGACGACCTTGCCCCGGTAAAAGAAGCCGTCGCAGGTGGCGCAGGCGCTCACGCCGTACCCCTGGAGGCGCAGCTCATTGGGCAGGCCGAGGTACTTCGCCGAGGCGCCCGTGGCGATGATCACCGTGCGGGCGTAACCCTCCTCGCCGCCGGCCTTGAAGTGGTAAGGCCAGGCCGAGAGGTCGATCTCTTGGCACATCTCATAGGAGTAGCGGGTGCCAAAACGTTCGGACTGGGCCTTCATGCGCTCCATGAGCTCGGGGCCCATGATGCCCTCGGGGAAGCCCGGGAAGTTGTCGACGTCGGTGGTGATCGTGAGCTGGCCGCCGGGCTGGTTGCCCTCAAACACGACGGGCTTGAGGTTCGCCCGGGCGGAGTACAGCGCCGCGGTGTGCCCAGCGGGGCCCGATCCGAAGATCACGACGTCGTGAACGGGGAGGTGCTGGAGCAGGGTCGCGCGGTGGTTGAGCATGGGGACTCCGACGGTCACGGGCTATGGGGAGAGGTCGCCCGCATTCCTAACCACAAACGTGCCTCGAACCACCCCCGCCCGACCATGCACGACGGCCCCGCCCTCCGACAGCTCCTCCAGTCCCGGGCCGCCACCCTGGGCTTTCAGCACCTTCGTGTCGCCGCGGTGCCCCCGGGCGCGGCGCCGCGGGCCCAAGAGTTCGCGGCTTGGCTCGCCCGAGGGGATCACGGGGAGCTTCATTACCTAAAGACCAGCGCTGAGGAGCGCATGTACCCTCTGCGCCGCCTGCCGACGGCCCGCAGCGTGGTCGTGCTCGGCTTAGAGCACCACCACCGCCGCCCGCCCGACCCCGGCGGGCTCACCGGCCTCGTCGCGCGCTACGCCTGGGGCCGCGATTACCACAACTTGGTGGGAAAACGTGTTCAAAAGCTCATGGCGGAGCTGCGTCGCCTGGGCTTCACCTGTTACGGCGGCGTCGACACCGCGCCGGTTCTGGAGCGCGCCTGGGCAGAGGTGGCGGGGCTTGGCTACTCCGGCAAGAACAACGTCCAGATCTTCCCCGCCCGCGGCTCGTGGATGCTGCTCGGCGCCTTCGTCACCGACGCCGAGCTGCCCCCCGACGCGCCCTTGGCCGACCACTGCGGGCGCTGCGTCCGCTGCCTGAGCGCCTGCCCCACGGACGCCTTCGTCGGGCCCCACCACCTCGACGCCCGGCGCTGCGTCGCCTACTGGACGATCGAGTCCCGAGACGCCGTGCCTGAGGCCCTCCGCGCCGGGTTTGGCCGCTGGATCTTCGGCTGCGACGTCTGCCAAGAGGTCTGCCCCCACAACACCGCCGCGCCCGACGCCCTCGAGGACGACCTCCTGCCCAAGAACGCCTTCCTTGACCTGCCCGAGCTTCTGGAGAGTGACGATCAGGCGCTGTTGGACCGCTTTCTGGGCAGCCCGCTGCGCCGCGCCGCCCCGCACAAGCTCAAACGAAACGCGCTCACGGCCTTGGGCAACATCGGCGATCTCTCGGCGATCCCGGCGGTGCGTCCCTACGCCGACTCTGCGGATCCCGTCCTTCGTGAGCACGCGCGCTGGGCGCTCTCCCGACTCGGCGTTTGAGGCGCCTCGTCCAGTCCTTCGGCCTTGGTGCTCTAATACGAACATGAAGACCCCTCGCCCACAAAGGCGCGCCGAGCCGCCGAGCCCGCCGAGCCCGCCGAGCCCGCCGAGCCCCGTCAAGCGCCTCGGCGCCTGGCTCACCCGGCTGAGCCTGCTCTCGGTGTGGGCGTTCACCTTGGGCATGGCGCCGATCGTCGCGTTCGTCGGCGCCCCGCTCATGGCCGGGCTGCGCATCTGGGCCGGGGACACCGAGCCAAACTTCGACGGCCTGCCCTTCCCGTGGGGTTGGATGGCGCTTGGCCAAGGGCTGGGCACGGTCGGGCTCGTGGGCCTGTTCTTCAACGAGCGCCCGATCTGGGCGGCCCCGGCGTTGTTTGTGGGCCTCGGCGGCGTCGGGTTCTTGGAGCTGAGGCACCTGCTGGACCTCTACGCGGCGGCGGGAGGCGCTCCAAGTTGATCGTCGAGATCCGAGGAGCGGACGGCAAGACGGAGCGGCTCACCCAGGCCCAGTTTGAGGAGCAGGTGCGGGACGGGCTCCTGGGGCCAGAGACCCTCGTGCGTGTGGAGGCGGTCACCGGGCGGCGATTTCGGCCCTTGGGCACGCTGGAGCTCGCCGAGCCGCTCATCGACCCCGAGCAGCGCCTCTACCGCCAGCGTGTGCGCTACGCCGCGCCCCTGGTCACCGCCGCGCTGGTCGGCGTGCAGGTTCGCCTCTACCTGTGGTCGAAGGTGCCCGGCGTAGACGTTTGGCTCGTGGACCACCTCACCAACTGGGCCCCGGCGGCCTTGGAGCTCGGCGAGGTGCATCGCCTCGTCACCTATGGCTTCTTGCACCTGAGCTTCACCCACCTCGCGCTGAACATGCTGTTTTTGGCCTGGGCCGGGGCCAACCTGGAGCGCGCCTTGGGGCGGCGTAACCTGCTCAGCGTGTGGATGGTCTCCGTGGTGGCGGGCGGCGCGCTCTCGTTGTGGATGAGCCCGGGTCGGCCAAGCCTCGGCGCGTCGGGCGGGGACTTCGGGCTGCTCGCCGCGGCGGTGATCTTCGGCTGGAAACACGAGGAGCTCCTGCCCGACTCCACCCGGCGGCAGTTCGGCTGGGGCGCGCTTCCTTACCTCATCTATCCATTGCTGATCGGCCTACAGTCCGAGGCCGTCGACAACTGGGGGCACCTCGGGGGGCTGCTCGGCGGCGCGGTCATGGCGACCTTGCTCAACCCCGAGGGCTTCACCCAACACACGGCGTCCAACCGGCGAACAAGGCGCCTGGCGCTGCTCAGCCTCGGCCTGGGCCTGGGCGCCTTACGCCTCGTCGGGCCGCAGCTCGTCGTCTTGGAGCCCCTGGTCAGCTCTGGGCTCATCGCCAGCCGACCGAGCGCCTGGCGGGAGGGCTGGGCGTTCACCGACGATCGCGGCTGGCTCTCTCCCACGGACAAGACCGCCTTGGTGGTCACCACGCGCAGCTACGAGCGCCCGCCGGGCCCGGCGACGGCCACGAAGGCGTTCTTGGACCAGCTCGACGACCGCGCCTCGGGCCTCGCCGTCGTGCGCCAGAGCTCGTTCACCCGCGACGGCTGGCCCGCCCAGCGGGTTGAGCTGACCTTTATGCTCGGCGGCGTCAGCCAACGGATGCACGCCTTGATCATCACCCGCGGCGCGTTCGTTCACCGGGTTCACCTCCACGGCCCCTCGGCGTACTCTGCACGAATCAGCGCGTTGGCCGAGCGCGCCTTCGCGGAGATTCGGGTGACCGAGCCCGAGTCCTTGACCTTGGCCCGGGACGCCGTGCGCCGGGATCCCGGATCTTGGCTGGCGCTCGTAGAGCTTGGTGAACAAGCAGGGCACGCTGGCTTCTCGGATGAGGCCGAGCGCGCCTTTGACACGGCGATGCCGCTGGCGGGCCCACGTCGGGCCCGGGTGGCCGCTGGGCTGTTGGAGCTGTGGGCGGACTACGCCGAGGCCGCCGAGCCCGCGCGGGTGGAGGCGCTGCTACAGGAGCACCCCGACGACCCCCGGGTGGTGCACGCCGCGGCCATGGTCTACGCGGCCTTAGGCGAGCGCGCGCGGGCCGAGTCGTTGTTGCTCGCCGCCTTAGACGTCTGGCCCAACGACGTCCCCCTGCGCCGCGCCTTAGAGGCCGTCGAGCGCGGCGATCCTTGAGGCGCGTGATCAGCGGCGCGGCGAAGGCCAGGTCATGCCGCCGCGGCGCATGGCGCTCGGCACGTCCTTGGGGAAGATCGGCTGGGGCTTCACCTGCTGATTCGCCGCCTGGGGCACCATGTCGGGGAAGAAGCTGAACCAGGCCTGACCGAAGACCTGATCCCAACGCATCCCCTTGAGCTTGTCGTTGGCGATGGCGCCACGAAGCTGCTTGAGCGCCTCGCTGCCGTCGGTGCCGCCGAGCCCCTCCACGGTGACGGCGAGGGCCTGATCCCGCTGGCCGATCTCCAGGTGAAGCCACGCGCGAAGGCCCCAGTAGAGCGGCTCTTTGCTGGCGAAGTACTCGGCCTTGGCGAGCTTGGCGAGGCCCTCAGCGGTGTTGCCTTCGCGGTGCAGAATCACCGCGAGCATGCCCATGGCCTGCCAGTTGCGGCTCCAGGAGCCCTCCAGCAGCGGCCGAGCGGCGGAGGTGTTGCGCTGGAGGTACTCGATCGCGCCGAGCTGGGCGTTGAGCTGCTCGTTCACCAAGAACTGCCAGCGGGCCAAGGGGCGCGCGGACTCCAAGAGCTGCTTCGCCTCGTCGATCTTTCTCTGCTGGAGCGCCGCCATCGCCGCGCCCAAGATGGCCTCGACCTGCTTGGAGGTGCGCCGGGCCAACAAGAAGAAGGCCACAGGAAACACAAACAGCGCGGGGGCTAAGCCGTAGGTCCATTTGCCGCTGAGCGCGCCTAAGCCGAAGGCGGCCAAGGCGAGGCCGATGGAGATGAGGAGGTTGAGCACGGGCGCTCCTTGGCCGGGGAGCCCGTCTTATCCGTCCTCGCCGCCCGCATCCAGCCGCGTCGCGGAGAGCGTGCCCTCGGCGCTCAAGCTGCCCGACTCGCCCGTGCTGAGCGCCCACTGATCTTCAACGTCGTACACCCCGGTGAAGCCGGCGCCCGTCCACACGATGTCGGCGGTGAAACGAACGGTGTGGCTGGAGATCACGGGCTCTTCATCCGTGAGCTCGGTGACGTCCACCTCCCAGCTCGCCGTGGGCATGTCCAGATGGAAGGTGTTGCAGCCCGACGCGCCCTCCTCATAGTTGGCCGTCAGCTCACCTTCAGGGAGCATGAGGCGCATCACGTCGTTGGAGGGCGCGTAGACGAGGTCCCACTCGCGGGTGCCGTTGTAGAACAGCGCGTCCGTGCGCAGCGCGCCGAGATCCTCCGGGGTGTGGCTGCGCACCGCGCCGAAGACCTCATAGCGCCCGTTGAAGCGGTCGAGATCGGCGCACTCGGTGTTGCAGCCTAGGCCGAAGGCCACGATGAACAGGCCCGTGAGGGTTCGCATAGCTCGCTCCGAGGTCCGAGCGACGAGGTTATCACGCCCGCGTCGCCTTGGGCGCCCTTGACCCCGGCGAGTTGGCTCGGTACAACGGCAGACTGCCCTCCTGGAGCCGGATCTATGGCCACGCCTCGCGGCATCGACCTGCGGACCTTCACCCACATCGACATCCTCCAGCCCCAGACCGCGGGCTTCTTGGGCACCGTCGCCCAGGGTTACCCGCCCCTGGAGGGCGACGCGGCGCTGTTTGTGGAGGTGTCACCCGGCATGGACATCAACCGCGTCACCGACGTGGTGCTCAAGGCCACGTCCTGCACGCCGGGCATGCAGATCGTCGAGCGCCGTTATGGCGCGCTGGAGCTTCACCACCGCGACCAAGGCCAGGTGCGCGCCGCCGGAGAGGCCATTCAGCGAGAGCTGGGCTTCACCGTACAAGATCGCCTCAAGCCGAAGATCATGTCCGAGCAGATCATCCGCGGCGTCACCGGCCACCACAGCCTGCTCGTGAACCGCTTCCGCCACGGCAACCTCCTGCGCGAGACCACCTCGCTCTACGTCTTGGAGGTTCACCCCGCGGGCTACGCGCTCTTGGCGACGAACGAGGCCGAGAAGGCCGCGCAGATCGACGTCCTGGAGTTCATCTCGTTCGGCGCCTTTGGCCGTGTGTACCTCGGCGGCGGCGAGGCGGAGATCGACGAGGCCGCCAAGGCCGCGATCAACGCCCTGCGCGCGGTGACCGGCCGCGAGAACAACAGCAGCGAGACGACGGGCTGAGCGCGCCGAGCGCTCTGCTCCAGCTCAGCGCGCCGCCGCCGGGGCCCCACCTTTGCGGGGGTCACTCGCCGCGGTCATCTGGCCATCGGCGCCCCAGACGATCACCTGGGCCGCCGAGAAGTGCTCGCTCACCTTCACCGTGTGGCCCCGGGCCTCTAGGCCCCGCACGACGTCTTGGGGGTAACCCACGTCCAAGTTCACGAGATCAGGCATCCATTGGTGGTGCATCCGCGGCGCGGCGAGGGCCTCGGCCGGGTCCATGCCAAAGTCGAGCACGTTGCAGATGATCTGCAAGGTGGCGCTGATGATCGTGGAGCCGCCGGACGCGCCGACGACCATCACCACCCGGCCCTGGGCGTCGTAGACGATGGTGGGCGTCATCGACGACAGCGGGCGTTTGCCCGGGGCGATGGCGTTGGACTCTAGGCCGATGAGCCCAAAGGCGTTGGGCACGCCGGGCTTGGCCACAAAGTCATCCATCTGGTTGTTGAGCAGCACGCCAGACTTGGGCGCGAACACCTGGCTGCCGAAGCTCGTGTTGATCGTCGTGGTGAGCGCCACGGCCAGGCCCGAGGCGTCTAAGGCCGAGATGTGCAGCGTGCCGGCGTCTCTGGGGGCGTCAATCGGCGCGCCGTAGCGATCGGACGGGAAGGTGCGGGTGGGCCACACGCTGCGCTGAATCTCGGCGATGCGGGCGGGGGCCAAGAGCGCGTCTACGGGCACGTTCACGAAGTCGGGGTCACCCATCACCCGCGCCCGGTCGGCGTAGGCGTGCTTCATCAGCTCGGCGAGCAGATGCACATGCTCTGAAGAGTTGTGGCCGAGGGCCTGGACCTCAAACCCCTCCAACGCCGCGAGGAGCTGCAGCAGCACCGCGCCGCCTGAAGACGGCGGGGGCATCGTCACCAGGGTGTAGCCCCGGTACTTGCCCACCAGCGGCGCGCGCTCTTTGGGGGCCACGGCGGCGAGGTCTTCGGCGGTGAGCACCCCGCCCGCGGCCTGGGCGGCGCTGGCCAGCTCTTTGGCGATGGGCCCGACGTTCAGCGCCTCACCGCCGCTCTTGGCCCAGGCCTTGATCGTGCTCGCCAAGGCCGTTCTGCGCACGAGCTGGCCCTCGTTGGGCACCGTCGGCGCCCCGAACAACATCGGCGCGACCCCAGGAAGCCGCGAGAGGCTCCCGGCGAGGTGCGCGCCGACCTCAAAGCCGTCCGTGGCCTGACGCACCGCCGGGGCGGCGATCTGGGCCAAGGTCAAGCGGCCATACTTACGGTGTAAGGCGCTGAGCCCGCGGCCTTCAGAGGGCACGGCGACGGCGAGGCCGCCGTCTGTGCTGAGCTTGGGGACGACCTCCCCTCGGGCGTCGAGGAACATGTCGCGGTGGGCCTTGGCCGGGGCGACCTCACGAAAGTCGAGGGTGTAGTGTTGGCCCCCCATCGACACGACAGCGAAGCCGCCGCCGCCGAGCCCCGAGCCCGACGGCATCACGACGCCAGAGCTCAGCGCGGCGGCGATGGCGGCGTCTACGGCGTTCCCGCCGCGCTGAATCACCTCAGCCCCGGCCTGGGACGCGAGGAGGTTGTCCGCGGCGACCATCCCTTTGACGCCCCGCGTCGGCGGCGGCGCGGCGGCCAGGGCGGTGAGGGAGAGCGCGAAGGTGAGGAGGCCAAAGAGGTGTACACGCATGACCGGCATCATAGCGTGAGCGCCCAGACGATCAGCACGAACACCCGCTGGATGAGCCCCTTGCGCGCCTCGGGAAGCACGCCCGCCGCCCGCACCGCGCCGACGCCTACGGTGAGCCCGACGGTGAGCGCCAAGGTGAGCGGGCGGGTGAGCGGATCGGCGCCGGCCTCGACGATGGACACGACGATGAGCGCCGCGCCGAGCTCGCCAGCCAGGGTGGAGAGCAAGGCGCCGCCGAGCACCACGGCCACGAGCGCTAGGGCCGGCGCCGCCTCCATGAGCAGCTCAAGCCCCACACGGACCTCGGCCAAGGCCCCGCTGGTGCGCGCGAGGCCGACGAGCAGCCCCACGGTGAGCGCCCAGGCCACCTCTTTGCCGGGCGCTTTGAGCGCCGCGTCAGGCGCCTTAGGACCGGCGAGGATCCCGAGGCTCACGCAGCCAAAGGCCAAGGCCGGCAGGCGCCACTCAGGCCGAAAGCCGAGCACAAGCACGACGCCGAGGATCGCCGTCACGGCGAGGCGCCCGCCGGGGCCCTTCGGCGCGCGCTCCAAGGCGTAGGGCCAGGCCAGGAGCGCCAGGCCCACGGGCAGGAGCCCCGTCGGCCCGATGTCGCGCAAAAGAAGCCGCGCCGGGCTGCCGATGGGGCTCATCAGCCCGCCGACGCCCGCGACCAGGGCCAGCCTCGCGGCGAGCTTCGGCGACGGCGCCAGGGGCCCGAGGCGGGCGGCGGTGGCCTGATCGCCGGAGAGCATCGCGCCAAAGAGCGCCGCGAAGCCCCAGCTATTGCCGGTGAACACCCCGCCGGACTCGTTCGTGAGCCGCCCCATGAGCAGCCACAACAAGAGCACAAACAGCGCCTCAGCCGGAAACGGCACCAGCGGCGCGCCGAGGGCGATCACGTCAAGGCCAAAGCCCAGCCCCAGCCCCACGACGGCGAGGCCGATCATCATCGGAAAGCCCAGACGGGCTCGCCAGGGGCCCAACACCACCGCCAAGGCGAGCAGCCCGCCGAGCAGCCCCGCGTTCCGCACCAGCACGGAGTCGATCATAAGGCGCCAAGATTGGACGTTCGCCCAATCTTCTCAGGCCGAGCCCACACGCGGCGCCCTCCGGTGATGCTCATCGGGAGCGACGATCCTCACGATCGAACACGGGGTTGCGCAAGACGCCGATCCCCTCCACCTCGACCTCGACCAGATCACCGTGCGTCAGCGGGCCGACCCCCTCTGGCGTGCCCGTGGCGATGAGGTCGCCCGGCAGCAGCGTCATCACGCCGCTGACAAACTCGATGAGCGTGGCCACGTCGAAGATGAGGTCGGAGGTGCGGCCGTCTTGGCGAACCTCGCCGTTCACCCGGGCCCAGACGCCGAGATCCCGCGGATCTAAGCCGGTGACGAGGCAGGGCCCCACGGGGCAGAAGCTGTCGAAGCCTTTGGCTCGGGCGAAGACGCCATCGGCGCGCTGGAAATCGCGGGCGGTCACGTCGTTCACGACGGTGTAGCCCGCGACAAACTCGAGGGCCTCGGCCCGGCTCACCCGGCTGGCCCGGCGCCCGATGACCACGCCCAGCTCAACCTCGTGGTCCACCCGCTCCGCGCCGGGGGGCAGCAGGATCGGCTCGTTGGGCCCGACGATGGCCGTGGAGGGCTTGAGGAAGATCTTGGGCACCGTCGGCAGGGCGCGCCCCATCTCTAAGGCGTGTTTGTGGTAGTTCGTGCCGATGCCGATGATCTTGGACGGGGTGACCGGCGGCAAGAGGCGCAGCGTGGCCATGGGCAGGCTCTCGCCCGCGGGCCGTCCGCTGCTGTCTAAGGGGATGACCTGGTCACCCTCCCACAGGCCCCAGCCCTCGACGCCCTCCACCGTGGCGTAACGAACGCGGCGCTCAACGGGCATTGACCTGCTCCTCTAAAGAGGTGAGCGCCTCAAGCGGGTCGGCGGTGAACAACAAGAGCCCACGCCACACCCACTTCTGCCAGTGGTAGTCGCTGATCTTGCCTTGGGCCACGGCGAGGTGGCAGCGCGGCAGCTCTCCGCCGAAGGCGTCGGAGAAGTCCTCAAAGATGTGGTCGAACTCTTGCTCGTCGGGGCGATAGCCCAAGAAGAACGCGATGTCGCGGCGCAGGAGCTTGCGCACGTCCTTGGCGAGATCCCCAAAGGGCTTGGCCTTAAAGTCGGCCTCGGTGAGCACGAGCGTCTCTGGGCGCTCAAAGCCGCCGCGGAGCTTGTAGATGAGCTTCTTGGCCGGGTCGGGCTCGGGGATCGGCTCGCCCCGGTAACGAACCTCGTAGGCCAGGCCCATCTCTTGGGCCGTGCGCTCCAAGAGGTCGTCCATGGCGCTGGTGAACAGGCGCGAGAAGCGGCTGAGCGCGAGCTTGTGCGCCGCGTAGGGCGGCACGTCGGCGGCGCCGATCAGCGCCTGCACCTGCCGCACCATCGCCGCCCGGCCCACCTTGGCCTCCAAGGCGGCGCAGGCGTCTCGGGGGAGGATCTTGCCCCCCAAGGCCTTGGCGATCGCGCGCTCGTCGGGGTAACGTCGATCCTGCTCAAGCGCAGCCTCCAGCGTAGCCCGGCTGCCGATGATGACCGAGCACTTCTGGTTGCGGGTGGCCTCGACGACCTCGACGGGGAGGTTCATGGCGTGGCCCCGGCGGAGGCCGCGGCCACGGCGCGGGACAAGGCCCCGGGCTCGCGGCAGACCGCGCCGATCTGGCCCACGGTGAGGCTGGCGAAGCGCGCGCCGAGATCGCCGCAGCGGGCGAGATCCCAGCCTGAGCACAGGCCGACGAGGAAGCCCCCGGCGTAAGCGTCACCGGCGCCGGTGGTGTCGATGGCCTTCACGGCGTGGATGCCGACGCGGTGGACCTCGTCCTTGTGTTTGATGAGGCTGCCTTCGCGGCCCAGCTTCACGACCACGATGGGCACCTGCTCGGCGACGGCGTGAACGGCCTCGGCCGGGGGCAGCTTGGTCATGCCGCTGGCCTCATCGGCGTTGAGGAACACGACGGTGGCGTAGTCTTTGGCCGCGCGCCACATGCGGTCGGGCACGGTGTGCACCACGAAAGGATCCGAGGCGTCAATCGACACCATCACCCCGGCGGCCTTCGCCCGCGCCATGGCGTCGAAGGCCACGTCCGCGGTGCGATCGCCCAGGAGCAGGTAACCCTCGATGTGCAGCACCTTGGACTCCAAGATGTGCTGGGCGAAGGGGCCGAGCTCGGGGAGATCGACGGCGGCGCCCAGGTGGGTGCACATCGTGCGCTCGGCGTCACGCATGGAGATCAGCGACAGGCACTTGCCGGTGAACGCGCCGGGCTCAACCCGCAGGCTGTGCTCACCGCAGGCGCGCTTGAGAGAGTCGGCGTACATCGCGCCGAACTGGTCGTCGCCGACCTGGCCGCAGAACAGGGCCTTCTTGCCCGCGAGGCCCACCGCGCACAGGGTGTTCGCGCCGGACCCGCCGGAGTGAACCTCAGCGCCCAGGCCCTTCACCTCTAGATAAGTGCGCTGCCACTCTTCGTGGCTGACGGGGTGCATGATCCCCCGGGTGAGCTTGAGCTGTTGGAGAAGCGAGTCATCGGGGAAACGAACGAGCACGTCTACGATCGCGTTTCCAAGCCCTGCGACGTCGTATTTCACGGGGAGGCCTCCTGCGCCGGCCGCCTCCCCTATCCCAAGCCGAAGGGATGGGCGAGGGGCCTCCACGAAGTCCTGTCCAAGCCCCTGCCGCGCGGGTGTATGCTCTTCTGCCGCGCCGTCGCGCGGGTGGCCAGGAGGCGCTCGTCGTGGTTTCCCCCGGATCTCGCCGCGTCGCCGTGGGGATCGTGCTCAGCGTGTGCCTGAGCCTGTGGTTCATCGCCTCGATCCGATGGGATGAGCTCGGCGCGGCCATGGCCACGGTGAAGGCCGGCCCCGTGGCCTTGGCCTGCGGGCTTCTGGTGATGGAGTTTGTGCTCCGGGCGGCGCGGTGGAAGGTGCTTCTGCGCCCCGCCGCGCCAGACGCCAAGGTGCGTGAGCTCTTCGCGGCGACGGTGATCGGGGCGGCGGCGAACACGCTTCTGCCCGCCCGCGCCGGGGAGATCGCCAAGCCGCTGGTCGCCGCGCGCCGGGCCGGGGTGAACATCACCACCGCCGTCGCCACCGCCGTGATGGAGCGGGTCTACGACATCTTCGGCCTGCTCTCGGTGTTGTTGACCATGGCGATCTTGCTGCCCGATCAGGTGGCCGACACCCGCGAGGAGGCCGTGCTGGTCGTGAACCTCAAGCGCTACGGCGCGCTCTTTGGCGCCGCGGGGCTCACGGCGATGGCGGTGTTCTTCACCTTGGCCATGCGCGGAGGCGCGGCCCGAGCGCTGTTCGCCCGCATCGCCTCCTTGGGCCCGGCCCCGCTGCGGAACCGGGTGATGGGCCTCTACGACGGCTTCGTGGCCGGCCTCGGCAACGCCCGAGACCCCGTGGGGCAGCTCAAGGCCGCGGGGCTCTCGCTGATGATCTGGCAGAACGGCGCGGTGGCGATCTACGTGTTGTTCTGGGCGTTTGGCCTTGATCTCCCCTACTCCGCCGCCTGCTTCACCGCCGTCGCCATCGCCTTGACCGTGGCGTTGCCCCAGGCGCCGGGCTTCTTCGGCGTGTTTCATGTCGCCATCGAGAAGACCTTGGTGCTGTGGGAGGTCGACCCAACCCCGGCGAAGGCCTTCGCCATCGTGTTCTGGGGCGTGTCGTTCTTGCCGGTGACGACGATCGGCCTCGGGGCGCTGTGGCGGGAGGGCCTCACCTTGGGCGAGCTGTGGTCAAAGAAAGGTCAGGAGGTCACCCCCGAGACCCCCGCGGCGCCGCGCCTGACAGAATGAGCCCCGGGGCCTGACGCCCCGAAGGAGCGTTTATGTCGGCGCAGCGATTGTTCGGTCTGTTCGTCCTGTTCACCCTCGCGGCGGGCTGCGGCGACAAGGAGACCCCGACCGACGACAGCGACGTCAACGTGGACGACAGCGAGAGCGAAGGAGACGCCGACGCCGACACGGACAGCGACTCCGACACCGACCTCACCTCCACCGCCGCGGGCAACATCGACCTGCGCGACGGCACCGACAAAGGTGTGGTGAGCATCAAGCGCGCGTTCTCGTTCTACTCGAGCTCAGCGACCTTCATCATCGCCTCGTCCAACCCCGACGCCACCTGCGAGACCTACGCCGACATCCTCGACCCCGAGGCGCCGCCCACCGACCGCACGAGCCTGTACCTGCCGGGGCACTGTAACCTCAGCTTCACCCTCACCAGCGCCCCGCCCCTCGCCAGCTACGACCTTCAGACCGACTCCGGCGCCATCGTCAGCGCGTCCTGCGCCTTCGGCGAGGGCGAGTGGGCGCTGAGCACCTCGGGCTCGTACAAGGGCTATTATTGGACGGGTGACCAATATGAGGCGGCGGCCTGGAAAGGCACGTTCAACGTGGCGTTCACCAAAGAGGGCGGCGACGATCTGAGCTTAGAGATTGAGCTTCGTGAGTGGGAGGGCACCTTCCCCTACTCCACGGAGCGGCCTGGCGAGCACAAGGCCAGCGGCAAGGTCGAGGGCAGCATTCACACCGAACACTGCCCTGGGTTTGAGCGATCGCCGTTGTTCTGAGCGGCGCGCCCATCCACGGAGCCCCCCGCGCAACGGGCTATGATCGGCGGCTCATGGCCTCTCCTCTGCCCCTTCGCCTGCACGCTGGCGCACAACGCCTGTGGCCCGCCTTCGTCTTGGCCTTCGCCTGGGCGCTTTTGCCCACGTTGCCGGCCTGGACGCGCGGTGAGCTTGTGGGCCAGCCCTACACGGATCTCTACCCGGCCGTTTGGGGCCTGTGGTGGTTCGTCTCCGAGCAGCCGGGGCTGCCGCTGCACACCACGCTCTTGGGCGCCCCCGAAGGGATGGCGTTCTACTACTCGAGCCCGCTTCGAGGCTGGCTGGCGGCGCCGATCCTCGGGATCTTGGGCCTCACGACCACCTGGAATCTCCTGCTGGTGCTCGCCCGGGCGGCGACGGTGCTGTGCGCCTTCGGGGCGGCGCGGGCCTGGGGCCTGGGCCCGGCCGGGGCGCTCACCGCCGCCGCCGTCTATGGCGCGGCGCCGTTCTTCCAAGGGTACGCCGTCGAGGGCATCGTCGAGGGCACCGACGGCTGGGCGTTCGCCCTCTGGCTGTGGGCGGTGGGCCGCGGGCGGGTGGGCTGGGGCGCCGTCGCGTTCGCGCTCACCGCGCTGTCGTCTTGGTACATGGCGGCGACGGCCTGCCTCTTGGCGCCGTTTTTGGGTCGGGTGGGCCTGTTGAGCGCCGCCGGGGGCCTCACGCTCAGCGCCCCGGCCCTGGGCGCGTTCTTGGGCGCCTTCCCCGCCCGGGAGCCCCTCGACCCCGCCGTGCGCGCGGCGATGGGCACCACGTTTGGGCTCTCGGCGCCGGGGGTGATGAGCGGGCTCAACCCCTTCGCCCAGACGAGCTGGGTGGGCGTCGTGGCGCCGATCCTCGCGCTCGTGGCCGCCCGAAGCCGACCTTGGGTGGTCGTGGCGTCGCTGCTCTGCGCGGGCCTCTCGTTTGGGGTCGGGCCGTGGTTTGAGCTGCCGCCGCTCTCGGCGATTCGTTTCCCGTACCGCCTGCACGCCGGGACCTTGGCCACGATGGCGCTGCTCGCTGGGCTCGGCGTCGAGCGCCTGGGCTTGGGCCGCTGGGTGGCGCCGCTCCTCGTCGCCGAGGGGCTGCTGCTGTCGCCGATTGAGCCGGTCCTGCCCGGCGCCCCGGCCGATCTGCCCGCGCTCTACGCCGATCTTCCGCCGGGGGACGTGCTCCTGGACCTCCCCGGGCCCTTGGCGATGCCGCCGGGGGAGCCCAACCCGTCGCGACCTCGGGCACGTTTTTGGCTCTACGCCCAGACCGTCCATGGCCGGGCGAGCCCCTGGCGTCCCGACTTCAACAGCGTCGGCGTGGCCGGGAGCGACGGCTTAGACGCCGTTCGGGGCCTCGACCCGCACAGCGGCCTGCCCGCGCCGACACACCTCGATCTCCCGAAAGAGGTGGATCTCGTGATGCTTCGGCGCAGAGAGCTACGCGACGGCGGGCGTGAGGCCGCGGCGCTCTTGGAGGCCGAGGGCTGGGCAAGGGTCGCTGAGGACGAGGGCCTGTGGCTCTACGGGAGGCGACCATGAGCCCGGAGCGCCGCGCCGCGCTGATCTGGCTGGCCTTGGGGCCGGGGATCTTGGCGTTGGCCGAGGCGCCCCACGCCCCGCGGCTCGCCGGGCTGACCTGGGCGGTGAGCGGCGCCTTGGCCCTAAGCTTGGCGTCGCGGGGCGGGCGGCTCTGGCCGATCTTGGCGGTGCTCACCCTCGGCGCGGCGACGTTGGCCCGCGTCTGGGGCGGCGTATGAGCTTGCTCTCGGCGCTGTTGGGCCTCGGCGCCGGGCTCTGCCTCGTCGGTGGGCTGTGGGCGGGGCGCGGCGCGGCCTTGGCCTGCCTCGTCGTCGGCGCCTTCGCGGCCATGAGCGGGGCCTGGGTGATGGTGGGCCCGGCGATCGCCCTCGCCGCGCTCTTGAGAGGTCAAGAGGAGCGGGCGACGCCGTTCTCGACGCTCTGGGCGCCCCTCACGCTCTGCGCGCTGTGCTGCGTGGCCGTGGCCTGGGCGATGGCCGGCTCGACGAGCCCGCAGCCCCCCGCGGTGATGGCGTCTATTGAGGCTCTGCGGGGTGAGCCCTGGCTGGCGCTCGGGGCGGCGGCGCTGCTCACGTTGGCGGCGCTGACCGACGAAGAGGCGCCCCAATGACCGGGTCCACCCTCGTCGGCCTGCTCCTCGTCGCCTTGGGCGTGGTGGGCACGATCGTCGGGCGGCGTGTGGCGGGGGTCGGCCTCGGCGCCGCGGGCGCCCTCCTCTTGCTCAGCGAGGCGGCCCTAAGCGGCCCCGACGGCGCGCGCCTGGCCCTGGTGGGCGGGGTCGTGCTCACCGTCAGGGCGATGTCCGCCTTGGAGGCGAGGTGAGCCGGGCCGCGCCGCTGTTGTTGGCCGGCCTCGCCACCGTCGCCGTGGTCGTCACGAGCAGAGGCGGTCTTGACCTGTCATGGGCGATCGGGGCCTTACGCCTCGGGATCACGCTCAACACGGCGTCCTCGCTGGCGTTGGTGACCCTCGTTGGGGCGGCGTTTGTGACGCGGGGCCTGGCGGTGAGCGCCTCTCCGAGCGCGCTCGTTTTGGGGGCGCTGGCGGCGGTGGCCCCGTCCCCTGCCCAACTCATGCTCGCGGCGAGCCTCGGGGCAGGCGCCCGCCCCGCCGTCGTCGCGGCGCTCGGCGCTGTGGCCGTGGTCGGCGGGGCGCCGGATCGCCTCTTAGGCTTGGGCGCTGAGCACACCGTTGGTGTTGTGCTCGGCCTCGTCGGCCTGTTGAGCGCCCGGGGCCCCCTGGCGCCGCCCTTACTCCTCATCACGGCCTCGCTGGTGACGCCCGCGCTGTGGGCCTCGGGTTGGGGACGGGTGGCGCTCATCTCGGGCGGTGTCGGCGTCGCCGTCCTCGCCGCCGTCGGGGCCACGCTTGACGGGTCAAGAGCAACGTTCCGCCTGGGGTGGGCCTGGGCGGGCCTGGGCTTGGCGGCGATGGGCGCCGCGGCCTCCCCTTTGGGTTTGGCCTTGGGCCTCGCCGGGCTCGGCGTCTCGGCGCTGAGCGAGCCCAACGCGGAGAGACGGGCTGAGCCGCCTTCCCGCTGGGCCGTCGTGCTCGTGGCCTTGGCCGCGGGAGGGGTGCCCCACGTTGGCGTCGGCGGCGGGCGAGATCCGTTGCTGGGCCTGATCGTCTCCGGTGACCCCGTCGCCGCCGCCGGGGTGCTGTGGGTGAGCGCCGCCACGGGCTACTGCCTGGGCCGCGCGCCGCCCACGCGCCTCTCCCCGGCCGTGTTGAGCCTGATCGCCGCGCCGGTCCTGTTCAGCCTGTCGCGCTGGCTGAGCCCCATGGCCGCCTCAACCCGGGCTGAGCTTCACTTCATCGGGCTGCTCGCCGGGGCCCTCACCCTCGGCGCGGCGTTTTGGGCGTCACGGGGTGGGCGCCTGCCCCGCCGGGAGCTGCCGACTCTGCCCCTCAATCGCCCTTGGCCGCTGATGATCCTCGCCCCATCGGTGTCCTCGCGACGAGTCACCCAGGCCGTCGTCGTCGTCGGTCTCGCGCTGTGGGCCTTGTGGACGGTCGCCGTCACGGCGGGCCTCCACGACACGGGCCTGGAGGCGCTTTGGGCCCGCTGATCCTCTTCGCCGCCCTCGCGGCCTTGGGTTTCCCCTTCGCCGAGGCCCGCCCGGCGCTCAGCCGCGCCTACGCCTTGGCGCTGGCCTGCAGCGGCGCGCTCGCGGTGACGCAGACCACCCCGGAGCGCCTGCTGCTCAGCCACAAGCTCCAGCTCGCCGTGACGCTCCAGGTCTCCGAGTGGTCGCCGATCTTGGGGCTAGGCCTCCTCGGCGCGGTGATGCTCAGCCCGAGCCCTCGCCTGTGGGCCGCCGCCGCCCTGGGCCTCTGCGCGGCCCTCTCGATGAACCCGGCCTTCACCGCGTTGAGCCTCGGTCTCTGCGCCTTCGCGCTCAGCGGCGCCGTGGCTCCGGCGGCCTGGATCGTGGCGTTGAGCCTCTGGGCGGGGATCTGGGCCGGGGAGGGGAGCGCGGCGGTGACGTTGCTCGCCGCTGGGGCGTTGGTCTGGAGCGCCCGAGGGGGGCCCGGCGAACGAGTCGCCGCCATCGCCGCCGCGGGGCTGTTCACGACGCCCGGCGCCGAGCTCTCGCAGACAGGCGCCTTCGGCCTCCTCGCCGCCGTCGCCCTCATCGGTCGGGCGGCCTGGACCGGCTCGCCGTGGATGGCCCTGGTGGGCGTCGGGCTCACCCTGGCCAACCTCGACGTGCCCGGCCTAGCCCTGTGTCTGATGGTCGCCGGGCTGATCCCCGCGCCAGCCCCCCAGGCGCCTCGTGTCCTGCTCACCCCCATCAGCGCCGGGACCGCCGCCCTCGCGGTGCTCGTCTTGGGCGCGGGTCTTGGGCCAGCCCCAGCCCTGATCCTGCCGCTTGGGGTCGCGCTGTGGGCGCTCCTTCGGCACCCACCGCGGCCTGGCCTGTGGAGCCTCATCGGCCCTGGCCTGGCCTTGGCCGTCCTGATTCAGCGTTGGGGGCGCGGATGAGCCCCTTTGCGCCGCTCTTCGCCTTGGCGGCGGCTGGCCTGCTCTGGCGCTCGCCCGGTGACACCCTGACGGCGGTTGGCCTCGTCGGACTCGGCCTCGCCTTGCCGCGTGGGGCGCGCCGACGGTCACTCTTGGGCGCCGTCGTGGCCGGGCTGGGCCTCGTCGCGCTGAGCCTCACGACGACGCTGTGGGCTTGGCTCCTGGCGTTCGAGCTGATGAGCCTGGGCTTGGAGCGCGCGGGGTTGACGGGCGCCAAAAATCGGAACGCTTCATCTATACATTACTATTCAAGTATTTGTTTTTTAATATCATTCTCACTACATGAGATGTTGATCGCAGGGCCCTATTCCACCGGACTCTTCACCTTAGGGATGGGGCTTCGGCTGGGGTTGAGCTTGGCGGCCTCGCCACCTCCGGTCGCCCTTGGGCTCACGCCGATCTGCGGCCTGATCGCCATCACGGCGGCCCAGGGGCCTCTGGGGCTCAACGTGGAGTCCCTCGCGCCTTGGGCGGCCTTGGCCTCGCTGAGCCCCGTCCTCTGCGCCGCCCTCGGCGGGCGGGTCGGCCCGGCGGTGGCCTTGGCCCAGCTCGGCCTGGGGCTCGCGGCGTGGTTCACCCTCCCCGACCCGTCCTGGCGCCTGCCCTGGGCGCTCACGGCCCTGGCGACGGGGCCGCTCCTCACCCACGGGTCGGGCACGACCGGCGCCATCGGTCGAGCCTGGGCGGCGGGGGCCTCGCCGATGCTGCTGATCACCATCGCCGTGCTGCGGGCCTGGACGACTCTAGGACTTGGCGCCCTCGGCGCGCTCTTGCTCTTGCCAAACCTCGTCGTGCTCAGCGTCCCGGCGCCCTCCACTGAAGACGAGGCCGCGCCCGATCACGGCTGGCTCGCCCTCGGCCTCGCCGTCGCCGCGCTTGTGGCGGCGTGGAGCCTCGTGTAGCTTGAGGGCCCGATGCCGTCTCCCCTGCCCCGCCCTGCCCTGCTCCCGCTGACCTTCGCCTGGGCCTGCCTCGGCCCCAGCGTCGAGAAGGGCCACTCCGAGCGAGACACGGGCTGTGGCGAGGCGCTCACCGTGGCCGTCGGCACCGGGGACGCGGCCTATGTGCCCCTTGAAGCGGGCGATCCCGTCACCATGGTGCACGGCCCCCAAGGCGGCTGGCACATCCTCGGCAGCGCCTTGGTGCTCAACAGCGCGCCGATCGTCAGCCTACACTTCACGATTCACACCATCGACGGCGGCGTGCTCATCGCCGACAACACCTACCGGGTGCTGCTCGTCGAGAATCCCCCCTGCGGCGGCAGCTTCCCGGGCATGTACGCCTACTTAAACGTCTCCGCCTTGGCTGAGGGCGAGGCCGACACCCCGCCCGAGCTCCTCGGCGACGCCCGGCTAAAGATGCGCATCGAGGCCACGGATGACGAAGGCGGCCTCGGCGCCGGGGAGATCGAGGTCATCGCGGCCTTGGACCCCATCGACCAGCCTTAAGCGGACGCTCAGCGCAGCTCGGCCTCAAGCTCGGGGATCAACGCCAGCTCATCCCGGGTGTAGGGCGCCATGATCTCCACGTTGGACCACACCGGCGGCTTGACGCGGCTCAATGACAGCCGGGCGCGCACGGTGGTGACGCTGGTGCCCGGCCCGCCGATGACGAGCTCCAAGCGGTCGATGCTCGGATCGACGCTCAAGGAGAGCCGCGAGAGCGCGAAGAACATCACCAGCAGCTCGGAGAGGTTCGCGTCGGCGACCCCGGCAGCGAGGGACTGGCCGCGCGCCTGAAACCGCAGGGTGTTCCCGACGAACTGGTGGCTCAGCTCGATGTTGCCGCCCATCGGCAACAGCACGCTCCACTTGGCCATGGTCGGACCGCCGCGCGCCACATCGACGACCTCACGCCACTGGGCGAGGTCTGCCGGGGGACGCCCACGACCAACAAGCTGCGCGCCGAGCTTGGCCGGGTCGCTGCGCACCATGTCGATGGCGAGGGCGGCGCCGTCGAGCACGTAGCGGGTGAGCGCCACACGGGCGACCAGCGGCAGGCTCGCCTGATCGGGCCGGGCGCCTTTGGCGAGGTAGCCGACGAGCTCGGCGTCAGGCGGCGGGCTGTCTGTTGGGGGGCGGTGCGCCGGGTCACCTTGCTGGGCGTAGAGCTGGGACGCCGTGAGCAGGCCAAGCCAGGCGGTCAGATCCTTGAGCGCGGTCTCGCGGGCGCGCATCGCCGCGGGTGACCAAGGGTCTTCAGGGCGCACCAAGGCGGCGCTGTTGGGCAAGATCTGCGTCTGAACGGCACGATCGGCCGCCGTGAAGCTCTGTGAGAGCGCCGCGGAGAGCGCCGCCTTGGTCGCGGCATCACCGCCGAGGGCCACCTTCGCGGCCTCGGAGAGCGGCTGGGCGTCCCCCACCGCCGCGCGCTCCATCGCCACAGGGATGAGCGCCTTCACACCTTCTGGGCCGATCACCACCAGCGCCACGGCGGCGGCGACCTTCCCTTTGGACCCGGTCTTCACCTCGTTCACCAGCGCGGGCATTCGATCGGCGCGCTCGTTGGCCACCTTGTCGGCGAGGGTTGGATCCACGGCCAAGGCGCGGTTGAGGTCGTCAAAACCGCCCGCCGCGTCGCCTTTGTTGAGGCGCTCCATGCCACGGGCGACGTAAGCGTCGGACAGATCTCGGGTGGTGGTGTTGGATGGGCTCGCCTTCCACGCGGACTCCAGAGCGGGGATGGCCTTGTCCCAGTCGCTCTTCGCCGCCGCTGTGCGTCCCAAGGCCTTGTTCGCCCGGGCCTCCATTCGTGCTGTGTTGAACGTGGGATCCCAGCCGCGCCCCTCCTCCAGCAGCACCAAGGCGTCCCAGGGCCGACCGTCGGAGATCGCGCGGTCGGCCTTATCAAAGAGGGCCTCGGCGATCATCTTCTTGGCCTTGGCGTCCGCGCGGGTGCCGGGGTGAGCGGCGATCAGCGCCTCAAGCTCCTTCTGAGGCGGCGAGGCCCCCAGCGCGACCAGGGCCGACCACGCGGCCTGCTCGGCGCGCTCCCGGCGGGCCTCTTCAGCGTGGGGGCTCTCTGGGAAGAGCTTGAGATGCTCATCACACAAGGCCAAGGTCGGCGACTCGCTCACCTTCTGCCAGTGGGCCTCGTTGGCCTTCACCAGGGCGATCTTCGCCGCGCCGCCTAAGCGGGGGTCTGAGACGAGGCTCTGGATGTAGGTGACGCTCCCGGCGTGGCCCAGGGCGCCGAGCACACCCAAGGCGGCCTCCGCCGAGGGCTCTTTGGCCACGATCGCCGCGCGTAAGGACGGGATGGCCTCGACGCCCAGGATCAACAGCGCCTCTTCAGCGGCGTCACGCTCGGCGGCGTCGGCGCTGTTCAGGGACTTCACGAGCTTGGCGATGGCCTTGGGGTTCCCCCGGGCGCTCGCCGCGGCCACATCGGGGTCAATCGGCGCGGCGGCGATGGCCGGGACGGCGAAGGCGAGACAAAGCCAGAGGACAGGCGAGAGCCGGGCGCCCATAATGAACCTCCACAGGGACCAGAGCATAGCGCCCCTCGTCCGACCCGCGACCGCCGATGACCCTTCCGTGCGAGAATCCCGTGTAAGGAACAGGTCGAGGGCGGCGTTGTCCCGGCGCAAACGACCCCTCGATGATCTTCCGGAGGCCTCCTTATGACTCGTTGGCACCTCACCGCCGCCCTCGCGGGTGGCGCGACCCTCGCGGCGCTCCTCGCCCCCACCCTCAACGGGCTCGTCTCTACAGGTGGCGGAGACACGAACAACGGCGGCGGTGGGCTCATTCAGCCCCTTGTTGAGCCGCCGCTTCCCCCGCCGCTCACCCAGCAGGCGGGCAAGATTCAGCTCACCGCGGGGCTCGATCAAGGCGCGGTGCTCGCCGGACAGCCCACGGAGCGGCTGCTCGTCGTGACCTTGAAGGCGCCTGACGCCGATGGCGGCAACGACCGCCCCGTCAACGTGAGCCTCGTGATCGACCGCTCGGGCTCGATGCAGCAGCGCGGCAAGATGGAGTACGCCAAACGCGCCGCGCGTGAGCTCATCGAGTCCTTAGACGCCTCGGACACCTTCTCGATGGTGCTGTTCTCCGATGACGCCGAGCTGCTCGCCCCGGCGCGTCCGATGCTCGACGCCGCTTGGCTCTTGCGCCAAGTAGACGCCATCGAGGAGCGCGGCAGCACCAACCTCTACGCCGGCATGACCATGGGCATCGAGCAGGTCCGCCGCAGCGTCTCCTCAGAGACCGTCAACCGCGTCGTGCTGCTCACCGACGGCCGCGCCAACCTGGGCGTCGTAGACCCCGACTCGTTGGGCAACATCGCCGCCTCGGCGGCCTCCGCCGGCGTCACCTTGAGCGCCATGGGCCTCGGCGTGGACTACAACGAGGATCTGCTCGCCTCCCTCGCCGACCACGGCGGCGGCAGCTACCGCTACGTCTCCGACCCCACCACCCTCACCGCCGCGTTCCGCGACGAGCTGCAGCAGATGAGCGCCGTCGTGGCGAGCGGCGTGGCCGTCGATGTCGACCTGGGCGACGCCGAGCTCGTCTCTGTGCTCGGCGGCTACGCGGCCTCGGGCGACACCGACCGCACCCGCATCTGGCTGGGCGACCTCTACGGCGGCGAGACCCGCAAGATCGTGCTCAAGGTGCGCGTGAAGCCCGGCGCCGCCGGCGGGAATCTCGACGTCGCCAAGGTCACGCTCAGCGACCGCGACGGCAGCTACGCCCCGGCCCAGGTGCTCGCCTCGGTCACCGACCGCCCCGAGGAGGTCGAGCGCTCGCTGAACAAGGGCCTCGCCAGCCTCGGCTACATGGCCGTGGCCAGCGATCTCGCCGACCAGGCCGCGTCCGCTTACGCCGCGGGCAAAAAAGACGAGAGCCTCTCGCTCTTGAGGGCCTCGACGGGGATCGCGGCGCAGAACGCCGCCCGTTTTGACGACGACAGCTTACGCAAGCAGGCCGCGACCCTTGAGGAGCAGCGTGTGCAGTATGATGCCGCGGCGCCCGAGTCGGAAGAGGGCCAGCACGCCGTGAAGCAGAACAAGGCGACAGGGCGCGCCTGGTCACGCTGAGGCGGCAAACCTGAGGGTCGTCATGTCTGAACCGCTCACGCTTCGCGCCACCGGCGCCCTCACCCTCCCTGACGCGGCGCTCACCCGCCTCACGGCCTTGGAGCACGGTCTCTTCGCGGTCTGCGCGGGGGCCGCCGGCGCTGGGCTGCTGCTCCTGCCCGTGGCCCAAGCTCGGCCAGCCCTGGCCTTGGGGCTGGCGTTTGGTCTGGGCTTAGGCGCGGTGCGGCCCTGGGCGCCGCTGCTCGTCCCGGCGTTCATGGCGCTCACCTTAGGCGCGGCCTTGGGCGCGGATCGCCTCGGGGTGTCCTCGTTGGTCGCCACGGCCCTGGTGGCTGGCCTTGTTTTGGGTGTGCGGCGGGCGCCCGAGGGTGAGGCGCCGTGGCTCTACGCCTTGAACGCGGGCCTCGCCGCCGCCATGGGCGCGGGGCTCTTGGCCTGGGCCGCCTCCCGCGTGGGGCTCACCGAGGCCACGCCGCAGCTCGCCGCCTCAGCCCTCGGCGCTGGGCTCGGCCTGTGGCCCGGGGCCTTTCGATTCCGAGAGGTCGCGCCCCTGCCTACGGCCGCGACCCTCGCCGCGGGCCTGCCCGAGCCCTACATCCAGGCGCCCACCCGCGCCTTAGACCTGTACAACGCCGTTCGCGGCGGCAAAGTTGACCCCGAGACCTTGGAGGGCCTCGCTGAAGTGCTGCGCTGGATCGTCCGCCTCGCCGAGACCTTACGCACCTTAGATGACGACCTGCGCGCCGCCGACCCGGTCACCCTGCGCGAGCGCGCCGAGGCCGCGCTTCACGAGGCCGAGACGAGCGAAGACGAGTTCATCCGCGACCGGCGCCTCGCCACCGCCAAACACTTAGAGCAGATCCTCCGCCACCGCGAGCAGGTCGAGCTTGAGCGTCGCCGCACCGAGTCGCTGCAAGAGTACGCCTTGGCCTACTTGGAGGAGGCGCGTATGGGCCTCGTGCTGGCCCGGGCGCTCCCCGGCGAGCGGTCGCCCGATCGTCTGGATGAGGTGCTCACCCGCCTGCGGGAGCACGCGAAGGACGGCGACAACCGGCGGCGCACGGCGCGGGAGATTCAGAAGGTGTTGTGATGCGGATGATCACGGCAAAGATGTAATAAACGTTTGGTTGACATATTCTTTGCATCAGCCCTTGGAGCCGATGCTAACGTGGCCGAAACTTCCACGATGGATGGCGTTTATTACATGCGATGTACGTTCCGTGCGTCTGTCCCCCTTATTGTCCTGTTATGCGCCTGCGCTGAGAACAACCCATCCTCCCGCGACTCGTTTGAACCCAACCCGGGCGCCTTCGCGGTATCTGGCGTAGAGCCTGCACGATCCGGCACGATCACGCCTGCGCCGTCCGCCGACGGCGGCTTCTCCGCGCGCCTTGAGGGGGTCGGGCTCACGGCGCAGTTTGGCGTCGATGGCGGCGCGCAGCTCATCCACGCGGACACCGGCGAGCTTCGTTTGGGCCTGCGCACACGGGCCTGGGGACGTGAAGACCGGCTCACGGAGCTCTCCTCTTCTCCACAACGCACCCAGCTTGGCGCCTGTCATCAAGCGCCAGGCCTAGAGGCGCCCCAGGCCGGGCCTTGTGCCCAGCGCTTAGAGCAGACCTATGTGGGGCTCACGGAGTGGTGGCTCACCCTGCCGAACGGCGTCGAGCAAGGCTGGACCGTGAGCGCGCCGCCGACCGGCGCGGGCCTCGTCACCCTGGTCGTCGACATTGAGGGCGCCGGCCGCCTCACCGACGCGGCCGGTGACACGCTCACGTTCGCTGACGCCTCGGGCACAAGCTGGTCCATCCACTCGATCTACGCCTGGGACGCCAACGGCGCTCCCCTCCCCGCCTACGCCTCGGCCGATGGTGACGCCCTGCGCGTCGAGGTGGATGACGCAGGAGCGGTCTACCCGATCACCATTGACCCGGTGTACACCACGGCGGCGTGGACTTTTCCGAAGTACGCCCAGACGGCCGGTAATTACCTGTTCAACGCAGGCGACGTGAACGGGGACGGCTACGACGACCTGATCGGGGAGAACAACAAGCTCGTGGCTGTCTACTTTGGCGGACCTGACGGTCTGCCTGACGAGCCCGACCAGTTCATCGACGGTGATAGCGTCTGGGTGGTGTCGATCTCGTCGGCGGGCGACGCGAACGGCGACGGGTATGGCGACGTCATCATCGGGCGATACGCCTCCAAGTCGGTCTCCTTGTACTATGGGGCCCGGCGGGGCTCTCCACGACGGCGGACCTGACGTTCACAACGCCGTCGAGCAGCGTCTGGTACGGCCTCCGCGTGACGTCCGGTGACTTGAACAAGGATGGTTACACCGACGTCGCGATCAGCGATCCGGGCTACTCTTCGTCCGCGGGTCGTGTTTACATCCATCACGGTTCGAGCACGGGCCTCTCAATGACCGCGGCGCAGACCTTGACTGGATCATCCTCGGTCGACTTTGGGTACGATATTGACCTGTCTGGAGATGTCTACGGCGATGACGGCTACGACGACCTCGTCATCGGCGCCCCCGGGTACAGCTCCGACACCGGCATCGTGTACATCTACAAGGGCTCGGCCTCAGGGATCTCCTCGACCAGCACAACCTCAAAGACCGTGTCGACCTCCGGGGTGAAGGGGTTCGGCGCCTCTCTCGCCGTGACGCCGTCTCTGGATTCAGACAGCATTGACGACCTCATTATCGGCGCTCCCTACTCAAACTCCAATCAAGGGTACGCCTACGCGGTCAGCGGGGGCAAGTCCTCCATCGACACGGCCTACTCCGTGACGGGCCCGACGGGCTCGTCGCTCAACTTTGGCACCGAGATCGCCGCGCTGGGCGACCTCAACGCCGATGGGTACAACGACTTCGCCATCGGAATCCCGGCCTACAACAGCAAGAGCGGTACAGTCTACGTCTACATGGGCAACGGCACGCTCTCGGGCACGCTCACATCCAAGAACATACTCAGCGCGAACGAGTGGGTCGAGCAGTTTGGCTCAAGCCTCCCGGGGCCGATCGACACGAACGGTGACGGCGTTGACGACCTCGTCGTTGGCGCCTATGAGGCCGAAGAGGACGGACGGATCTACACCTACCTCGGCAGCTCCAGCGGGATCAACACAACCTACGATCACGTCATCGCGCCCGACAACTACGAATTCACCACCGGCGACTACATCGGAGACGTTAACGGCGACGGCTACGACGAGGTGGTGCTGGTCGACCGCACCAACACGGGCTTCTTGTATGTGTTTATGGGCAGCGCTGGGGGGCCTGGCGACGAGCCCGATCTGGTGCTCAAGGGCGCCAACAACGACGCATTGGGGTACGACCTCCGTGGGGTCGGCGATCTCAACGGCGACGGATATGGCGACATGGTGGCAGGCGCCCAAGGCTCAGGCCTGCCCGCAAACTCCGTGTTTGTCTACATGGGCAGCGCCGCGGGCTTGAGCAGCGCACCGACCACTCGGCTCTACAACAGCAACGGATCCAGCAGCAGCACGGGCTACATGGGCAACGCCATCGACGCCGGTGACGTCAACGGAGACGGGCTGAACGACCTCGCGGTCTGCGCCTTGGACGTGGGCAGCTCCGGCGAGCTCTACATCTTTCATGGGGCCACCACGCTCTCGGCGACCCCAGACAGCACCTTCTCGACCCCATCAAGCACCTCGCTGAAGATGTGCGCTGGCGTCGCCGTCGCCGACTTCAACGGAGACGGCTTTGAAGACGTCGCCTCGACGGAGTCTGGCACGCTCGCCGCCGTCGTCGTTCGGTTGGGCAGCGCGAGCGGCGTACAGTCCACCGCCCACGTGACCTTGACGTCTTACGCCGCGACCAACGACTATTTTGGTCAAGGCCTCACCGCAGCGGACGTGAACGGAGACGGCTACGAAGATTTAATCATCGGCGCGAACCGACACTCCAGCAGCAACGGGCGAGTTGAGGTCTACCATGGCTCTGCCACGGGGATCTCGACGACCCCGTCTCTGACCCTCATCGGCACAACAAGCGACTCCTTCGGTGGGACGATGTCCAACGCGGGGGATGTTGATGGGGACGGCTATGACGATCTTGTGATGGGCACGGGATCGGGCAGCGGCCAGTCGATCTACCTCTACTTCGGGTCGGCCTCAGGGCTCAGCGCGAGCAACCTCACCACGCTGAGCAACGGCAGCGACTGGGTTGGCGGCCCGGGCGACGTCAACGGGGACGGGTTCTACGATGTTTTGGGCGGCAGCGATGACGCCTCGGCCTCGATCTTCTACGGATATGGTTCAGACATCGACAGCGATGGCGACGGAACGGCGGACTCTCTAGACTGCGCGCCGAGCGATCCTTCGATCCACCTCACCGCCACGGAGATCTGCGACGGCGTCGATCAGGACTGCGACGGCGTCGCGGACGATGGCGTAGGCACGGTGTATTACGCCGACTTAGACGGCGACAGCTACGGTGACGCTGAGAACAGCACGATCTCGTGTGGCGCGGCGCCCTCAGGGTATGAGCTGCTCGCTGGAGACTGTGATGACGGCGACGCCACGATCTCACCTGTCGGCGTCGAGAGCTGTGATGGCGCCGACAACGACTGTGACGGCGACGTCGATGAGGCCGGCGCGACGGGCACCACCTTGGTGTATGTGGACGCCGACGGCGATGGCTATGGCGGCGCCGACAGCGCGCTCACCTGCGGCGTGCCCTCTGGCTACGCCGCCACCTCGACGGACTGTGACGACTCCGCCGGGAGCATCAATCCCGGCGCCGTCGAGGCCTGCAACGGCTTTGACGATGACTGTGACGGTGACAGCGACGAGGCCGGCGCGACCGGCGCGGAGTCTTGGGCGCCTGATGTGGATGGTGATGGCCAAGGCAGTGAGACGGGCGCGGTGAGCGCCTGCGTAGCGCCCACGGGCTACGTTCGGAGCACCACCGACTGCGATGATGGCGACGCGGCGGTGTTTGTTGGCGCCACCGAGCGCTGCGACGCCGTAGACAACAACTGTGACGGCGCCACCGACGAAGGCGTCCAGATTGAGCTCTACATCGACGCCGATCTCGACGGCTATGGCGGACCCACCACGGGCCTCGCCTGCAGCGCCAGCGCCGGCTTCGCGATCACCTTCAGCGACTGTGACGACCTCCGTGATGACGTCTTCCCCGGCGCCATGGAGATCTGTGACGGCGCCGACCAGAACTGCGACGATCAGATCGACGAAGGCGCGCTCTTGACCTGGTTTATGGACGAGGACGGCGACGGTCACGCCGGTGAAGCCATCATCGCTGAGGCCTGTGAGGCCCCGGATGGGCACTACGCCGAGGTGACCGACTGTGACGACACGGACGCCACGCTCAGCCCCGACGCGGAAGAGATCTGTGATGGAGCCGATCAGAACTGTGACGGTGAGGCTGACGAAGGCGCCTTCACGGCTTTCTATGAGGATGTGGACGGTGACGGCTTCGGCGACAGCGCCGTCCGCATCGACGCCTGTGAGGTGCCGACGGGCTACGTCGTTGACGGCGGCGACTGCAGCAGCGCTGACGCCGCGGTGTTCCCCGGCGCCGCGGAGATCTGGTACGACGGCGTCGATCAAGACTGTGATGGTCGTGATGACGATCAAGACCAGGACGGTGTGCCCGTCGTGACCGACTGCGACGATCTCGACGCGACCGTTGGCGCCTGTGACGCGCCGGAGGACAGCGGCGGCGGCAGCGACGGCAAACGTGCCCTGTGCGCCACAACGAGCGCTCCAACGGCCCTCGGGCTGTTGGTGGGCGCCCTGGGGCTCACCCTCACGCGGCGCCGTCGCGCGGTTTGACCCACCTCTCCGGCGCGGCCCGTAGGCGCGCGCCGACCCCTTCCCCCTCGCTTTTGAGGAGTCGACCTTGACCTCCGCTCTGTTCCTCCTGCTCATCGCTTGCCAGGCTCCGTCCGGCGACGCGCCGCTGCTCCCTACCCCCGCGCCCTTGTTTGAGTCCGAAGAGGAGGCCGCGCGCTACGGCTTCGTGGCCCAAGACGGCGTGTTTCTCGCGGAGAACACGCTCCAAGGGCTCTCGCTCCACACGAGCGAAGGCGGGCTGAAGCTCAGCGGGTTGACCTCTGAGATCGGCCTTCATTTGCGCCGATGGGGCCACGGCGAGGCCTCTCAGGAGGCTGAGGCGCCGCGCTGGACCCTCGGAGACTGCCGCGGGATGAGACGCTGCGCGCCTGACCTCGTGGGCCAACACGAGGGCCTCTCGGAGTGGTACCGGAACGGGCACCAGGGCGTTCAACAGGGCTTTGAGGTGGCGCGCTCGACGGGATCTGGCCCGCTGGTGCTGGAGATCGAGGTGCGCGGCGCGACCGTTGAGGAGCGCAGCGACGATCACCTCGTGTTTCGTACCGAAGACGGCCGCATGCTCAACTACCAAGGGCTGATCGCCTGGGACGCCGACGGCGCGGACCTTGAGGGGCGAATGGAGGCCTGGGACGATGGCCTGCGTCTCATCATCGACACCGACGGAGCGCAGTTCCCCATCACCGTTGATCCCTACCTCCACCAGTACTGGTTCCACTACGACCGAGAGGAGATCGCGACGAGCACAGGGATTATACGCTCGTTCGGCCCCGGCGACGTCAACGGCGACGGGTACAACGACGTGCTCATCGGCGTCGATGACACCACCGGCGGTGGCACCGTCTACGCCTACTTTGGCTCTCCCCTCGGGCTGCCCCTTGAGCCCGCGTGGACAGTGACCGCGGGTCAAACAGGCGCGCTGTTTGGGCGCACCGCGGCGATGGACGGCGACGTGAACGGAGACGGTTACGACGACGTGGTGGTCGGCGCGCCGGGCTACGACTACGGCCAGTCCAACGAGGGCGCGCTGTTCGTCTATTACGGCGGCCCCGACGGCCCGAGCACCACCGCAGACTGGATGAAAGACGCCAACCAGGTCAGCGCTGAGCTGGGTTGGTCCGTCGATTTCGCGGGCGACATCAACAACGACGGGTATGACGACGTCGTCGCTGGGGCCCCGAGCTACGACGGGTCCGCCACAGACAGCGGCGGCGTGTTTGTGTGGGCAGGCTCTTCGTCTGGTCTGGCCTCCTCGACCCTCTGGTCACGGTCGGACACACCGAGCTCGTCTAAGCTCGGGTACGCCGTCGCCGGGCTCGGCGATCTCAGCGGGGACGGTCTGGACGACGTCGGAGTCACCGCGTCGTACTTCTATGTGACGACGGGCAAATACGGCGCGGCCTATGTGTATTATGGCAGCGCCGCGGGGCTCTCAACGACAGGCCCAGACTGGGCGTCTTATAGCCCCGACGAGCACCATTACGGCGTCGAGATCATGAGCGGCGGGGACATGAACGGGGATGGCGCCGATGAGCTCGTGATCGCCTCCTCGTCGAAATCGGTCTATAGCTACAGCGACAGATACGTCGAGGTCTTCTACGGGAGCGCATCTGGATTAGAGCTCTCCGCGAGCTGGACCTACTCGGACGGTGGATTGAAGGTGTACTGCGGTGGGGAGGTGGGCGCTGGAGGGGACGTCAACGGGGACGGCTATGATGACCTCACGGTGCTTTGTATTGATGAGGGCGGCAGCGGCACGTCGGCCAAGATGCGGCTTTTTTATGGCACCAGCTCAGGCTTAGGCTCACGATACGTGGACGAGAGATCGGCGTCCACCTCTAGTACGCTCGCGTTCGCGGGCGACATGGAGCCCGATGGTTACGATGAGATGATCTTCGGGGGGACCTCTGCGAGTTTGAAAAATGGAAGCCCGAGCGGACTCAGCACTCCCGAGTTTTACGACTGGACAATATCCAGCACAAACTCCGCCTATGGTGACTTCACCTACGCTGGAGACCTGAACGGTGACGGCTATGGCGACGTCGCCATCGCTGAGGCGCCCGGGTACACTGTCACCCAGGTGAACATCTACCACGGCAGCGCCACGGGGTTTCCTGAGACGGCCAGCTCATCGCTCACCCTCCTTACGACGACGACCACCTACGGCTCCGCCCTCGCTGGGAACTGTGACATCAACAACGATGGATATGATGATCTGATCGTCGGCGACTCCGCGTACGGAAACGGCTACATCTGGGTTCACTACGGCAGCAGCACAGGGGTGTCCAACACCAACTATGGCTCCGTGGTCGGCTCACAGTCGGGTGCGCAGTTCGGCGAGTCCATCGCCTGCGGAGATGTGAACGGCGACAACCTCGACGACGTGCTCGTCGGCGCCACGAAGCATGACGACGGCCAGACCGACGAGGGTGTGGTGTTCTTGTTCGTCGGCGCCAGCTACGGTCTGAACCCGACCGCTGTATGGAGCAAAGGCTCGGACCAGAACAGCGCCCGTCTGGGCAACCCCGTGCAGATCATGCCAGATCTAAACGGCGATGGTTACAACGACATCGCCGCCGCCGCCGTGCAGTGGGATGGCAGCTTCACCAACGAAGGCGCGATCTTCGTCGCGTATGGCAGCTCCTCCATCCCCGGGGCGTTCACGACCAAACTCCAGGGCGGTCAAGCAAACATCGGTTGCGATGTGGTGGATCCTGTCGGAGACATCAACGGCGACGGCATTCAAGACCTCGGCATGGGCTGCCCCTACTGGGACACCAGCAGCATCACGAACGCCGGAAAGGCCGAGATCTACTACGGCGCGTCCGGCGGCCTCTCGACCACACCCGCGCTCCAGATCTTCGGGACGACCGACTCGGGATTTGGCTCGGCCTTGGCGGGCATGGGCGACGCAAACGGCGACGGCCTGGATGAGCTCGCCATCGGTGAGATGACCGACACCGACATCTCGTACTATATGAGCCCCGGCGCCTCTAGCTCCCCTACCCCGTTCTTTGTGCTGCTGAACTCGAGCGGCGATATCGACGACATCGCGCAGGCCCCAGACGTTGACAACGACGGCCACATCGACCTGATGTACTTCATTCGAGGCGGGACAGGAACCAGCCTCCGTCACTTGGACCTGACGGATCTCGACGGTGACGGCTATTTTTACGTGCTCGACTGCGATGACAGTGACACCTCGGTGTATCTCGGCGCGACCGAGATCTGCGACGGCGTCGACAACGACTGTGACGCCGTCGCCGACAACAACCCGCCGCTGTGGTACGGCGACGCGGATGGCGACGGCTTTGGGGACGCGACGTCTTCAGTCGCGGCCTGCACCGCTCCAGCGGGCGCCGTGGCCACAGGCGATGACTGTGATGACGCTGATCCATCGGTCATCAATGGTCGGGATTGGTATCTCGACGCCGACGCCGACGGCTACGGCGCCTCGTCTGTGGCGGCCTTTGTCTGCGACGCCCCGGCAGGCATGACCGGCCTCACTGGCGACTGTGATGACGACTCGTCGAGCGCTTACCCGGGCGCCCCCGAGGTCTGGTATGACGGCGTAGACCAAGCCTGTGACGAGGGCTCAGACTATGACGCCGATGGCGACGGCTTCGACTCCTTAGGCTACGGCGGGACGGACTGCGACGACGTTCGTGCCGACGTCTACCCCGGCGCGCCCGACCTTCCTTATGATGGCATCGACACAGACTGCTCGGCGCGCTCAGACAACGACGCGGACGCCGACGGCTTCGACTCGATCGCTACCGGCGGCACCGACTGCGACGACGCGCGCTCTGACGTGCACCCTGGCGCAGATGAGGTCTGGTATGACGGCGCGGATCAAGACTGTGACGGCAACGATGACGATCAAGACCGTGACGGGTTCGGCGTCGATGAGGACTGTGATGACCTCACCGCCGCGGTCAACCCTGATGGCGACGAGATCTGGTACGACGGCGTCGATCAAGACTGCGACGGCAGCTCGGACTACGACGCTGACGCTGACGGACACGAGGCGGTCTGGAGCGGCGGCGAGGACTGCGACGACGAGCGGGCCGACATCTTCCCCGGCGCTGAGGAGATCTGGTACGACGGCGTCGATCAGAGCTGCGACGGCAACGACAACGACCAAGACGGCGACGGCGCGATCTGGGGCGTTGACTGCGATGACACCAACCCAGACATCGCGAGCTGCGAAGGAGATGAGAGCACGGACACGGGCCTCGGCAGCGGAAAACGTTGCCAGTCCCCTCCTGGGCCGCTCAGCCTCCTCGGCGCGCTCATCAGCTTGGGCTTGGCCCGTCGGCGGCGGGCGTAATCGGAGGTGACCGGCGCCGGCGCGACGACTCGCGCCGCGCGCCGCGATCGAGCTGAGGCGGGCCTTAGCGCAGCGAGCGCGGCGCGGCGGCGCCGAAGTGGCGGTAGAGCACCCGGCGAAGCCCCAGCTCGGCGCGAAGGGGGGCGAAGGCGGGGTCCAGCGCGAGGTCGCGGCGCAGCTCTACTTGCAGCGCCTCGGGCAGCGACCCACGCGCGGCCAAGGCGTCCTCGACCAAGGCCAGGGCCTCGTCCTGATCACCGATGAGCGCGTGGATCATGGCGCCGTAGAGCGGCACCAAGGCGTGATCGGGGCTGATCTGGCCGAGGTGATCGAGCTGGGCCGCGGCGCGGGCGTACTCGCCGAGGCGCGCAAACGCGACGGCGCGACCGCCCAGGGCCATCACGCTCTGGGGCGAGCGGCGCAGGGCACGATCCCAGAGCTCAATCTCAGCGCGGTGCCGCCCCAAGCGGCGCATACACCCGGCGAGGCCCTCAAGGGCCCGAACGTCGTCCGGGCGCGTGACGAGGAGCTCGGCGTAGAGGCGCGCGGCCTCCTCAAAGTTGTCGTTGTTGTACTCGCCCCGGGCGACCTGGTGCCGCAGCTCGGGGTCGTCGGGCTGGCTCAAGAGCTTGAGGCGGGCCAGCTCAGCGTCGATGGTGCCGGGCACGGCCTGGCGGTACCACGCGAAGTAGCCCCAGCCGGTGACGTCGTCATCTGGGGCGGCGGCGCGGGCGTCCCCTCCGGGCGCGACGGCGTCCGGGGCGAGGGTGAGGCCGCCGGGCTGGACGGCCGCGGTGCGCTCCTGCCGGGGGTCGGCGTCTTCACGGCGAGGATCGGCGCGTAAGCCCAACGCGCGGCTGATCTCGGCCACCCTCGGCGCGTCGTGTAGGCTCGTGAGCGTGTCTACCCAGAGGCCACCGACGCTCACCGCCAGCGCGACGAGCAAAAACCGTGGGTCCATGGGGGAGGTGGAGGGCATTCGTAGGCGCGTCGGCTCGGTGTGCTCCACCTCAACCTGCACCGCGCCCAACGAGAAGCCCGTGCTCTGCCCCTCCGCCAAGCGGCGCCCGCGCACGTCGAGGCAGTCGCCGACGCGGTAGATGACGATGGAGGCGCCGGGGAACTGGAGCAGGCTGTTGATCTCGTCGCCGAGCCGCACCGCGCCGCGCACGGGGACCGTGCGGTCCTCGATGACCCGTCCGTGGAACGCCACAGTGACGTGGAGATCACCCACCTGCGCCTCCGCTCAGGTTGATCCCAGGCTCGGGACCGTCCACATAGTATCGCACGAGAAGGTCGTTAAAGCGCGGATCTTCACGCAGAACACGAAACGCGGGATCCAGGCGGATGTCTTGGCGAAACTCGATGTTGTGCAGGGTGTCGAGGCGCTGCATCCCCGCCAAGGCGTCGTCGAGGAGCGTCAACGCGAGCTCGGCGTCGCCACGGCTGGCGTAGATCTTGGCGCGGTGGAGATCACCGTAGGGATCATCGGGCCTTAAACTGTCGAGCTTCTCCATAATCGCCAGCGCCTCATCGTAGCGCTCCTGGTGCGCGAGGTTCACGGCGAGGTTGGACATCACGAAGGTGTTGTTGGGCTCTAGCGCCAACGCGAGGCGATAGAAGCTCTCCTCTTTGGTGTACTCGCCGTTTCGTTTGTAGACCAGCGCGAGGTTGTTGTAGCTGCTGTACATCGACGGGAAGAGCTCGATGAGGCGGTTGTAGCTTCGTTTCGCGCCGTCGTAGTCTCGGCCCAGGTATTGGTAATACGCCAAGTGGTGGAGGAGGTAGGGGTCGTCAGGGTTGAGCTTGAGGCGCTCGTTCGTCTCGGTGATCTCTCGGAGGATCTCGTCTTGGTCTTTGCGGGCGTCCTCGGCGTCGTACCAATCCTCAAGGCCCCAGCCCTCGCGGATCGCCGTGCTCTCGGGCTCGTCGTCCTTGGCGTCTGAGTCCGAGGGGCGCGGCGTCGCGCGGAGCTGTTGGGCGTCTTGCACGCCGTCGAGCTTCGCGACCTCGGCGGGCTGCTTCGCGGCGGGGTCGATGGTCGGCGTCGGACGCAAGGGCTGGAGCTCGGCGGAGGAGCCCTCCCCCACAACCTTCTCGTCGTCTACGTTCGCCGCGCCGCCCGCGTGGTCCAAGGCGCCGCTGGCCCCGGCGGGCACGAAGAGGTCACGAAGGCGGACCTCACTCTCGGGCCGCTCGTCTGTAGGGACGGCGCCGCGCTCAGCGCCGTCGAGATCGTCGCGCATGAGCCGGGCGATGAGCTCCGGCGGCACGTCCGGCGCGACCGACGCCCCGACGCTTCGGCTGTCGAGGTACACCTGCAGCGCCACGGCCAGGGCAGACATGAGCATGACCGTGCCCAAGAAGACCACGTCGGCCTCAAGGGTCCAGGGCAGCACACGGTGCTGGGCGTTGAGGCTCAGGCGCAGGCGCAGCGGGCCTTGGCCAAGCTCCACGGGCTCATGGGGGGTGACGCGGATCGGCGGCGCGTCGGGCATGAGCACATCAACGGCGGCGCGCCCCCGCCAGATCACCCTCGGCGCGACCTCAGCGCCATCTAAGGGCGGGAACCCTAAGCCCAGGCGCTCGTCGTCGAGGCGCACAGCCAAGGCGGTGGGCTGGAGCAAGACCTCGTCCACGACCGCGCCGTGAAACAGCGCGGAGATACGAAGCGCGTGCCGATGTTGGCTGGTCGTCGGTGCCACAACCTCGTCCGACCTTCCCACCCGCGCGAGGGTTCCCGCGTCGTAGGGAAGATCTCAGCATAGCTGAGATCGACGCCGCCTCGCCACAAGGATCGCCAGGATCGCCGCGGAGAGCCCGGCGGGCGCGGTGACCCCGGCGCAGCCGCAGCGCCCGGACTTGTCGCCGTCTTCGCCCGCTTCGCCGCTGTCGTCGTCGTCGTCGCTGGGGCCGCCGTCGCCGCTGTCTTCGCCCGGCGGCGGACAGCCGGCGCTGTCCAGGCTCCACAGGCGCTCATCTGAGGTCACCCCCGCGGCGTCCTCACGCACCCACGCGGTCGGGTCATATGCGCGAGCGCGCAACACCGCGCCCTCCACACACCCCTTGAGCGTGAAGTCTGCGCCTTCGCCAACCACCTCGCCGTCGATGTCCCAGGTGACGCTCAGGGATCCATCATCGGGGCCCAAGGTGCTCAAGCTCAGGCTGTGATCGACGCCGGGGGCCAAGGTGAGCGTCCCCTCGGCGGGGCTCTCGGTGAGGATCACGCCGGGGATCTGCCCGTAGATGGCCAAGACCGCCTGCTCCCGGCAGACGGGGCAGTAGCCGTCTTGCAGGGTGTTCATCATGCAGCCGTTGTTGGTGGGGCGGTAGAGGTTCGTGTAGGAGCAGGGCGTGAAGGCGTCCACGCCGCTCTCGCCGAGCCAAGCGGTCCATTGGGGCGCCTCGCCGTCTTTGGCGCAGTTGGGCGCGCCTTGGCCCGAGCCCGTCGTGCCGTAGCTGTACTCGTCCCAGAGGCCCACCAAGGAGTGCCCGAGCTCATGCGCGGCGACCTGGGAGCCGTAGGGGTCGGCCGTGTAGGACGTGGCGTACGCGAAGCCGCCCGAGCCCCCGGTAGGTGGGGTCGTTCACGAGCACCATGACGCCATCGTAGCCGGGCACCGCCGCCCGCACCTCGGAGAGCACGGCGCTGTCATCGCAGCAGATGAGGCGGTCGATGCCGCCGCAGCCGTAGTAGCAGCCATACGCGGTGTCGCGTACCTCAGCGGGGCTTTGTTCGTAGTGGCTCGCCCCTGACTCGTTTGAGGCCTGGTCTACGCGCCAGATGTTGAACAGGCCGGTGTAGGCCCCATAAGGCTCGACCTGGAGCACATAGGCGACGATGCGGTCGACGTCGGCGGCGAAGGTGTCGAGCTCGGACTCGGCGTAGCCATCGCCTAAGAACACGAGATCAAGGCGCTCCTCGGAGGGCCCGGCGCTCTGAACCGCCACGGCGACGCCGGGGGCTGGCGGCGCGGGCGGGTTAGGCGTGAGGGTGCGCCCCCCAAGAACAGCGTGGTGCGCGCTCTCTGGCCAAGGGATCTCGACGACGATCTGGCCCCGAGTGAGGGTGGCGCTGGCGCCGCCGCCGTCGGGGAAGATGACGCTGCGGTGCGCCGTCGTCGGCAGCGTCACCTCGGAGATCGTGCGGCCTACGGCGTCGTGAACCGTGAGGCTGGGGCCATCCCCGGCGGGAGGCGCCTGCACGCTGCCCGGCACACGCTGGGCCTCGACGACGCTGATCGTGCCGTCGTGAACGTCCAAGGTGAGGCGAAGGGACTCCGCGAAGGCAAAGCTTGAGAGAAGAAGCGCGATCATGGCGCCAACTCCGGGCGATTTTGGACTATGAGAGAGTCATGGACAGCAGTCACGCCACCGGCCAATCCGCCGCCCGGATCCTGAGCGCGGCGTTCATCATCATCGGCGACGAGATCCTCAGCGGCAAGTTCGCTGATGAAAACGGGCCGTATCTCATCAAAAAGCTGCGGGAGATCGGGGTCTCTCTGAGACGGGTCGCCATCATCAGCGACGGCCTAGACGAGATCGCTGAAGAGGTCGGTCGTGCGGCGGCGCGCTACGACCTCGTCTTCACCTCCGGCGGCGTCGGCCCAACCCACGACGACCTCACCCTGCCGGGCGTGGCCCAGGCCTTCGGCGTCGCGCTTGAGGAGCGGGCGGAGCTCGTCGAGGCCATCACCGCGCACATGGGCGGCGCCACCACCGAGGCGGCGCTTCGTATGGCGCGGCTGCCCGTCGGCACCCGGCTGGTGTGGGGTGAGGGCCTCCGTTACCCCTTGGTGATCGTGCAGAACGTGCATGTCCTGCCCGGCGTGCCCTCGATCTTCAGACGAAAGCTCGACGCCGCCTTGGCCGCCCTGCCCCGCTGCCCGGTGAGCTGCGCCCGCGTGACGACGGACGAGGCCGAGGTGCACATCGCCGCCCGGCTTGAGGAGGCCGTGGCGGCGTGGCCCGAGGTCACCATCGGCTCGTATCCACGCTACGACGAGGGCCCCCACTTCGTGATCATCACGATGGAGGGCCAAGACGCCGAGGCTGTTGAGGCCTGCCGCGCATTCTTGGCGGCGCGGCTTCAGCCCCGCGGCGGATAAGCGCGGTCAGACCTTGTATTCAGGGCTTGGCTGAGCCGCGAATAACGCCGTCTGGGCGCCGAAGCCGACGAGCTCTAAGGCCCGCCGCGCCAAGGTCGAGAGGCCGAGGCCGCCCAGCTCATCGGGCCCCACGAGGCGCGCGGCGGTGTAGCCCTGGAGCTGGGTTGGCGGCGCGCCCTCGCCGTCTACCAACCACACGCCTAAGGTGAGCTTGCGGTGGGTGAAGATGTGGCGCACCTGCCCCAGCCGAGCGACGGCGACGACGGTGAGGCCCAGACGACGCTGAAAGCCGTGAACGAGGGCGCCGGGCTCGGCCTCATCGGCGGTGAGGTCTTGGCCCGGGAGCTCCCAGAGGCCGCCGAGCAGACCTTCGTCGGGGCGTCGGGCGAGCAGCACACGACCGCCGGAGAACCACGCGCCGCACACCCCACGCACCTCGGGGCTCTCCCCTTTTCGTGGCTTGTTGGGCAGGCTCTCGGCCTCGCCGGCACGATATGCGCCGCAGCCTACGCGCAGGGGGCAGATCTCACAGCGGGGGCGCCGGGGTGAGCACAGGGTGGCCCCGAGCTCCATTAGCGCTTGGTTCCAGTCCCCGGCGCGTCCCGGCGGCAGATGCGCGCGGGCGAGCTCCCAAAGGCGACGCTGGGTGGCCGGGGCGCGGGCGTCGTCGGTGATGTAGTGCCAGCGGGTGAGCACACGCTCGACGTTGCCGTCTACCAAAGGCTCATCGGCGTTAAACGCGATCGAGGCCACCGCCCCAGCGGTGTAGCGCCCTACCCCCGGGATCTCCATCCAGCCCTCGGCGGTGCTGGGGAAGCCGCGCTCGGCGAGGGCCTGGGCCGCGGCGTGCAGGTTACGCGCTCGAGTGTAATAGCCGAGCCCCGACCAGGCGGAGAGCACGTCATCCAAAGGGGCCTTCGCGAGGTCGTTCACCGTGGGCCAACGCTCCAAGAAGCGCCGCCAATAAGGCAACATCGTCTCGATGCGGGTCTGCTGCGCCATGATCTCTGAGAGCCAGACCGCGTAGGGATCTGGCCGCTCTCGCCACGGCAAGGGCCGGGCGTTCTCATGAAACCAGCTCAGCAGGGCGTCGGTGTTCATAGGCGCGGAGTAACATGCTTGGGCGATGTACGGACCTCCGCCCGACCCACGACAGCTCACGCTCCTCTACACCCTCGGCGACGACGGGTGGAGGTATGCGATCTGCCTCATGTTTTGCCTCGTGTTCAGCGGCGTGGCGATGATCCGCCGCCTGCCGCCGGAGCTGCGGCTCCTGAGCTTCATCATCGGCCAGGTCGCGCTCCTCACCGCGCCCTTCGCGGCGACGATGACCGAGGCGGTCTACGGCAGCTTCCCGACCATCGACAAGTCGGGCTCGCTCCTGTTTTATCTCGACGGCGTACACCAGCGTGTGCTGCTGAGCCCCCTCGACGCGGTGAACGACCCCGCCGCGCGGCTGATCGGCGCCCATGTCGGTCACCTCTGGCTCACCGCGCTGTTTGACCTCACCCTAGAGCCCTTCGCGGCGTTTAACGCCCAGGCGATGTTCAACCTGTGCTTGGGCTGGTGGGCCGCGGCGCTCTGGGCGCGGGCGCTGGGCGCGTCGTGGACGGCGGCGGCGCTGTTGGGCGCGCCGTTCGGCATGGGCCTGCACGTCTTTCGGGATCTCAACTGGTACACCATCGAGAAGTCCGCCGTGGGCTGGCTCGCGCTCTACGCCTGGGCCACCCTGAACGCGGCCCGGCGGGGCGGCGCGGCGTGGATCGCCGCGGCCTCAGCCCTGTTTTTTGTCTCGGCCTTTATGAACTGGTATTGGGCGATGGTCGAGGCCGCTGGGATCGTGGCGGTGACGGCCTCCTTCGCCCTGCGAGATCCACGGGGGGTCACGCTGCGCCGTCTGGTGCTTGTTGGCCTAGGCTCAATCTTCGCGGCCTCACCCCTGGTGTTGCTGCAGCTCGCCCTGCTCCAAGGCCCGCAGACCTTGGGGGATCCAGAGCGGTTTTTGGTCGAGCGCGCCGCCTTGGACAGCGTCTCTCTGTGGCCGCCGCTGTGGAATCGCCTGGAGCTGACTCGCGCGCTGAGCCTGCCGGTGATCCTGCTCGCTGCCTGGGCCGCCCGCGCCCGCCGCGCTGAGCCCGAGACCTGGGCGCTCATCACCCTCGCGGCGGCGCTGCTGGCCTTGAGCCTGGGGCCGCAGATCTTGCCCGGCGCGCCGAACCCGGTCTACTACGCCGCCCGGGCCGTGGTCCCCGGCTTCTGGCGCATCGCCAAGCCCGAGGTGTTCTTTGAGGGCGTGTACCTCGCGCTCATCGGCCTCGCCGCCATCGCCTGCCGAGGGCGAGACGCGCCGCGCTGGCTGTACCCGATCTGGGCCGTGGCGTGGCTGCTGATCGTACGAACACACCCGGTCTACCCCGGCTTCTCGGCGCCGATTGAGCAGCGGCTCGCGCCGGACTGGGCGGAGCACGTCATGGGGCCCAACGAAGATCCGCCCAAGACGCCTTGATTGACCAAGCCGGTGTAAGCTTGGCACCGCGCGCCCGTTCGGGCGGCCCGAGCAGGCCGACGTGACGCGAGAGGTGTGGATGACACGGACGAAGAAGGTGTTGGGCGGCATGGCCCTGTTGATGGGCCTCTGCGCCTTTGGCTGTATGGGCGCGGTGTTCTGTCTCCCGGCCTATTTTAAGCACGGGATCCTCGTCGAGACCTGCCCCGATGGCGGCGTGCGAGGCGCCATCAACGTCAACACCTACGGCTTAGAGCGTGGCCGCGTCGGCAGCGTCGAGGTGGACCTCATCGGGATCTACCTGGATGAGTATGGTTACCCCCATGAGGCCGCCGTCGGCCGAGGCGACGTGAGCCTGGTCTTGAGCCGCGACGGCAAAGAGACCCCCCTCGACTGCGACTGGGACGAGCCCTGGCGCGGTCACCACAGCTGCCCTCTGAAGCTGCCTGAAGATCTCACCGACGGCGATTATGTTCTGCGTGTGAGCGTAGACGGCCCCCTCGTGGACGACCCGAGCGTCGAGGTGAAGCTGCCGCTCTACGCCCCGGCGATGGCCCAGGTGATGACCGATCGCCCGCTGTATGAGCCCGGCGACAACATGCTCTTCCGGGCGATCACCCTGCGCCGCGCCGATCTGGCCCCGGCCGATGACCGCCCCGGTGAGTGGCATGTGCTCGATCCCAACGGCGAGCTGCTCCTGCGTGAGCGCAGCAAAGGTGGCCCCTGGGGCATCACCGAGTCAAGCTTCCCCCTGAGCGACGACGCGACGCCGGGGCTGTGGACCGTGCGCTGGGTCTCCGGCGCGGTCACGACCGACGTTCAGGTGCGTGTTGAGCCCTTCACCCTGCCCCGCTACACCGTCGAGGCCAGCGCGAACCGCGCCTGGCACAAGGCTGGCGACCCCTTGAGCTTCGCCGGCGTGGCGCGCTACACCTCCGGCGCCCCGGTGGCGAACGCCGAGGTCGTGGTCACCGTCTCCGGCGATGGGGACTGGCCGCCTCCGACGGAGTGGCTTGAGGAGCGCGAGCTAACAACCGACGCATCAGGAAGGTTCACCCTGAGCTTTGGTGAGGTTCCTGCGGATCTTATCGGCGAGGCCAAGCTGCGGATTCTCGCCGTGGTCACCGACCCCGCCGGAGACGTGCAGCGGGGCCAAGCCGCGGCGACGCTCTCTAAAGATCCTGTGCTCGTAGACGCCGTCACTGAGCTCGGCGACGGCCTCGCCCCTGACTTCAACAACCGCGTCTACCTGCGCCTCACGAGCCCCGACGGCGGCCCCTTGGCCAACCGGCAGGTCACCGTCACAAACGCCTGGGCGGCCGTGAAAGAGCCCAAGACCTCGTCCACCGACGCCGACGGCGTCCTGGCGATGCAGCTCGACCCCGGCCAGCCCGTGAGCCTCGTCACGCCGCCGCCGCCCTACCGTCCCCAACCTCGGGCGGTCACCCAGGCCGTACGTTTTAACGGCGGAAACGAACACTTAGACGGTCGAGAGCTGCTGTTGGAGGAGCGTGTGGCCTTAGAGGCCGTCGCGCGCCGCGCCGAGGACTGCGGCGTGTGGGCGGTGCGCTCAGCCCAGCGCGCGACCATCGCGATGGAGCTCTCTGGGTCGCGCCTCGTGCGGGCGACCAGCGACGGCTCAGGGTTCGGCGAGTGTGTACGCGCCAAGATCGGCGATCTCCCTGGGTACGGCGAGCGTGTGCTCAGCGTCACCTTCGCCGCCGCCAACCCGGACATCCCCGCCCTGGAGGTGGCCGTCGAGGACGTCGTCGGGTCGTCCTCGGCGCGTATCACCTCTCTGCTTGAGGCCCGCGCGCCGCTGGCGAATCTCTGCCTCCTGCGCTCTACCGCAGAGGGTCAGCTCTCTCGACAGCTCGTGGTGACCGCGCGGGAGGGCTCAACCGAGCTTGGCCAGCGCTGGGCCGAGAGCGACGCCGGGGTGAGCTGGGCTGAGGCGGGCTGCGTGGCGCAGGCCATCGGCAGCTTACGCCTCGTTTCCCCCGCCAGCGCCGACGGTGTGGCGATCGTCACCTTTGATGTGAGCCAGCCGCGCTCGGCCCAAGACTCGCGCCCACGCGCCACGGTGAGCGACGGCTTTGAGCTCACCGTCGAGGTGGACGGCGTCGGCGCCACCCGCTGGCGCTCCACGCCCAGCGTCGTCCCGACCCTGCGCCTGCGGCCCTCAGCGGTGCTGCTGAACCCCGGCGACGCCTTGGAGCTTGAGGTGCTGCGCGGCCCCGACTACGCGGGCGAGCTGCCCGACACGCTCACGATCCGCCAAGGCACGGCGTTCTCGATGACCTGCGCTCGCGACCGTAAGGCCCTCAAGCTCCTGAGCAAAGAGGACCGCGCCCGCTGCCCCGAGCCCAAAGACGACAACCGCGTGCGCTTCACCCTGCCCAAAGACCGCGACGGCTTCTACACCGCCGAGTGGGGCGGCGCGCAGACGATGGTTTATGCCCGGCCGGCCTCGACGCTCAGCCTCACGATGACCACGGACAAGCCGCTTTACAAGCCCGGCGAGCGCGGTGAGCTGCGCCTGCAGACCTCCTCCCAGGCCGTCGTGAGCGTGGCGGGCGTGGACTCCACCTTGGGCACCCTCGCCCCGCTGGTGGCGCCAAACGCGCTCAACGCGGCGCTGCAGAAGGTGCACAGCGACCAGCCCGCCTTCGGCCTGTTCGACGCCTTGGCCTTGACCTCGGGGATGGTGCGCGGCGAGGCCGCGGCGATGGCGACGATTCTGCGGGTGAGCCGAGTGGACCTCATCGACCCGCTCTCTCCGCCGGTGAACGCCGCGGCGAGCTGGCGGGCGCCTGTTGAGGAGGAGCTTCTGGACGTGTTCTACGCGGTTCTCGCCGACGCCCGCGCCGCCGTGCGCGCCTGGGAGAAGGCCGCGAAGCCCGGCGAGCAGCTCACCCACGCCCGCACCAAGGAGCTCTGGGACGCCACCTTAGACGCTCGCGAGGCCGCTGATCGCCCGGTGAACGACCCCTATGGCCGTCGTATGGTGCTGCACCAGCTCTCTGAAGACCTGCTCGCCAAGACCCAGCCGAACCTGCTCGTCCGCGACGCCGCCCGGCTCCCCGAAGACAACGAGCCCTGGGCCGCTTGGGTCCAGGACGAGGACAACCAATGACCGCCCGCCCCGCAGCCACCTTGTTGGCCCTCGTGTTGATGCCGTCCTGCGGCGCAGAAATGGACGCTGAGCCGTCGATGGCGCCCGCGCCCATGGAGCAGGAGATGAAACGTGCGGACTCCGGCAGGGCGGGCGGCGCGCCAGGAGGCGGCGCGCGCCCCAAAGCGACGGGCAACCGGGCCGCCCGCGAAGAGATGGCCCCCGCCGCGCCGATGGTGGAGGCGCTGGGCTACATGGAGGGCGCGGCGGAGCCGATGAAGAAGGCGGAGAAGCCCGCTGACGAGGCCGAGAAAGATCGCGCGCAGAGCGGCGACGACGAGGCCCCAGCCACCCGCGCCTGGTTCCCCGAGACCTTCTTGTGGCGCCCTCTGGTGATCACCGATGAGGCCGGCCTGGCCACGGTCAACTTCACCGTGCCCGACACCTTGACCACCTGGCGGGTGCTCGGCTTGGCCGCGAATCGCGACGGCGCCCAGGCCGGCTCGGTGACGAGCTTTATGAGCACCCTGCCGGTCTACGTCGATCCCGTCGTGCCCGAGAAGCTGCGCCTCGGCGACCGGGTGTTTTTGCCGGTGCAGGTCGTGAACACCACGGAGGAGAGCGTCTCCGGCCTGCTCACCGTCGAGGGCCTCGGGCTCACGGCGAGCGGCGCGGGGCAGGTCACCGTTGGCCCCGGCGGCGCCATCGTCGAGCGTGTGACGGCGGTGGCCGCGCAGCCCGGCCCCGGTCGCCTCGCCGTACGTTTCGCCTCGGCGGACGCGGCGGTCAAAGAGCTCGTCATCGAGCCGACGGGCCGCCCCAACGCCCAGTCTCGCGGCGGTCTGCTCGTCGGCGCGGCGTCGATGGACCTCGCCACGCCGTCGGACACCGAGCACGCGGAGCTGCGCGTCACCCTGCACCCCGGCCCCCTCGGGCTCTTGCGCGCTGAGCTAAACCGCACCGCCGGGGCCAGCGCCTACGACGCGCCGTTCACCTTCGCGCTGGGCGTAGACGGCGCCGCCACCCTCACGGCCTTAGGCGCCGCGCCCGATGAGGCCGCCGTCGCCTCTCTGCGCTCCGCCCGAATTCGCGGATACCAGAGCCTCGTGCGCCAGCTCCGTGAGGTCGGCCCCGATCAGGCCTTGGCCGTGGCGATGATCTCCCGCGCTCCTGAAGACGACGAGCTCGCGTGGCGCCTCGCTGAAGTCAGCCGCCAGCGCCTCGCCGAGGTGCAGCGCCCCGACGGCTCGTGGACCGTGCCCCAAGGCTCCACGGTGCAGCGCCTGTTGGTGACGACGGCGTCTTGTGCTTGGGCCGTGAACGAGACCGGCAGCCGCGTGCTCGCCGCGGGCGCCGTGGAGCGCCTCTACGACGTCGCCTTCGCCCCCGAGGTCGCCGACGCCTACACCGCGGCGTGGGTGTTGCGCGCGGGGCTCGCTGACTCGGCCACCGCCGAGGCGCTGCGCACGATCGTCAAGGACGCCGTGAGCATCGGCGGCGACGGCCTCGCCCGGGTGACCTTACCCGCCGGGGTCGTCGGCCCTGACGGTCGGCCGCCCCAAGAGGCCGAGGTCTTGGCCTTGGCGGCCTTGGCCTTGGAGGGGGACGAGCGCCCTGCCCTGCTCGCCGCCTTGATGTCGGCCTGGGCGCCGGGGCGCGGCTTCGGCGGCCCCGCGGCGTCGGTGGCGGCCTTAGACGCGCTGAAGCTCTCAAGCCTCGGCACCAAGCCCGACTCCATGGCCGTGGTGCTCAAGATCGACGGCGTCGAGGTCACCCGGCACACGCTCCGCGCCGAGGCTGTCGGTGAGGTGGTCGTGTTGCGCGCCCCGGCGCCGAAGGTGGGTGAGCACCACTACGAGCTCGTCGCTGACGGCGCCTGGCCCGGCCTCGCCTACCGCATGGACCTCACGGCCTGGACGCCCTGGACCGGCGAGACGGGCTCCTCTGGGCTCAAGGTGATCGTCGGCCACGACGAGCTCTCTGTGGGTGACCCCGCCCAGATCACGATGACCGTGAGCGGCCCCGAGAGCCAGTCTCTGCTCGTCGAGCACCGCCCGCCCGTCGGCTTCCGTCTTGACGGGTCAAGCCTCACCGGGGGCACCCTCGTGCGCGCCGATGACGAGTCCATCGTCATTCGGGTCACCTTGGGCTCAAGCGGCCTGGCCTCGCTTGGGGTGATCGCTACGCCGACCTTGGCCGGCACCCTGTCCACCGGCGCGACGTCTGTGAGCTTAGAGTCCAACCCCAACGTCATCGGCGTCACCCCGCCGACGCCGTGGACGGTTGAGTAAGCGCCGCACGCCGAGCGAGGCGGCGCCCGCCCGGGGATGCTACGCTTAGGCGTCGTCCCCGCCGGAGCCAACGGAATGGTCTATTACCGCCCCGTCCACAACGAGGTTCAGCTCTTTGAGCTGGCCGCGAAGATGCGCCTGCCTGTGCTGCTCAAGGGCCCCACGGGCTGCGGCAAGACGCGGTTTGTGCGCTACATGGCCGAGCGCCTCAACCGCCCGCTGATCACCGTGGCCTGCCAAGAAGATCTCAGCGCCGCCGATCTCACCGGGCGATTCACCTTAGAGGGCGGATCCACCGTGTGGCGCGACGGCCCGCTCACCACGGCCCTGCGCCAAGGGGCGATCTGCTACTTGGACGAGGTGGTCGAGGCCCGGCCCGACGTGTTGACCGTGCTCCACCCGCTGACCGACGACCGCCGCAGCTTGCCCTTAGAGCGTCTCGGCGAGGAGCTTCACGCCAAAGACGGCTTCTTGGTCGTGATCTCCTACAACCCGGGCTACCAGTCGGTGACGAAGGAGCTCAAAGAGAGCACCCGCCAACGGTTCGTGAGCCTCAGCTTCGATTACCCGCCCGAGGCCGTCGAGGCGGAGATCGTCGCCGCGGAGTCGGGCTGCACCCCGGATGTGGCCAAGCGCCTCGTGAGCTTGGGCCGCGCCTCGCGGAACCTCCGCGCCCACGGCCTCGCTGAAGGCGCCTCGACGCGCCTGATGGTCTACGCCGCGCGCCTGGTCACCGGCGGGCTCAGCTTGCCCGAGGCCTGCGAGAGCACCCTCGTGGGCTCGTTGACCGATGATCCCGAGATGTCCAAGGCCCTGCGCGAGCTGATCCGCTCCGTGCTGGGTTAGGCGGGCCCGCCGTTGGGAGCGCCGACCTGGCCGCCGACGCCGGAGGAGGCCCACCGCCTCACGATGGAGGAGTACGGGCTCTCCGAGGCCGAGCTCGGCTTCGCCCCCGCTGAAGACGCCGAGGCCGAGCGCGCGCTGTTGAGCGCCCTGCTCTTCGCGCGTCCGGTGCGGGTGTTGAGCCACAGCGGCAAGCAGGTGGGCACCACCCTGGCCGAGCTGCAGCGCCGCCTGGGCGCGTGGTTACGCCTCGTGAGCGGCTTCGACGTGAAGCTCGCCGCCTCGGATCCACCCGCCACAGACGGCACCACCCTGTATTTGCCCATCGCCGTGCCCGCCCCCGCCGAGCCAGAGCTTGATGAGCGACTGTATCGGGCGATGGGCCTGATGCAGCTCGGGCTGTTGCAGCTCGGCTTTTTAGAGCGGCGTGAGGTGCTCGCCGAGATCTATCGTGACTGGGTGCTGCGCTCGATCTACCACCTGCTCGCCGCCCGGGTGGTGCTGCGCCATTGGTCTACCCGTTACCCGGGCATCGCCAAAGACCTCCTCAAGATCCCCCTCGTGGAGAAGGCCGGTGAGCTGCGGGTGAACGTCACGCCGGTGCCGCGAGACGGGCTGCCTGAGGTGTTTATCCCGTTTTATTCGGGCCTCACGGTGAACCTCAACTGGCCCAAACAGCCCCCGGGCGGGGCGGAGACGGCGGCGGCGGTGGCGGCGGTAGACAACGCGCCGTCGATTGAGGCGGCCAAGCTCGTGGTCTTGGGCCGGGCGCGGTCCCTTCGCCAGACCTTCGCGCGGCTGCGGGTGGGCGCGCCGCCGATCCCGTGGTGGATCGGCGTGATCCGGCCGGAGTGGATCCTCGCCGATCTCAGCCGCGACGTGGCCTATGAGACGGCCTGGATGAAGGGCACGAGCCGCACGATGGAGCTGCTCAACGAGGCGATGGCGAGAAACGCCAAAAAAATCCCCCTGCCGCCCCAGCCCAGCCCCGAGCGCCCCAAAGGCCTGCGCGAGCGCCTCAAAGACCGTCTCTTGGGCGGCCCACCCTCGCCGGATCTGGCGAAGATGCCCGCCTATGGCCCCGCCCGAGACGAGGCCCAGGCCAAAGCCGCCGCGGCCGCCGCAGATCAGCCCCCGGCGAGCCCCGCGCGCCCTGAAGACGACGGCGGCGCGGCCTATGACGAGTGGGATCACCAGGCCGGCGTGTACAAGGTGAACCACACCCGCGTGTTCACCCCCGAGGCCCCCGCCGGGGCGCTCTCCTCCTATCAGAAGGTCGTCACCGCGAACGCCCAGGCCATCGCCCGAATTCGCCGCCGGTTTGAGGCCCTTCGTGTAGAGGAGCGCTGGCAGGGCGGCTTACAAGACGGCCCCGAGATCGATCTTGACCGCGCGCTCATCGCCTACGCCGACCTCGTCGCCGGGCAGCAGCCCAGAGAGGATTATTACCGCCGATTTGTGCGACAACGCCGGGATCTGTGCGTGATGACCTTGGTGGATCTCACCGGATCTACCCAAGGTCAGGTGCTCCACATGGAGCAAGAGGCGCTGATCCTCTTCGCCGAGGGCCTGCGTGTTCTGGGCCTGCCGCACAGCTTCTACGGCTTTAACTCCGAGGCGCCCGATCGATGTAATCTGTGGCGTCTCAAGGGGTTTGAGGACGGCTACGACGAGCGCACCTTACGCCGTCTGGGCAGCCTACGCGCCGGGGGCGCCACACGAATGGGCGCGTTTCTGCGGCACGCCGGGTCGATCCTCGCCCGCCGCCCCGAGGGCCGCCGGGTGTTGATCCTGCTCAGCGACGGCAAACCTGAAGATCGTGGGGAGTACCGCGGCCGCTACGGGGTGCTCGACGCGGCGATGGCCGTTCGGGAGCTCGCCCGGGACAACGTGCAGGTGCACACCATCAGCCTGCGGCGCAGCGACGGCGACGACGCCTGGCTCGGCGAGATCTTCGGCCCCGGGCGCACCTTGTCGTTGCAGAGCGTCGATCTGCTGCCCGAGCGCCTGCCCGAGCTGTTCAGAGGGCTCATCAAGTAGGGCCTTGACGCGCCCATTCACGGTGGCAGGCGCGGCGGGCCGGGTCAAGCGTGTCCTTGTCCCCACAGGGCCATGTTTTGACCGCCCCCCACGGCGACCGCGCCGAGCGCCGCCCAGCCTGGGCAGAGCGGGATATGATGAGATCCTTCCGCCGCCGCTCCGCCGCCAATCGGCTAAAAGACTCCGCGCCTCCTCGTCCCCGACGCCCCGCCGCTGACCGCCTCTCCTCATCTCCTTCTTCTTCGTGCCTCCCCTTCGCCTCGCTCCCGCCTCGCGCTCCTCTTCAACCCACCTCCCCCACGACGCCGAAAATGGGCTCACTGACGCTGTTGCTTGGCCGCACCCGCTGGCGTCGCCGTGAGGCGCTGCCCGTCGGTATCCTGCACGCTGACGCCGTGAGCGGGGTCGGGCGCCCGGCGGCCTTGTACCTCACCGACGCGCCCCTCGGCGAGCGCGCGTTGGAGCGTGAGCTTCGTGAGGCCCAGTCCGAGCGCTTCACCTTTGAGCCCCAGCTCAAGGTCTACACCGCGCTCTTGGAGGAGCTGGCCATGCGGCACGGCGGGGGCCGGGCGATCCTCCCCGACCGCAGCCTCGCGCTCATCGCCCAGCGTGTCATCGAGCAGTCGCCCCAGCGTTTCCCCTGGATGCGCCAGATGGGCGCCACCCCCGCCCTCGGCCAGGCCCTCGCCCAGCTACACCAGGCGGCCTTGGAGTCCGACCGCGACCCCATCGCCGGGGCCCCCCACGAGGACGAGCTGCGCGAGGCGATGTCGGCCATCGATCGCGCCGTGGAGCGTGTGCCCGGCCACCGCACCCGCGCCCGGGCCTTTCGTGAGCTGCTCGCTGTGGTTGAGCGCCCCCCGGCGGCCCTGCGCGACTGGTTACGCGCCCAGCGCACCGTCGTCGTCTCCGACCTGCTCCAGCCCACGGCGCTGCGCAGAAACCTGCTCATCGCCCTGTCTCGGGCCTGGGTGAACGAGGGCTGCGAGGTCATCATCACCTTCGAGATCGGCGTCGATCTCGCCGGGCAGGCCGCGGCGCGGTTCTTTGACTACGAAGATCTCGACGGTGAGGCCTGGTCGCTCAAGGCCTTCGCCGCCACCCGCAGACTGCGCAAAGAGCTGTTTGACGCGCTCGTCGGCGAAGGGGACGCCCGGGTGGTCCTCGCCGGCCCAGACGGCCTCGTTGAGGTCGAGCCCGGCGTCGATTACCCCGGCGAGTCCGACCCCGACCTCACCGATCTCATGTTCCGCGACGCGCCGCTGCAGGTCGAGGGTGACCCACACAGCTTCGCCCGGGCCCAGCTCGGCGACGGCCGCGTGCGCCTCGCGCGCCTGCCCGACCCCGACGCCGAGCTTCGATTTATCGCCCGTGAGGTCAAAGACGCCCTGCTCGCCGGGGTAAAACCCAAAGACTGTGTCGTGGCCTTGGCCGATCTCTCCGCCCGCGCCGACCGCCTGCGCGCCGTGTTCCAAGACCACGGCCTGCCCTTCGCCTTGTCCTCCGGTCAGCCCTTGGGCTCAAGCCCCGTCGCCCGGCTTGTCCTGCGCATCGCCCGCCTCGCCCTGCGCGACTTCCCCGCTGAAGATCTCCTCGACGTGCTGCGCTCAGAGCTCGTGCGCCCGTCTCCGCCCCTGCGCCCCGCGCAGATGGCCGAGTGGTGCCGGGCCGCGGGTGTGCGCGGCGGTGACCCGGCCACCTGGGAGGCGCCGCTGCGGGCTTGGCTCGGCTTACGCTACAAAGGTGAAGATCTCGACGCGAAGGTCAAAAACCTGCCTCGAAGCCTTGATCTCCTCAGCACAATCACCGGCTGGATGGAGCCCCTCGCCCAGCCCGCCACGGCTGAAGAGTACCGCGACCGCCTGCTCTTCGTGACCGACAAGCTGCGGCTCTCTCAGCGTGTCGGCGCCTGTGAAGAAGACCCAGACGTCGCCCGGGCGAACCTTCAAGCCTGGGGCGCGACGATCCGCCAGCTCGACGGCATGGTGCAGGATCTCCGCGTCGTCACCGCCGATCGTTGGCCGGCGATGGAGCTCTACAAGCAGCTTGAGGCCACGATTCAAGACGGCGCGTGGCAGCCAAGCCAGGCCGGGGCCACCCGGGTGCAGGTGATGTCCGCCGCGGAGCTGCGTGGGCTCAACCCCAAACGGCTGTGGCTCGGGGGCCTGGTGCGCAGCGCCTTCCCACCTCCGCCCGGCGTGCCGTTCTTGGTGCCCCGCAAGAACCTCCGCGACGCCCAGCCCGTCGATCCCGTCGCCGAGGCCCGCTACCTGTTCTGTTCGTTGCTGCGCAACACCCTGCGCGGCCCCGAGCCCGACCGCCTCACCCTCTCCTGGGCCGCCGCTGAAGACGGCAAGACATTGGCGCCTTCGCCGATCGTCGAGGAGCTGCTCTCCGTCCCGCTCAACCTGCCCGCCGAGGCTGAAGCCCGCAGCTTCGGTCGTTATGCGGTCGATGACGTCGATCTCGACGGCGCCTCGCCTCGCTCTCGCTCTGACGCGCTGCGCGCCGCCGCAGACGAGCCCGAGTGGCGCGCGCTCCTGCCCGCCGCGGACGTCACCCTCGCTGAGCTGCACGATGAGGTCGTCTCCGATCGGGCCGCCGAGGCCAACTTCGGCCCCCGCGACGGCCTGCTCCAGACCCCACCCACGCCCCCTGAAGAGCTCGCCGTCACCTCGTTGGAGTCGTACCTGCGCTGCCCGGCGCGGTACTGGTTCAGCTCTGTGTTACATCTGGGGCCGCCTGAAGAGTGGAACGCTGAGGTCGCCGCCACACGCCGAGGCACGGCCTTACACGAGGTGCTGGAGAGCTTCTTTAAGCGCCGCGCCTTGGCCCCGGTGCGCCCGGGCGATGCTCAAGAGCGCCTCTCCAAAGAGCTGTACGACGCCGCCACCGAGGTGTTTGACCGCGTCGAGGCTGAGGGCAACTTCGACCGTGAGCTGTTCCGTTGGCAGCGCGCGCGCTGGGTCGCGGGCCTCATCGACGATGAGCCCAAAGGTGTGCTCGCCTGCTGGTTAGAGCGTGAACAAGAGAACGGCCTCGACGCCGAGCCCATGGCCGTAGAGCTCGAGTTCCGTGGCCTCCAGGTCGGCCCGCTCTCTGTGCGGGGTAAGATCGACCGCGTAGACCGTGTGCCCGGCGGGCTCCTGCTCACCGACTACAAGACCGGCAAAGTTCAAGATCCCAAACGGTTAGAGCGTGGCCTGCTCATCCAGCCCGTTCTGTACGCCGAGGCGCTCACCCAGGCGAACCCCGGCCAGCCCGTCGCCGCCTGTTATTACGAGATGAAGGCCCCCAAAGACATGGGCCGGGTGGGCTGGTCTGGGGATGGTGAGCTGGTCAAGAAGCTCGCGGGCTCCCGAGTGAAGCCGGCCATCTTTGACCACACCCGGGGCCGGGCCTACCTCGATCACGCCGCCCGGGCCGCCGAGCGCCTCAGCCGCGGGCGTTTTCACCCCACCCTCGCCGGAGACCGCGACGCCGACTGTGAACACTGCGACTTCTCGCGGGTGTGCCGGGTGTCCCACGAGCGCGCCGAGCGCCCCCCCGAAGGTGGTCTCCAGGCCCCCCACGCGCGAGGGCCGGCAGCGGTGGTGGTCGTGACCCAATCTCCTTGCCGACGCCGGGCCCGCCCCACCTAGCCGCGACGAACCGGGCCCGTCTTCGGCGCGATCTTGGGTCAATCTCGACCACCACCGCCGTAAGGTTTGACGATGCAGCTTGATCTGAGCGGGCCCAAGGTCCGGTTGGACGTGGCCGATCCCGCGCTGAAGCTCACGCTGGCGCAGCGTGAGGCGATGGCGACCGACCGCGAGATCCTCGTGAGCGCGGGCGCAGGCGCGGGCAAGACCCACACCCTGGCGCTACGATACGTCGCGTTGTTGCTGGAGATCGCAGAAGACGCCGTCTCGCGCGACGGTGTGCCTCGGCCCGACATCGAGTCTGTCTTGGTGTTGACCTTCACCGAGAAGGCCGCTGAAGAGATGTCCGAGCGCTGTTACCAGCGGCTTCTGGGCCTCTCTTCAGCCCTGCGCCGGGCCCAGGACGAGCTGACCACCCGCCACGGAGATCTGCGCGCCCGTCGCCTCATCGCCGCGGTGGACCACCTCGTCGACACCTTCAACCTCGCGCGCATCTCCACCTTTCACGCCTTCTGTGGGCGTCTTCTGCGCGAGTTCCCCGCCGAGACCCGCTCTGACCCCGGCTTTGAGGTGCTGGAGCCCTCCCAAGCCGAGCGCCTGCGCGCCGACGCCGCCGAGCGCGCCTTGGCTGAGCTCGCCAAGACCCAGTCCCCCGACTTCCCGCTCCTGCTCGACGCGTTTGGCAGCCGCCGCACCGTGCTCGCCGCCTTAGACGCCGCGCTCTCCGAGCGTGGGGCCTTGGCCGAGCGCCTCACCGAGCACGCCGCGGGCCTCGTGACCGTAGACGATCTCATCCGCCGCGCCGCCGTGCGCCCGGAGACGGTCAAACGATTCTTAACCACGGAGGCCCTGCCCACCTTAGAGCGCATCGCCACGGTGCTGTCTTGGGTGACCCGGGAGGGTTTCTGGGCCCACGATGAGCTCAAGCCCCTCGTCGAGGCCCTCCAGCGCCTCCCCGACGACCCGCTTCGACTGTACGAGCTCTACCAGCGCTCCTTGGCGATTCTGCTGCGCGACGGCAAGGTCAAGGGCTTCACCACCTGGTACGACATCGACAAGGCCGACGCCTGGCCCCGCAAAGAGCTGTTTAAGGCCGCCAAAGAGGAGCTCGGCGCCTTGGCCGCCACGCTTGGCGACTGGCCCGAGCGTTACCGCCTCGCCCGCCGCCTGCCCGTGCGCGCCGATGGCACCCTGCTCGACGTGCTGCGGGCCTTGGGCCGACTGTTCTTGGCCGCCCAGGAGCATCTGCAAGAGGCGCTCCTCGACCGTGGGTCGTTGGACTTCTCCGAGCTTCAAGCCCGCGCCGCCCGGGCCATCGCCGAGAAGCCCGCCTTGGTGGAGCAGCTTCAGCGCCGCTTCCGCTACATCATGGTGGACGAGTTTCAGGACACCGACGAGGTCCAGTGGTCGATCGTGCGGGCCATCGGGCGCCCCGGCGGCGGGCCCAGCGACCGCATCTTCTTGGTGGGCGACGCCAAACAGGCGATCTACGGCTTCCGCGGCAGCGACGTCACCGTGTTTCGAGGCGCTGAGGCCGAGCTGGGCGTGAAGGCGCTTGAGTTCCCCGAGAACTTCCGCAGCGCGCCGGAGCTCATCGACTGGTTTAATGATCTGTTCACTCAGGTCTTGGGCCCCACCGGGCGCCCCGGCCCGGCCTATGAGGCCCGGTACAGCCCCCTGCGCGCGGCCGGTCCCGAGCGTGATGGCTCGGTCCGGATTGTGTTGCATGGGGAGAAGACGGGCGCGCAGTCCGCCCGGGCTGAGGCCGAGGCCGCCGCGTCGTTGCTCGCCGCGGAGATCCTCCCCGACAAGGGCGTCTACAAAGGCATCGACGCCCTGAACCGCGCCTTGCACCCCACGCCGCCCATCGCCGTGCTCTTGCGCAGCCGCACCCACCTGCTCATCTGGGAGGAGGCCCTGCGCCGCCGAGGCGTGGCGTTTGTGGTGGCCGGTGGCGTCGGCTTCTGGTCGCGGGCCGAGGTGGTCGATCTGGTCAACGCGCTAGACGCCTTGGCCAACAACGACCGTCTGTCTCTGGTGGGGCTCTTGCGCTCGCCGCTCATGGGGCTCACCGATCAAGACATTCAGGATCTCTACGCCCAGGTGCTCCTCGACCGCTTCGCCACCCGTGAGCTGCCGCCGGGCCTCTCGGATCGGGTGTACGGCGCGCAGTCCCGGCTGCGCCGCCTCGCGCAGCTCCGCTACCGTGTGCCCGCGGCCTCGCTCATCGAGGCCCTGGTGTCGGGCTGCGCGGCCTGGCACCTCTATCAGCGTGAGGACGCCTCTGGCCAAGCCGAGGCCAACGTGCGGCGCCTGATCTCCAAGGTGAACGCCTTACATGAGCGCGGCGGCGGCGGCGTTGAGGAGATCGCCCGGCTGCTCGTGCGTCAGGTTGAACAAGCCCAGCGAGAGAGCGAGGCGAGCCTCACCCCGGCGGCGGCGCGTGTGGTGCTGATGACCGTTCACGCCTCCAAAGGCTTGGAGTTCCCCGTGGTGATCGTGCCCGGCTTGGCCGAGCGCAGCCCACCCAACACAGACCCGCTGATCGCTCGGCGCCTGGATGGCCGCTGGAGCCTCGCTTGTAAGGTTCACGATCCCGAGTCCAGCATTCAGGAGCGGGTAGATCCCGGCCTGTATGGTGAGCTGAGCCAGCGCCGCCACGAGGAGGAGCTCGCCGAGCACAAACGCCTGCTCTACGTCGCCGTGACCCGGGCCCGGCGGCACCTTGTGCTGCTTGGCTCCCCCACCACCAAAGAGAGCGGCCCCGAGCCCCGCACATGGATGGAGCTTCTTGAGCTTCACCACGGCAAACCCCTGCTCACCGGCCCTCGGATGACCGTGTTGGATTCAGGCGAGCTTGACGCCGCCGCCCAGGCTCCAGCCACGCCGAGCCCACGCCCCGAGGCCCCCGGCCCCGACGCCCGACGCGCTGTGGGCGCGGTGCCCGCCACCATTGAGGTCGAGATCTCGCCCTCAAGCCTCGATCTGTTCATGGAGTGCCCAGCGCGCTGGTATCGCCGCCACCTCCTGAGCGTTCACGAGCACGTCAACCGCCGCCAGGTGCGGGATGAGCAGCTCGCCGCCGCCCGCGGTGAGGTGATTCATGGGCTCTTGGAGGACGATCTCGCCCACGACCGCGCCCAGGCGCGCCGCCGCTGGGAGGCCCGCGCCCACGCTGAAGGCTGCACCCCGGCGGAGGTCGAAGATCTCCTCGCCCGACTGTACGAGCACCTCGACCGCAGCGCCGCCGACCCCTGGTTACGCCGGGTGCTCGACGCCCCAGGCTTCGCCGAGCTGCCGTTCCGGGTGCCGTTCCACAACCTCGTGCTGCGCGGCAAGATCGACCGCCTGTGGCGCGACCCGGACTCTGGCCGCTGGTCTGTGCTGGATTACAAGTCCGAGGCCGTCGCTGGCACGCTGCGCGACGCCGCCGCGCGCCATGAGCGCCAGCTCCTCTCCTACGCTTGGGCCGCCAGCCGCATCTTACGGTCTCAAGGTCTGCCCGAGGTCGAAGGCGCCCAGGTCTACTTCACCGAGCGCGCCGTGCCCGTAGAGCTTGGCCCCTTGGGTGTTGAGGCCCAGGCCGAGTTTGAGGGCCTGCTCGACCACATCAGCGACGTCGCGGCGATGAGCTGGAGCCAGGTGGAGCGCCTCGCGGTGTCTACCCCTCGGGCCTGTCGCGACTGCGGCTTCTTCAAGCGCGGCTGCAAGGGGTACGACCCCGAGACTGAAGAGCGTGAGGACGACGAGGCCTCGGCGACCTAAGCCGGCCCCAGCCCTGCTCCTACACTCCCCGGCGGCGGCACCCAGCCGCCGAGATCCCGCTCCAACACCTGGGCGACGGCGAAGCAGAGGTGGTCTTTGCCTTGCCCGGCGGCGACGGTCACCCCGGTGGGCAGCCCGGAGGGGTCGAGGCCAAGCGGCACCGCCGTCGCGGGCAGCTCCAGGGCGTTGAGCAGGGCCGGATACGCGACCTCGGCCCGGCCCAAGAGCACGGTTCGTGCGACGGGATCGCCGTGACGGGGGGCGAGGCGGGTGTAGGGCGGCACCAAGAGGATGCCGTTCTCGCCCAGCCGCGCGTTGACCTCGGCCTGCATCGCCCGGCACTCCGCGGCGCGCTTCGCCATAAACTCAGGAAAGAACCGCTTAAACAGCGCCTCCCCCAGCCCGAGCAAGATCGCCCCGATGATGTGCTCCGAGCGCCCCAAGGCCCAGGGCACGAGCTCCAAGGCCGTGCGAGACGCGCTGTGATAGCCCAGGCGCTCCATGAACAAGAGCGGGTTGGCCAAGAACAGCCGCGACACCCACATCTCGATGGTGTTCCGTAGGCTTGGGTGCTCAAACACCTCCACCTTCGCCCCCCGCGCCGCCAGGGCCGCCGCCGCTCGCCGCTGCGCCACCCGCACGGCCTTCGTGGGGCGCCAGTACCCCACCTTCTCCACCAAGAGCACCCGCAGACCGGCCACATCGACGGTGGCAGGGTCACCGATGGGCGTGTCGAGGAAGGTCGTCGGGTCGAGGGGATCGTGCCCGCTCGTGATCTTCAGCAGGGGGTAAAGATCCTCGGCGCGGCGGCAGATGGGGCCGACGCCTAACATTCGCGCGTCGGCGGGCACGCCATCAAAGATGGGGTGCATGCCGGTGGAGGAGCTGTAGCCCCCCGATGGTTTGTGCCCGAACACCCCACAGAACGACGCCGGCAGGCGAATCGAGCCGCCGACGTCCGAGCCGATGCCGAAGGGGCTGAGCCCAGCGCCGACGAGCGCGCCTTCGCCGCCGCTGCTGCCCCCGGCGCCGCGCCGAAGGTCGTAGGGGTTGTTCGTGCGGCCATAGACCGTGTTCACCGACTCGGTCCACATCGCCAGCTCGGGGATGTTGCTCACGCCCAGGGGGATGGCCCCGGCGGCGCGGAGGCGCGCCACGGCGAAGGCGTCCTTTGTGGCGCGCAGATCTTTTCTCGCCGGGAGCCCGCCAGAGTACGGCATGCCCGTGAGCTCAAAGGTCTCCTTGACGGTGCAGGGCACGCCCTGAAGGGGCCCCAGGCTGCCCGGCGTGGCGGCGTCGGCGGCCTCGGCCTCGGCGACGGCGGCCTCAAAACGATCGGCGACCATGGCGTTCAGCGCCGGGTTTCGCGCGCGGATGGCGTCGATGTGCGCGAGCACCAACCCGCGGGAGCGCAAGGCGCCCTCACGATGACGGGCGGCCAGCGCCGTCGCGGAGAGGCGAAACCAGCTCGGGTCCACTTGGGCGCGCTCCATGCCTTGCTCACTCCTGGGCGCTGGGGCGTCAGCGCGGTCTCTGAGTATACTGCCCCCAAGCCTCGGAGGAGCAGGATGCGCTTGACCCTCGCCATGTGGACCCTCGCCGCCTGCGGTGAGCCCGAGCCCCAGCCCGTTGAAGAGACCGACGTGGCCCCCCTCTGCGAGACCGGCCTGGACGTCACCTGGGACGGCTGGGCCGCGGGCTTCATGCTCAGCCAATGCCAGCCCTGCCACGCCAGCGAGACCCCAAACCGCTACGGCGCGCCGCCTTCAGTGACCTTCGACACCTTGGAGGACTGCCGCGACCAGGCCGGCGCCATCGAAGACGCCGTGCTCACCCGCGCCTCGATGCCCCCCGCCGGGGGGATCACCGACGACGAGCGGGCGCTCTTGGCGCGCTGGTTGGACTGCGGCCTGCCCTGATGGTTGGGCCGAACTTTCTTCGGCTTCACCTTTCATTCGCCCCAGCCTAGCGTGTCCCACCACCACGGCGCTATCATGTGCTCGCGCCAACGCCGCCTGGAGGCCCCATGTTCTTCGTGTGGATGATCGCCTGTGAGACCGAGCCGACCGAGGTGACCGAGCCCGAGGTCATCCCTTCGCCGTACATCGTCGAAGAGGACGACCCGCCCGTCCCCGCGCTCACCAACCAGCAGGTCGGCGACGCCATCGGTGAGGCCGTGAACCGCCTGTTTGAGTTCAACGCCGCGCCGGTCGTGCGGGCGTACAAGGCCGCCGCCGACAGCACCGACGCCGCGTGCCCCGACTACTACAACGACGGCAGCAACACCTACTGGTACGACTACTGCTGGACAGAGTCCGGCACCTATTACGCGGGCTACGGCTTCTTGTACGAGTACAACAACCTCGACGGCGGCGACGGCTACATCTACAACGGCGACTACTTCTACCTCGTCGCCGACGTCACCAACGCCGCGGGCCACACCTTCTCCGGCAGCGGCGCGGCCTATGACATCACCCAGACCTATGAGGGCAACGACACAAACGTATCCCACACGGTCTCCACCAGCATTATCCAGGGCGTCTTCGACTACGACGGCCCCGAGATCGCGGGCACCTGGATGACCGAGGGCATCACCCCCGATCTCACCCTCGCCGTGTATGATGTGCCCGAGGCCACCTCGCCCTACTATTTTGGCCAGTACGTCTCTGTCCAGGGCGGCGTGAGCGGCCTCGGCGGCGATCTCGGCACGGTCATCTTCGACGGCGCGGTCATCTTCACCGAGATGATGGGCTCGGCCTGCCCCATGGAGCCTTCAGGCACCATCTCCGCCCGCGACAACGCCGGCCAGTGGTACGACGTGCTCTTCGACGGCCCCTTGGAGTACGGCGAGCAGGTCGATCCCGACCTCTGCGACGGCTGCGGCCAGGTCTGGTACCGCGGTGAGCCCTTGGGTGAGGCCTGCGTCGACTTCTCGCACCTCCTCGACTGGAGCGGCCGCCCATGGTGACACTGCTCACGATTCTTTTGGCCTGCGGCACCGAGCCCGCTGAGCTGCCCGACGACAGCATCCCCGAGATGGCGCCGACGGCCCTGCTCACACGTCTGAGCCTCGATCTCCGCGGCCGCCGCCCCAGCCCCGATGAGCTCGCCCGGGTGGAGGCCGACCCCGCCGCCTTAGATCCGCTCCTCGACGAGATGATGGCCGACCCCGCCTTCGGTGGGCAGGTGCGCGCGCTGTTCTCCGAGATCTATCGCACACAGACGGAGTCCTACTACGTCTCGGCGAACTCTTACGGCATCACCGACAGCGCCGCGTTCTTGGCCGCCGTCGGCGACGAGCCCCTGCGTATCCTCTCCACCGTCGCCGAGGAGGATCTGCCCTGGACAACCCTGGTCACCGGCGACTGGACGATGGCGAACGAGGTCTTGGCCCAGGCCTGGCCCCTGGATTATTCCGGCACGGGCTGGCAGAAAGCCAAATACAATGACGGGCGCCCGGCGGCGGGCATCCTCAGCACCAACGCGATGTGGTGGCGTTATGTGAGCACGGACTTCAACGCCAACCGCGCCCGCGCCAACGCCGTGAGCCGCATCTTCTTGTGCAACGACTACCTCTCCCGCCCCATCGACTTCGACCGCAACGTCAACCTGCTCGATCAAGAGGCCGTGGAGGAGGCCCTGCAGACCAACCCGGCCTGCGTGAACTGCCACCAGTCCCTAGATCCGTTGGCGAGCTACTTCTGGGGCTTCTACTACTACAACTACACCGACGCTGATGAGGCCCGGGTGTACCACCCCGAGCGGGAGCTGCTCTACCGCTCCACCACGGGCATCTCGCCCTCCTACTTCGGTGAGCCCGGCTACACCTTAGGCGACTTAGGCCGCCAGCTCGCCAGCGACAACCGCTACGTCGAGTGCGCCGTTGAGCAGGTCTACGAGGGCCTCTTGCGCCGTGACAGCGCCTTGGCCGATCAAGAGACCCTCACCGCCCACCGCGAGGCGTTTTTGGCCGGTGAGCTGACCCTCCGCTCGCTCATTCGTTCTGTGGTGAATGACCCGTACTACCGGTCAGGAGACACAGAGGCCGAGGGCGCGATCCCCAAGAAGATGGTCACCCCCACCCTGCTCGCCAGCCAGATCGAGGCGCTCACCGGCTACCGGATGTCCATCGCGGGCTTTGACCTGATGACCACCGACACCTACGGCCTGCGCACCTTGGCCGGCGGCGCCGATGGTTTCAACGTCACCAAGAGCGCCACCGCCCCGAACACCACCCTGGTGCTGGTGCAGGAGCGCCTCGCTGAGGCCGCCGCTTGGTACGCCGTCACCCGAGATCTAGAGGGCGCCGTGGGTGAAGGCCAGCTCCTCACCATTGACCCCGCCGCCACCCCAGAGACCGACCGCGCGGCGATGGTCACGCAGATTCAGACGCTGCACCGCCTCATCTACGGCACGGCCATCGCCGCCGACGGTGAAGAGGTGACGGCAAACCTGGAGCTCTGGGCCGATCTGTACGCTGTGGAGCGTGACACCGTTGACGCCTGGGCCGGCCTCGTCGCCGTCCTGCTCCGCGACCCTGACCTTCTGTTCTACTGAGGTGCCCATGTTCAACCGCCGATCCTTACTCAAGGCCTCAGGCGCGGGGCTCCTCGCCGCGGGGCTCCCCCTGTCCTTTGGCGCCTCCGCCAACCCCCTCGTCTCAGGCAAGCTCAAGTTCTTGTTCGTCTTCGCCGGCGGCGGCTGGGACACCACCCGGGTGTTCGCCAGCGAGTTCACCAACGGCAACGTGGACATGGAGCCCGACGCCGAGCGCGCCTCCTCCGGCGACCTCCGCTGGGTGAGCCACTGGAGCCGCCCGTCTGTAGACGCCTTCATGCGGGCCTACGCCAATGAGATCGCCATCGTGAACGGCATGATGGTGCGCTCGATCTCCCATGAGATCTGCACGCTCATCGCCATGACCGGCACCACGGCCTCGGGCGCGCCGGACTGGCCGGCCATCTTGGGCGCCGCCAAACAAGCCGACTACATCTTGCCCCACCTCGTGCTCTCTGGGCCGTCTTTCCCCGGTGATCTCGGCGTCGCCGTCGCCCGCACGGGCAGCACGGGCCAGCTTGAGGGCCTCGTCTCCGGCGATCTGTTCGCCAGCCTGGACGTGCCCGTGAGCGGCCCCAACCCCGCCGCTGAAGCCGTCATGGACCGCTACCTGGCCCGCCGGGTAGAGGCCAAGGCCCTGGGCGCGCGCAGCCCCGCCGAGATCCGTCTCACGTCCGATCTCAACCGCTCGTTTGATCAGGCCCGGCGTCTCAAAGAGATGCAGTACCTGTTGAGCCTCAGCGCCGCCGGAGATCTCGCCAGCCAGGGCGCGGTGGCGATTGAGGCGCTGAGCATGGGCGTGAGCCGCTGCGCCACGGTCGCCCATTATGGCGGCGACACCGGCTGGGACACCCACGCCGACAACGACGCCCAGCAGACCGTCCTGTGGGAGCAGCTCTTCTCGGGCCTCACCCAGATCATGCTCACCCTGGAGGCCACGCCCGGCGAAGAGGCCGCGTCCTTGGCTGAAGAGACCGCCGTTGTTGTGCTCTCGGAGATGGGGCGCACGCCGCAGCTCAACGGCTTCAACGGCAAAGATCACTGGCCGTACACAAGCGCCATGGTCATCGCCCCGGGTGTGCGCGGCGGGCAGGTCTACGGCGCGTTTGACAAGCAGTTCTACGGTGTGCCCGTAGACACCACCACGGCGGAGACAGACGAGGACAACGGCCAGATCCTCTCCGCCGAGGCCTTGGGCGCCACGCTCCTCGCCTTGGCCGACATCGACCCCAACGAGCACATCCAAGGGGTCGATCCGCTCATGGGGATGCTCCTGTGAGGCGTGTCGTCCTGATGTTGACGCTCCTCGGCTGCGGCGACGACAAAGACGCCGCCGTCGCTGACACAGGCCCCTGCGCTGAGGCCCCGGTGCTCACCTGGGACAACTTCGGCGCGGGGTTCATCACCCAGGAGTGCCAGTCCTGCCACGGCTCGGGCGTCGTGAACCGCCAAGGCGCCCCTGAGGACGTACACTTCGACTCCAAAGAGGAGGTCTGGGCGCGCGTGGATCGGGTGCTTGAGCGCGCGGGCGGCGACGAGCCCACGATGCCGCCGTTTGGCGGGGTGGTCGAGGACGACCGTGAGCGGCTCACCCTGTGGTTGACCTGCGCTGAGCCCGGGACCTAAACGCCGCTTAGGCCTTCACCGGCATCACCTTGGCGCCAATCAACGCCACGGGGATGCTGAACGCCATGGCGATGATCGCCGAGACGCTGGGGTTCACGATGGATCCGCTGAGGCTCAGGGAGAAATGAATCCCCAGGGCCACGACAGCGCTCGCCGCGGCGGCGCTCGCGGGCAGCGGCCCCCGCAGAAACAGGCCCGCGAGCAGGGGCCCGGCGGCGGAGGCGACGAGGCCGAGCACACCCTGCTGCCCCAAGATGAGCACGACCTTGGGCGGACTGTACGAGATGCCGATGGTCAACACCGCGAGCACGATCAGCACCAGGCGGTTGAGCCACACCCCATGAAACCAGCGGCGCTCACCGCCTGAGGCCTCGTGCTGGGCCGCGCCGGGCAAGAAGTCGTTGGCCACCGTGGCCGAGACCGCGACGAGCAGGCCGTCCATCGTAGACATCGCCGCCGCCAAGATCGCCACCGCCACCGCCGCGCCGACGGGGGCTGAGGTGAACGCCTGGGTGAGGTACTGCGCCATCACCTTGTCTTGGGGGATGCCCTCGGGCAAGGTGATGCGGGCGTACACCCCGGCGAAGAGCACCAGACAGAACAGCGCGAAGGTGGCGATGCCCAGGCCGATGGTGAGGTAGACCTCGCGCAGGTTCTTCACATAGAGCGCCTTCGTGAGCAGGTGCGGCTGGGTGGTGAGCGCGATGCCCGTGAGGAACGGCACCCCCCAGACCTCCCAGTGGTTGCGGTACAGGATCGACTCCGGCGCCGTCCACCCCGTCTCTTTGAGCTCCGCGATCACCGCGCCGCTCTGCCACAGCTCGATGCCCGAGAAGAAGATGACGAGGCTCATCATCAACATCACCCCGCCCTGCATCGTGTTCGTGAAGGCGTGCGCGTACACCCCACCAAACGCGGTGTAGCCGAACACGAACACCACGATGCCCACGACGCTCCACTCATAAGGCACGCCCAAGGCGGCCTCCATGACGTAACCGCAGCCCACCGTCACCAGCACCAGGTAGGCGACGTTCAACAGCGTGAGCCCGGCGTAGAGCCGCCGCAGGCCGTCGGACTGGTACCGCGCGCCGATCCAGTGGGGCACGGTGAGCGCCTTGACCTCCTCACCCACCCGCTGAAACGGCGGCGAGAACAACAAGAAGCCCGTGGCGAGCCCGGCGATGAGCGGCAACGAGAAGCCGATCAAGGCCGCCAGGCCGTCTTTGTAGACGAAGCCGGGGAAGATCACGAAGGTCGCTGAAGACGCCAAGCAGGCGCCTAGGGTGACGCCGGCCACGAGCGGGTTCATCTTGCCGTCGCCGATGGCGAAGTCGCTGCCGCCGCTCACCTTCTTCCCGCCGAGATAGGCGAGATAGCTCGTGAAGATGAGGTACACGCTGAACAGGGCCCAGGCCCAGGGCGATCCGGACATTCACACCTCCGCAGAGAGCCGTAGAGTATCGCCGATGTTGCGTTGCAACAACTATTCTTTTGCGCCGCATGATCAAGGCTTCTCAGCCACGAACGTGCTCCAATAGGACATGCTCCCCCCCGACCTCTCCTGGCTCCCCTCCCTCGCGCGCCTGATCCGCGGCGGCGCGTTGACCGACGGCCTGACGCCCCACGGCGCGGCCCGACTCGCCGGGGCCTTGGCCAGCGGCCGCCGCGACCTCTTCGCCGCCTTGGGCAAACACGCCGCCGAGCGGCCCGACGCCCCGGCCATCGACGACGGCGACCGCCGCCTGAGCTTCGGCGCGCTCTTTGAGACGACGGAGCGGGTCGCCGCGAGGCTGTGGCGCCTGGGCCTGCGCCCCGGGGACCGCGTCGCCATCGCCCTGGAGAACCGCGCCGAGCACCTGATCCTCCAGGCCGCGCTCTACCGCCTCGGCGCCGTGCCCGCCCCGATGACCCCCGGCCAGCCCCCGGCCTTGCTCCGCGGTCGCCTGCTCGACGCCCGGATCGCCGCCGCCCTGGTCGAGCCCGAGCTCGCCGAGCCCGCCCAAGAGGCCTTGGCCCGCTTGGGCCGCGCCCCGCACATGCTCATCACCCTCAACGGCGAGCTGGGCGGCACGGCGTTCTCCAGCTTAGAGCGCCCCTGCGCGCCCCTGCCCCCGCGCTTTGATGGCCGCGGCGACGAGGCCGACCTCCTGCTCTTCACCTCGGGCACCACGGGCCGCAGCAAAGGCGCCCGAATCTCGATGCGCCGCGCCGGCCTCGGCCTCGCGTTTGTCTACCTCGACACCTTCGGCTTTCGCCCCGGCGACGGCCTCTACACCCCCTGCCCCGCCTACCACGCCGCGCCGACCTTACTCCTGGGCGTGGCGCTGCTCTCCGGCGCCCAGGTCGTGCTCCGCCGCCGCTTCGACGCGGATGAGGCCATCGCGCTGTTGGGGCCCGGCGGCCTCACCCACGCCTTCTTGGTGCCCACCCTGCTCAGCCGCCTCGACGCCCTGCCCGACGCCACCCTGGCGCCGCTCAGCCAAGGCCGCCTGCGCGCGCTCATCAGCGGCGGCGCGCCGCTGCGCCCCGCGCTGAAGACCCGCCTGCTCGACCGCCTGGGCCCCGTGCTCTGGGATCTGTACGGCGCCACAGAGTTGGGCGTGGTGAGCGTCGGAAAACCTGAAGACCTGCACCGCCGCCCCGACTGTGTGGGGCGCCCCTTGCCCGGCCTCAGCGTGCGTATCGTGCGAGACGACGGCCAAGACGCGGGCGTGGACGAGCCCGGCGAGCTGTTTGTGCAGAGTCGCGCCACACACCTGGGCTACGAGGGTGACCCGGCGGCGACGGGCTGGGTGAGCGCCGGGGACGTCGCAGCCCTCGGTGCCGATGGGCTCCTGCGGGTGCTCGACCGAAAAAAAGACATGATCTTGAGCGGCGGGGTGAACCTCTTCCCCGCCGAGATCGAGGAGGCCCTAGAGTCCCTCGTGGGCGTGGCCGAGGCCGTCTGTGTCGGTGTGCCCGATGACGAGTGGGGCGAGCGCGCCCGGGCCTATGTCGTGGCCGCGCCGGGGTACGGCTAGAGCCCGAGGCCCTACGCGCCGAGGCGGCCAAGATCCTGCCCAAGACCTCTGTGCCGCGGGAGATCGTGCTCGTCGCCGAGATCCCACGAAGCCCCACAGGAAAGGTGAATCGGCGGGCGCTCACGGGAGATTCTCCTTGATCTCCACCGCGCCGCCCACCTCCGCCTGCGCGGCGAGGGCCTCGGCCTCTTGGGTCGGGAGCGCGGGGTTCCCGGCCACGGTGAGGTCCCCGCCGATCGACCGCAGCGCGCCCAGGCCGTCGAGGGTCGTCAGGCTGCCGTGGTAGGCGATCTCGACGTCCCCATGCACCACGGTGAGCGCGTTCAGGCCCTGACACGACACGATCGTGTCGTCGGAGAAGAGGATCAGCGACCCGCCGATCTCGGTGAGTGAATCAAAGCTCGGCAGCTCAAGCATAGACCGGCTGTCTTCAACGACCAGGGAGCCCTCAATCGAGACCACCGAGCCCACGCCCTCCACCTCGGCGAGCTTCGGATTGTCGAGGATGTTGAGCGACCCCTCCACCGTCTCTGGCAGCCAAGAGAGCTCCAAGAAGGTGAGGTCCGCGTTGCCCTCCACCCGAACAGACCCGCGCTGAATGAGGTCCGCGGGGAGCGTCGCGCGGACGAGCTCGTCATTGTCGATGAGGCCCACATACCCAACCGATCTCAGCCCGGTCAAGCCATCCAGGCTCTCAAGCTGGTCATTGTACACGATGTACAGGCTGCGCTCGATCTGCCTGAGGTTGTTGAGCCCTTCAAGGCTCGTGAGCGCCTCGTTGTAGTCGATGCTCAGATAGTCAACCGCCGCCAGCCGCGAGAGCCCCCCAAGATCCTCGAGCCGGCGGTTGTGGTACACGATCAGGCGTCCGTCTACCCCCTCAAGGCCGTCCAGGCCATCGACGCTCACCAGGCTGCTGTTGTTGAGCACGAACAGATCCCCCGCGACCCACCGGAGCTGCTCCAGGCCACGCAGATCGGTGAGCCCCTTGAGGGCCTTGAGCGCCAAGTTGCCCCGCACCTCGGTGAGCCCAGAGAGCGGGCTGAGATCGTGCAGCTCGGGCAAGAACTGGAGCCGCAGGGACTCAGAGACCGTGCTGAGCCCAGCCAAGAAGCCGAAGTCTGTGAGCGCCGGGAGGTCGGTCAGGCTCACCGAGCCCATGTTGGGCCCCGCCAACACCGCGGACAGATCCGTGAGCAGCGGGTTCGTGTCGAGGACGAGCAGCTCCGGCAAGACGAGCGGCCCCGAGAGCCCATGCAGGCCGGTGAGCGCGTCGTTCATCTCCAAGGCGAGCCCCCGAGTAATCTCGGTGATCCCACCCAAGCCGCTGAGATCGTTCAGGACTGTGTTCTCCTTGAGCTTGAGCGTGCCGACCCGCTCGAGGCGCTCAAACCCCACGATGCGGGCGAGCATGGGGTTGTAATGAAGGTCTAGCTCCCCCGCGGACTCCAACGAACGAAAGCCGCCAAGCTCTGTGAGCGCCGAGAGATAGCGCAGGGTGATCCCCCCCTCTGCGTGGCGTAAACCGTTGAAGGCGTCGATGGACTCCCCATCAAACCCGGCGATGATGAGGTGCCCGCCCAGCTCGGTGAGACCGTCAAAGCCCTTGATGGGCTGGTTGTTGCCGTGGCCGACGAGGTGCAGATCACCGCCGACCCGCGCGAGGCGATCGAGGCCCGAGACGTCCGTGAGGTGGTCGCCCCAGAGCAAAAACACCGAGCCCTCCACCTCGGTCACGCACGAGAGCGCGTCCAGATCGGTGAGCGTCGTGTCATCCACCCTCAGATCCCCGGTGACCCGCAGATCACAGACCCGCTTGCAGGCCTCCTTAAAGTTGAAGCTGAGGTCGCCGACGTGCTCGGCTTGGTCCGCGGCGAAGGGCCCGCAAGGATCCCCGCCGCAGCCCAAGACCAAGGCGAAGAGGCCGCAGGGCCACGCGGGCGCGGCGACACGATGGGCGGATTGGGTCGGGTGAAGGTGGGTCATCTCGCTCCTAAGCCCGAGCAGTATACACGCTCCAAAGGGCCTCGGCTTGGCGCGACCCCCGTTTGGCCCCGGCTTGACGCACACCCCGGGCCCCGCCGGGCTACCCTGTGCGCCTGAACCAGCCCGAGCCCGGAGCGCACGATCATGGAGAGCCCCACCCTTCCCGCCCCGCCCACCCCCGAGACCCTCACCGCCCCCTCGATGCCCAAGCTCGGCGGCGGCTGGCCGCTCGTGGGCCACAACTTTCGGCGCCTGTTCTGGCCGATGGAGTTCTTGACCGATCTCAGCGGGCTCCAGGGTGATCTGGCCTGGGTGAGCATGGGGCGCAACAACTGGAGCATCTACGCGCTGAACCCCAGCCTGTACGACGTGCTCAAGGACAAGTCTTGCTCTGTGCGGCATTATTTTGAGGTGGCGCCGACGCTTCTGGGCAAGAGCCTGCTCACCCAAGACGGCGAGCCCCACAGAAGCGGCCGCAACGCGATGAACAAGCCGTTCACGCCCAGCGGCCTGAGCGCCCAGGGCACGAGCGAGATCATGAAGGAGGTGATCGAACGTCAGGTGGGCGTGATGCTCCAGAAGCCCGATCCTCTGGCGCTGATCGAGATGCGCACCTTGGCGCTGGACATCATCTTCCGCATCCTCGGCATCCCACACGATGAGCTCGACGGCTGGCGTGAACATTACGAGGAGGTGATGCTCACCCTGTCCCCGGTGAAGCTGCGTTTCCCCGGCAGCCCCGAGTGGCGGGCCGAGCGCGCCCGGGCCTGGATCACCGAACGTATCCAGACCCGCATCGCCGCCATTCGTCAAGATCCCGCCATCACCGGCCTGCTCGCGGAGATGGTGCGCGGCTGGGACGCGCAGGAGCTGCGCGGCGATGACGGCGGCCTCATCGACAACGTGCTCCTGCTCGCCTTGGCCGGCCATGAGACGACGGCCTCGACGATGACCTGGATGGCCTGCCACCTCGCCCAAGACCCCGCCCTGTGGGACCGTGTCGTCGCCGAGGCCCAAGCCGTCGGCGCCGTGCCCCAGCACCCCAAAGACCTCGCGCAGTTCCCCTTGATCGAGGGGCTGTTTCGCGAGTGCCTGCGCCTGTACCCGCCGGTCACCTCGATCAGCCGCCGACTGTTAGAGCCCGTGGAGATCGCCGAGGTGACGGTGCCCGCCGGGGCGGAGATCACCTTCCCCATCCTGTCCTGGAACCGCGACGCCCGGCATTACCCCGACCCCGAGCGTTTTACCCCCGACCGCTGGGTAGGCCGCGAGCGCCGCCCCTCGCCGCTAGAGACCATCGCCTTCTCCTTCGGGCCCCACTTCTGCCTGGGATACCACGTCGCCTGGACCGAGTCTGTGCAGCTTGGTGTGGCCCTGGCCCTGCAGGCGAGCGCCAAGGGCCTGCGCCCGGCGATGGCTGAGGGGTTCCCGAAGGCGAAGTACGTCGGGCTCTGTACGCCAGAGAAGAAGGGCACGCGGCTTAAGTGGGTGGCGGCCTGAGCGCTCGCGGCGGCTTGTGGCGGGGGGTCGCTCAGAGCCGAGGGTGATCCGTTAGGCTCCGGGTGGGCTCTGTTGGGGCCTACCCTGGAGTGATGAATGTCGTCTCTGACGCTTGAGCAGAACATCACCGCCGCCAAGGCGCTCAACAGCGCGCTGCGGGCGTCGATCCTGGCGGAGCTTCGCCTCGCCAACCTTGAGGCCACGACGCGCTGGCTCAGCGTGCTCATCCTCGTGCTTGTGTTGCTCTCCGACGGCTTCGAGCTCATCGTGGTGGCGCTGCTCTGGGTCTTCGGCGGGCCCATTCGTTCGGCCCTCTCCCCGGCCCTGATCGCGCTGCACAAGCGCCTCGTGCAGCTCGACGCCCTCGACGCGGCGTTGGGCGAGAGCGCTCTGCTTAAAGCGGGCGACGAGTTCCGGCTGGGCGCATTGGGCCGAGCTCTCCGCGCGGCTCACGAGGGCCCACAGCGCAGCGTTTGAGGAGCTCCCGCTCACCGACGCCCAGCGTCACCTCGGCGCCAAGCTCGCCGCCGCCGAGCGCCTGGAGCGCCTCACCGACGCCATCGACGTGCAGGAGGCCCAGATCGCCCGCCTCCAGCGGGCTCGGCTCCCAGGCTCAATCCTCGCGGTGGTCATGGCCATCGCCGTCCCGTTTGTGGTGAGTCACCTCTTGGGCCGAGGCGCCCCCCAGGCGGTGTTCCTCACGACGCTGTGGTCGATCTTGCTGGGATTCGGCGTCGTCATGGGCTTTGGCGCCAAGATCAACGAGCACCAGACCCAAGCCACCGCCTTACAGGCCCAGGCCACCGCCCTTCGTGAGCTCTTGGCCGGGGCGGACGAGGCCGACGGCGCGGCGCTCATGGACCGCTGGCTGGCCCTTCACGCCGCCCAGGAGGACGCGCTCGCGCCCTGGCCGACGCTCCTTGACCCGGCGAAGGCGGCGTGAGGGGGCCGTTGAGCCGCAGCTCCGCGGGGCCATCGCGCTGAACGAGGCCCATGGCGCGCGGCTCAAGCGACGGCTCTTGCTGTCCCGGCTCAGGCCGCTCCTCTGGTGGGCGCCGCTCAACTTAGGCGCGCTGTTTTTCCTGGCAGACGACCGGGTCTACGTGTTCGCCCTGCTCATCCTCGTTCTTCTGCCAACGCTGACACCAAACCCCGACCAGCGCGCGCTGGCGCGCTCGTTCGCCTCGCTCACCGACCTCACGGACGACCTTGGCCACGCCTCACCCAGGACGACGATGACGCACAGTGGGCGCTGTGGGCCGAGCTCTCCGCCCGGATGGCGGCGCTTCACGGCCCGGCGTTTACGGTGCCGCCGTTGACCGACGAGCAGCGACGACGGGGCGTCAAGCTCGCCGCCACACAGCGCCTCCAGCGCGCGCTTGACGAGGCGCCGGCCCTGGGTGGGCGACGGGTGTGGGGGCTGGGTGCGCCCGGCGGTCGCCGCCTTGGCGAGCTGCGTCGCGGTCGTCGTCGCGGGCATGAGCCCAGGCGTTACCGTCTCCGCGCTCGCGACCGTGGCCCTGGTGATGTGTGTGGGGGTGGTCATCGGCGCGCGCTTCTACGACCCACCCTGGGGGTTTGCCCGCAGGCGTCAACGCGCTGAGCGCTCGCAGTTCATGGCCTCGGACATCCGCGAGTTTCTGGAGGACGACGAGGAGGACGGCGAGCTGTCCTTAGACCGCTGGCTGAAGCTCCGCGCCGAGCATGACGACTGGTTTGTTCGTTGAGCGGGGAGTCCGGCGTGGCCGCCTTGGTCCCAGAGGTGTATACTCCTCCGCGTACCGCGATCTAGCGGTGAATGGGCTGTTCTGCCTGACTTTGGAGAGGATGATGGTAAACTATGACACAGTGGTGATTCAAGCGCACGCCGAGGCGCTCTATGCCCAGGCCGACAGCGTTGTGCGCGTGAGCGCTATCGTCGGCGCCCTCGCCGGGGCGTCAGCGGGCGGCGCCGCCGGGGTGGCCGCCGGATTGGCCGTTGGCGTGTTTGTGCTCGTCGGCGCGTTGTTGGGTGGGCTCTTCGGCTACCTCGCCGCAAAGGGCCGCGCGCTCGTGCTGCGCTCCCAAGCCCAGACGATGCTCTGCCAAGTCCGCATCGAGCAGAACACGCGGGAGGCGATCATGCTCCTGCGCGGCGGGGCCGGGCTGCCCTGAGCGTCGCGGTGGGTCGGCGTCTCCCCTCGCCGCGGTCTACGCGGCGAGTCCGCCGCCGCCTCGCATGACTGACCGGCGAGCCCGCCGCGCCGCCAAACGTGCCGAGCTGCGCGTCGCCCGCGCCAAACGGGACGGCTCATTGGCCGCCGCGATCCTCTCCCACAACCAGGCGTACCTCCGCCTGCTGCTCCTCTACCCGGGCGAGAAGGCCCTAGTGCGCAGCTTCTTCTACCAGAAGCCGTCCAAGGACGAGCAGGACGAGGCCGCCGAGACCTCAGGCTGAGCCCGGCTACCGGGGGTCGCCGTCACGATGATCAGACGGCGGCTCCCGCGTCGCTCGCTCCTACCCCGCCCCTTGTGGCATACTCCCCGCCATGCCTACCCATCAAGATGACCGCCCCGACGCCGCCCAGGTCGCCCTCCGACCCCTCGCGCAGTCTGACGCGCCCCAGGCGGGGGAAGGGCCGCTCTCCTTCTTTGAGGAGCGCCCTGAAGATCGCCCCCTGCCGCCCATCGCCGTGAACGAGGGCCCGGCCAAAGACATCGACGACGTCATCGCGCGCCTCGACGCCTTGGTGAGCGAGAGCCTCCGCGACGGCCTCAAGATCGGGTACTTCGCCGCGCTCTACCTGCGGGTGACCTTGGCCGTCAAACGCGCCATCCTCGCCGGGGACGTGTTTCAAGACAACGCCCGCATGGAGGAGCTCGACGTCGTCTTCGCCAACCGTTTTCTGCGCGCCTGGGAGAAACACAAGACCGGCGGCACGCCGAGCGCGCCTTGGCAGGCCGCGTTTGATGGCCTTGAGCGAGACGGCCTGCTCGTCCTGCAGCACCTCTTGCTGGGCATGAACGCCCACATCAACCTCGATCTCGGCGTCGCCGCCGCTGAAGTCATGCGCCGCCGCGGCCGCCCGATCCATGAGCTGCGCGCCGACTTCGTGATGATCAACGAGGTCCTCGCGCGGCTCACCCGCATCGTGCAGGTGCAGCTCGGCGAGCTCTCCACGGCCTTTGGTGTGCTGGAGCGGGTGGGCCCCGAGCTTCAGGCCAAGCTCGCCGGGGTCGTGATGAGCGGCGCCCGGGATGAGGCCTGGGATCTCGCCGTGGAGCTCATGGGCGCCCGGGAGCTCCCCGAGTGGCGCGACATCGTGCGCAAAAGGGCCAAGAGCGCCGCGCGTATCGCCGACAAGGTCATCGAACCCAGCCTCGTCGATCGCCTCGTGCGCCCCATCGCCAGCGCCGAACAAAAGCACGGCGTGCGGTTCAACGTGCAGGTCATCGCGAGCTAGCGGGGGCGCTACCCCGGCAGCTTAACGAGTCTCCCCGAACCTACGCGCAACCGCCCTCCCCGCCCCGCCGCTCCTTGATCCCGCAGCACCACAACCAGCGTGGGGGTCGGACCCGCGTTCGTGGGGAGCGGCGCCTCAGCCGGGAGCTCTGGAGGCGAGCGAGAGGCCAGGATGGCCGTAGCTCGCCGCAATACAAGAGAATCGCCCAAAACAGCCCCCACAGCCCCCTCCAGGCCACCTTCTGGCGCCCCTTGGCGCCCCGTTCTGCCCCCTCGGGGCACACGCGGCACAGCGCCCAGACTCCCCCTCCCACGGCCACAGCCCGGCGTTGGTGAGAGCGTGCACCCGAACGCCGCCCCGCCCGCCTGTGCCGACCCAACGCAGTGGAAGCACGGCATCTTCGCGCCGCACAGGCCAGAGCTTGCATTTGAGGGCACCCCCAACCATCGCAGCGGGTATGTGCTCTTGCTTGGGCTCCCAAGCGATAACCGGAGCCGACTGCACACGAAGCGCCTTTGCGTGCGCTCACCCACCCCACCCATGCAGGCAGATCTGGACCACCTGCGTGCGCGGCTCAGACCCAACACAGAGCCCCTGGAGACGCTCAAAGAGCGCCCCAAGACGACCCGACACGGTCTCGGCGCGGGCCGGGAGCTGCACCGCCAAGGTCAAGAGCTCCGGGTCGCGGGCGCCAGCCAGCCAGCGCTGGAGGGCGAGGCGCTCTTGCTCGGCCATGGCCTGGTGGTAACGCAGCACGGCGAGCTCGGGGACGGTGGCGCGGGCGGGGCGGTCGAGCTGCCAGCGCTCGGCGACGGGGCGAAGCCCGGCGGGCAAGGACTCCAGCATGTGCGCCGTGAACAGCATGTCGAGGGCCCGCTCCACCTCGGCGGGGGTGACGCGGCCATCCAGCGCCGCGGACATCCAGCACGGATCGGCCTGAAAGCCCGCACAGTTGGCCAGCTCATGGATCGCGTAGGGGGCCCAGCCCGAGAGCTGCCGGGCGCGGCGCAGGGTGAGCACGCTGGCGCTCTGGAGCGCGGCCCGCTGCTCGATGTCTCGCTGAATCAGGGCGCGCGCCTCGGGCGAGGGATGCCGATCACGCTCGGCCAAGAGCACGAGCAGCTCCTCCTCGTCCTCCTCAAGCCCCAGGCCCCGCGCGAAGGCCCGGGCGCGGGCCGCCGTGAGGCCCTGCTTTCGGTGCAGGATCTTCCAGAGGATGGCGCGGTCGGGCTGGTCGCACAGACGCGCGAACTCCGCGTAGGTGAAGCCGGGCTCGGCGGCCAGTCGCCAGCGCATCCAGGCCGAGAGCCAGCCCCGCGCGCCGCCTGCGGTGGGCGCGATCCAGTCAACCACCGCGGGCGGCGCGGGCCCCTCGGGCGCTCTGGGCGCGGGCGACTGTGCGGCCTCGGCGTGCAGGGGGCGTGAGAGCGGAAACAGGCTCAACTGGACCGTCCACACGGCGCCGCGCTCCTGCACAGAGCGGAGGTCGTCAACCGCGCGATGAAGCTCGGCGCGCAGGCGCTGGAGCTGATCGGGGCTGACCGCCTCGGTGAGACCGTAGAGCGGTAAGGGGGGCGCGCCGACGCCACGATCGACCTCCAGATGGGTGAGCCTTCCGCCGCGCTCGACGGACCGGGCGAGGGCTTGATCAGCGTCCTCGGCGTGGTCGCCGTCGATCCAGGGCAACAGACGCGGCGCGGCGTCGTGGGGTGAGGCGGGCTCGCTGGGCGGAGGCCGCCCGACCTCCAGCGCCGCGCAGACACGCGCCACGGTCTGCTCTTGGAGGGCGATCTGCGCCGCGGCGTCTTGGTTGGGGCTGGGCCCGGCGCGGGACTTGAGGCGCCGAAGATCGGCCTCGGCCTCCTCTCGGCGGACCAGGGCCAAGAAGCGCTCTTGCTCGGGCGGGCTCAGCGACATCTGCGGCAGCCAGCGGGCGGCCTGGACGAGGGTGAGGCGGCGCGCACCGGCGGCGACGCTGTGCACGAGGGTCTGGTTGGGCTCGCCGACAGCCCGGGCGAAGGCGCGCACAGAGAAGCTCGTGTCCTCGCGCCGACGCCGCGACACCCACGCGGCGACGAACGCCGCGACGCTGGTGGACGGGAGGGGGTCGGCGCGCGTGACCATGCCCCATTTTACCGCGGGGGCGGCTCCGCAGAACCGGCTTGGCGGCGGAGGCGGCGGAGGCGCCAGGAGGGCCCACGGCGATGCCCGCGAAGGCGTCGTAGGTGTACAGACTGGCGAGCAACAAGATCATGAAGCGTAGACTCATGGCGTACCTCTCCCTGCCAGGTCAAAGCCCAGCGGTCGGTTGGCTCGGAGCGAAGCGCCTTTGCTCCGTCTCCAACTCCAGGGAGAGGGCGAGCCGGATAGAGATTTTCATGAGCCTCTCGCGCTACCTCAAAAAATTGTTCGAGCCGCGTCCTGGCCCCGCGAGGAGCGTGGAGCTGCCCCTGCTCTTGGCCGACGAGGACGAGTGGCGAGGCCACCTGGGCGCCCTGCGGCTCACCCTGGCTGAAGGGGAGCGGCCGTGTGCGCGCCGAGGCCACCTTGGGCGCGGCGGCGCGGCAGGCCGCGGAGCTCGCCGTGGCCGCGGTGCTCGGGCGGGCGCTGCCCCGCTGGGATGTCACCCTTGACGTGCGCGCGCCGGAGGGGCTGCCCGCCCACATCATCGACGGGGACTCCCTCGGCCTCCCTGTCGCCGTGGCCTGCCGGGTGGCTTGGCGGGGGCTCGCGGCGCCCGAGGGCCTCGGCTTCACCGGCCGGGTGGACCCGGCGGGGCGTGTGCTGCCCGTGGGGGGGATGCGCCTGAAGGCCGAGGCCGCCGCGGCGGGCGGGCTCCGCGAGCTCATCACCGGCACAGGCGGCGAGCCCGGCGGCGCCCTGCCCCAGCGTGAGGTGGGCTCTCTGGAGGAGCTCTGGGGCCTGCTCTGGCCGACGCCGCCCCGACCCGCGCGCCGCGCCGCGCTGCGCTCCGGCCTGCTGCTGCTCGGCCCGGCGCTCGCGGTCACCGGGATCACGGCGCAGGCCGACCACACCCTCGGGCTGAGCCTCCTGAGGGCGACCACCTCCCCGCTGCCCGCCCGAGAGACGGCCATCGTCGCCTTGCCCGAGCTGGAGCGCTCGCCCGAGGGCCTGACGCGCAGCTTCCGCGAGCGGCGGGATCGGCTCGCGCCGCTGATTGACCAGCTCGTGGCGGCGGGGGCGCGCAGCGTGAGCTTTGATCTCGCGCTGAACCGGGTTGACCCCGCGGACGAGGCCTTGGCGGCGGCGCTGCGGCGGGCGCGCGCGGCGGGCGTGCCCTCGGTGCTGGCGCTGCGCTGGGTCGAGGGTCAAGGCCCGCTCCCGCCGGGCTCGGAGTCCCTGGCGCGGCTGATCCCCGAGGGTGTGGCCCGGGCCGCCCACGCCTATGGGGAGGGCGAGTCCAACCGCACGTTAGACCCAGGCCGCGTGCGCCTGCGCCTGTGGAGCGAGGGCTGGATCTGGCACGCCGCCGTGGAGACCGTGGCGTCTTGGTCGCCGGGCGTCGGGGCGCCGCGTCTGGAGGACGGCGCGCTGGGCCGGGACACCCTCGTCATCGGCCCGCTCCGCCCCCAGGCGCCCTCGGGTCGGCTGAGCCTGCGCCCGGTGGCGCTGAGCCCCTGCTGGCTGTTCACCGAGCCCGGCTGGACGCCGACGTCTATCCCCGCGGGCTGCGCCCCGACGAGCGACCTCGGCGCGGTGAGCGCGCTGCGCGGCCGGGCGGTCTGGATCGGCGTCCGCGGCGCCGGAGACCTCGTCACCCTGTTGGGGGTGCCCGCGACAGGCGTAGACGTTCAGGCCGCGGCGACGGAGATCATCGCCGCCGAGGCGGCGCCCCGCGCGGTCGGCTCCGCGCTGGACGCCTTGTTGGCGGCGCTCATGGGCCCGCTGCTCGCGGTCGGGCGGCGCGTGGTGCGGCCTGGGGCGGCGGGGCTCGCCGTCCTGTTGTTCGCCCCTGCCCTCACGCTCCTGAGCGCCGCCGCCTTGGGCTGGCTGATCGCGCCGGTGCCGCTGCTCGTCGGCGCCCTCGTCGGCCTCTTGTTGGGCCGAGAGCGCGCCGACTAATCGGCTGACCGTGTGCGCTCCAGGGCGAGCACCCGCCCATCGGCGAGGCGCAGCAGCGCCAGGCTCGGCGGTGAGGCCAACCGGAGAGGCGCCCAGGTCCGCGGCGTGAGCAGGATCACCTCGCCGGGCAGCTCCAAGGACGCGGCCTCGGGCCCGGCGAGCAGCGCGGACCAGCCCCCGTCGGGGCGAGGGGCCAAGAGCAGGGTCCAGCCCTCCGCCGTGTACCGCAGCGGCGCGGCCTCGCGGGTGGGCGCGGCGGCGAGGCGCAGCGTAGGCGCCGGATCACGGCTCTGCTCCCGGGCCTCGTCGTCGTCGTAGTGGGCGCCATCCGCCCACTCGCCATGCGCCAGCCCAGCCTCCTGGGCGCGGCGAGCGCGGGCGGCGCGGGCCAAGGCGGCGCAAAGCGCCTGGTCTTCGGGGAGCTCGGCGTCTGGGTCCAACAGCGCGCGCAGCAGGTCATCAGAGGTCATGGCAGCTCCGGGAGCAGCTCGATCAGCACGCCGAGGATGGCGTCCATCAGCGCGCGCGGCAAGGTGTCGGGTCTCGCCTTGGCGCCAAAACGTGCGGAGACGCCCGCGACGAACACGGCGCCGACGCGGCTGATCGCGCGACTCAGCGCGACGGCGTCTCGGAGGCGGGGATCGAGGCTCAGGATGGTCCCGCTGTCTTCACCCCGGGCCAAGGCGCCCAGCAGCGCGCGGTCGAGGGGCTCCAGCGCCTCCCAGCCCTCGGCCACGGCGGCGCGCAGCGCGAGGCGGTCCTCGGCGGAGAGGCCGTCGGGGGCCGCGCACAGATCGAGCGTCTCCGAGGCTTCAGCCTGCCGGGGCCCGGGCTCCGGCGGGTCAAGGAACCTCGGCGAGCAGGTGACAGAGCGCGGAGCGGGAGATGGGTCGCCCGAGCAGCTCCAGCGCGCGGCCCACGAGGGCGTCTAGGTCATCGTGCGGCCCCCGACGAAGGAGGTGAATCACCTCGGCCTCGGCGCGGGCCAGCCGGGGACCGCTCCCACGACCGACCCAGCGCGGCGCGCGACCGTCCGCTGAGGGCGCTGGCTCCGCCACGCGCCCCAGCGCCGGTCCAAGCTGTCGATACAGCTCGTCTCTCCAGCGCAGGACCGGATCACGCGCCACGCTCTTCTTGTAGTCGTCGCGCAAGAGCTCCCGGGTCACCGAGCGCCAGGCGTAGAAGCTGTGGTACCGAATCGGCCGACTGGGCAGCGACTCCTCGGAGTAGGCGCGGAACGGCGCCCGGCCAAGAACGGGTGCGGCCCACGGGGCGCTGGTCACAGCGCGCGAATACCCGATGACCCAGCTGGTGAGCGAGTCATCCTTCCGAGTCAGGAGCTCGGAACCAGTCTTCCGGGTAACGTGCGCTCACCCGGCGGACGTGGCGTCGGACCTCGGCTAAGAGCGCCGGCCTTCGGCGCCGTGACGGTGCCAAGGTATCACCAGCCTGCAGAGCCTCTTCGGCCATGGGTCACTCCGGCAAGGTCGGGAGGCGGAAGTCGCCGCCGAAGCAGCTCAGCGCGCTCGACTCGTCCAGGACACAGCCGTAGCTGAACTCACCGAACGCAGGGTTCAAGGACAGATCGAGGGAGCGCGCGGGCCCCTCCGGCAGCTCGGCCTCCAAGAGCGCGCAGCCAGAAGCTCGTCGGCGTCGGCGGCGCAGAGTCCCAAGGAGCCGCCGCCAGGACTCAATGTCGAGCCCGTCCAGCGGCGGGGTCTCGGGAGCCGTCCCCAGCAGGTGAGCACACCGTCGAGGTCCACGGCGCAGGTGAGGTCTTTGCCCGCGGCGACGAGCACCCAGGCTCCGCCAACCCCCTCGGCCAGCCAGGCGCCCGGCGCGCCCCAGCAGCGCAGCGCACCCGCCGCGTCAATGGCGCAGGTGTGGCGGTTGCCGACGCTCAAGGCCGTGACCGCCCCTTGATTGTCGGGCGGCACGGCGGCCTGCCCATCGTCATCTTCGCCCCAGCAGCCGACCGTGTTGTCGACTTTATGGATACCACAGACGTGGTCCATGCCCGCCTCCAGGCGGAGGTAGGGCTGCGAGGTGTCCGCCACGTCACCGCCCATGCTTCCCTCGGAGGCCCAGCAGATCGGCGTGTTGTCCTCGTCAAGCGCGCAGGAGAAGTCGTAGCCGCTGGTCACCCCACGCAGCGGCCCCAGCGGGACCTCCCCGATGTCGCGGGTTGAGGTGCAGGCCACCTCCCCGTTGTTGGCGAGGGCGCAGATGTGGACGTACCCCGTGGAGACCTCACTCCACGAGGGGCCGGGGCAAGGCTCCAGCAGGAAGGCGTCACAGCCCGACAGCAGCAGCGAGAGGCAGAGGTAGACCTTGTTCTTGTCGTTCATAACGCCACCACAAACCCGACCCCGAGCTTCACCTCGGGTCCATAGAGCCAGCCACCCGAGAGCTGCCCATTCAGCTCCAGGCGTTCTCCTAAGGGCAGATACACGCCCAGATCCAGCGCCGCCGCGGATCGTCGGCGTGATCGTAGCCTGCGGCGCAGTTTTGTACGAGGCCCATACGGAGAGCTGCCCCGAACCGCCCATCGACACCGTCCTGCCGCGACTGAACGCCTAGCGAGGCTGGAAGTACCCTGGCCACCCGAGGTGTTCTGGGTCCCCACGGTGCCCACCACGTCAAACGGCCCAGGAAG
>JADKFE010000027.1 GCA_016717595.1 Deltaproteobacteria bacterium | reverse complement strand
AGCCGAAGATCCCGGTGGCTCCCCCACATCGAGGTCTTCCAGGCCAGGGCGTCTCCCGCCGCGTCCGCGCGAGACAGCACCCGGACCTCGCTCTGATCGACGGTCAGCTTCCAGGTCTCGACGCGCCCACCCCCGTCGGGAGAGTGGCTGCCCTCTTGGTTGAGCAGGAGAGGCGAGTAGACGACGACGTCGTCTGAGGAGGCCCCCTCCGCCGGGGGACCGAAGAAGAGCACCGCCGCGGTGGCCCGAGCGCGGCCCCCAAAGAGCACCTCGCGCAGGTTCGTGAGGTTCGCGACGACGTGTACGTCGAGCCGGGTGAAGAAGGCGGCGCGAAAGTCGCCCTGGCTCTCCAGCAAGGTCATCGCTGGGACGATCAGCGCGGCCATCGCCTCCGGGCGGGACGCCCTCCGCGCCCGGGCGAGGCCTGCGCGCCGGAGCAGCGCCGACGCCCTCCAGGCGAAGGCTGGGCGAGCTGGCTGCCGCAGGTCGGGCGCTCCTGCTTTTGGGCCTTCGCGTTCATCCACTCAGAGCGCCCGCCGATGGCTCTCCACGCCCGTCGGCTTGCCCCACCAGGTTCCCGACGATCCAGCCAAGCCGGTGGCGTCGGCGGCGAGCGGCAGCGAAGGATCAAAAGTCGCCGACGAGGATGTTCCTCTGGTGCAGGGTCGGGAGATGAAACCCGGTCTCCGGGCCAAGGCGTCATCCGGGAGCTGATCGAGGAGCGCCAAGGCGAGGCTCAGCTCGGTCACCCGGCAGGCGCCCGCGTCCTGGTCCACCCCGAAGATCGAGATGGTCAACAGGTCACGAAGCTCCTCGGGGGAGGGCTCCCGCCGCACCTCCTGTCGGCGAAGCTCCACGAGGAGCTGGTAGGCCGCCACCAAGAACGCGCCGGATCCGCAGGCGGGGTCGAGCACCCGCATCCCTGGGCGCAGCGGGCGCAGCGCGTGAAGCTCGGCGAGCACAAACTGCACCAAAGGGAGCGGCGTGTAGTAGGCCCCTTGATCAGCGCTGCGCCCTTCACCGGCCACGAACTGCTCGTAGATCGAGGAGAGCAGGGCGACGGGGATATGCGAGAAGTCGTAGGCGCGGAAGTCGAGGTGAAGCTGGCCGCTCACGTGATCGCCGAGCATGACCCCCGCCACGAGCTTCACCTCATCGTCGGTGACGCCAGCGTCTGGACGAACGGGGAAGATCGAGCCGTTGAGCCAATTATCGACGTAATGGATGAGCGCCTCAAACGAGGCTCGGGTGATCTCGCGGCTGAACAGCTTGTCGGGATCGAGGCCCCAGCCCTTCACCCGAGCGTCGCTGAGCAGTCCACGCTCACGGAGGTAACGTAGGTAGATGAAGCGCCCGATGAGCGCGTGGGCCGTCTCCGTGGGGAGGGACTCGCGGAGATGGTCCCCCAGCTTCTTGAGCTCCGCCAGCAGGCGCTCGCTCACCCGGGCCTTGGGCTTCAGCTTGGCCCCCAGCCGCGCCCACACCGTCCCGTCGTCGATGGCCTCAGCGCGCAGGTCCGCTAGCCTATCGGCGGCCTCGTGAAAGGCGACGGTCGCCTCGATCACGCCCCCACGCTCGGTCCCGTCCGAGGGCGGCGTGTAGTCGAAGCCGGAGTAGAGCCGCACACCCTCAGGGTCCCGACGAGCAAGAACGGCGCCGCACCTTGGTTCCACACCATCCGGTGGAGCTTGTCCGCGACCTGCTCATCGGCGCCTCGCAGATCACCACGACCGGCGTCGTCGCGCCGCGCTGTCGGCTCTGCGAAGGACATAGACCCCGCGTAGGCGCCGCGAATCTGGGGCGCCTTGGCGGCAGCCTCGGCGTGGCGAAGGGTGTGGGCGTGCTCCGGCGCCTCCGACCACCGTCCGGGCCGCAAAAACGCCTCGGATCCTGTGTACCCCAGGGTATCGAGGAGCCCAGCGACCTCTTTTGTCGTGAATCCCTCAGCGTGGGGTTCGCGCTGGGGTTGAAGGCGGGCGGTTTTGAGCATGGATCGCCTTGACGGGAGCGGCGCACGAGGCGAGGTGGCGCGGGAGGCGTTGGAGCGGCTGAACGATAGCACAATCAGCCGAGTTGGGCCAAAGCCGCCCAGGCGTCGCGCGCCGCACTCGGCCTGACCTGCCGCTGAACCCCAAACAGGCTGTTAAGGCTTACGGCCTCCTCCCGGCGTGCGTGTCTACGGTGGGGCGGCCCACCGCGCACCTCGCACTCTGTGATCCCCAGAGGGAGGCGCCTCCCCGGGCACCTCACACTCTGTGATCCCCCCAGTGAGGCGCCCCTCTGGACACCTCGCAGCGTGTGATCCCCAGAGTGGGCCGCCTCCCTGGGCACCTCGCAGCGTGTGATCCCCAGAGTGGGGCGCCCCCCTGGGCACCTCGCACGGTGTGATCCCCAGAGGGAGGCGCCTCCCCGGGCACCTCACACGGTCATCTCCCCGCGGTGGGCGCGCCAGACCCGCCGCCGGGCCTAGCGGCTGCCGCGGAAGAAGCTGCGCACCAGCACCTTCTTGCCCGGGAACAGCAGGGTGAGCGCCGGGGCCAAGGCGTTGAACACCTCGCGGGCGTTCTTGGCGGCGATGGCCAGGGCGGCCTCCGCGACGCGCTCGGCCTCCTCCAGGGCGCTGTGGGTGGCGAGCTGGACCTCAAGCTGGGCGAGCAGGGTGCGCGTGTTGCCGATGTCCCCGGCGAGGGCCTTGAAGGTGGGGTCGGCGGAGAGCGCGTCGCAGGCCACCTTGATGTAGGAGAGCTTCTCGGCGGAGATGCTGCCCTTGAGCACTTCAGAGTGGTTCTTGGGGAAGGCGGCGCGGTAGTGGTCGTTCTCGCGGTTGCGCTGCACGATGTAGAGGGCCCCGGCGCTGAGCTGGCCCACGGAGGCGTAGACCTCATCGGTGAGCACCTCCACCACCGCCGAGGACACCAGCCGCGACTCCTCCGCGTTGAGCTCGGTCTGATCGGCGTCGCGCAGGTTGTTGCGCGCGGTCACGGCGCCGCTGTGCAGGGCGGCGGCGGTGGGGTACGCCGCGAGGCGGCGGACGGAGAAGCCTAAGTTACGCAGCAGCTCCGGGACGCTGACGTTCTCGGGGAGCGACATACGGACGGTCATAGGGGCCGGGCTCCGGGGTTGGGTTTGTTTACAAGCGGCGGTCGGCGAACGTTCGGGAGTGTAGCACTACTCCACCACCGACCCCGACCTCGCCACCAGCGCCGTCAGCCCCGCGGCCCGCAGCGCCTCGGACACCTCGGGATCCTGCTCTAGCCCGCGCCCCAACAACAGCCGCCCCGGCGCGGCCTCGGCCAACAGCGAGAGCGCCTCGTCCACCGGGGCGCCCATGGGCACCACGGGGTCGGTCTCGCGCTGCTGCACCTCCACGGCGGAGCCCACGGAGAGCGCCGCGCCGTAGCCCGCGGCCAACAGCGCCCGGGCGGCGGTGAGGCCCTGGGCGAAGGTGTCGAAGGTGGCCAAGGCCCCTCGATCTCCCACGATGAGGCGCCGGGGGCCATGGGCGCGCAGCACGCGCTCCAGGTGGTCGAGCTGGCCTGCGCTCACGGGCGGGGCGCCTAAGGTGGTGAAACGTAAGGACTCGACCTTGAGGTTGGGGTCGATCAGGGCCGCGGGCAGGAGGCCCCGGGCTTGGGGCAGGCCCAAGAGGCGGCCGGCGCTGAGCACGTCGGGGGGGCGCACGGTGCGCTCGATGGCGATCTCCACGGCCCGGGAGGCGCGGCTGGAGAGCGTGACCCGCTGCTCGCCAGGGCCGACGACGATGCGCGGCGGGTCTACGCCCTCGTCATGGGCGGCGAAGCTCGCCGTGCCGTCGCCGGTGGGGGTGTCGAGCACGTCCAGGATTCCGCTCTCCCGCGGGGGCCAGGTGCACGCGGTAGGCGCCGGGCTTGAGGTGGAGCGTGTGCTCGCTCTGGGCCTCGGGCTCCAGGCGCTCGCGGAGGATCACGATGGGCTGCTTGGCCGGGCTGCCCACACACTCCACGGGCACCTCGTTGGGGCGCAGGGCCGGGGCGGCGCGGAATGAGACGGCCACGGCGTCGGGGAAGGTGCGGTCGAACCAGATGTTGCACGACGAACAATGCACCCGGGCGGCCTCGCTGATGCGCTCGGTGCGCTGGGCCGGGCCCACACAGCTCGGGCAGATGAGCTCCCAGCGCATCGCCAGCACACCCTCCCGCACCCCCTGGAGCATCCCCAGGATCAAGGTGTCGGGGTCGACCTTCCACTCCGCGGCGAGGCGCAGGGGCATCAGGCGGTCTTGCTCACGCAGAGGCAAGGTGCGCAGGGCCTCGGCGAGCTTGGCCTTGATCGGCGCGGGCTCGATGCGGGCGCGGTCCAGGGTGGCCTCGGCCTCGGCGGCCAGGGGCGGCGGCGCGAGGCAGGGCGGGGCGCCGCGGCCCGAGAGCTCGGTGAGCAGGGCCGAGAGCGCGCGCTCCACCTTGGGGGCCGAGGAGAGGCTGAGGTCGGCGAGCACGATCGGGCGCAGCAGAAAGTTGCGCGGGGTGACCGAGACCGAGTAGCGCACGGCGGTGGTGCCATCAGCCTCGGGGCGCAGGCGGAGCTGCACGGTCATCTCTTCAGCGGGCCCGCCCAAGAAGCGGCGCGTCGAGCGATACCACTCCGGCGCCTTCCAGCTCCAGGGCAGCTCCTCCCACTCCGCGGTGATGCCCGCGAAGAACACCCCCTTGCCCGTGCGGCGCACGGATCCGTCGCTGAGCTGGAGCTGCTCAAACTTGAATCCCAGCTCGGCGACGCGGTTGAAGCGGTCCGTGTCAGAGAACACCGCCCAGGTGTCCTCGATAGTGGCGGGGGAACGAAGCTCCCAGACCTTAGTGATGGGCTCGGCCAAGTCCTTCCTCGGGCAGTGGGGCGCCCCATCATACCGGAGTTTCGGGCGATGGAGCTTGAACAGGGCCGAGGCGCCCGATAGTCTGCCCACGATTCAACCCCGGGAGGTGTCTCATGGCCAAGATCCTCGACGCTCTGACTCAACACTGCGCGACGGAGGGCTGGCGCTTCGACCCCGTGCCCGACCGCCCCGCGATTCGCCTGTCGTTCTCGGGCAAACATGGGCGCTGGGTCACCTACGCCTCGGAGCGCGCCCCCGGCGGCGCCCCCCGGCAAGCCCTGGTGTACTCGGTCTCCAGCGTGAACGTGCCTGAAGACCGCCGCGCCGAGGTGGCGGAGTACCTCACCCGGGCCAACTACGGCATGGTCGTGGGCAACTTTGAGATGGACTACAGCGACGGTGAGGTGCGCTACAAGACGTATCTTGACGTCGGCGACGGCGAGCTCGACACCAAGGCCCTGCGCCCCCTGTTCAGCGAGAACCTGCGCACCTTCGACCGCTACTTCCCCGGCCTCATGGCCCTGCTCTACGGCGGCGTGAGCGCTGAGGCCGCCGTGGCGAAGGTGGAGTCCGGCGGCTTTGAGGAGTCGAGCGAGAGCTGAGGCGAACTCTGACGCGGCTCCTCAGTCCCGCACCCCAAACTCGGCGCCGACGGTGAGGTTGAACGTCACCCCGTCATAGTCGGCGCCGCTGCGCAGGAGCCCCCGGCGGTAGACGCCGACCCCGGCGCTGGCGAGGATGGCCAAGGTGTCGTCCTCGTACAGCGACTGGCGAAAGCCGACGCTCGCCACCCCGGCGGGGCGGGCCACGGAGCGGGCGGTGGGCTGGCCGACGTCCTCCACGACGATGGCCAAGGTGGAGACCCCGGCTTGTAGGTACAGGCCGGTGTTGTTCGTCTTCCAGTAGCCCGTGGTGGTGAGGCCCCAGGCGAAGAGGCCGCCTTGGGTGCGGTTGGGGCGCACGCCCAGGCCCAGATCAAAGGAGGCGTGGGGCACAAGCCACCGACCGACGCCGCCATACCCGCCGCCGCAGGGGATGCAGCGGCCAAGCTCGACGGCGGCGGAGAGCCGCGGGGGCTCAAGGCCGATGGACGCCCAGGCCTCCTCGATGGCGTCTTGCGGGGTGGGCTCGGGCGGAGGCTCCGGGGGCGTCTCCGGCGCGGGCTCGGCCACAGGCGGCGCGGGGGCGGGCTCGGCCGCGGGCGGGTCCTCGGCGAGGGCGGCGGACACAAGGCAGAGAAGGAGAGGGGACATCGTGCTCCTTGGGGCCTAGGGGCCCTCGTCTTCGCCGTCCCAGTAGGCGCGGGTGGCCTGACCGTCTAAGAACAGGCTCAAGGTGCGCTGGGCGGGGTCACCGCCGGGGGCCATGCCCGCGAACACGCCGATCTTGCCCGAGTCGGGGTACACGCAGATGTCGGCGGCGTGCATGGTGCTGAGGCAGAGATAGCGCAGCACCCGTCGCCGGTGTTGATGAGCTGGTGGGCCTCGGTGGACACGGGCAAGGCGACGTAGGCCCCGGCGCGCAGGGGCACGGCGTCTTTGCCGATGCGTAAGGTGCCCGAGCCGCTGAGGATGTACAGCGCCTCCTCGTTCGTGCTGTGGAAGTGCGCGGGCCAGGCCCGTTTGCCCGGGGGCACCTCCATCAACGAGCAGCCGAGCTGCACGCCCCCGGCGGCGCGGCCGAGCTGGCGGCGGGTGGAGGCGAAGCGCTCGCCGCGGGCGGTCTCCACCTTGGGCACGTCCTCCTCAAACACGACGCGGCGGGACATCGGGGCTCCAGGCGGGGGCGGGCTAAGGCGCGACGAGGCGGCGCAGGAGGCCCTCGGTCTCGGCCTTCCACGCCTCATAGGTGGCGGACTCGGCCCAGAGCTCTTGCAGCTCGGAGCTGGTCAGCACCCGGGTGACGGCCTCCCGGGCGAGGGGGACGAGGGGGCCGCCGGGCAGCTCGCAGTGGTCCATGAGCCACTTCACGGCGTTGTCTGGCAAGGGGAAGCGGGCGTAGCCCTGCAGGGCGGCGACGATCTCGGCGGCGGCGAGGGCGGCGGCGGCGTCGCTGCTGTCGAGGTACTCCGGGGCGTCGGGGTCGCCGACGGCCAAGGCCAGGGCCTCCCGGATGAAGCCGAGGTCAGGCGCCGAGGCGAGGTCGCCGAGCCAGTCCAGCGCGCGGTCGTTGTCGAATGGTCCTTCACCCCAGGCGCCCATGATCCTCTCCGTTGTGTGGTCGTGTCGGGGCGCTCACAGGGCCCGCATCCCGGGGGCCTCTCGCCCGCTCATCTGCACATACTCATCATAGCTGCCGTGGTAGACCCGGGGCCCCTCGGGGCCTAGCTCCACGACGCGGGTGGCCAGGGCGCGTAAGAAGGCGCGGTCGTGGCTCACGAAGACGAGGGTGCCGTCGTAGTCCTGCAGCGCCTTCACCAGCGCACGTTTGGTGGTGAGGTCGAGGTGGTTGGTGGGCTCGTCGAGCACCAGCAGGTTGGGCATGTCGTAGAGCATCTTCGCCAAGGCCAGGCGGCTGCGCTCGCCGCCGCTGAGCACAAAGATGGGCTTCTCGATCTCGTCGCCCGAGAAGCCGAACGCCCCGGCGAGGCCGCGGATGACGCCGCGGTCGGCCTTGGGCGCGTGGGCCTCTAGCTCCTCCAAGACCGTGCGGTCGCCAGAGAGCTGCTCCATCTGGTGCTGGGCGAAGTAGCCGAGCTGCACTGAGGCGCCGACGACGACCTGCCCGGCGTCGGGGGGCAACACACCGGCCAACATCTTGAGCAGGGTGGTCTTTCCGGCGCCGTTCTCGCCCATGATCGCCCAGCGCTCGCCGCGGTGAACCATGAGCTCTAGCTTGTTGTGAATCACGCGGTCGCCGTACTTCTTCACCAGGCTCTTCACGGCCAAGACGTCGTTGCCGCTGCGCTCGGGGCGGCGGAAGTTGAAGTGGCGCTCCACCAGCCGTTTGGGGGGCTCGACCCGCTCGATCTTCTCTAGCTTCTTGGCCCGGGACTGCACCTGGCTGGCTTTGCGGGGCTGGGCGCGGAAACGTTCGATAAAACGCATGTCTCGGGCGAGCATGGCCTGCTGCTTCTCGTACTCGGCCTCACGCTGGGCGGCGTCCAGAGCCCGGGCGCGCTCATAGGCGTCGTAGTCGCCGACGTAGGTGCGCAGGGTGCCGCCGTCGATCTCGATCACCTTCCGCACCACACGGTTCATCACGTCGCGGTCGTGGCAGGTCATCAAGATCGCGCCGGAGAAGGCCCGCAGCCAGCTCTCCAGCCACAGGATGCTCTCGATGTCGAGGTAGTTGGTGGGCTCATCGAGGAGCAAGAGGTCGTGGGGGGCGAGGAGCAGCCGGGCGAGCTGAACACGCATCCGCCAGCCGCCGGAGAGCGCGCCGATGGGGCCGTCGACCTCCTCCGGGCGGAAGCCCAAGCCGGCGAGGATGGCCCGGGCGCGGGCGTCTAAGTCGTAGCCGCCGCCGTCTTGAAAGCGGGCCTGGACCTCGCCGTAACGCTCCAAGATCTCATCGTAGTTCGGGTCGTCTACGTCGTTGAGCTTGGCCTCAAGCTCCTCAAGCTCACCGGAGAGCGCGGCGACGGCCCCGGCCCCGGCGACCGTCTCGGCCAAGACGCTCTTGTCGCCGTACTCGGCGAAGTCTTGGCGGAACACGCCCACGCTCAGGCGTTTGGGGCGCTCGACGTTGCCCTCATCAGGCTTCTCTTCGCCGAGCAGCAGGCGGAAGATGGTGGTTTTGCCCGCGCCGTTGGGGCCGACCAAGCCCACCTTCTCGCCGGGGTTGATCTTGAGGTTGGCGCCCAGAAAGAGCACCTGGCTGCCGTACTGTAAGGTGACGTTGTTCAGCTCGACCACAGGGGGCTCCATCGGGGGGCGGCGGGCGGCCCCCCTTAACCACCTGCGGGCGGTGTGGCGCCACTCCGAGGCCACCAACTCGGGCTCAACACCGACACCTGCGGCCCGGGGAGGCCCAGCGTCTCGGCGTGGTGCAGGCAGAAGCGCACGCCGGGGGGGGCGAGCCCCTCGGGCAAGGCGCCGCCGCCGTAGAGGTGGTCCCCCAACAGCGCCAAGCCGACGCTGGCGGCGTGGGCGCGGATCTGGTGCATCACGCCCGTGGTGATCACGGCCTCCCACAGGCGGCCCTCCACCCGCCGAAGCCGGGTGTGCGCGGGGTAAAAGTGGCCCCGGGCCTGGGTGTTGGGCCCACGCTGCACCACCATGCGGTCGCGGCGGCTGGGGTGATGGCCGATGGGCAGCTCAAGGAGGTGCTCATGCCAAGGCACGTCGTTGCGGGCGATGAAGCGGTAGCGTTTCTCTAAGTGGCCGCCGGAGAACAAGGCCCGAAGCCGGATGAGGGCCTCCGGCGTGCGGGCGGCGAGCACGAGGCCGGAGGTGGAGGTGTCGAGGCGGTGGGCGAGGCCACCCTCAAAACCTTGGGGGAAGGTGAGCAGCGGCTCCGCGACGAGCTGGGGCAGGGCGGCGTAGAGGCTCGGCCCCTCTGGATCCCCATGGGGCGGGAACACGGGCAGGCCCGGCGGCTTGTACAGCCAACGCAGCTCCTCCGTCTCGGCGAGCAGGGCCGGGCCCTCGGGGCACTTGAGCGCCGTCATGCCTCGGCCAGATCCTCAAGGCTCACGGCGTCGAGCTGCACCTGATCCAGAAACGCCGACCACACAAGGTAGGCCACGAGACAGGCCTGATTCTTCACCCAGCTCGGCGCCAACACAGGCGGGCGCACGAGGCCCTCCTCCACCAATGGCGCGAGCAGCAGGGCGTCCCCGGGGGTCATCCGCCCGGCGAAGAGCAGGCTCGGCAGCTCCGGGCGACCAAGCGCGATGGCCCGGCGCATAAAGTTCGACACGAGGTTGAGGCCCTTGATGTAGACGACGTCTTTGGTGAGCACGACGCCCCCGCCGCGCACGTCGCCGCCTCGGAAGACCCGCTGGGCCGAGTTGAAGCTCTCCTCTCGGGTTTGACCGGCGGACTCAAAGAGCCGGTAGATCTCCAAGAAGTCCGCGCCCGAGAGCGCGGCGTCGATGGCGCGCACCCGCAGGGCCAAGCGGCGCAGGCGGGCCACGTCGCAGCAGTCGGTGATCAGCTCGGCCAAGGTGGCCAGGCCCTCCTGGGCGCAGGTCGTGCGGGGGGTGGAGAGGCCCAAGCAGCGCAAGAAGGGCTGATCTTTGCCGTTTCGCCGGGTGGCGGCGTGCACCATGGCCTCGTGGTGGTAGAGCTGCATCACCGCGGCCTCAGAGAACTTGGCGTCGGCGCGCAGCCGCACCCGCGTGGAGCTGGCGCTGGCCTTCGCCGCCAGCTCGGCGTCTAAGACGACGGCGAGGGGCGGGTCGTGAAAGTCGGGCTCAAACAGGGCGCGTAGGCGCTCGGCGACCCCCTCCGCGGGGAGATCCTCCACGGGGTGAAGGGTGCTGAAGCCCTCGGTGCGGGCGAGGAGATGCTCGGCGGCGTCGCGCTGGGAGGGGCCGCCGGGGTGGATGAGGTCGGCTGGGGCGCCGTAGAGCTGGCGGGAGCGGGCGGTGAAGCTGGGGGTGCCCAGGGCCTCCATCATCTCCGCGGCGAGGCGCTGGCTCTCGGCGGTGCGGTACAGAAACGCCCCGGCGGGGTGGCCTTGGTCGAGGCTGGCCATCAGCTCCGCCAGGGCCGCCCGGGTGGCGCCGTGGTCGGCGGGGGTGACGGTCACCTGGGGCAAGCGTGGATCGCCGCGGTCCAAGGCGGCGAAGAACTCGGCCTCCACCGACGCGGGCCAGTCCAGCGGCTCCAAGACCCGCACCGGGTCGCAGAGCTTGTACAGCGCGCGGTCTTGCTCCATCAGGCGGTCGAGGGCGGCGCTCACGGGCGGTCGAGGAGCTCGCGGATCGCCGCCGCGAGCAGCGTGGGGCCCACGGGCTTCTGCAAGAGCTGCACGTCGGTGAGGTGGGGGTCACCCAGAAAATCGGAGGAGTAGCCGCTCATCAACAGCACCCGCGGGGCCGGGCGACCGGCGCGGCACTCGGCGTAGAGCTCCAGGCCGCTGCGGCCGGGCAAGACCACGTCGGTGAGCACCAGGTCGAGCTCGGCGCGGTGCTCCCGCAGCAGGGCCGAGGCCGTGATGCCGTTGTCGGCGGCGATCACCCGGTAGCCCAAGCGGCGGAGGCTCTCGGTCATCCACTCCAAGGTGGTGGGCTCGTCCTCGACCAGCAGGATCGTCTCGTTGCCCAGACGCGCCTCACGCTGGGCGGTGCGCGCGGCGCGGGAGGCGCTGGGCAGCTCCACGGTGAGCGTGGGGCCAAACCGCGCCCCGGGCTCCAGCAGCAGGCGACCGCCATGGGCGCTGAGCACGGCCAAGGCCAAGGTGAGGCCGCCGCCGTCATCGGAGGTGAACAGGCGCTCGCGGTCGGTCTGGGAGAGGGTGACGCCGATCAGCGCCGCGCAGAGGCGGACGTGGTCGTCTCCGTGCGCCACGGCCCACATCCGGGCCTCACCCCCGGCGGTGAGCGCGTCGCGTAACCAGCCGCCGAGCTCGTCCAACAACATCGCCAAGGCGTCGGGATCCCCGGTGACCATGAGCGTGTCATCGGGCACGTCCAGGCGCAGGCGATCTTCGCCGATGAGCGCGCGCAGCGACGGGGTGGCGTCGTTGAGCAGCTCGCCTAAGTCCACATAGGCCCGGGTGCGATCGCGGGCGTCTAGGGCGGTGAGCTGGCGCTGCAACACGGCGGCGGACTGCCCGGCGGCGTGGATGTCGCGCAGGCGCTGGGCCTCGGCTTCAGGGGCCGAGGGCCCGCCCATGAGCCCCGTCGAGGCGTTGGAGATGATGACCTTGAGGTGCTCGCCGAGCTGCTCGGCGATGAGCCGGGCGATGGCCTGCATGCCCGCGGCGCGGTCGGCCTGGGGGTCCAGAGACTTGACATGAACGGCCCAGCCGAGCGCCCCGGAGTAGGGCCAAGGCGAGACGCGCACCCGCAGGCGGCGCCCACGACCGCCGCCGCGCAAGAGCCAGACGTCACGCTCGACGCTCTCGCCGACCTGGGGGAACAAGAGCCCGTCGTCGCCTTGCAGCCAGGTGTCGGCGGGGTTCTCGTCTTGGCCCTCCTCGACCTCGCCCAGCAGCGTCGCCGCCGCCCGGTTGGCGTAGACGACGATGCCGTCCTCATCACAGCCGAACACCGGCTCATCGAGCTGGTCCAGCAGTCGCTCTAGGTCCTTCTTGTTCATCATCGAGGGTGGCCTCTTCGCCGAGTCGCAGCATTCTAACAAAAAAGATCGCAAAACTCAGAGCACGTCCTCACGCTGGAACCGGAAGGTGGCCACGGCGAGACAGCCCAAGGTGAGCAGCCCGAGGCCCAAAAAGGCCCAAGGATCCCAACCATCGGCGTAGCCCTCCCAGGCCGCCAAGGCGCGACCGGGCATGAGCGCGGCGAGCTGGTCCGTGGGGAAGAGCTTGAGCATCCCGGCGATCTGGAGCAGGCCGCGGATCGCGAGATCCGCCATGAGCCCGAGGATCACCCCGACGAGCACCCCGGCCACGGACGAGCTGAAGGTGGAGATCAGGAGCGTCAGGGCGATGAGCCCCGCGTCAGAGGCCAACGACGCCACCCAGCCCAAGGCCACCCCTTGCCAGGCGACGAGGGTTTGGGGGCCGTCGACGAACAGAAAACACAGGGGGCCACCCACGCCGAGGGAGCCCACGATGGAGATCGCCGCCAGGGTGAGGAGCGCCGTGTACTTCGCGAGCAGCACCCGCCAGCGGGCGTTGGGCAGGGCGAGCAGGGCGCGCAGGGTGAAGTTGGCGCGCTCTTCAGCGACGAGCTGGGCGCTCACCATCACCAGAAAGAGCGGCAAGACGAAGAAGTTACGCGCGGTGAGCATGTAGCCGAGGAGCTTGGGGCCGTCTAGGCTAAAGAGGCTCGCGACGGGCTGGCCGTTGGCGTTCATGTTCACGCCGCCGCCCTCGACCAACTTGGCCAATCCGAAGACCAGGATCGGCAACAGCGCGGAGATGACGAGCATCACCACACCTGAGGGCCGGGAGAGCAGCTTGCGCAGCTCGGCGGCGACCATACGCCAGAACACGCCGCCGATGGGGTTTGTCGTGGCCATCACTGCACCTCCTCACTCTCGGTCAGGCTCAAGAACAGGCTCTCTAAGCTCGCGGCGCGCACGCTCAAGGCGTCCAGCGCCACGCCTTGGCTGACCAAGGCGCGGTTGAGCTCGCTCGCGGGCAGGCGCTCGCTGCGCACGAGCACCCGGGTGGGGTCGGTCTCTGGGGAGCACGGAGACGCCGTCGAGGGTGGCCACCTCACGGCGGATGGCGTTCAGATCCGGGCCGCCGAGCTCGATCTCCACCGCGCCGGAGTCCCCGGCGGACGCCCGCAGCAGCTCACTCACCCGGCCCTCAGCCACACGGCGGCCCTTGAGCACGATGCCGACGGTGTCGGCGACGGCCTGAATCTCGCTGAGCAGGTGCGAGCTGATGAACACCGTCATGCCCTCTTGGGCCAAGCGGCGGATCAGCTCACGCACGTCGCGCATTCCTTGGGGATCTAAGCCGTTGGTCGGCTCATCGAGCACCAGCAGGCGCGGCCGGCCCAAGAGCGCCCGGGCGATGCCCAGACGCTGCTGCATGCCCAAGCTGTACCCCGAGACCTTGTCATGGGCCCGGCTCAACAAGCCCACACGCTCCAGGGCCTCGTCGATCTGGCCGTGGCGGTGCTCAGGCAGGTAGGCCTCGCAGATCTCCAGGTTCGCCCGGCCGCTGAGCCAAGCGTAGAACCGCGGGGTCTCGATGATGGCGCCGACGCCATCTAGCCGCCGCACGGGATCCGACTCCCCAAAGATCGAGACCTTGCCCGCGTCGGCCCGAAGCAGGCCCAGCATGCAACGAATCGCCGTGGTCTTGCCCGAGCCGTTGGGCCCCAAGAAGCCGTACACGGTGCCCGCGGGCACGCTGAGATCGAGGCTCTGGACGGCCACCCGGGCGCCGAACCGCCGGGTGAGCCCGGTCACTGAGATCGCGAGGTCGGTTGCCAATGCCACTCCATTGTCGCTTGCGGTCGGCGATAGGTCCGTGTAGATGCGTGTCCCTAAGTGACCGCATCACGGCATCCGCACAAGGAGACCTCAATGTATCGCGCCCTCTTGGTGACCTCCCTCGCGCTCCTCACGGCGTGCCCCGTGATCCCCAAAGACGACGCCAGCGACGGTGTTGACGACACCGGAGACAGCGGCGATGACACCGGCGGCGGCGGCGACGGCATCACGATCGCCGAGGCCAAAGCCCTGGGCGAGGGCGCGAACGTCACGCTCTCCGGGGTGATCGTCACCTCGCCGCTCACCTACAAGGCCGACGGCTTCTTCATCCAGACCCCCGGCGGCGGCGAGAACAACGGCCTCTACGTCTTCTTGCCCGCGGGCGCGGAGGGCCTGTTCTTTGAGGTGGGCGACGAGATGGAGGTCACCGGCGAGCTGGTCGAGTTCTTCGACTGGACCGAGCTGACCGTCTCCGACGTCTCGGCGATCCAGATCACCGGCTCCGGCGAGGTCACCGTGGACTCGGTGGATCCCTCCTCCGTCACCGACTGGGAGGTCTGGGAGTCCTCGCTCATCAGCATCGGCGGCGATGAGGTCACCTCCGACATCGACAGCTACGGCGCGGTGACCTTGGCGAGCGGCCTCGCCATGGACAACGTCTTCTTCAACTTCTCCACCGAGCTCGGCGCGACCTACACGAACGTCATCGGCCAGCTCGGCTACTCCTACGAGACCTGGGGCGTCTACCCCCGCACCGAGGCCGATCTAGAGGGCTACGTCGCCGGTGAGGGCAGCGCGCCGGTGCCGATCTCCGACATCCAGACGGGCGTGGTCGCCGATGGCAGCTCGGCCACCGTCGAGCGCGCCGTGGTCACCTCGGCGCTTACCCCCGACGGCAAGGGCTTCTTCATCGCCGACGCCGCGGGCCCCAACAACGGCGTCTACGTCTACCTGGGCAACTCCTGGTCGGGCACGGTGCCCAAGCTCGGCGACGAGGTCACCATCAAGGGCTCCGTGGACGAGTACTACGACCTCACCGAGCTCGTCGCCAAAGACATCACCGTCACCGGCACGGGGGAGGTGCCCGAGGCGACGGAGCTGACCTCGCCCCCGTCGGACTGGGAGCCTTACGAGGGCGTTGAGGTGCGCCTGGCCTTCGTTGAGCTCGGCGCTGAGGGTGACTACGGCGAGGTCGCCACCAACTTTGGCCTCAACCTCGACGACCTGTTCGTCGACGTCGGCGGCTTCGCGAACGCCGACTACGCCACGGTCACCGGCCACGTCTTCTACGGCTTTGAGACCTACAAGGTCGTGCCCGACTCCACGGATGACTTCGTGAAGTGAGGCGGTCGTTGAGCGCGGCGCGCCCCGGGGTCGTGTGACGATCCTGGGGCAGCGCACGAAGCCCTTCCTCCCTGCACTATGCTGTAGGCGAGGAGGGCTCGATGACCGATGTCCTGCTGCTGAACGCTGACTATACGCCCCTTCGTGTCGTGGACTGGCAGAAGGCGGTGGGGCTCGTGCTCGACAAGAAGGTGCAGGTCGTCGCGGCCTACGCCGGCCAGATCATCCGCTCCACCCAGCTCAATCTGCCCTGGCCGGCGGTGGTCGTGCAGCAGCGCTACACCCGCAGCCGGGGCGTGGCGCCGTACTCGCGCATCAACGTGATCGCCCGAGACGGCGCGGTCTGCCAGTATTGTGGCGCTCGGCCCCGCTCTCGCAACGGGCGGACGCAGTGGGAGGAGCTGACCGTGGACCACGTCGTGCCCCGGGCGCAGTCCGTGGCCGGAGAGGTGGTCTTGCCGTGGTCGGGCCTGCGGGTGCCGGTGACGAGCTGGGAGAACACGGTGACGGCCTGCGCGAAGTGCAACCGCCTCAAGGGCGCGCGCACGCCGGAGCAGGCCGGGCTCACCCTGCGGGCCTTGCCGCGCCGCCCCGACGAGCACCAGCTCATGCGCCTCGCGTTCACCCGCAGCGCGAGCCTGCCGCCGGAGTGGCGAAGCTGGATCCCCGATGACCTCGCGGCCACGGCGGCGATGGCGTCCTGAGCCTCAGGCCCGGCGCTTGAGCTTCCCGGCGCGGCGGCGAAGGCCGTCGAGCAGCTCAGGCGCGAAGGTTGACGCCGCCATGAGCAGCTTCGCCCGCGCGCCGAGGGTGACCTGCCGCGGGCGCTGGCTGGCGGCGGCGACGATGCCTTGGGCGGCCTCCTCCGCGGTCATCAGGCGTAAGCCGGGGTGATCCGCGGCGAAGGTGAAGTACCCGGCGTGCTCAAAGAACGGCGTCTCCACGGCGGGCGGGTTCACGATGACGACGTCTACGCCGCTGCCCTCTAGGTCTAGGCGAAGGGCTTCAGACCAGCCGATGAGCGCGTGTTTGGACGCGCAGTAGGCCGTGTGGCGGGGGTAAGCCCGGCGACCGGCCACGGACGCGACGTTCACGATGACGCCACGCCCGGCCGTCACCATGCTCGGCAAGACGGCTTGGGTCACCCGGGCCACGCCGAGGAGGTTCACGTCCAAGATCGTCGAGAGATCCTCAATGTTTGTCTCGTCCCAAGGCTTGAACAGGCCCACCCCGGCGTTGTTGACCAGCACGTCGATCTTGCCGTGGCGATCGAGGGCGGCGGCGGCGGCGATCTCCACAGAGGAGGGGTCGGTGACGTCGAGGCTCAACGCGAGGTCAACCTCTTGGCCCAAGGCCATCAGCCGGGCCTGATCGCGCCCGGTGCCGATGACGGTGGCGCCCGAGGCCTTAAACGCGCGGGCGGCGGCGAGGCCGATGCCGGACGTGGCGCCGGTGATCACGACCACTTGGCCATCAAAACGGTCTGTCATGCTGACCTCACGAATGAACCCGGATAGGGTGCGTTTAACGTGTCCCTCAACCGAAGGTGCGCCATGACGCGGTTCGTCCTGACCCTCGCCCCGCTGCTCTCCTCCGTCGCGCTCATCTCGACGCTCACCGCGTGTGAGCCCGCGACGCCTTGTGATGAGTACGTCGATTACATCTGCGACTGCCACTCCGATGACGCCCGACCCGGCTACGACTGCGAGACGCTCCGGGTCACCTACGAGAACGCCGACCCTGAGCTGCAAGACGCCTGTGTGGTCGCCCTGGATGAGCAGCAGACTGAAGACGCTGAAGACGGCTACGCCTGCGCGGCGGGCGACACGGGGCTCTGAGGCCTGTGCGGCGCCTCGCCCTCGCGCTCATCTTCTTGACCCGGCTGCCGGTGCGGCTCGAGGGCCAAGCGAGCGCGGAGGACTTGGGCGCCAGCACGGCGAGCTTCCCGGCGGTGGGCGCGCTCATCGGCCTGGTCACGGCGGCGGTGTTCGCCTTGGGCCTGTTTTTGGGCCTGCCGGGGCTCGCGTCGGCGGTGATGGCCTTGATGGTTCAGGTGATGTTCACCGGGGCCCTGCATGAGGACGGGCTGGGGGACGTGGCGGATGCCTTCGGCGGTGGGTGGGACGTTGAGGCCAAGCTGCGAATCTTAAAGGACTCTCGCCAAGGCACCTATGGCGTGCTCGCCATCGTCGGGGCCTTCGTCGCCCGCGCCTCAGCGCTGAGCGTTCTGCCCGCGGAGGTCGCGCTGTTGGTGTTGCCCGCGGTTCACGCGACGAGCCGCGCGGCGATGGTGCTGCTCTTGGCCATGGCCCCGGCGGCCCGGCAAGACGGCCTCGCCGCCGCCCTCGCCGGGGTCAAGCTCACGCGGCCGGCGCTTCTGGGCGTCGTGTTCGCGGCGGCCTTGGCGGTGGGGGTGAGCGGGCGCTTTGGCCTCGCGGCCCTGGGGCTGGCCTTGGTGAGCGCCGGGTTGATGGGGGCTTTGGCCCGGCGCCAGATCGGCGGGGTCACCGGCGACGTGCTCGGCGCGGCGCAGCAGCTCGGCGAGGTCTCGGGGCTCTTGGCGGCCTCAGCGCTCATCACCGAGATCGGCTGGGGCGCCTGACAATCCCGTCGTGTTGTGCTAAAAGCCCAGCTTCCATACCAAGGAGGTGAGCGTGATTCGGTCTACCCTGTTGTTGGGGCTCCTCTTGGCGGGCTGCGGGCCCTCCTTCACCGACGTGCAGAAAGAGGACACCGTCGAGGCGTATGAGAAGTTCATCGCCGAGAACCCCTCCAGCGGCAGCATCACCTTAGCGAAGCTGCGCTTGGAGGAGCTCTACGCGGCGAAGGCCCGTGAGCTCAAGACCCTTGAGGGCTACGACGCCTACCTCGCCAAGTTCCCCGAGGGCAGCGACGCCAAGATGCGCGACGACATCCTCTCCGAGCGTGAGGGCCTGCTCTTCCGCTGGGCTGAAGACACGAACACCCAAGAGGCCTGGCAGAAGTTCCTCGACGAGTACCCCCGCGGCGACAAGGCGCGCATGACCGAGGCCCGCGGGCGCTTGAAGCTCTCTGAGTTCCGCGACACGCTCGTCATCGGCGCCGTCGAGATGGAGCCCACGAACCTCGCCGAGAACCCCGACGGCCCCCTCGACGGCCTGTTGTTCACCGCCGACGTCACGAACAACACCGGCCGCACGATCAACGTGCTCAACATGAAGATCGACTTCTTGGACGCCGATGGCCGCGCCGTGGCCACGAAGCGCTGGCCGCTGGTCGCCCCCAACGGGCCGGGCAACCTCCCCATCGAGGAGGAGTTTAAGGTGCCGGTCAAGCCCGGCGAGACCCGCACCTGGAAGTACATGGACATGGCGCCCGACGCGCCGACCTGGTCCAAGCAGGTGCGGCTCTCGGCCACCTCGGTGCTCTTCGCCGATGAGGTCAAAGCCGGCCCTCCGCAGAAGTGACATACTGCGGCATGATCACCCCCCGTCGTCTTGGCGTCTGCTTGTGTGTGCTCGGTGGCTGCGCGCCGCCGGGCACCATCATCTCGCCGTACGATGGATACGCCCGCACCTGCGAGCCCCTCGTTGAGCTGGGGGAGGACGAGGTCCGGATCAAGCCCGTGGGCTGCGCGGATGAGCTGCCCCGGTCGAGCGAGGGCCGCACCTGGGACTGGCTGATGCAGAACAGCCAGCTCTCGGTGATCGTGCGCCAGCCCGGGGAGTCGCTCTCGATCGTCGGCGGCCCTGGGCTCACCGTCGTAGACGCCGCGGTGCCCGGCTGGAACGACCGGCTCTTTGAGCTGATCCCCCTGGTGAACGGCCTCGCCGTGCGCCCCGAGGCCTGGGAGGCCGGCGTAGACGAGGGCGGCGCGTTCTTGCGTGTGGAGGGGGTGACCGAGGCGCTGCGGGGTCTGCCGGCCGCCGAGGGCGCCGAGGGCGAGGCCGCGAGCTTCACCTGGCGGCTGGCCCCAGGCTCAAACGCGCTGACCGCTGAAGGGGCCACCGCCCTGTATGTCCACGGCGGGCGCAGCACCGAGGCCTTGGGCGCGGGCTACTACCACAGCGGCACGGCGCTGGTGAGCGCGGCGGAGGAGACGGTTGACCTCGGCGGCGCGCGCATCATCACCTCCGACACGCTGTTTGTGGGCCTCTGGCCGGATGTCCATGAGCAGGCTTGGCCCGACGGCGCGCGGGCCTCGGGGATGTGCATCGGCGACGACGTGCGGGTGCTCGATGTGAACGGCGCGGCGCTCGCCCGGCTCCCCGTGGAGTTTGACAGCGCCTTGCCCCCGGGCGCGGCGACGCTGGTGTGTCTCGCCGATGGCCACGCCGACGGGGCGCCGACGCCCATCGGCGAAGGCCTCGCGCTCCTCCCCGGCGAGGCGGGCCGGGTGCGACCGCGGGTGATCGACGGCGAGACCGGCGAGGCGCTCCCCGCCTTGGTGACCGTGGGGGATCGCCGCGTGCCGATGGCCCCCGAGGGCGGAGACGTCGGCGTGGGCCCTGGCGTGTTCACCGTGCGCGTGGAGCACGGCCCGGCGTACGACCCCTGGGAGGGTGAGGTCACCGTGAGCGGGGACACCGTCGTGGACGTCCTCCTGCGCCGGGTGATCCCCAGCTCTTTGGGGTGGGTGCCCCTCGATCTGGACCGGCCCGCTCGCCCCGCGCGGGATGACCACACCGACCCCGCCGACGCCTTGGCCGAGGCCGCGGCCTTGGGCTTGGCCTTCGTCGTCTTCGCCCCTGAAGGAGAGGTCGGCGAGGTGACGCTGAGCCCGTGGTGGAGTGAGCGGCTGCGCGCCGTCGCGGGCTCCGAGGCGCAGGGCGAGCAGGTCGGCGCCGTGGTGAGCTTCCCCTGGGACGCCAACAGCCGCCTCGCCGGGCACGGCGCGGTGAACCCCGAGGGCCTCGACGCCGAGCGGCTGGCCGTGGCGGCGATGGGCACGGTCACGCCGAACCGGCTGGGGGTGGTGGACGCCGCCTGGGTCAACGCCGCCGGGCCCCCGGGCGACTGGGCGATGCCCCCAGATGGGCTGCGTCTGGCCAGCCTGGACGAGCTGCCTACGCTCCTTGAGCTCTACGGGCGCGGCGCGCGGGTGGCCCCCGTCGGGCCGCTCACCTGGACTCAGGTGGATCCCGCCGACCCCGCCCCTTCAGTGGCCTCGCTCACGCGTGGGCTCGCCACGGCGCGCACCTGCGCGAGCAGCGGGCCGCTCCTGCTCCTCGATCTTGGCGATGATGACGACGGCGACGGGATCGTCACCGCGAATGTCCAGCTCTACGGCGGCCGAGAGACCCAGGTGGACACCGTGGAGCTGTGGGTGGACGGCGCGCTGGTTCAGGCCTTTGTGCCAGAGCGCGGTAGCGGTCAGCTCTTCAGCGCGCAGGCGCAGATCTCTGGGGAGCGCTACGCCGTCGCCGTCGCCCGCGGGTCGAGCTGGGCGGTGAGCGCGCCGGTCTGGCTTGACGTCCCCGCCGTTGACACCGCTGAAGAGTGAGGCGCGGGCGCCGGCGTTAGAGGGGCAGGGTGGGCCCGTGGCGCACCGCGCAGCGCCGGGCCTCGACGCTGGGGTGGGTGCCCAAGCCGTCCAACACCAAGGCGCGCAGCTCCGGCGGCAACGCGAGCAGATCTTCGCCGAAGAGGTCGGTGAGGTCGGCGTCGGCGGCGGGGGGCAGGCGGTCGAGAAGCACCTCGGCGGCGTCGAGGCGGAAGCCCGCGCGCTGGGCCAGCGCGGCGCCGAGGCGGTCGGCCTCAAGCTCTTGGGTGGCGGAGGTCGCGTGGCGAGTCAAGGCGAGGAGGGGGCCCCAGGCGGGCTCAGACCAACCTTGGGTGGCCCAGAGCCGCTGGTAGACCGCGGCGCTGTGGTACAGCTCCACATGGGCGAGCTCGTGGGCCAAGGCGAAGGCCAAGGCGTCGTCATCTCCCTCAGCGAGCAGAATCAGGCCCTCACTCACGAGGATCCGCCCGCCGGGCAAGGCGTAGGCGTTGGGCAGGGGCTCATCGATCACCAGCGCGGTGTACTCAAACCGCAGCGGGACGCCGCCCAGGTTGAGGCGGGTGATCAGGGTGTCTACACGGGCGTCTTGCCGCACGTTCACCCGGCCTTTGAGGGTGAGGAGCAGGCTCTGGCCGAGCTTGGCCTCTCGCGCGCCGTTCCAGCCGCCGCCCATCAGCGTGGCCCTGGAGAGGGTGTCTAGCTCCATGAGCCGCTGGGCGAGCTGGGGATCGAGGCCGTGCAGGCAGGTCGTGGGCAGGGGAGGGGTCTGTATGCCGGGCCGGTCGGCGGGGGGCGTCGGCGCCGCCGCTGGCGGAGGGAGGTCCGCGGGGCCGTCGCACGCCAGAAACACAAACCAGGCCCACATCACGACAAGAGCTTCACGGTGAGGGTGTAGGCGCCGACGCTGAGGGTGTCGCCGTCACGGAGCGGCCCGCCAGCGCGCGGGAGCACCTCGCCGTTGACGCGCAGCTCGCCGTCGAGGGGGGTGGCCCAGGCGCCGCCGTCGGGCTCCACTCGCAGCGCGCCGTGCCGCGGGGCGACCTGGCCCTGGCCCGCCGCGAGCAGCACCGTGGCCTCCCGGGGCTCGGCGCCGAGCACGTTCTGGCCCTCTCGCAGCAAGAAGGTCTCGCCGGTCTGGTCAAAGTCGAAGCAGGCCATCCAGCCCCGAAGGCGCCGGGCGTCTACGCGGGTCTGGGTGACGGGCGGGGCAGGGCGCGTGAGCTTGGCCCCGCAGGCGAGGCAATACAGAGCCCGCGCGCGGTTTGTGGCGCCGCACTCTGGGCAAGGTGTCCTCCCCTCTTTGGACATCCGCTCAGCAGCCGAGCTTGGTGGCCACGTTGGCCGGGGTGGCCCCTGCGCAGAACTGGCCCGTGCCCGCCTTCACCGGCACCCAGCGGCCATCGGCGTGGCGGAACAACACCGAGGTGACCGCGCCGCCTTCGGGGGGCACGGTGTCGGCCTTGGCGAAACGACCGGCGCAGGCGACCTCGGGGGCCATGCCCGTCATCTGCACCGTGGAGGCCAAGGCGCTCTCACCGAGCGCCGACGCGAGCTCCGCGGAGGTGGGGCAGGTGGGCGGGGGCTTCTTTTTGCCGGCTTTGCCCGCTTTGCCGCCTTTGCCCACCTTTCCGGCCTTGCCCGCTTTGCCCTTCTCGGCCGTCGCCTCGGTGGGGGCGTCGGTCGGGGCGGGGGTCTCACCACAGGCGCCAAGGGCCAGGGCGAACATCAGCGGGATCATCAGGCGCATGGTCGTCTCCTCGCGGACAGCTCGCCGCGAGGCCCACAGTAACACGGCGTCTCAGCTCAGGATGTTGTTCAAGATCGCCACGATGACGCCCATAATGCTCACCCCGGCGATGACGCCTGAGCTGACCGGCACGAGGTAACTCTCGGCTTGGCTGGGGTTGCGGTTTGTCCAGGCCCAGGCGAGGATCGCGCCCAAGAGCATCGAGAACGGGTACTGAAACGGCAGGATGAAGCCCAGGCCTAAGCCCGTGGCCGAGGGCAGAAACCGCCGCGCCTTGGGCACAAACTCCTCCAGCGCCGCCAAGGCCCCGCCGAGGCCGAGGCCGTAGACGATCGCTTCTTGGTGCATGGGGTGCATGTTGGCGAGGCCGGTCTTGAACACCTCAGCGACGGCGCGCCAGGCTTGGGCAGAAGGCGCGGGGAACTGCGGCGCGGCGCCCGCCACCCCGGTGAGCGCCGTGGCGTCGGGCACGAGCAGGTAAAACCCGGTGACCGTCGCCAGGGTGCCCGCGAAGATGCCGCTCGCCTGGGCGATAAACTGGCGTCGGGGGTCGGCGCCCAAGAGGTAGCCGCTCTTGAGGTCGTTGAGGAGGTCGGCCGCCGAGCCCGCCGCCGAGGCCGTGATGCCCGCGGTCATGAGGTTCGCCGTCGTGGACTGGGGGATGAGCGCGCCGTAGGTGAGCTGCATGAGCTTGCCCATGGCGCCGACGGGGGTGATGTCGCTCTCGCCCGTGGCCCGGCAGGCCACCAAGGAGAGCAAGAAGGTCATCGCGACGGCGAGCACGCCGTAATGAACGGGCACCTCAAAGGCGGTGGCCGCCACGGCGATCACGCCCGCGCCGGAGGTGAGGCCGCCGACGACGAACCACGACATCGGCACCTCGACGTCTTTGGCCGTCAGGCCTGAGGCCGAGCGCGCCTCTTCGCCCGGCTTGGCCGCCGCGCCGCCGCCGCCCAGAGACGAGAGCGCGCGGAGGATGGTGCGCCACTGGGTCGCGAAGCCAAAGAGCCCCGACGCCACGAGGATCGGCGCGCCGAACCACAGGCCGATCTCTTTCCAGGCCTTGTACGGCGCCGTCGCCGCGCGCAGGGGGTTGCCGGTCACCGCGCTCAGCCACTCCCACTCGTACGCCGCGGGCCCAACAAAGTACGCCAAGGTCACCGCCGACACGAACATCCAGAACGTCACCCGCAGGCCCACCAACATGCCCCCGGCGATCATCACGGGGTTGTTGTCGAAGGTGATCGTCCAGTCCGAGGGCTTAAACGCGGTGAACACGCCGTCGACCGTCTCGCCGCCCCGGGCGGGCAACATGTCGAAGATCGGCGTGTCGGCGGGGAGGAGGCCGGTCTTGGAGGTCTCGCCGGTCTTGGGATCGGTGACGGTGCGCAGGGGCAGGTCGATGAGCAGGGGGAAGATCGCGCCCAGGGCGGCCGAGACCAGCAGGGTGCGGGCCTTCACGATGGCGTCGCCGCCTGCGGAGTAGAGCGACTGCAAGGTGGCGGCGGCGGCGGTGCCCGAGGGGAAACGCAGGCGCTCTTGGTTGATGAGGTTGCGCTTCATCGGGATCGCCAAGACCGTGCCCAGCCCGGCGAGGAACACCGTCCACGGCACCAAGATCATCGCGCTGAGGTGGGTGCCGCCGGGGTTCTCTGGCGTCACGCTCAACAGCAAGAGCGCCGAGATCGCCGAGACCATCGTGCCGCCGGTGGAGTAGCCCGCGGAGCTGGCCGCCGACGCCATGCAGTTCGTCTCTAAGATCGTCAGCGGCGTCTTCATCACGCCGATCTTGACGAGCAGGTTGGAGAGCGCGAACGACAAGATGCAGGCCGTGATCGCCACGCCCAAGGCCCAGCCGGTCTTGAGGCCGATGTAGAGGTTCGTGAACGCCAGAAGCCCGCCCAGAACCGAGCCCATGATCACCGCGCGGATCGTGAGCTGGGGCACGCTCTCGCCTCGGTAGACCTCCCGCAGCCAGGTCTCCTCGTCCATGTCTTGCACCTTCTCTGGGCCGATGGCCAGGGGCGCGCAGGCGGCGAGCTCATCAGAGGTCTGGGGCGGTCGCTGGAACAGGGGCATCGGCGGACTCCGGAGGGCGATTGAGGAGTGTAGCGCTCGTGGGCCCGCGTAAAGCGCCACCGCGCAAAGTTCTGCGTGGGGGGCCTTGATTCTCGCGCCGAGTTTTGCGAGAACAGGGCGCCAGTGAAATGGAAAAGGAGTCCGTGTGAAGCTCGTCCGCCTAGGTGATCTCTCCGCCGCGTTTCAGCCCGACGGCGCGATCCTCGTCCGCTCCGCCTCCCATGGCGTCTCGGCGCGTGTCCCGCCGCCCGTCGTCAGCCTGATGGCGTTCTGCACCACCCCCAAGGCCGAGTCCGAGGTGGCCTCGCTCTTTGGTCCCTCTGGGGTGTCCGCGTTTCGGCAGCTCGCCGAGATCGGCATCCTGGTCACCGAGGAGCAGGCCGCGGACACGCCGGTCTTCTTCGAGAACTACGCCGATGTAGACGTTCACCGCCGTATGTTGGCCGATCGGCCCCGCGTGAACGCCTTCAAGGCCGCGATTCAGGCCGTGGTCAAGCCGGGCATGGTCGTGATGGACTGCGGCACGGGCAACGGCATCTTGGCCCTGCTCGCCGCCCAGGCCGGGGCGAGGAAGGTCTACGCGGTGGATCGTTCGGCGCTCCTCGACACCGCGAAGGAGGTCGCCCGCGCATCAGGCTATGGCGACGTCATCCAGTTTGTGCGCGGCGACTTCGCCCGGGTTGAGCTGCCCGAGAAGGTGGACGTCATCGTCTCGGAGACGATTGGGCAGTTCGCCGTGGCGGAGGGCGGCGGCCCGGATCTCGCCCAGGCGATGCTCAAGAACCTCAAGCCCGGCGGGGCGATCGTGCCCAATGGGGTCGAGCTGCACGTCGCCCCCGTGGGTGATCCTAGCCTCTACAACGAGACCGTAGACCCCTTCGACGGCCGCGACGGCTTCGATCAGACCATCCTGCGAGAGGCCAGCCTTCGCCGTGGCCGCACCACAGAGGTAGACCCGACCCACCTGCTCGCGCCGGGCCAACGGGTCACCCGCTTTGACTGGCCGATCCCCGAGATCCCCGGCGGCGAGGCCTCGTGGACCTTCGCTGAAGGGGGCGTCGTGCGCGGCCTCGCGGGCTGGTTTGTCCTGGACATGGCCCCCGGGCTCCAGCTCCCCTCGGGCCCGAGCGACCCCTTGACCCACTGGAAGCAGATCTACTTCCCGATCAAGCCCATCGAGCTCGCGCCCGGCGACAGCCTGAACGTTCATATGGACGTTGAGCCCGCGACGGACGACCGCCGCGGCATCCGCGTGAGCTGGGAGATCGAGGTCCACGGCGAGACCCGGCGCCTGGAGCACCGGGTTCGCTGAGGTCACCGCGGCGCTCAGTGGGCGAAGCGCCAGCCTTTGCCGGGCTCGACGTCGTCGATGAGCGAGACCCCGGCGTAGAGCCAGGCCTCGCCGCTCTCCACCCGGCCTGAGAGCTTCACCCGCAGGGCGTCGTCGGGCTTCCAGGCCACGCCCGCGTCGAGCGCCCAGGGGGAGCCCAAGCCCTCGGCGCCCTCGACGCGCATCGCCGGGCTGACCTGCCAGTCGGGGAAGAGCACGAGGGTGCCGGCCAACGAGCCGCTGAGCCCGTCCCCGGCGCCTAAGGTGCCGTCTCCGAGGATCTTCACCGAGTCGCCCACGGGGATCGCCACGCTCGCGGACGCCAGAAGACGCCGATCGATGGGGAAGACCGCCAAGGCCGCCCGCGCCCGCACCTCCTCCCGTCTGCGCCCGGCCAAGGCCGCGCTGCCGCCGAAGACGAGGCCGTCATCGGAGAACGCCACGTCGCTGCGCGCGCCACCCCAGACCGAGGTGATCAGGGTGCCGTCCATCGCGCCGCCCTGCGCCCGGATGCCCAAGAAGTAGCCCGGCCACAGCTCGGTGAAGCCCATGGTGTAGGGCACGAAGAGGTTCGACCAGCCGTCGACCTGCTCGTTGTTGACCGGGTGCGGCTGAAAACCCGTGGCGATCATCCAGCCGTTCGGGGCGCCCATGATCGCCGCGCCCCACTCCGGGAACGGCTTGAGCGCGCCGGTGCCGGTGCGGGTCTCGGCGCCGAAGGGGCCCGGGCCGAGGAGATCGACGTCCACCCGCAGGCGCAGGGGGCCCACGCCCAGGCGCGCGTCGAGCTCGGCCTGGGCGACGCCGACGTCGTTTGTGCCGGAGGTGGCGAGGCCGACGAACTCAAACCCGGCGCCGACGTCAAACTCAGCGGCCAGGGCGGTCATGTTGAGATGAAACAGGAAGACTGGTATTGTCATGTCAACACTATAACCTGAGCCGCCCCTCTTGAGCCCAACCCCAAGCGTGGCTATACCAAAACGTCTGCGCTCTGCTGGAGGTCCCGATGTCTTCTGTTCGCCTGAGCCTCGCGCTCGTCCTCGCCCTCACCGCCTGCGGGGAGAAGAAGGCCCCTGAGCCCGCCCCCGTCGCCGCCGTTGAGCCCGCCCCGGCGCCCGTCACCCCCGAGCCCGAGTACGTCCCGCCGCCCCCCGAGCCGCCCAAGCCCAACGCCGACATGAACCTCACGATCGCCTACGCCGACGGCAAGACGGTCTCCGGTCACGTCAAGCGCATTGAGCGCTCGACGGACTTCTACGCCGACTCCGGCTGGGAGGACGCCAAGGGTTACCTCACCCTGACGCTCGAGGGCAACGGCACCGAGAAGGAGGCCATGTGGACGGAGATCGGCACGATCACCGTCACCCCGGGCAAGATCCCCGCGGACGTGGACTGCACCTACTCTTCAGACGTCTCGCCGTGGATGTACACCTGCGAGCTCAAGACGGTGACGTCCGCCACCACCAAAGACGCCAAGAAGTGGACGGTGAGCACCCGCTACAAGTGGCGGTTCACCTTCGACGATGACTCCCAGGTCGAGTTCTGGCTGGCGAAGCACCCCGCCCGCGCCCAGGATGACAAGGTCGTCACCATTGATGACGAGGTGGGCGAGAACTTCGACATGTACGCGAAGCTCCAGGCCCAGCTCCGCACCGAGGTCGGCGGCTTGGTGAAGACGATCACCGTGAAGTGATCGCGGCGCGCCCAGGGGTTTAGGCCCTTGGGCGCTCGCCCGTCGCCACCGCCACAGCAGGGCGTTTGCCGCGGATGCCCGCGCGGTAGAGCCGCTGGCCGAGCACGGCGCAGAGGCGCTCCACGAGCGCGAGCTGGTCGGCGTTGTAGGCCCCGGCGACGGGGTTCACGAGCTCCAGGCACCCGAAGATGTAGCCCTCGGCCACCACCGGGGCGCAGAGCACCGCCCGGGTGCGGTAGCCCGTCTCTTGATCGACGGGCTTGTAGTGCCGCTGATCCTCGGAGACGTTGTTCACGATGAACCCGGCGCATTGTTCAACACACACGCCGACGAAGCCTGTGCCCGGGGGCAGGCGCGCGGCGCGAAGTTTGCCGCCGTGGGGGCCGGTCGCGGAGACGAAGAACAGGCCCTGGTGGGGGGTGGCCTGCACCGCCGCGCCACACTCGCTCGGCGCGAGCAGCCCGGAGATCTCCAAGGCGAGCTCCCAAGCGATCACCGCCGTGGCCGCGTGCTGCACACGGCCCATGCCCTCCATCAGCGCCGGGGGCGCGGGCTCGTCGGGGCTCGCGGGCGCACGAAGGGAGGGGAGATCTTGGGGGGTGAGGGCGGGCACCAGACGCCAGGTCCTCCCAGAGACCTCGTCCAGGGCGATCACCTCGCCGGAGTCGAGCAGCTCACAGCGCAGACGACGGGCGGCCGCGAGCGCGCCCTCGGCCTCCATGAAGGCGCCGAGCGCGGCGAGCCAGGTGTCCGCGGTGAGCTCACGAACCGCAACACCGTTCATCTTGAGGGCGAAGCGCGGCAAAGGGGTCCCTCCAGGGAGAACTCCAGAGTACCATATCTGAACGTCCGCGTGCGCCTCAGCCCCCCCAGCGGCGCGCGCCCCTCCAAGGCTCATCTCGACGTGACTTCGCAACCGCCTGACCTGCTCCCGCGCTTTCGCCGCTGGGCCATCTGGGCGATCGCCCTCGGCGCGATCCTCTACGTCGTCGGCACGGTCTGGGCGGGCTTCTCCGAGGTCGGCGCGGAGCTGCTCAACTTCGCGTGGTGGCTCTACATTCCGGTGCTGCTCCTCACCCTCGTCAACTACGGCCTGCGCTGGGTGAAGTGGCGTTACCTGCTCGGGCGCCTGGGGCTGAGCCTGCCGTGGCGCGAGGACGCGACGCTGTTCATCGCCGGGCTGGCGATGGTGATCTCGCCGGGCAAAGCGGGGGAGCTGCTCAAGCCCTACGTCGTCTCCAAACGCACCGGGGTGAACCTCGCCACGACCATCCCGGCCTTGTTGACCGAGCGCATCACCGACGGCATCGCGATGTTGGCCTTGGCGGCGATCTCCGTGAGCACCTACGCCGCGGACCGGGTCGCGTGGGTGGCGGTGCCCTCGGCGCTTCTGGGCGCGGCGCTGATCGTGCTGATGTCCGAGCCGCTCTCCATGGGCTCCGTGGACCTGCTCGCGCGCCTGCCGGGGGTCGGTCGCCTCGCGCCGAAGATCCGCGAGCTGCTCATGGCCCTGCGCATCTGCCTCTCGCCCGGCGCCTTGTTGTGGACGGTGCTGCTCTCGTTGGTGGCCTGGTTCGCGGAGTGTGTCGGTTTCTGGCTGATCTTCATCGGCATGGGCGTCGAGGCCAGCCTAGACGCCTCCACCTTCCTCTACGCCTTCTCCACCATCGCCGGGGGCGCCATGCCCGGCGGCTTGGGCGTGGCGGACGGCGCCTTGGCCGGGGGCGCGGTGACGCTTCTGGGCGTGAACGAGGCCGTCGCGGTCACCAGCGCCTTGTTGGTGCGGGTGGCGACCTTGTGGTTCGGCGTGCTCTTGGGCGCCGTGGCGCTCCTGCGCTTCGAGTCGCTGCTCGGCGGCGGCCCGGCGGAGGAGTCGTCAGAGCCCCAAAGCGAGGGGGCTTAACCTTCGCGGCAGGCCGGGCAGCGGCCCTCAAACAGCACCCCGGCGCGGCGCACCTCAAAACCTTCGGGCAAGGCGCGCGCCACCTGCACGTCGGCGTCGGGCACGTCCGAGAGCGCGCCGCAGCCCGTACACAAGAAGTGGTGGTGCGGGGTGGGGTCGGGGTCGAAGCGGGACTCGTCGCCGGGGACGTAGACCTCACGCACCACACCCAGCTCACGCAGGAGCTGAAGCGTGTTGTAGACGGTGGCCCGGGAGGTGACGGGATCCGCCGCGGTGAGCCGCTCAAAGAGCTGGGCGGCGGTGGGGTGGGCGTGATCGTCGGCCAACGCGCGGAGGATGGCGCGACGCTGGGGCGTGACCGAGCACTTCTTGGCTCTGAGGGAGGGCCTCAACGGCCGGAATGTCCATCACGGGCTGACCTCTTCGTTGTAGAGTAGCGCGCCTTTTGACACGGCGCGAGCAAAGCGCGCCTTCGGAGCGCCGAGATGTCCGAGACCCCGTTCTTAGCGGCCTGTGTTCAGCTTCGTGGCAGCTCTGACGTGAGCCGCAACCTCGCGGTCACCGAGGGCCTCATCCGCCGCGCCGCGGGGTACGGCGCCCGGCTCATCGCCACCCCCGAGGCCACGACCTATCTGGGCCCTCACGCCCGCAAGATCGCCCTGGCCGAGGCCGTCGACGGCCCCACGAACGCCCACTTCGGGGCCTTGGCGGCGGAGCTGGGCGTCACCTTGGTGTTGGGCTCCATCGCCGAGCGCGCGCCGGGCCACGACGACCGCTGCTACAACACCTCCATCGTGTTCGGCCCCAGCGGCGAACGTCTGGCGACCTACCGCAAGCTGCACCTGTTCGACGTCGACGTGCCCGGCGGCGTGCGGTTTCGGGAGTCCGACACCACTCTGCCCGGCGAAGACGTCGTCGTGGCCCAGACCGAGCTTGGGCCGCTGGGCCTCTCGGTCTGTTACGACATGCGGTTCCCCGAGCTCTACCGCGCGCTCACCGACCGCGGCGCGACGATGCTCGCCGTGCCCAGCGCCTTCACCTTGATGACCGGCAAAGACCACTGGCACACGCTCTTGCGCGCCCGGGCCATCGAGTGCCAGTCCTACGTCTTCGCCCCGGCCCAGTGGGGTGAGCACGACGACGCGGGCCTACGGCGCTCCTACGGCCACGCGCTCATCGTCGATCCCTGGGGCGCCGTCATCGGAGAGTGTGGGGATCACGAGGGCTTGGCGCTCGCGGAGATCCACCTAGACCGCGTCGCCCAGGTGCGGGCGGCGATCCCCGTGGCGGCGCATCGGCGCGTTTAGGTCGAGCGGTGCGGCGCCTACTTACAGGCGACGATGACGACGGCGTGGGTGTCGGTGATCTTGCGCTTGAGCTTAGAGGCCTGCACCACAAACATGGTGTTTGGGTCGCCGGTAGAGAAGAAGTCTACGACGCTGTAGATGCCGTCGTGCTCCCCTTCACCGATGGCTTGGTCGTAGCCATCGACGACGTGAAGGCGGACCTTCTTGGCGCGCTCTGGCGAGCCCACGGCGACGGCGCGGCAGAGGCGACCGGCCTCTAAGGGCAACAAGAAGCCCGCGGCGCCCTCCTCCATCACCGTCTCCCACTCGCCGTGGTAGACCTGATAGCCCTCCAGCTCCAGAAGCTCGACGGCGGTGCGGGCGATCTGCCAGGTCGAGGCCGTGGAGATCGGCATCTGGCCGATGGGGTAGCTCGTCACCATCGTGAAGAAGCCGCCGGAGTACTCGGCCTTGGACCGCGCGACGACGACCTGGGCCTCGTAGAGCCCGCTGCGCAGGGCCTGAAAACCGACGATGGGGGTGTTGTCGGTCATGTCGTCTTGACCGACGAGCTGGCCCCGGTCGTCGTAGACGAGCAGGTCGAGATCCTCGATGCGGTCCTTGTCGCCGACGGCCACCATCATCACGTTGTCGTCTTGGCCCACGGGCACCGGCACCACCGTGGGGGCGGCGCCCTCAAAGGCGATGCCCAGGGTCATGTCGGTGATCTGGAAGCCGTCGCCCTCCAGCTTGGTGATCAGCGTGCCGAGGTCATCCATGACCGGCAACATCGACTCGACCTGTTGGGCGGCGGCGGGGGCGCTGAGCGCGACGAGGAGCGGGAGCAAGGCCACGAGGTCTCCATGCTAGGAGGGACGGGGACATCATATCCCCTACGATGGGGGCTCGGTTAACGGCGGGCGACGGAGGCGATGCCCTCTGGGCTCGCGGGCACGATGCCCCGCTCGGTGATGATCCCGGCGATCAACGCCGCGGGCGTCACGTCGAAGGCGGGGTTTCGCGCCGGGCTCTCCTCCGGGGTCACCCGCACCCGGGTGAAGCTCCCCTCATCGGACCAGCCCCAGACAAAACGCACCTCGTCCTGATCGCGCTCCTCGATGGGGATGTCGGCGCCCGACGGGCAGTTGGGATCGATGGTGGTGGTGGGCGCGGCGACGTAGAACGGCACGCCGTTCGCCTTGGCGACGACGGCGCTTGAGTAGGTGCCGATCTTGTTCGCCACGTCGCCGTTGGCGGCGATGCGGTCGCTGCCGACGATGACGAGGTCGATCTGGCCCCGCTGGAGGTAGTGCCCCGTGGCGTTGTCGGCGATGACCGCGTGGCGCACGTTCTCCCCGGCGAGCTCCCAGGCCGTGAGCCGCGAGCCTTGGCCGCGTGGGCGGGTCTCGTCCACCCACACGAAGGGGTCGCGGCCCTCCCGTTTGGCGGCGTAGATCGGCGAGAGCGCGCTGCCCCAGTCCACAAAGGCCAGCCAACCGGCGTTGCAGTGGGTGTTCACCCGGGCCTGATCGCCGATGAGCGGGGCGCCGTGGCGGCCGATGGCCTCACAGCAGGCGGCGTCGTCATCGGCCAAGGCCTCGGCGGCGGCGACGGCGGCCCGGCGGGCGCGGCCGGGATGATCGCCCTCGGCCTCGGCGGCGCGCAGCACATGGCGCACGGCGTAGAACAGGTTCTGCGCCGTGGGGCGCGTGGACTCGATGAGCCGGGCGGCGGCGGCGAGGTCCTCAAAGAAGGTGGCGTCCGGCGCGAGCTGGGCGGCCTGGGCCACACCATAGGCGGCGGTGGCGCCGATGGCCCCGGCGCCGCGCACGACCATGTCCCGAATCGACGCCGCGGTGTCGGCGACCGTCGGCAAGGCCACCAGCTCAAAGCGGTAGGGCAAGAGGGGCTGGTTGATCATCCGAACGGTCGCGCCGTCCATCCAGACGGTGCGGAAGGGCTGTCCGTTGACGTTCACGGCGCGCTCCGAGGCGAAGGGGGGCGCGCAGAGCCTACGTCAGCCCCGGCCCTAGTTCAAGCCCGGCCCTCGCTCAAGCCCGGTCCTGGCCGAGGCCGAGCATCAGGCCGTCGCCCGTGGGGGCGATCTCGCCTGTGGGGCACAACGAGAGCGTGCCGCTGCCCACCCCTCGGGAGAGCCAGCCGTCGCCGGTCCAGGAGAGCCAAGCGCCAGACTCCAAGCCGACGCAGCGCAGCGGCGCGAAACGCTCGGCGATGAGCCGCACCCGGGCGGTGTTGTCGAGGTGCAGGCGCTTCTTGGCGTGGGGCAGCACGACGAGGCCCGGCAAGAAGCCCAGGCCCGTGTCGAGGAGCTCGTCGTCTTGGGGGCCTTCAGGGGTGTCGTCGTTGAACAGCACCACACGGTCACACAGCGCCATCGCCCCGGCGGACCAGGCCACCACAGAGGTGCCGCCGCGCCAGGCCTCGGCCAACGCGCGGTCGAGGCCGAAGAACAGCATGCGGTTGCGGAGCACGCCGACGTGGCCCCCCGCGACGCAGATCGCCCGGGCGCCGCACAAGAGCGCGCGGGCCTCCTCGCGGCGGTGGGTGAGGGCGGGGGGCTCGAGGTGGCGCAGGCGCTCGTTGTACTCGGCCTGAATCGTCTCGCTGCGGCGCAAAAAACGCTCGTCGAGGGCGCGGATCCCCCGCATGGCGTCGCTGAGCTCCTCATCCACAAGCTGCGGCGCGTGCTTGTGCTGCTCCAAGAGCTGGCGCCACGCCGCGAGCTCCAGCTCCATCCGCACCCGGTGCAGCTCCTTGAGCGTCTGCACCTGGGCCTGCCGGGCGCGGTAGACCGCGTGCAGGGCGTGGTGATGCTCCATGAGCTCCTCAAACCACGCGTAGAGCGGCAGCGCCACGGCGGAGGGGCCGATGTCGCGCTGGAGCGCCTCGGTGTCGGCCTCGTCATGGCGCCAGCCAGCGGTGATCATCACGATCGGGCCGTGCCCCGGCAAGCTCTGGAGCGCCTGGGGCAAGTTGGGCAGGGGACGCTGGGGGCCGAGGACGTAGAGGGGTGCCGACATGGCGCTACGTTAACCCGAATCCGGGCGCCCGGGCCGCGCGGCCTCACAGCGAGACGCGCCCTCGATATGATCCGACCTGCGCGCTAAGGGCTCTTCTTCGCTGAGCCCCTCAGGGCGCCCAAACCTCTCCTCACCATCGTCACGACAGACCCTCCATCACGACAGAGGCCCCCATGTCCTTCCTCGACCAGTACCAAGACAAGACGGTCCTCGTGACCGGCGGCGCGGGGGCCATCGGCTCCAACCTCACCCGGGCCCTGGCGGCCGTCGCCAAGCGGGTGATCGTGCTCGACAACCTCGTCGCCTCGCCGCGCTGGAACGTGCCGTCTCTGCCCAACGTGCTGTTTGTTGAGGGCGACATCCTCGACGAGGTGAAGCTCAAGCGCGTGTTTTTTGAGCGCCCGCAGATCGTCTTCCACCTCGCGGCCTTCTTCGCCAACCAGAACTCCGTGGACCACCCCGAGAACGACCTCATGGTCAACGGCATGGGCACGCTGCGCCTGATGGAGTACGGCGTGCTCCAGGGCATCGAGCGCTTCGTCTACGCCTCGTCAGGCTGCTCGATCTACGGCCACGCCGCGCCCTTGCCGCTCACTGAAGACTTCATGTCGATGCACCTCACCACGCCCTACCAGATCACGAAGATGCTGGGTGAGCTCTACGGCAACTTCTTCCACCACCACTACAACCTGCCCGTGGTGAAGGCGCGGTTCTTCAACTCCTACGGCCCCGGCGAGGTGCCCGGCCAGTACCGAAACGTCATCCCCAACTTCATCTACTGGGCGATGAAGGGCCTGCCCTTGCCGATCACCGGCACGGGCGAAGAGACCCGCGACTTCACCTGGGTCGGCGACATCACCGACGGGCTCCTGCGCGCGGGCGTGGTGCCCGAGGCCATCGGCCAAGAGTTCAACCTCGCCTCGGGCCGCGAGATCCAGATCCGCACCTTGGCCGAGCGCATCAACGCCGCCGTGGGCAACGAGGCCGGCATCCGCTTCGCTGAAGTGCGCCGCTGGGACACCAAGAAGCGCCTGCTCGCCTCCGTAGACAAGGCGCGTAACCTCATCGGCTACGCCCCCGACACCCAGTTTGAGGCGGGCCTCGACCAGACCATCGCCTGGTTCCGCGACAACTGGGAGCGCATCGACCACGCCGCCGCCTTTGGCCCCGGCGCGTCTTCAGCCGTGCGCAGCCTCGTGGTGAAGAAGGACTCCTGAGCCTCTGAACGCCTGACAGAATAGGAGCGCCGCTATGCTTGAGGACGCCATGCCCGCCCAGAACACCCCAGAACGTGTCCGCCTGTTCGGCTGCGAGTTTGACCGCGTGAGCCTCGATGAGGCCGTCGCCCAGGTCGAGGGCTACATCGCTGAAGGCACGCTGCACCAAGGCTGCGGCGTGAACGTCGATCAGCTCGTCAAGATGAAGGACAGCGAGGCGTTCAAGGAGATCATCGGCAAGTGTGATCTCGTCACGGCGGACGGCACGCCGGTGGTGTGGGCGTCGCGGCTCTTCGGCAAGGCCCTGCCCGAGCGTGTGGCGGGCATCGACCTCTTTGAGGCGCTCCTGCCCGTGGCCGCCAAGCGGGGCTATCGGGTGTACCTGCTCGGCGCGAAAGAGGAGTCGCTGCAGGCCGCCAAGGCGGAGTACCTGCGGCGGCACCCCGGCCTGCAGATCGTCGGCGCGCGAAACGGCTACTACAAACGTGAGGACGAGCCGGAGATCGCCGCCGACATCAAGGCCACGGGCGCCCAGCTCTTGTTCATCGCGATCTCTTCCCCCAAGAAGGAGGAGTTTGTCGACCGCAACCGCGAGGCCCTGGCGAACGTGCCGTTCATCTTGGGCGTCGGCGGCTCGTTCGACATCGCCGCCGGGTTCGTGAAGCGCGCGCCGGGCTGGATGGGCAAGGTCGGCGTAGAGTGGCTCTACCGCTTTGCTCAGGAGCCAAAACGGATGGGCCGCCGGTACTTCATCGAGGACGCGGCGTTTCTGGGCATGGTCGCGAAGGAGGCCTGGTACAGCGTCTCGGGCAAGGCGCCCAAGGGCTGAGCCCGCCGCGCCGCCGAGGCTCGGCTCAAGGCCCCCAGAACAGGGCCACGGCCCCAGCGCGCACGAGGCCACCCTCGGTCACGCCTTGGGCGCCGAGGCCCCAGTCGGCGAGGCCGTCGCCGTTGAGGTCACCCAGCGCCACGGCGTTGCGGCCGACATAGGCGCGGGTCGCCTCGCCGCTCACGCTGAGCTGGGCGACGTCGGCGATGTCGTAGGCGCCGCTGAGCCCGGCCAGGGTCGAGCCGAGCACGATCCAGGCCGCGCCGGCGTCAGAGAGGCTGCCGACCTCGACGGTGTAGGCCCCGGTGAGCAGCTCGGCGAGGCCGTCGCCGTCGAGATCATTCGCCGAGAGCTCCCAGCCCAGGCGGTCGCCGCTCGCCGCGCCGCCCAAAGACACGTCGGCGTCGTTGAGGTCGAGGTCGCCTGACGGGGGGCCGCCGAAGAAGACGTAGACCCCGCCCGCGTCCGTGGCCGTGGCGTCCCCAAAACGTGCGCCGAGGGCCCACTCGCCGAGGCCGTCGCCGTCGAGATCCCCAAGACCGACGCCGGAGATGCCCACGTTGTCGTCGCCGTCTAAGCCCTCGACCTGGCCCACGGCGAGGCTGGCCGCGGTCACCGCGCTCCCGGCGCTCAGGCCGCCGCCCAAGTAGACGAGCGCGACGCCGCAGTCGGCGCAGCTCACGCCGTCCATGTCTGGCGCGCCGATGAGCAGCTCAACGAGGCCGTCACCGTCGAGATCTCCGAGGGATCCCAGGCCACCCAAGCCGAGGTGGTCGGTGCCGCCGCTGGCGTTCAGCAGCAGATCGGCGTCGCCGGGGCCGAGCTCGCCCGCGGGCAAGACGCCGCCGAGCCAATACACCGCCACGGCGCCGCCGTTGGAGGCGCTGGTGGGGTCGGCGTAGGGCGCGCTCACAAACAGCTCGCCGAGGCCGTCGCCGTCGAGATCAACGCTGGCGAAGGCCGAGCCCGCGCGGTCCTTGGCCACACCTCCCCGCACGATGAGCGCGGCGTCATCGGCGACGCTCCCGCCTTGGCCCCAGCTCGCCCGATCTTGGGAGGAGAGCACATAGACCGCGCCGAGCTCACTGAGGCCATCGCCCGTGGCCGTGGGCGCGCCCAGGAGCAGCTCCGAGAGGCCGTCGCCGTCGAGATCGACGCCGCCGGTCGCGCCGCGCAGGTCGCCTAAGGTGTCGCCGGCGGCCTCACCGTACCAGAACGCGCTGGCGTCGGTGTCGTCGGCGTCGCTCACTAGATCTGCGCCGTAGAACAAGAAGACTCCTCCGGCGCTGGAGCTGTAGCCCGCGCCGGTGACCAGCAGCTCGTTGAGGCCGTCGCCGTCGAGGTCTCCGGGGGTCTCAAGGCTCTGGCCGAAGGCGGCGCGGGACTCGGTGCCGACGAGGGTGAGGTCGGCGTCTGCGCGGGTGAGCGCGCCGCTGAGGCGGTCGGAGAGGGTGACCGCGGCGCTTGAGGAGGCGTCTGTGTCGCCGTCGCTCACGGTGATCTCGCAGGCCAGCTCCGAGCCCGCGCTGGCCCCGGCGGCGGTGTAGGTCAAGGCGCCGCCAGCGCTGACCACGACGCCGTCGAGGAGCCAGTCCACGGTGGTGGTGAGGGCGTCGGCGGGGTCGGCGTCCGCGGCGGGGGCGGTGATCGTGCAGGTGAAGCGGCCGCCGATGAAGCCTGGGTTGGGGCTGAGGCTGAGGGTGGGCGGGGTCGGCGCGCTGTTCTCGGCGAGGGTGGTGTCTGAGGCCGCGCTCACGCTCCACTCGGCGCCGTCGTACACCCGGGCCTCACACCAGATCGTGTCCCCTTTGTTGAAGCTGTCGCCGCTCAAGGTGGCCGCGCTCCCCGCTGAGGCGCCGTTGACGTAGAAGGTGTGGGCGCTGGTGAGCGTGTCGCCGTCGTCGTCGGTGGCCTCGACGGCGCAGCCCAAGGTCGCGGACTCGGTCGCGGGCAGGCCGGTGAGGCTCACCCGAGTGACCACCGGGGTGGTGTTCACCACGGTGACCGAGGCCACGGCGGTGTTTGTGCGCGAGGAGGAGGTCGCGGTGACCACACACTCCACCTCGTCGCCGCGCACGAGCACGCCTGAGAGCGGGATCGTGGCGTCGCTGAGCTCCACCCCGTTCACGGCCCAGCGGGCGCGCTCTTCAGTGATGGCCTCGCCGTCGGGCTCGGTGACCGTCCAGGCGCAGGTCAAGGTGTCGGTGGGTCGGGGCTCGCTGGGGTCGATGCTCACGGAGATGCTGGGCCCGGCGCCCTCGATGAGCACGCTGTCTTCACCGGGCTCGCTGGTGAGCGCGCCGTCGCTGGCGATGGCCGAGACCGTCCACACCTCCCCTTTGCGGGTGATGCCCTCGGGCAAGGTCGTGAGGCCGTCGTGCTCGGGCATCGGCACGTCGTCGCGGCGCCAGGTGAAGGTGGTGGTGACGGCTTGGCCCTCGGGATCCTCGGCGGGGGTGACCAGCCCGGCGAAGAGCGCCTCGCCGCTCACCGGGGCCGAGGGGGTGATGCTGGGGATCGGGCTTGTCGGCGGCTGGTTGCCCACGGCGGTGACGGAGAGGGTGGCGGTGGCGGTCTGATCCAGGGCGGCCACGGTCAACACCAGGGTTTGAGCGCCTGCCTCTAAGCCTCCCCCTTCGCCCAAAAAGCCTCCGTCTACGTCGGGATCGAGGCTTAGCGAGAACGAGATCGGCGCGCCGTTCGCCGTCAGCGTGGCGGTGGAGAGCGCCTCGGAGAGCGCGTCCTCTGGGCTCACGACCCCGGCCAAGCCGAAGGGCGCGTCCGCGGGCAAGGTGGCCCCGGCGGCGGGGGTGCTGAGGCTCAGCGTGAGCGTCTCGACGGGGGCGTCGCTGTCGTCGTCGCCGGGGTTGACGGGGAAGTCGCTGCTTGAGCCTTTGCATCCGAGGGTGACGAGCAGGATCAACCAGGGGGCGGCGCGGCGCGGGATCGGTGGCATTCGTTGCCTCCAAGGTTGAGATCATCATACCAGGGGAGGGCAGATCTCCTCGGAGCGACCATGATCACCTGGACCTCGGCGGGAGCCGTCGAGCGGCCGACGATGGTGCAAATTCGTGTTCAGCGCGCGTACCCCGGCCGTGTACGCGCTGGCGCGCCGGTGCCGACACGCTCGATGACCCCAGCGGAGGTGCTGGACAACCTGCGCTTCTTCACCCGCGGCCTGGACACGCCCCGGTCTCAGCCCTGCACGCGGCTTGTGCTCTCTGGCGTCGGTGTGGCGTCTCGGGAGGACAGCCCTGAAGTGCTGCGCCAAGCGCGGGCCTGGGGCGTTCACCACACCGTGCTGCACGTCGGCCCAGAGGATCTGGAGACCTTCGACGCCCCCCGTTTTGTCGGCCTCGTCGACGCGCTGGTCGTGCCCGTTCAGCCCGGGGCGGGCGGCGGCGGGCTCACTGAAGGCGCGGCGGCGGTGCGGGTGTGTAAGTCGTTGGGGGTGCGGGTGGTGGCCACCACGTCGTTGACCGTCGAGGCCGTCTCTGCGCTTGAGCCCACCGCCCGGGCCATCGCCAGCGCCGGGCCCCAGGCCGCCACGTTCAGCTACCCCTTCCCGATCACCGGCAACACGTCCACCCACGTCCCCCACGTCGGCGCCGTCGTCGCCGCGCTGGGCCGGGTGGTGCCGCTGCTCACCCAGGCCGGCGTTCAGGTCGATCTCAAGGGCCTGCCCTCTTGTTACCTCGGCGAGCTCGCCGCGCTGAACCGCCGCAGCGCGAACCGCTGGTATGTCGACGCCGACCACCAGCGCGGCGACGCCGTGCTCTTTTTCCCCGACGTCGTGCGGTTCACCAAGTCCGAGAGCTGCCGCTTCTGTAGGCTCGACGGCGCCTGCGATGGCTTCTTCTCGACGTATCTACGCCGCCCGGGCTTCCCGCCGCTGAGCCCGGTTCAGCCCGCTCAATAGAGCGTGTCCCGCACCCGGGCGGCGAGGGCCCGGGCCTGGGCGGCGCGGGGGTGGCTCGTGCTTCCGAGGCCGTCGAGGCGGCCCAAGCCCAGCTCAAGCTGGCCGTCGAGCAAGAGCGCCTGGGCCGTCCACCAGTCCCAGCCGAAGGGTTTGCCGCCCAAGGCCTCCACCTGCTTAAACGCGAGGAGCGCGCCTTTGCCGTCCCGGGCGCAGACCAAGGCCATCCCCTCGGCCCAGGGCAGCATGGGATCTTGAGGGGAGGAGCGCGCCGCGGAGCGAAACCGCCCGGCGGCGCTGCGGCAGCCGCCTCGGCCCATGTCGTCAAACGCGGCTTTGGTCGTGCCTTCGTAGCGCGCGCCGAGGTCGGTGGGGGGCAGCTCTGGCGGCAGAAGCGCCGCCGTCGCCCAGGCGCGCTGCTCATCGGAGGGCTGGGCGTCGCGCCACGCGAAGAAGCCCACGCCGAGGGTCACCAGCACGATCGGGATCCACGGCAGGCCGGACTTGGTCTGGGCTGCGGCGCGGCGGGGAGGGGACGCGGCGGCGGGTCGGGCGGGGCTGGGCTTGGTGTTGGTCTTGGCGTTGGGTTTGGTGTTCGTCTTGGCGTTGGGCTCATCGGCCTCGGCGGCGGCCTCGGCCATGACCCGGCTCAGCGTGTCGACGCTGGGGGGCAAGGCGTCGGCCTGGCGCTGGGCGAGGTTCCGAGAGCGGCCGGGGGCGGGCGGCGGCGGCGCGGCGGCCGCTGGCGCCTCGGCCTGAATCGCGGCGCGTAGGGTGTGCTGGGAGGCGGTCAGGATGTGCGCGCAGGCCGGGCAGGCGTCGGCGTGCTGCTTAAACAGCCGCGCCTGGGCCAAAGACGCGGTCTCCAGCGCGATCGCGGCGATCAGCGCCGCGGCGGGGTGATCGCCGGGCGGCGGCGGGATCTCTCTTCGCCAGCGCTCGATCCCCAAGGTGAGCGCGGCGCGAAGGGCCTCTCGGGCAAACGCCACGGCGCTGTCAGGACGCGCGGCGATGGCCATCGCGGCGGCCTGCTGCTCCATCTTCGAGCGCTCGTCTTCGTCGTCAACACGAAGCTCTCCGGCGCCGAGCGCGCGCCCTGCGAGATCTCGGAGGTGATTCCGCACGGCCATCACCGCCGTGAGGTCACCCTCCTGAAAACGACGCACCAGGGACTCATCCATCCGGGGTCAAGCCTCCTGCGACCGAGACCAAGCTTATCGCACACACACCGCACGTGTTGTTGACGCCGATATGACCTGGGGCGGTCAATGGGTGGATGCCGCGAGGGCAGAGGGCTGGTTACGGGGGAGCCGAACGTGAACCCAGGGAGTCTGGAGCATGAGCGCCTTCGATCAAATGGCAGAGATGGGCCACGAGCAGGTATGCTTCTTTCGCAATGATGAGGTCGGTCTTCGGGCCATCATCGCGGTTCACAACACGGCCCTGGGCCCCGCGCTCGGCGGCTGTCGCCTGTTCCCCTACGCCACCGAGCAAGACGCGCTCCGCGACGTGCTCCGCCTCTCTCGCGGCATGACGTACAAGGCCGCCATGGCGGGCCTCGATCTCGGCGGCGGCAAGGCGGTCATCATCGGCGATCCCGGCATCAAGTCCGAGGCGCTCTTCCGGGCCTTCGGTCGCGCCGTCGAGAGCCTCGGCGGCCGCTACATCACCGCTGAAGACATGAACACCAACGTCGCCGACATGTCGTTCATCGGCCGCGAGACCAAACACGTCACCGGCTTCGACCCCGCGGCGGGCGGCTCGGGTGATCCTTCGCCGGTCACGGCGTGGGGCGTGTTCCACGGCATTCGCGCCACCTTGGAGGTCGTCTACGGCTCGCCGGATGTGCGCGGCCGCAAGATCGCCATTCAGGGCTGCGGAAACGTCGGCTACTACCTCGCCAGCTACCTCCACGAGGGCGGCGCGCAGCTCGTCTACACCGACATCAACGCCGCCCGGGTCGAGCGCTGCACGCGTGAGTTCGGCGGCACCGTGGTCGAGGGCGAAGACTTCTACGGCCTCGACGTGGACGTGCTCGCCCCCTGCGCTGTGGGCGGCATCATCAACAAACACACCATCCCGCTCCTGCGCGCCCCGATCATCGCCGGCGGCGCGAACAACATCCTGCTCGACGAGCAGGCCGATGGTGAGGCCCTGGCGGTCAAGAACATCACCTACGCGCCGGACTACGTCATCAACGCCGGTGGCTTGATCAACGTCTACTCCGAGCTCAAGCACCTGCCCCGCGAGAAGGCGATGAGCGACGCCGCGAACATCTTCTCGACGGTGAAACGCATCATCAACCACGCGAAGGCCCAAGGCGTCACCCCCGTGGCGGCGTCGAACGCGCTCGCGGAGGCGCGCATCGCCAGCATCGGCGGGCTGCGGGCCTTCCACCTGTGAAGATTTCGTCGGGGAAGGGGCGCTCGTCGTCCCTCCTCCCCGACTTGGCGCAAGGTGCGGTAGTGTTGGAGGATGCGCTACCGCCTGCTGCTCGCCCTTGACCACTCCGTCTGGTCCGCCGCCGCCGCCCGCGCCTGCCTGCGTGTGGCCTCTTGTGCGCCGGATCAGGTTCATGTGACCGCCACCCACGTCGTGAACGTGGCGCCGTTCAGCGGTCATGTCCTGCAAGACATCGCCGGGATGTTGGGCTGGGAGCCGGTCATCGTGCCCCAGCGGGTCGCCGAGCAGGTGCAGCACCGCGGAGAGCGCCTGCTCTCGGGCTTCGCCGCCGAGGCCGCCGAGCTGGGCGTCGAGGTCAAGGCCCGGATTGAGCACGGGGCCGTCGCCGAGCGCCTCGTGAGCTTAGGCGCTGAGGCCGACCTGCTCATCATGGGCCTTCGGGGCGACACTGAAGAGAGCGCGCCGGGCCAAGGCGGCGCCACGGTGGAGCGCCTCGTGCGCCGGGCCTCGTGCTCGGTCTTGCTCACCGGCTCCAGCCCCTCGCCCTTGAGCCGCATCGCCTTGGGCTTTGACGGCACCGACGGCGCGCGGGCGGCCCTGCGGGCGGTGCGCCCCCTCGCGGCCCAGCTCAAGTGCCCGGTGACGGTGATCTACGTCGTGGACGCCCGGCGTGAGGTCGGCCACGACCCCAGCGCTGAAGGGGTCGCCGCCCTGCGTGAGGAGGGCCTTGAGGCCGAGGCGCTGGTGGTTGAGGGGGAGCCCGCCGAGGCCCTGCCGGCGGTGGCCCTTGAGATCGGCGCTGATGTGTTGGCCCTGGGCTACCGAGGCCGTGGCCTGCTCAAAGAGCTGCTTCTTGGCCGGGTGACCGAGCGTGTGCTCGCCGAGGTAGACATGCCTTTGCTCATCGCGCGCTGAGCATCGCCCCCCAAGGATCCTTGAAATCGACGAATTTCTGTCGTAGGCGGCTCATCCTCTCTTCTCTGTTGTCCACCCCGATCGCCTCGGCTATTCTCAATCTCCTCTGGGGCGCCCAATCCCCAGCGTGATCATCCTTCGATCGCTCCTCTCCTCCGGCTCCCCGCCGGGGGGAACCTCCCGCTCTCCTCTGCTGCTCCTCCCTCCTCCGTCCCAAACGAGCCAATCCCCTTGTTCGCGTTTCAGCCCGAGCTCTTCGCCGTCCACACCGAGGTCTACGACGGTCCGCTCGAGCTGCTCCTCTACATCATTCGACGCGACGGGCTCGACATCCGGGACATCAACATCTCCCACATCACCGCTGAGTACCTGGACTATCTGGACATGATGACCCAACTTGACCTGGATATCGCCGGGGACTTCCTGGTGATGGCCTCCACGTTGTGCCAGCTCAAGAGCCGCGAGCTCGTGCCCAGGGTGCCCACCCTTGAGGTGGACGATGAGGACGAGGAGGATCCCAAGGAGACCCTCGCCCGGCGCCTGCTGGAGTACGAGCGGTTCAAAGAGGCGAGCGAGAAGCTCATGGCCCGGCCCATCTTGGGTCGTGACCAGTTCACGCGCCCGCCCCAGACCGCCGCCGCCGATGAGCGCCCCCTGGATCCTACCGTAGACGCCTTCGGGCTCTTGGAGGCGTTCTACGCCGTCCTCGACCGCCTGAGCGAGGCGCCGCCGGTGCACGAGGTCCAGATGGAGGAGTACTCCATGGCCGAGCGTGTGCGCTGGGTGTTGGGCCGCTTGGAAGATCAGCCGGGCATTCAGCTCAAGAGCCTGTTCTTGGAGATCTCCAGCCGCTCCCAGCGCATCCTCACCTTCTTGGCGCTCTTGGAGATGGCGCGTTTCCAGATGGTCGAGCTGTGTCAAGACGGCCACCTCCTCGACATCGAGCTGCGCGCCCGGGTGCGCCTGGCGGATGCCGACCTCTCCCGCTTGCCCGACGGCTACGACCGCCCCTCCTCCGAGGCGGGCCGCCGCCTCGCCTGAGCCCTACGCTCGGTCCGGTCCACCTTCGCACGACGTGAGCCACGCCGATGTCCGACGAGCGCACGCACAACCTCATCGTGTTCCCGGGGCTCAAGCGGGATGACAACGAGCCCGTGGTCCCTGACGGGGATCCGGTCGAGCTGCATGAGCCCCCCGTAGACGCCGCCGACGCCACCGTCGAGCCCTTGTTGGGCGAGACCCTCGCCGCGCCGCGCCCCGAGTTTCTGCAGGCCGCCGTGGAGGCCGTGCTCTTCGCCTCAGACGCCCCGGTGAGCTTCGAGAGCTTGGCCAAGGCCCTGGGGGAGCCACCTCCAGAGGCCCTGCGCGGCGCGATCTCGACGCTTCGGGAGTCTTACCTGCGCCGGGGCGCTGGGCTACGGCTTCACGAGGTGGCCGATGGTTACCAGCTCCGCACCGTGGCCCAGGCCGCGCCGTACGTCGCCGCCGCCCGTGGGGCGAGGCCGTTTCGGCTCTCCAAAGCCGCGGTAGAGACCCTCGCCATCGTCGCGTACCGCCAGCCCGTCACCCGCACCGAGGTCGAGGACATCCGCGGGGTAGACAGCGGCGGCATCATGCGCACGTTGTTGGAGAAGCAGCTCCTCGCCGTGATGGGCCGCCGCGAAGAGCCGGGCCGCCCGCTTTTGTACGGCACCACGCCGCTGTTCTTGGAGCTGTTCGGCCTCAAGGATCTCAGCGATCTGCCCACGCTGCGGGATCTGCGCGAGCTACAATCCGACGACCCCCGCGAGGGCCCGGTTCAGCTCGACTTCCCCGACTTTTAGGCCCGACTTTTCCGGTCGATCGTCCGCGGCGGGGTGTCAGCGCGGCGCGGCAGGTTAAGGCCAAGGGCTGTGTGGTGTTCCCGCCGCACGATCGCCCGCGCGCCCACCGGCCGGTGACCGCGAAGAGGATCCGATGAGTGAAGAAGAGCAAGACAGCCCGCGCAAGATCCGCCTCGCGAAGCTCATCGCTGGGCGAGGGCTGGCCTCTCGCCGCGAAGCTGAAGAGTGGATCCGTGAGGGTCGCCTCAGCGTCAACGGCGAGACGACCACCGAGCCCGGCACGGTGGTCGACCCTGAGCGTGACCACGTTCGCCTCGACGGGCGCCGCCTGCCCCCCGAGCCGCCCAAGGTCTACTACCTGATGTACAAGCCCCGGGGCTTCATCACCGGGCGCCGCGACCCCAGCGGCCGCAAAGGGGTGCTCGATCTGGTCGAAGATCTGCCCCAGCGGGTTGAGCCCGTCGGTCGCCTCGACTTCGACACTGAAGGCGCGCTCATCCTCACGAACGACGGCGAGCTGGCCCACAAGCTCACCCACCCCTCCACCCAGGTGCCCCGGCACTACGTGGCGAAGGTGTGGCGCACGCCCGATGAGAAGACGCTGCTGCGCATCGCCAAGGGCGTTCGCCTCGACGACGGCCCCTCTGGCCCGTGCAAGGTGCGGGTGATGAAGACGACGGACGAGGGCAACTCTTGGGTGGAGCTGACGGTGACTGAAGGCCGCAACCGCCTCGTGCGGCGGCTGATGCAGGCCGTGAACCACCCCGTCGCCAAGCTGCGCCGCCTGAGCTTCGGCACGATCAGCATCCGCGGCATGGAGCGTGGCCAGGTGCGCCCCTTGACCTCGGAGGAGGTCAGCCGCCTTCAAGATCTCGCCGCCGGTCGCGCGCCCAGCCGCGCGGGCCACGGCTTCCGCGAGAAGAAGGGCTTCGCCAAGGCCAAGCCGAAGATCCGCCGCGGCACCAAGCTCGCCCTTGACAAGAAGCCGAGCAAGGTTAAGAGGTGAGGGTCCGGCGGCGACGCTGGGCCCACAAGATGCCATGCTCCAAGGCGCTTGTGATGTTGTGCGGGGTGGAGCAGTCCGGTAGCTCGTCGGGCTCATAACCCGAAGGTCGTCAGTTCAAATCTGGCCCCCGCATCTTCAGCCCCTTCAAGGTCCACCTTGAAGGGGTTTTTCTTTTTGGCGAGCCCGGTTGACTCAGCGGCGGTGGTGGCCTCACAATCGCGGATCCTTGCTGGAGGTCGTATGCTCCTCGCGCTCTGCCTGTCCGCCTTGGCCCTCGCTGAGGAGTCGCCGCCTTCAGCGCCGGTTGAGCCGGTTGAGCCCGCGGCGCCGGTGGAGCCCGCGGCGCCCGCGGTGCCGGTGGAGCCCGCGGCGCCGGTTGAGGGGCCAGAGGGGCTGTTGGGGGTCACCCCGGAGCAGCACGCCGCGTATCTCGAGGGCCGTCGTCTGGGCGTTGAGGCGGCCCGCGCCGAGGGGGTCGTCGGCCCGGCCTTGCTCGCTGGGGCCATCGGCTTTGGGCTCTCCGCGCCGGCCGTGCTCCTCGTCGGCCCGTGTTGTGGCGCCCCCATCGTCTCCCTCGCGGCCTTCACGCCCGGGGCCACCCTCGGCGCGAGATCAACGGCCCCGCCGCCGGGCATGACGACGGGCGACCCCAGCCACGACCTCGCCTTCTCCCAGGCCTACACCAGCGCGTTGAGCCAACGCCGGACCACGACGATGTTGATCTTCGGCGGGGTAGGGGCCGCCGCGGGCGTCGGCGTCGGCATGGTGGCGACGAAGCTCCTGCTGGATGAGTGGGGCTACACATGGTGATCGACCCCGCCGCGCTTTCGCCCGGACACCCCACGCTTCTGGTCTATACTGCCGTTGGTCAGGGCGTATGGGCGCGTCACGCGTCCCGGAGAACATCGTGAAGGCACTCTCTGCGGTGATCCCGCTGACGTTCGCCCTCTGCCCAACCGCCGCGTTCGGGTTCTGCGGCACCTACGTCGGCGACGGCGCCTCGACGCTCCAGAACCGCACCAGCCAGATCGTGCTCGTGCGCCAGGCCGACCAGACCACGCTCACCCTCTCCAGCGACTACTCCGGCGACGCCGAGAGCTTCGGCCTGCTCATCCCCGTGCCCCCGGCCTTGGTCGCTGAAGACATCTCGCTCGTGGATCCCCAGTGGATTCAAGACATCGAGACCTACACCAACCCCCGCCTCGTCTCCTACACCTGCGAAGACTTCTACGGGTGGGAGCCCCCGGAGCAGCGCGCGGCCTTGGGTGTGTCGATGCCCGGCGCGATGATGCTCTCGGCCATGGCCTGCGCGGACCAGGGCTACTCGACCTCGGGGGACTGGTGGGGCGACCCGATGGCCTCGGAGTCCACCGTCGAGGTCGAGGCCGAGATCGCGGTGGGTGAGTACGACGTCGTGCTCCTCACCGCTGAGGAGTCCTCGGATCTGCTGCGCTGGCTGAACCTCAACGGCTACGTCATCGACCAGGTCGCTGAGGAGATGCTCCAGGAGTACATCGACGCCGGGAGCGCGTTCTTGGCGGCGAAGATCAACCTCGAGCGGGTGTCGTTGGACGAGGAGCTGCGCCTGAGCCCTCTGCGCCTGCGCTACACCTCCGAGGCCGTGAGCCTGCCGCTTCGCCTGGGCACGCTGAACTCCACGGGCGTTCAGGATCTTGTTCTGCACGTCATCAGCGAGATCTATGACGGCGCCTGGGGCATCTCCAACTTCGACGAGGCGCGGCTTGACGACGAGTGTATGTCCAAGGAGCTCGGGGATGGCTCCTTCTCGCCGTTCTACGACGACGTGCTCACGTCTAGCCTCGCCCCCAGCGCGGACGGCAGCGCCACCTGGCTTCTGGAGTACGCCTGGAGCGTGTCGCCGGGGGGCCCCCACTGCGACCCCTGCCCGCCGGAGAGCTTAGACATCCCCGTCCCTGAAGAGACGATGGCCGGGCTTGGCTTCGAGTGGGATGAGTCCTGGGACTCGTGGTCTGGCGGTCTGCCCTCCTTCACCATCTCCCGCCTGCGGATGCGCTACTCTCCGGATCAGATCAACGAAGATCTGATGCTCTACAGCATGGGCTACGTTGAGAACACCCAGGTGCGGTACATCCGCTACGACGAGGTGCTTGAGGCGCAGCTCCCGGTGTGTGGCGAAGGCATGGTGACCGACCCCGAGCGGGTCTGCCAGTTTGGCGTGAAGCCCTCGGTGTGGACGGGCATCGCCCCGGCGCTCCCGTCGACCTGTGGCGCCGTCGAGGGTGGAGGCTCGGCCTTGGGCCTCGTGGCGCTGAGCGCTCTGGCGCTTCGCCGTCGTAGAATGAATCTTACGAGCTGAGGTGAGCTGTGGCGAGTCGCGCGCTGATGGTGCTGGGTACGTCGTCTGGAGTCGGGAAGTCGTGGCTGTGTACAGGGCTCTGCCGCCTGTTTCACCGGCGCGGGGTCTCCGTCGCGCCGTTCAAGGCGATCAACTTCTCCAGCAACACCGCTGAGGCTGAAGGCGCCCCCGACGGCCTCCCCGGCGAGATCGGTCGGGCCCAGGCGGTGCAAGCCGAGGCCTGCGGCATCTCGCCTACGGTGGACATGAACCCCGTGCTCGTGAAGTCCGACGGTGAAGACGAGGAGCTCGTGCTCTTGGGTCGCCCTGAAGGCACCTGGAAGCTCGCGGCGTTTCGGGGCAGGCGAGAGCGGCTTTGGTCTACGATCTCAAGCTCTTACGATCGCCTCGCCTCACGGCATGAGCTGCTGATCATCGAGGGCGCGGGCTCTCCGGCGGAGATCAACGAGCGGGGCCGCGACCTCGCGAACATGCACATGGCGCACCACACCGACGCGCGGGTGCTCCTGCTCGGCGACATGGAGCGCGGCGGCGTGTTCGCCAGCCTCTTCGGCACCTACTCCTTGCTCGATCAGGCCGATCGAAACCGGGTGAAGGGTTTTGTGATCAACCGCGCGGGCGGCCCCGACGAGCGCCTCACCCCCGGCGTGCGCCAGCTTGAGGCGATGACAAAGGTGAAGGTGCGTGGGGTGATCCCCGTGGTGCCCGAGATCCTCATCGAGCCCGGCGACAGCCTGATCTTTGAGGAGCCCGGGCGCTCGCCGCTTCTGGGCGCGCTCGACTTCTGCGCCGTGCGTTGGCCCGGAGAGGGGGCGGCCGCCGAGGTGGATCAGCTCCGCGGTGAGCACGGCGTCGGCCTCCGCGACGCGCGCACGGCGGTGGGGCTGGGCAACCCCGACCTGCTGCTGCTCCCCGCGCCGCCCACCGACCCGGCGTTCTCGACCTTCTGCGCCCAGACCGGCCTCGACCGTGGCCTCACGGCGATCACCACCCGCGGGATCCCCACGCTCACCTTCAACGGTGGGCGCTGGGACGCCTCGCCCGAGCTCGCGGTGGTGTTCAGCGCCTTGGGCTTCTCGGGCCCGGTGAGCCTCGCGGATCCTCGCCATCGCCGGGTGCTGCTCGACGGCCTGCGCGCTCGGCGGGGCCTGGATCTCACGTCCGATCCCCTGGGCCCCTTGCCCCGGTCTGTGCGCCACCAGCAGTACGACGCCTTGGCCGACCTCTTAGAGTCTCGGCTCAACCTCGACGGCCTCTGGGACTAAACGGCCCTAGGCCTGCAGCGCGGCGGCGGCGGTGAACAGCGCCTCCTCACCGTACGCCCGCCCGATGAGCTGAACGCCGACGGGCAGGCCGTCCACCGCACCAAACGGCACGGAGAGGGCCGGTCGCCCGGCGAGGCTCGCCGGGGCGGTGAACAGGTCGGCGAGTCTGCCGGCCTCGGGGTCGTCGTGGTGGGCGGCGACGGTGGGTGTGGTGGGGCCGATCAGCAGATCGTGGTGGTCGAGGTGCCCGATGATCGCCTCGGTGACGCGGCCTCGGGTGGCGAGGGCGCGGCGGAGGAGATCCTCACCCAGGGCGTGGCCGAGGAGGATCCGGCGGCGCACCTCGTCTCCGAAGCGGGATCGGGCGGCTCTGGCCTGGGCCTCGGCGTCGTCGCCCGGCGCGGGGCGACCGAAACGTTGGCCGTCAAAACGCGCGAGGTTGGACGCGGCCTCAGCGGCGCAGATCGCGGAGTAGGCCAGCAGCGCCTCGGGGAGCCCCTCAAAGCCCACGCGGTCGACGATCGCGCCCTGGGCGCTGAGCTTCGCGGCGGCGCGCTCCACCTGGGCCCAGACCTCGGGGCTCGCCTCGGCGCCGGGGGTGATCATCAGGCCCACCCGAAGTCCACGCGGCGGCTCTTGCAGGGCGACGTCGAGGCGCCACGGCGGGCGGGGGGTCGTCGTCTGGTCGAGGGGATCGGCGCCGAGCATCACGTCGAGGCAAGCGGCGAGATCCTCAAGGTTTGAGGTGAGCGCGCCGACGGTGTCCATGGACGAGGCCAGGGGCACGAGGCCCCAGCGGGAGAGCACGCCGCGGGTGGGGCGCAGGCCGTACACCCCACACCAGGCCGCGGGCTGGCGCACGCTCCCGCCGGTGTCGCTGCCGATGGCGATGGGCACGACGTCCGCGGCGACCAAGGCGGCGTTGCCCCCGGAGCTGCCGCCGGGCGATCGGTGGAGATCGTGGGGGTTCTTGGCGGGGCCAAAGCGCGACCGGGCGGTGAGGCTGCCCATGCCCAGCTCATCCATGTTCCCCCGGGCGAGCACCACGGCCCCGGCGGCGCGGAGGCGGCGCACGACGGTGGCGGTGTCCGGCGCGATGAACCCCACGAGGCTCTCGCTGGCGGCGGAGCACTCTACGCCCGCGTCCCAGAGGTTGTCCTTGAGGATGATGGGCACCCCCGCCAAGGGGCCGAGCGCCTCCCCGGCGGCGCGGGCGGCGTCGAGGGCGTCGGCCTCGGCCAAGGCGCGGGCGGCGTCGTAGGGCACGACGGCGTTGAGCGGCGCGGCGGCGGCGAGGCGGGCCAGGGCGTCTTCGATCACCCGCCGGGCGCTGCGCTCCCCGACACGCACGGCGTCGGCGATGGCCCGGGCGCTCAGCTCGGCGCTCATCCCGGGGATCTCAGCGTCGGGCCGCGACAGACGAGCCAGCCGTCTGCCCAGGCCGGGGCGTCGTGCAGGCAAGGGCGGGCGAGGGGCAGATCTTCACGAGCCCGCAGCGCCCGGGGATCAGGCGGCGGCGGGCCGTGGGAGAGGGCGTCAAACGCCGTGAGGGAGGCCTCAAGCGCGGCCAACGCCGCCGAATCGGCCAACGGGAGCCGGGCTTGGTGGCAGAGCGCCAGGAGCCGCTCACGCGCTGCGGTTGGCATGTTCTTGCCCGGCGGCGTGGCCCAGGGGCCTCAGCCCTTGGTGCGCGAGAACGAGAACAGCTCACCCAAAGCCGAGAAGACGCCGGTCTTGTCGTCGCCCGCGAGCTGCTCCAGCTCACCTGGATCGAGGAGCACGGCGCCGCAGTCGACGCAGACGTCGATCTCGACGCCCTTGAACGGCCGAGGCAGAAGCTCACCGCCGCACTTGCCGCAGCGGTTCTTGTGCAGGGCCTTACGCTCCTCGCGGGAGGCCTTGGCCTCCTCGGCGGCGAGCTTCTCTTTGAGGGCGGCGACCTGCTCACGCTCAAGCCGCGCGAAGTACTCTTCTTCTTGGTTGTGTTTGGAACCGGACATGGGCTCTCCGTACACGAGGGGGGTGGGTCGCCGAGCATAACCCGGCGAAGCCTTCAGTCGCAGGTGCCGTTGTTCGCCACGATCAGCGCTTGGACTTCAGCGGCGAGATCGGCGTTGTTGCCCGCGTACTGGCGGGCTTGGCAGAACTTACGAAGGGCCGTCGCCGTGTCCCCTTGCCGCAACGCGGCGTAGCCCATGCCGTAGTGTGCGTCGGCGTTTTTGGGGTCGATAGCGAGGGCCTCGATGAACATGACGCGCCCATCGCCGTAGCGCTCGGCGCCGATGGCCTTCCAGCCGAGATCGCTGCACGACTTGGCGGTGGCGCAGACCGCGGGCTCTGGCGGCGGGGGCTTGGGCGGGGTGGTGGCGGGGGGCTTGGCGGCGCCTGCTTGGCTTGGCGGCGGGGTGGGCTTGGGTGGGTCCACGGCGGTGGGCGCGGCTGGAGCCTCGGGCGTGGGCGTGGGGGCCGTCTCTGGCGTCGTGGGGGCGGGGGCCTCAACGACGGGCGCGGCCGGCGTGGGCGTCGGCGGGCCGGGGTTGGGGTCGGGGCGGGAGGTCCACCAGGCGATGCCCAAGAGCAGCACGATCGCCGCCCCAAAGAGCGCGCGGTTGCCCCAGCGCCCACCGGCCGCGAAGGACTCCTCGGGGTCGTCCTCGCGTGTGGGCGACAGCTCGACGTCGTCTTGCTCAACGGCGGCGGACTTTGGCGCGGCGGACTTCGGCGCGGAGCTCAGCCGAGGCTCGGGGGTGAGCTCTCGCAGGGTGGTGGTGGCGGTGTCGCTGGCCTCTAAGGACGGGCCCATCGCCTGGGCGAAGGGGCTCTCCGCGGGCTTGGAGGGCACGAAGATCGCGGCGGGGGCGATCTCGTCGGTGGGATCGCGGGTGAAGGGCTGGGCGATCTCCGTGGGCTCGCCGATGTCGCTGTCATCCACCGGGCGAAGGCCGCCGTGACGGATCTCCACGGTCTCTTGGATGCTGTCGCTGAGGCCGTTGTACCCGCTGTCGCGGCGCCAGGGCGCCTCTTGGGTGCGGACGAGGGGGTCTATCCGGCCCCGGGCGCGCTCTTCAGTGACCCCGCCGAGGCTCATCGGCGCGTCATCGTCAAAGAAGGCGTCTTGGGGGCGCGGCTCGCCCGCGGGCGCCGAGGGGGACGCGACGGGCTCACCGGCGGAGGCTTGAGGGTCTCCGCTCCAGGTCTGCCGGTACTCTAGCTCGTCCAGGCGGGCGAGGGTGCGAAAGAAGACCTCTAGCTCGGGCTGGCTCTGCACAGGCTGCCAGCCCTCTCCGGTGAGGTTGACCTGGTCCTCTGCGGTCACGCGGCGCTCTAAGATCCAGCGCTGGAGCGTCGCCACGTCAGGCACGCTGTAGACGCGGCCCTCTTGGCGCAACAGCGGAGAGGCCGGCGGCGGGTGGTTGAGCTGAATCGGCGGAGGGGGTGAGCTCGGCGGCGGCGCGGCCACGGGCGGCGGCGGCGGGGCGCGCACGGCCGGCGTCGGGAGCGCGAGCTCCGTGGGCTCGGCGGTGGCCTCGTCCTGCGGCGGCAGCGGGGAGGCGTGGAGCGTCGGCGTGGCGGCGGCCAACGCGGCCTGGCGTTCCGCCTCTCCGCCGAGATCCCGCACGATCATGTTGCCGCAGACGCACCGATAGCGGAGCTTTCGCGGCGGGCGGCCGCGGGTAGAGGACGGCGCCTCTAGGTCTGACTCACGCCCGCAGCGGTCACATTGCAGCCTCATCGACGGCACCTCAAGGGCAGCATGTCGGCCTGACCTGGGCAGGCCTGATCCGGGCGAGCTTGACCGGGCGCAGCGCGGCCGCTCATGTCCGCTGCCCGTCGTGGGTGGGCAGGCGCCCGCGCGTGTGGCGGAGGCTCACGCCGAGCCCAGCGAGGGGAGGGGGGGCGCTCGGCGCATCAGTTGCCATCTAGCTTCGAGATCTCCGCCTCGATCGCCGCCTTGTCCGACGGGTTGGAGGAGAGGTACTGCTGATAGTAGCCCTTCGCGCCGGCCACGTCGCCGTTGTCACGGGCGATGTGCCCGAGCACCTTGTAGGCCTCGCTGGGCATCCCGCCGGCCTTTCGCGCGGCGTTGAGCTTGGAGGCGGCGTCGCCCTTCTTGCCGGTGTTGTACAGGGCCATGCCGTGCCAGGCCAAGAGCGCGCCGTCGCCAGCGTTGGCGGCGGTGGCGGAGGCGCAGGCGATGGCGGCTTGGCCCCAGTCGCCTTGTTTGCCGAAGCTGCGGCAGTTCGCGGCGTGGTCGATGGGCGCGCTGCTCGTGGTGCCGCCATCAGGCGGCGGGGTGTTGGCGCCGCCCGCGCCGCCGGCCTTGGTGCGCGGGTCGTTCGGGCGCACGGCGGTGCGGGTGGGCTCGTCGACCATCTCGTTGGGCTTGACCTCTTTCAGGGTCTGGTCGATCTGCTTCTGGAGGTCGGACTTGCCGTCGGGCGTCGCGGTGGCGCCATCCGCGGGCACGGTGGTGGTTGGGCCGGTGGTGGCGGGATCGGCGGGGGGCTTGTTCGCGCCGGGGCCCATGACGAAGTACCAGCCCGCCCCCAAGGCCAGGAGCACGGCGACGCCGATGAGGGGCAGGGGGGAGCGCTTCTCGGCTTGGTTGGCCTTTGTGGCGGCGGCGCCCGCGGCGGCGGCGGCGGCTCCTGGGCGGCGCTGCTGCTGCGCGCGGTCGCGCTGTTTGGAGCGCAGGGCGGCGAAGGGGTCCACGAAGGGGCCCTCGCCGCTGGGGGTCGCCGGGGACGGCCCACGACCGCCGGGGTCGGACTGGCTCGTCTTGAGGGCCTCGGCGGCGATGTCGTTGCCGAGGCTCGACATGCCGACGATCATCGTCGGGGTGTCTTCGTCCTCAAAGCCGCCTTGCCCACCGCCGCCGCCGCTGGCGCGGGCGGCCTTCTCGGCCTGGGCGACCTCAGCGCGCTCATAGACGCTGACGAAGTAGGCGTCGAGGTCGGGGATGTCGCCGATGGTGACCCAGGTGGCGCCGTCGTGGGAGATCACGTCTTCAGAGGTGACGCGACCGTCAGCGATGTACTTTCGTAAGGTCTTGATGTCGGAGAAGTCGTAGACGAGGCCGATGCGGACCTTCACCTTCCACGACGGGATGCCGACCTTCCGGAAGTCCAGAGACTCCGCGGAGCGGGTGGGGCCTTTGGGCAGCACCGTCGTGGCGGCCGTCGGCGGAGGCAGATCGGCCTCGTTGACGTCCGGGAAGACGACAAAGATGTGTTTACAGCGCGGACATGTGATCTTCGCGCCTCGCCCGGTGACTTTGCCGTCGTCGAGCTTGTACCGGGCGCCGCACTTCTCGCAGGTGACAATCATTCCGTCGATCCCATCCGAGATCCCTGGCTGGACCAGGAGCAAGACTACCACGGGCCCCGCGCTCAACACAACGCCCCCTCACGCGGGGGCGGTCGTCATCGGCGCAGGATCAGCTCCAAGGGGTCTCGCCGCGGGTCGATCATCTTGCGACCCGCCTTGTTGAACATCACGATGAGCATGAGCCCCGCGCCCATGCTCACTCGGCTCACGATCTTGCCATCACCGAGCTCGGCGTGGTGAATCTCTTGCCCGGCGCGTAGCTCCTCGACGCTCTTGGGGAGGCGCAAGGTGCGCTCGCTGTGCTCGTCGTTCTCTGGCGCGTTTGTGGTGTCGCCGCGTCGGCCACCCCCGGCGCCGCCGCTGGGGTTGACCTGCTTGAGGAAGGCGTCGAGCTTCTTTTGGGCCTCGCTGGGCACCGTCGAGGGCCTCGCCAGAGGTGTGGCTGGCGCGCCAAGACGACCGCGCGGGGCCTGGAACAGCTCGGGGGGGATCTCATCGTGAAAGCGGCTGCGGGGGACGTCGGCCCAGCCGCCGCCGCCGTAGCGCATTCGGCGCAAGTACCGGGTGAAGGTCAGGCGTTGGCGAGCGCGGGTGATCGCGACGTAGAGCAGGCGGCGCTCTTCTTCGACGTCCTCCTCTAAGGTGCGCTCGCGCAGCATCGGGAAGCTGCCCTCACACAGCCCAGCGACGAACACCACGGGGAACTCCAGGCCCTTCGCGAGGTGCGCGGTGAGCAGGGTGACTCGGCCCTGACTGTTGTCGAGATCGTCGTCTTGGCCGGAGAGCGTGGCGCGATCGAGGAAGAGCTGGAGGCGCTCGCCGGGGGTGGGGTTCTCGGTGATCGTCTCTTCGACCTCGGCGGCGTTGAACAGCTCGCTCAGGTTTCGCAGGCGATCTTCGGCCTCTTCCGCGCCTTCGCTGCGCACGGCGTCGAGGTAGCCGCTGCGCTCGGCGATGAGCTGCAGAAACGGGCCGGGGCTGTGCCGCGGGAGCTCATCGATGAAGAGATCGAGGAGCGCGAGCAGATCTTTGAGGGGCTTGGCGCCGCGGCCGGGCTGGGCGGCGACGCGGCGGGCGGCGGTGACGACGGAGAGCCCGCGGGCCTCGGCCTCGGCGGTGACCTGCTCAATGGCTTTGTCACCGATGCCCCGGCGCAGGCCCACCACCCGGGCGAAGGCCGCGCCATCGGAGGGGTTGAGCACCAGCCGCGCCCAGGCGAGCATGTCTTTGACCTCACGCCGCTCATAGAAGCGCCGGGCGCCGACGAGGTTGTAGGGGATCCTCGCGTGCATCAGCGCCTGCTCAAAGGGCCGAGACCGGGCGTTGGTGCGGTAGATGATCGCCACGTCGGCGGGCTTGTACTGGCTCACGAAGAGGCCCTTGAGGTCCTCGACCACCCGGGCGGCCTCTTGTTCTTCGTCGGGCGCGGTGATGAGGTGCAGGGGCTCGCCGTCCCCTTCAGAGGTCCACAGCTCCTTGACCTTGCGGCGCAGGTTGTTCCGCACGACGGCGGTGGCGGCCTTGAGCACGCTGCCCGTGGAGCGGTAGTTTTGCTCGAGGCGGATCACCCGGGCGTCGGGGAAGTCCTCCTCAAAGTCGAGGATGTTGCGGATGTCGGCGCCGCGGAAGGCGTAGATCGACTGGTCGTCGTCGCCCACCACCGCGAGGTTTCGGCGGCCCCCGGCGAGCAGGCGGATGAGGTGGTACTGGGCGAGGTTGGTGTCTTGGTACTCATCGACGAGCAGGTATCGCCAGCGGGCGCGCCAACGCTCGAGCACGTCGGGGTGCTCCCGCAGGATGCGGAGGCTTAAGTTGATGATGTCGTTGAAGTCGACGGCGTTCGCCTCACGCAGCCGCCGCTCGTAGGCCCGCAGCGCCTTCTGGGCCACGGGGGTGACCTCCTCGCCGGGGAGGTTGTGGGGCAAGGTCAGCCGGTTCTTGGCCCGGTCAAACACGCCGAGCAGCGCCTTGGGCGTGAACTTGTCGGGATCGACCTTGAGCTCCTTGATGACGTCTTTGGCGACGCGGAGCTGGTCGTCTTGGTCGTAGATCACGAAGCCCCGGGTGTAGCCCAGGCGCTCGATCTCGTGGCGCAAGAAGAAGGAGCAGGTGCTGTGAAAGGTGCCCAGGCGCACGTCTTTGCCCGCGGGGCCGACCAAGGCGTGAACCCGCTCGGCCATCTCCCGGGCGGCCTTGTTCGTGAAGGTCACCGCGAGGATGTTCCACGGGCGCACGCCGATGTGTAAGAGGTGCGCCACGCGCCGGGTGAGCACGCGGGTCTTGCCCGAGCCCGCCCCGGCGAGGATGAGCAGGGGGCCTTCAGTGCAGGTCACCGCGTCGAGCTGCTCGGGGTTTAGGCCCCGAAGGTGCTCCGGCGCGTTGGTGTCGCTCATGCTGGCGCCCTCATGGCGTCTTGCCGGCCTTCCCCGCGAGGTGGGCGCGCAGCTCCCGGCCTCGGCCAGGGTGGTTCACCTGGGGGCCGCGGGCCAGGGCCAAGGCGTCGTCGGGCACGTCCTTCACGACCGTGGAGCCCGCGGCGACCAGGGCCCCGGCGCCGATGGTGATCGGCGCGACCAAGGCCGAGTTGGAGCCGATGAACGCCCCGGCGCCGATGGTGGTGCGGTGTTTGGCGTAGCCGTCGTAGTTGCAGGTGATGGTGCCCGCGCCGATGTTCGCTTTGGCCCCCACCTCGACGTCGCCCAGGTAGGTGAGGTGGTTCGCCTTGGCGCCCGCGTGCAGGGTGGCCTTCTTGGTCTCGACGAAGTTGCCGACATGAACCCCTTCGCCCAAGACCGTGCCCTCCCGCAGCCGGGCGTAGGGGCCGACGCGGCTGCGCGCGCCGAGGGTGGCGCCAACGGCGTGGGTGAACGGCAACACCTCAACCCCAGGCCCGACGACGCAGCCCTCGAGCACACACGACGGCCCGATGATCGCCCCAGGGGCCACGGTGGTGCCGCCGGAGAGGGTCACGTTCGGCCCCAAGGTGACGTCTTCGCCCAAGGTGACGCCGTGGTGGATGTAGGTCGTCGCGGGGTCGGTCATGGTGACCCCAGACATCATCCAGGCCGTGTTGATCCGGTTGCGCAGCCGCGTCTCGGCCCAGGCCAAGGCGGCGCGATCGTTCACCCCGGCGAGCTCGTCGTTGTCGCCGTCGTGGAGCACGGCGCGCAGGCGGCCCGCGGCGGCGGCGGCCTCGATGGCGTCGGTGAGGTAAAACTCGCCTTTGGGCGGGTGCGGCTTGAGCGTCGGCAGCACCGCCTGAACGAGCCACGCGGCGTCAAAGCAGTACACCCCGCTGTTGAACTCACGGATCTGGCGCTCTTGTGCGCTGGCCTCGGCGGCCTCGACGATGCGCTGGGCCACACCCTCGGCGTCCCGCACGAGGCGCCCGTAGGCCGAGCGGGTGACCTCCGCCTCGGGGATCAAGCCCGTGAGCACGGTGCAGGCGGCGTCGCCGTGGCCGCTGAGCAGGCGGCTGAGCGTCTCGGCGCGCAGGAGCGGGGTGTCTCCGGCGAGCACGACGATCACGCCCTCCCGGGGCAAGGCGTCTACGGCGCAGAGCACCGCGTGGCCGGTGCCTAAGGTCTGGGCTTGGAGCGGGCTCGGCGTGCCCGGGGGCAGGGCGGCGCGCACACGCTCGGCCTCGTGGCCGACGACGACGACGGGGCTGAGCCCCGCGCCTTTGGCGGCGTGAAGCACCCAGCCGAGCATCGTCTGGCCACAGATGGGGTGGAGCACCTTCGGCAGCGCCGAGCGCATCCGCGTGCCGCGTCCTGCGGCGAGGATCAGCGCCGTGGGCATCATGGGGGCCTCCTGATCGTCACTCGATGCGTAGGTTCCAGGCGGCGCCGCCGCCCGCCCACCCGGCGATGGCCACGGTGTACTCGACGTTCCCGGTGAGCGCGAAGCTAAGCCGCTCGGGGAAAGCCGTCGTGGCGGAGCTGGCGAGGTCAGTGGGCCCCGCGCTCATCAAGAACAGGTCGAAGTCGGCGGAGGGGTCGTCCCAGGTCAACAAGAGCGTGTGTTCGCGGGACTGGGGCACGGTGAACCGCACGAAGTCTACGTCCCCGGTGTAGTCCGAGCCGTTGTTGGACGCGGCGCTGAGCTCCCCGGTGATGAGCCCGGGCAGGGTGACCGCCCCGACGCTGCCGGCCTTGCCGAAGGTGTCGCCGGTCTCTGTGGTCGCGGCGCGCCAGGTGGGCCGGATGAACACGGCGCTGGTCTCGCCCGAGGCGTTGCCGACGGAGTCAACGGCCTGCAAGAAGCCGAGATGGGGGGTGTCGACGGCGAACAGCTCAACCGCCCAGGTGAGGCTGCGAGACTTGCCGGAGCCGCCGACCTGGTCGGGGTAGGCGTAGGTCTGGCTGGCGATGGCGTCGAACCGCAGGGTGACGCTGCCCCCGGTCATGTTGTCGTCTTCGTCGTCGAGGGTGAAGAAGAAGCGCACCTTGTCGCCGTCTTCGTGCGCCGCGAACCGGCTGAGCTGGGGGATCGGGTTGATCGGCCCGGTGTCGGGAGGCTCGCTGTCTTTGCCTTGACCAGGGCGCCATCCCCCGGTCTCCTCAGCGGCGGTGCTGTCGCCCGTGGTGCCGTCCTCCAGGGGGTCGAAGCCGACGCCACCGCAGGCGATGAGCGCGCAGAGCCCAATTGAGGCGGCGACGGACCACAGGGGCGACGTGATGAGCGCCAAAGAGAGGGCGAGTTGAAGCCGGTGAGTCGCATAGCAGACTACAATAGCGCGCAGTGACCCGCTTGAGAAGCCCCGGCCTTCACCGGGCCTGAGTCGGCGGCTCGGAGATCCTGTGGCAAAGCGGCTTGAGGACAAGGTGGTGTGCATCACCGGCGCAGGGCGAGGCCTCGGAAGGGCCTTGGCGCTGGCGTTTGACGCTGAAGGTGCGCGGCTCTCGTTGGGCGCGCGCACCAGCCCCGAGATTGATGAGCTCGCCCAACAATGCCACGACGCCATCGCGGTGCAGACGGATGTGCGCATCGCCGGAGAGGTGCAATCGCTCATCGACGCCACGGTCGGCGAGTTCGGGCGCATCGACGTGATGATCAACAACGCCGGCCTCGCGGTGTATGGCGCCGTGGGCACCTACACCCCCAACGAGATCGAGGCCATCCTCGACACCAACGTCAAGGGCGTGATTCACGGCTGCCAAGCGGCGTTCAACGTGATGAAGGAGCAGCGCGGCGGCTTCATCATCAACATCAGCTCCATCGCCGGGAAGCTGCACCTGCCCAACGAGAGCGTGTACTGCGCCTCCAAGTGGGCGGTCACGGGCTACACCGGGGTGCTGGCGATGGAGGCCCGCAAACACAACATCCGCGTGTGTAACGTCTGCCCCGGCGGCATCGACACGCCGTTCTGGGCCACCCAAGAGGTGCTGCCCTTCCCCAGCCACCTCGACCCCGAGCGCGACTTTATGCGCCCTGAGGAGGTCGCCCGGTCTGTGGTGGAGCTGGTGTGTACCTCCGGCGCCTACCTCGTGAGCGAGATCGTCATGCAGCCCCTCATCACCACCTGAGCCGGAGTCGCGCCCCTGTGGAGATCCCGCTGCCGTTGGGCGACGTGCTCGACCGAATCACCATCTTACGCATCAAGGCCCGGCGCATCACGGCGCCCGAGAAGCTCCAGAACGTACACGCCGAGCTCACGCTGCTCCAGGCGCGCTGGGACGCCCAGGCCTTCCCCCGCTTGGCCGAGGAGCCCGCCCTGGCGGCGGTGAACGAGCGGCTGTGGGACGTCGAGGACGCCCTTCGTGCCTTGGAGCACCGCGCGGAGTTCGGCCCGGAGTTTGTGGCCTTGGCGCGCTCGGTCTACCAGCTCAACGACCAGCGCGCGGCGCTCAAACGGGCGGTGAACGAGGCCTTGGGCAGCGCGCTCGTGGAGGAGAAGTCGTACGCGGCCTACACGGTCAACCACGGCGCAGAGCTCGCCCCCCCCAAGTCGCCGGGATAAGGCGGCGTCCCTTCGGGCGACCTCACGCCAAAGCTCTCCTAGGACGCCACGATGCGCCTCTCCGCCGCCTTCATCGCCATCTCCTCCATGTTCACCCTGGCCTGTATGGGCGGCGACAAGATTGGGCGAGGGGATGACACCGCCTCACCAGACGACAGCGGCGATGGCGATGGCGTCGTCGCGGGTGGGCTCTGCGGCGAGTACTCTGGCGTCAACGGCGTCGGCACCACCTGGGAGTACGACTACAACGACGGCCAAGGCACCACCGGCCCCTACGTCGTCGAGGTCACCGCCATCGACGGCAAAGACGTCGAGCTGGTCACCACCCTGAACATCGAAGGCACCACCTTCACCCAGGACTCGACGACCACGAGCCAATACCGCTGCGGCGACGAGGGCATGGTGCTGCTCGCGTCGTACAACTTCTACACCGTGGTCGCGTCGAACTACGAGTACGACGGCTGGACCGACACGACCTACACCAACGGCGCCCTCGTCTTGCCCCGAACCCTGACGCTCGGCACGAGCTGGGTCTCGGATCAGACCAACACGTACACCGACTCCAACGGCGGCGACGACGGCAGCTCCCTCAGCTACACCTTCGAGGTCACCGCTGAAGAAGACGTCAACGTGCCCGCCGGGGCCTACACGGCGCTGCGGGTAGAGACCGTCGACGTCCCCGGCGTCTCGCACTACGCCAAAGGGGTCGGCTTCGTGAAGACCAGCTACTTCCAGCTCACCCGCTACTCCAAATGACCCTCGCCAAGGATCCGCCGATGCGCGCCGCCCGCTGCTTGTCTGTGTTGACGATGCTCTCCGTCCTCGGGGCCTTCACCTTGGCCTGCGGCGGGAGCGCCGAGACGGAGGAGGCGCCGCCGCCGCCGATCACCGCCGCTGATGAGACCCCGCCGAGCCCCACCCAGGCCCCGCCGAAGGCCCCCGAGGCCCCCGCCCAGGGGTTAGAGCCCGCCTCCGGCTCGCCGTCCCATGTGAGCAAAGAGACCTGCCAACACCAGTGCGCGATCTTGACCGAGGTGCCCTACGAGCTCGTCAAGGACAACTTCTGCGGCCTCTGCGGCCACGCCGACAAAGACGCCTGCGAGTTCGACTGGCCCACAAACGACGTGCCCACCTGCGACATCTACGACCGCTTCCGCAACTGCATCTACGCCACCTACGGCTACACCTTTAAGGATCCCAAGTGGCGGAAAGAGTTCGAGAGCCAGCCCTGGTACAAGGCCGACCCGAACTTTAAGCCCGAGAAGATGAGCGACGTGGCCACCGCCAACATCGAGTACCTCAAGCGCGCCAAGGCCGAGAAGATCGGCTGTATGGACTAGCGCGGGTCTAGGCCTCAGGCCTTGCCCGCCTCCACAGCGGGCTTCGCCGGGGCGAGCACCGTGGTGTCGGCGAGGTGAAACAGCGCCATGCCGCCGAGCATCGCCCCGACAAAGATCAGCGCCTCGGACGCGCCGCCGACCACGCTGACCAGGGCAGGGCCCGGGCAGAAGCCGCCGAGGCCCCAGCCCACGCCAAACAGCGCCGCGCCGCCGACCAGGCGAGGGTCGATGTCGGTGCGGGTGGGCAAGGCGAAGGCGCCGCCGAAGATCGGCGCATTGAAGCGTGGCATCAGCCGCGTGGCGATGAGGTTCACGCCCATGGCGCCGCCCATCACAAACGCCAAGGAGGCGTCCCAGCTCCCGGCGATGTTTAAGAAGTTCACGACCTTCGCGGGCTGGGTCATCCCGGAGATCACGAGGCCCGCGCCGAAGAGCAGGCCGAGCAAGAAGACGCTCATCGTCGCGCGCATCAGGCACCTCCCAAGAGCCGGTCCACCAGGACCGCGGTGATCATCCCGGTCGCCATAAACGTCACCACGGCCACGAGGCTGCGCTGGCTAAACCGCGCGAGGCCGCAGACCCCGTGGCCGCTGGTGCAGCCGTTGCCCAGGCGGGTGCCGAAGCCGACGAGCAGCCCGGCGAGGCCGACCATCCACGGCGCCCGGTCGAGGGTGTAGGGGAAGGTGTCAACGCCGGAGATCAGGCTCACGAGGCCCGCGGTGAGCAGGCCCAGCACGAAGGCCGCGCGCCAGCGCACGTCGCCGGGCTTGGGGTGGAGCAGGCCGCCGACGATGCCAGAGATGCCCGCGACGCGGCCGTGTAGAAGGAGCATCCCGCCCGCGCTCAGCCCGATGAGGGCGCCGCCGAAGAGCGCGGAGAGGGGGGAGAAGTCGGGGTTCATAGGGCCTCCTTGGGGGAGCGCGAAGACGCAGAAGGGAACATGATGCCGGAGCGCGCGCCTCGGCTCACAGCTCTTTAGCGAGCACAAAGACCGCCATCACCAAGACAAACACCGCGAAGCCTCTGCGCAGCGTGTCCGGGGAGATGAGGTTGGTGAGTCGGCCGCCGACCACCGAGCCTACGACGGCGCTCACCGAGACCAGCGCCGCGAGGCCCATGTCGATGTCGATGTGCGCGGCGTGGCCGGCATAGCCCGCGAAACCTTTGAGCGCGATGACCAGCAAGGAGGTGCCCACGGCCTTACGCATCGGCAGACCGCCGAGCAGGTTCAAGGCGGGCACCACCAAGAAGCCGCCGCCCGCGCCGACGAGGCCCGTGACCACACCGACGACCAGGCCATCGACGATCACCCGCCACATCGCCTGAGGCGGGCGCTCCTCCTCAGAGCCGCTGCGCCCCTTGTACATGAAGAAGGCCGTCGCGAGCATCATCATCGCGAACAGCACCAGCAGCACCTTCGTGGGCACCCAGTCCGCCGCGAAGCCGCCGAGGCCCGCGCCGACCATGCCCGCGGCGCCGAAGATCAGGCCGATCTTGAGCTCGACGTTGCCTTGGCGGAAGTGCTGAATCGCCCCGGCGACGGAGGTGATCGCCACCACCAACAATGACGTCGCGATGGCCTCTTTGGGCTCAACACCCAAGGCGTAGATGAGGATAGGCGTGGTGAGGATGGAGCCGCCGCCGCCGAGCAGGCCCAGCGAGACTCCGATGAGCAAGGAGAGCACGAGCGCGAGGGGCAACATCTTGACCTCAGGTTGTGACGTTGGGTCGAACTGCAACGCCCGTGCCAACACCCTCGCCAGCGCTCTCGCCAAGGCTCAAGATCGTGCCCAGGGCCAAAGTTCATGAGATCCGTCGCGGGAGCGCGGCGCTCTGGATGTTCCATGAAACACGCGGACGTTTCACCGCACCTGAGCTTGAATGAACCCCGGAGCCCCTTGTTGTTCGGGTGAATGACCCCGCCCTGATGCCCGACCCTGGCGCGGATCTGGCCAAAACCCAGGTCAGCGCCAGGGTAGAGCTTGACCCAGGTCAGCTCACCTGGGTGATATCGCACAGATTCGATGAGCCGCCTGCGTGGCCTGCCCCTGCTTTTTGTCTCCGTCCACCGCCCGCCGCGTCTCGTGTGGGAGTTCACGACGACGGGTGGGGGAGCGAGATCGCGCCGCATGACCCTTTGACTGAAGAACCGCTGGCCTGACGCGGCCCAAGGTTTGATCCCCGCCCGCCATGGCACATGTCTTGCAAAAAGAATGGATGACCCGCTCGGAGTGACCATGCACCCCTATCAAACGCTGCTCGTCCCCCTCGACCCCTGCGGCTGCGCGGAGCTTGTGCTCGTGCGCGCCATCGAGCTCGCCGAGGCGCTGAGCGCAGGTTTGGTGCTGCTGATCGTCGTCAACCCGCCCGCCGGGGTTCACCTCGGCGATCCCGCCCTCGGCGGCACGGTGCGCGACGGCCTCCGGGCCGAGGCCGAGTCCCGCCTCGCCGAGCTGACGGCCCTGGCCCGCCCCAAGGTGCGCCAGGTGGACGGGGTCTTACGCTTCGGTGAGGTCGTGCCCACGGTGCTCGCCGAGGCCGAGGCCCAGGGCGCGGGCATGATCGTCATGGGCACCCACGGGCGCACGGGCTTGCGCCGCGTGCTCTTGGGCAGCGTCGCGGAGTCGGTGATCCGCCAGGCGACGGTGCCCGTCGTCGTCGTTCACGCGCCGGAGGGCACCGCTGATGCCCCCAGCCGCGCCTGGACCCAGGCCTCCGCCGAGGCCGACGGCTGAGCGTCTCGCGCCAGATCCATTAGACTTGGCGCCATGACCGCACCCCTCCAAGCGAGCCCCTCGCGGCTGATCACCATCGGCATCTCCCACTACTGCGAGAAGGCGCGCTGGGCCTTGGAGCGCGCCGGGCTGCCCTTCGTCGAAGAGGCGCACATCCCGGGCTTTCACGCGCCCGCGTCGCTCCTCGCCGGGGGCAACCGCACGGTGCCGGTGCTCGTCGCGCCGGGGCGCACCCTCACCGACTCCACGCCGATCCTCCACTGGGTAGACGAGCAGCTCCCCGAGCCCGCCCGGCTCTTCCCCGCAGAGCCCACCCTACGCGCCGAGGTCGTGGCCTTGGAGGAGCGTTTTGACAAAGACGTCGGCCCCCACAGCCGCCGCTTGACCTACTTTCACCTGCTCGCCCACCGGGAGCTGGCGATTCGGGTGCTGACCAACGGCGCCGCGGGCCTGGAGGCGACGCTCCTGCCGCTGATGTTCCCTGTGCTCACCTTCATCATGCGCAGCTCGATGAAGATCGACGCTGAAGGCGCCAACCGCTCGCTGAACGCGCTCACCCAGGTGATCTGGGACGTCAACCAGCGCCTCGCTGACGGTCGCCCCTACCTCTGCGGCGACCGCTTCACCGCCGCCGACCTCACCTTCGCCTCGCTGATCTACCCCGTCTTGTGGACCCCAGAGCTCACCAAGACCGGCCCCAGCGTGGCCGAGCTCCCCGCGGCCTTCAGCCAGCAGATTCAGGCGTGGCGGCAGACCCCGGCCGGCGCCTTCGGCCTGCGACTCTACGCCCAAGATCGCCGCCGGTCGGCGTGGGGTCCGTCGTGACAGCCCTTGCGCGGCGATTTAGCGCGGTTATGGTCCGCGCCCGTTGACCGTCGCCCGAGGCCATCATCTCCACCGAGCTGCTCATCATCCTGGCGCTGATCCTGCTGAACGGGGTGTTCTCCGGCGCAGAGATCGCGGTCCTCTCCCTCCGTAAGACCCGCCTCGCCGAGCTTCTGGAGCAAGGCAGCGCCCGGGCGCGGGCCGTGGACGACCTGCGCCGTGACCCAGAGCGTTTTCTGGCGACGGTGCAGATCGGCATCACCGTGGTCGGCGCCTCGGCGGCGGCCTTCGGAGGCGCGTCCTTCGCCGAGCGCCTCGCGCCCACTGTGGCCGCGGTGCCGGTCTTGGCGCCGTACGCCGATCAGATCGCGTTCACCATCGTCGTCGCCCTGGTCTCGTACCTCTCCTTGGTGCTCGGCGAGCTGGTGCCCAAGTCCTTGGCCCTGCGCAACGCTGAAGGCTACGCCCTGTTCATCGCCCCGATCCTCTCGGGCATCTCCCGCGTCGCCACGCCCATCGTCTGGGTGCTCACCGGCTCCTCCAACCTCGTGCTGCGCGTCTTCGGCGACCGCACCACCTTCACCGAGTCGCGGCTCTCCCGTGAGGAGCTGCAGCAGATGATGGAGGAGGCCGGCAGCGCGGGGAGCGTCGCCCCCGAGGTGAGCGAGATCGCCTCTCGCGCCATCGACTTTGACGACCTCGACGCCTACGACGTCATGGTGCCCGCGCGGAACATCGTCGCGCTGGACCGCGCGGCGTCTCTGGCCGAGGTCGCGCGGGTGGCCCGGGAGCACACCCACACCCGGGTGCCCGTGTACGAGGGCCACGCCGACAACATCACCGGGTTCATCAACCTGCGTGAGGTGCTCGCCGTGGGGCTGCAAGAGGGCAAGGTGGATCTCGGCAAGCTCATGCACCCCATCCCGTTCGTGGCCGAGAACATGGCCGCCCACGCGGTGCTCAACGAGCTTCAGGCCAAACGTAGCTACCTCGCCATCGTCGTAGACGAACAAGGCAGCGTGCGCGGCATGATCACCATGGAGGATCTGCTCTCGGAGCTCGTGGGCGAGATGATCAGCGAGACCGACCGCCCCAAGGGCCAGATCCGCCGCGAAGAGGACGGCAGCTACACGCTTCTGGGCTCAACGCCGGTTCACGAGGCCAACCGCACCCTGGCCTTTGAGCTGCCTGAGGGCGAGGGCTGGTCCACCGTGGCCGGGCTGTGCATCGAGCTCGCCGGGCGTATCCCCGCCCAAGGCGCGGTGCTCACCACTGAAGACGGCATCGTGCTGGAGGTGATCGAGGCCACGCCCCGCGGGGTGAAGGTCGTGCGCGCCTCGCGGAAGGCGCGCCCGGCGGACGACCTCGACGCGCTCTCTGGGCCCATTGAGGACGTAGACGGCCCCGCCGCCAGCGACGGCGAGCGTTAGTCAACGCGCACGCTGGGCGCCCAAGCGCGGTATGATGCCCCGATGGAGCGAATCGAGCGCGGCTGGTACTACGTCGTCGAGCCCCACGAGGGCCGCTACGCCCCGCCGGAGCGTCAGCTGCGCGCGCCGGATGGGCGTGTGCTCACCGTGCGCGCCCATGGTCATCCGGGGCGGGTTGAGGTGATCGACGCCGTCGGCGGCTCGCCCGTGGCCAGCTTGCTGCGCGCGGCGCGGGCGGTGGGGGAGGCCACGGACGCCCCGGCCCGGGTGGTGCTGGCGCCCAGCGGCGCGGTCGAGGGGCTGAATGAGCACGGCGTGCTGTGCCTCGACGGCCCGGCCATCACCAACGCCCCGAGCGCCTGGCCCGTCGAGGCCAAGGTGCGGGCCTTGCTGCAAGACGGCGCCCCCGCCCGGCCGGCCCAAGGCGCGCCCCCCGCGGGCGTCGTCCCCGCGGCCCTGTTCTTTGAGTCCTTGATGAACTCGGACATGCCACACAATGACGCCGAGATCTCCCAAGGTGTGCTGCACATGGTCTCCTCCCTCACGGGCCTGGGCGTGGAGGTGCGGCTGGCGAACGTGAAGATGTCGATCACCGGCCGAGAGCGCCCGGTGATGGGCCTCGACCAGCTTGAGGCCGCCCTCGCCCGCGGGCCCGTGGGGCTGGTCTGTGTGACGTTGTTGGAGGGCTATTGGGAGGGCGTCGTCTCCCTGGTGCGCGCCCTGCGTGAGTTGGGCTGCCGCGGGCACATCGCCTTGGGTGGGGTGATGCCCACGCTCACCCCCGAGCACGTCGCCGCGCACTTCCCCGACGTGAGCTTCGTGTGCCGTGGCGCCGGAGAGGTGTTTTTGCCCCAGCTCGCCCGGATCTTGGGCGAAGGGGACATCGACACCCCGCTCACTGAAGGCCAGGTCACCGCGCTTCTGGCCCTGGATGGCCTCATCGTGCTCGACCGCGCCGGGGGCCGCCTGCTCTCGTGCAACAGCGCCAAGGTGGTCACCGTCACCGATCTCGACCGTGTGTCGTTGGATCTGAGCTACCTGCGGCCCCACCACATCGCCGCCGGGGTGGAGCTCTCCACGTCCCGGGGCTGCCTGCACCGCTGCACGTTCTGCTCGATCATCGGCCGAGAGAGCTATCAGGCGCGCTCGGCGGGCAGCGTGTTTGATCTCCTCGGCAGCTATGACCGCCACTACGCCCAGCTCTGGGGCGAGGGCCCCAGGGATGAGCGCGGGCGGAACACCCTTGTGCCGCGCAACGGCTACCGCGTTCACATCAGCGACGACGACTTCGCCTGCGACCGCGACCGGGCCTTGGCCTTCTTTCGGGGCCTGCGGGAGACGCCCTTTCGGCTGTCGTCGTGCCAGGTCTCCATCGCGGATCTGTGTCGGCGTGAGGGCGGAAAGCTCCTCGCCGAGCCCGACCACGAGCTCCTCGACGCCATGTCGCCGGACTGTTTTGACGACCACGGCGCGGCCTTGCCCGCCCGAGACTTTGTGGCCGATCACCGCTCCCGGGCGTGGTCGAGCTACCTGCAGATCGGCGTCGAGAGCTTCTCCGATGTGGAGCTGGCGCGGCTGGGCAAAGGGTACACCCGGGCCCACCTTCGGGCCATCGTCGCCGAGCTGAGCCGCCGCCAAATTCACCACGACGCCTACTTCATCCTCTCCAACGCCGAGACGACGGGGCCCGAGCTCATCGCGGTGCTGGACGAGGTCGTGCGCCTCAAGGTGAGCCACCCGCTGTATTTTCACATCCGTTTCCCCGTGGTGGCCCGGCTGGTGAGCTACTTCCCCAGCGCCAGCTACCGGCGGCGCCTGCGCCAAGGCCAAGAGGGCGTGAGCGCGCTGCGGGCGGCGGCGTCTGTGCCGAATCACCCCGAGCTGGACTACCCCTTCGTTGAACAAGACGAGCCCAAAGACGCCGCCGTGCGGGGCCTCATCGACGACGGGGTGTTCACCGACGAGGCCCTCTACACCGGCTCCTATGACCGTGTGCGGGGCTCGTTGTTGGCCCGCTTCGCCGCAAGCCGCGACCCCGAGGTGGAGTACCTCGCGCGTCTGGTCGATGACCGCGCCCGGCGCCGGGTGTTTGAGCTCATCGACGCCGCCCGCCGCCGGGGCCACGGCCACAACCCCCAGCGGGACGCCGCTGAGGAGGAGGCCCGGCTGCGCGCCGTGGGGGAGCAGCTCCTCGGCCCCACGTCGGGCTGGTTACGCGCCTTCCAGCGTTACACCCAAGGCGGCGTCACCCGACTGGTGGTGATCCCCACCTGGCAGTGTGAGCTGCGCTGTAACTACTGCTACATCCCCAAACAAGACGGCCGGGTGATGACGCGGGAGACGTTGGAGCGCGCCATCGACCTCTTGCTCTCCAGCGAGCGGGACGCGCTGACGCTGCAATACTTTGGCGGAGAGGCGCTCCTGGAGTGGCCGCTGGTGCAGCACGGCATCGCCTGGGGCGCGGCCCGGGCGGCGTCGCGGGGAAAAACTCTGGACTTTGTGCTCAGCTCAAACGGCTGGTCTCTGGACGCCGAGAAGCTCGCCTGGCTCAAGCAGTACCCGGTGAAGCTGGAGCTCTCGCTTGATGGCGATCCGGAGACCCAGCGGAAGTTCCGCGCCGCCCGGCGTGTGGGCGAAGACAGCTACCAGATGGGCATCGCCCCGCGCGCGGCGGAGATCCTCAGCTCGGGGCTGCGGTATGACGTGATCATGGTGGTTCACCCGCATCAGGTACACAAGCTCGCGCACAACTACCTGCACATCGTCTCATTGGGATTTCGTCGGGTGCAGATCAACTTCGCCTTGGGCAAGGTGTGGACCCAGGCGCAGCAGAAGACCCTGGCCGCCGAGCTCTTCGCCTTGGCCCAGGCCCTCAAGGAGCGTGAGGCCCAGGGCGACCCGGTGGTGTTGGTGAACGCCGAGAACGCGCCGATGCCGATGCGCCTCAACAACGAGATCACCGTAGACTGGGACGGCACGATCTACGGCGGCAACGCGTTTCTGCACGAGACCGAGCACAAACACAAGTTCCGCCGGGGCCACCTCGACGATCTGTGCTCGTTTGACCGCTACTGGATGGACGCGCCGCCGAACGCCGAGCTCGTGCGCTGGTCGTACGAGCCCGAGGTCACCGAGAACAACCTGAAGGTGGGGGCCGTGGTGACGGGGTTCTTGCGCTGGGTTCGTGGTGAGGCCCGGTCGTGAGGTTCAGCGTCCCGGGCGTTGGCCCGCTGCCCAACGCCGAGCAGGTGAACCGCCGCCTGCGGCAGATCCTCTCCGCAGACTCCGCCCAGACCGGCGACGGCGCGCACACCGACCGCCTGATGATGATGTTGACGCGGTCGTGTGAGCTGCGCTGCTCCTACTGTTTTGTGGCCCTCTCCGAGATGCACTACGGTCAGGACCACCCGCCCGAGCGTGTGACCGAGGGGGTTCCGGCGGGGGATCTGTCGATTCAGACCGCGTCGAGGGCCCTGGACCTGCTGATGACCTCCCCCAAACCCCGGCTCTCGGTGCAGCTCTTCGGCGGCGAGCCCACCCGCCGCTGGGACACGCTCCAGGCCATCCTGCACCTCGCCCAGACCCACCCCAAGCGGGCGGGGCGGCCGCTGGAGCTGCAGCTCACCACAAACGGCGTCGGCCTCACAGACGCCCAGCTCACCGAGCTCGCCGCGTCGCCGGTGGTGGTGCAGCTCTCTGTAGACGGTGACGCCCACGGCAACCGTTTTCGGCGCCCGCACCTGCCCGCGGCCAACCGCCCCGAGGCCCAGCCCGAGGCCATCGCCGCGCGCCTGAACCACCACGGCGTGCGCTGGTTCCTCAACGTCACCGTGCCCCCGGCGGCCTGTGATGAGCTGCCCGCCCGGTACGAGCAGGCCCTGGCGCTCAAGGCCCCCGCCCTGCAGCTCAACTACGCCACGGGCATGCGCTTCTCCGACGCCCAGGCCGATGCCTACCTCATGGGTCTGTGGCGGGTGCTGGAGCGAGACGCCCAGCAGGGCGCCCCCCTCCAGTTCATGAACTGGCAGAACGCCGCCGACCCGGCGCCCTTGTGTGGTGACGTGATCGTAGACGTCGACGGGGCGCTGATGCAGGTGGGCGGCATCTTTCACGAGCGCCGATTCCCCACCTTACGCGCGGCGTACCAGCACGGACACCTCAACGAGGCCCAACAGTTTGAGGGCCGCCGGGCGAGCCTGATGGAGCTTTGGCGGCGCACCAAAGCGGCGCTGAGCGCGGACGAGGCCGAGGTGTTCCTCTCGGGGATGCGCCTGGGGGCGGCCCAGGATCTCGTCTGCCGCCTCGCTGACCGCA